>CANIKO010000005.1 GCA_947468275.1 Bacteroidota bacterium
CTCTGAATCTTCATAGCTTATTAGCATTCCTTCTTTTTCCAAAACCACACATAATTCGGAACGAACCCGGTCGTAGCCCGAAACAGTATATCCCATATCTTTGATATAGCGGGCTATGGCACTCATGCCAATACCCCCGATACCAAGGAAATAGTAATATTTATAGGTTGAGAGATTCAATTTTTTTTTACTTTATTGTTAAATTAATGTTTTGTATTTAGTTGTCATGCTGAGGCACGAAGCATCTCTTTGAGATTCCTCCTTCGTCGGAATGACAAACCATTTCCAAATTTTCAAATCTCCAAATCATTTCTTCACCAATTTAAAAACCTCATCCACTATTCCCCTTGCTGCTTCCGGTTTTTCTAATTTTTTAATATTTTTTCCTAATTCTTCGGCTAAAGATTTGTCGTTTATTAAGGTTTCAATAGCTATCCACAAATCTGTTTTTGCATCCGCATCTTTTACCAATAAAGCTGCATTTTCTTCTACCAAAGCCATGGCGTTTTTGGTTTGATGGTCTTCGGATACATTGGGCGATGGTACTAAAATTACAGGTTTGCCCACAATGCAAAGTTCTGTAATGGCAATAGCTCCGGCTCGTGAAATTATTATATCTGCTGCAGCATAAACCATTTCCATTTTTTCAATAAACTGTGATACAAACCCAAATTGAGGCCAATTGGCGGCTTCATAACTTTTACCGGTTTGCCATATTAATTGAATATTTTCTGAGTTGAATTTTTGTATTAATCCATCAATGGATTGGTTAATAGTTCGGGCTCCCAAACTTCCGCCAACTACCAAAATAGTTTTCTTTGAAGTGTCAAGATTCAAAACCTTTAAACTTTCAATTTTTGAAGGTAATTTTAAAATTGATTGTCGGACAGGGTTGCCTGTTGTTACGCATTTTTCTTTTGGAAAATAGGTTTTGGCTTTTTCAAAACCCAAGCAAACAGTGCTAACTTTTTTACCTAATAATTTATTAGTTACCCCGGCATAACTGTTTTGTTCTTGAATAACGGTAGGAATTTTCATCCAACATGCTACTTTGAGCAAAGGACCGCTGGCAAATCCACCGGTTCCTATTACCACATCGGGTTTGAAATTTTTAAGTATCTTAACACAAGATGCCAAACTTGATAGAACTTTAAAAGGAAACATCAGGTTTTTTAAAGATAAGCTTCTTTGAAAACCAGTTATCCAAATCCCATGAATTTTATAACCCGCCGCGGGAATTTTTTCCATTTCCATGCGGTCGTTGGCTCCCACAAATTCAATAATTGCTTCAGGTTCTCTCGCCCTTATTTCATTGGCAATGGCAATGGCCGGAAATATGTGTCCACCGGTTCCACCTCCGGATATTAAAAATCTATGCGGGTTCAACTTCTACCTCCTCCTCAGGTTCTGTATTTTCTTCTTCTTCATTTTCCTTATCTTCTTCAATATATCGACTCACGCTTAAAATAATTCCAAAAGCCAAGCTAGTGAATAGGGTAGATGTTCCACCCATACTTACTAATGGTAATGGTAAACCAGTAACGGGGAAAATATTAACGGCAACTCCCATATTTATAAACGCTTGAATAACTAAACTAAACGCTAATCCAACAGCCAGCAAAGCACCAAAAGCCTTAGGACTTTTTATAACTATTCGGATGCATCGAAATAAAAAGAAAAGGTATAAAAATATTAGAAACAGGCCTCCAATCATGCCGTATTCTTCCAATATTATTGCAAAAATAAAATCGGCATACGGGGAGGGTAAAAAATTTCGTTGACTGCTTTTCCCTGGCCCAACCCCAAAAATTCCACCTTTGGCAATAGCTATTTTGGCCTGTTGATTTTGATAACTTCCGGTTGCATCTTTTTTGTCAGTAAATGATTCTATTCTGGCTTTCCAGGTTTGAACGCGTCCTTGCCCCGGCAAATTAATAATGACAGCCAGCATTATTCCGAAAAATAATACGGCGATTCCTGACAAGGCTAGCAATGATTTTATTGGTATTCGACCAATAAATAAAAGAACCATGCAGGTCATAAAGAGAACCAAAGCTGTAGATAAATTGGCGGGAGCAATAAGTCCGCAAACAATTATTATACTGGCTACTATTGGCCAAAGTGTTTTTTTATTGTTATCAATTTCGTCCTGCCGTTTGGATAAGAAACGGGCTATAAACATAATGATAGCCAGCTTTGCTAAATCTGAAGTTTGAAATGATAAGCCAATGAGAGGCAGAGTAATCCATCTGCGGGCATCGTTTACATTGCTTCCAAAAACCAACGTATAAAAAAGTAAAGGAATGGCAATGAATAATAAAATTTGTGATAATCGTGAATAGTAGCGGTAATCTACCAAATGTGAAAGCCACATTATAAATAAACCTAATAATAGCATGCCGCCCTGTTTTATTAGGTAAAATTCGGTATTGCCAGATTGTTTAGCATAAGCTAAAGTTCCGGTCGAGCTATAAACAGCGAGTATGCCAAAAAGAGAAAGCATACACACCACCAACCAGATGTATATATCACCTTTCAGATTATTTGCTGTCCATTTTCTTAAGCCCATTTTTTTAAGTTAAAAACAAAAAGTTAAAAGTTTTTATAAGGCTCTAACTTGTTCCTTGAATTGGTTGCCACGGTCCTCGTAGTTTTCAAATAGATCAAAGCTTGCGCAAGCAGGAGATAGCAAAACAGTATCCCCTTTTTTAGAGAATTTGTAGGCAGCCTGAACCGCATCTTCAGCTGAAGTAGTATTAATTATCAAATCCACATCGGCTCCAAAAGCCTGATGAATTTTGCTGTTATCCAAACCCATGCAAACAATTACATTTACTTTGTCTTTTACCAGTTTTTTAAGGCTTGAATAATCATTTCCTTTATCGGTTCCACCGGCAATCCAAACCACTGGAGTTTCCATGCTTTCCAAAGCATACCAGGCTGAATTAACATTGGTGGCTTTGGAGTCGTTGATAAAATCAACCCCTTTAATACGAGCTACCCATTCCATCCTGTGTTCCACATTTGTGAAATCAGAAAAACTTTCGCGAATACTTTCTTTCCTAATTTCGAAAGAGTTAGCTACGATGGCAGCGGCCATACTGTTGTAAATGTTGTGTTTACCACTAATTGTTAGTTGATTAACTGGCATAATAAATTCTTTGTTTTGATTGGTGAGTCGAACGATAATTTCTTTACCATGTAAAAAGGCTCCGTTCATTACCTCATGGTTTATTGAAAATGCCAACTTTTGGCCATTCCCTTTATTAAAATTTAAATAGTCTTTGGTTAAAGGGTCATCATCGCAATAAATGAATTGATCATCCTTGGTTTGATTTTGAGTAATCCTGAATTTTGATTGGATATAATTCTCTAATTTGTAATCGTATCTATCCAAATGGTCAGGAGTAATGTTTGTTAAAATGCCCTGATGGATGCGGGTTTCAAACATTCCATCCAATTGAAAGCTACTCAATTCTAGAACATAGTAATCATGATTTTCGGTAGCTACCTGACGGGCAAAACTTTTACCAATATTTCCACCCAAACCAACCTTGATTCCACTATTTTTAAGGATATGATGGGTAAGTAATGTAGTCGTAGTCTTTCCATTGGTACCGGTTATTCCAATGAGTTTGGCTATGGTATACTGTGCGGCAAATTCTATTTCAGAAACGATTGGTATTCCAGCATCTTTGGCTTTTATAATAATGGGCGCTTTGTTAGGAATTCCAGGACTTTTAACAATAATATTGGCATTTAAAATTTTGGATTCTGTATGCTTTTCAGTTTCCCATTCAACACCTAAAGCATTTAACTCTTCTGCAAATTTTGGTTTGATAATTCCAATGTCACTTACAAACGTGTCATACCCCTTGGACAAACCTAATACGGCTGTGCCACAACCACTTTCTCCTGCACCTAATATGACTAATCGTTTTGCCATTACTTATCTTATTTTAAAAGTGATAATGGTGAAAAGTGCCAGCATAATTCCGATAATCCAAAAGCGTGTAACTATCTTGGTTTCATGGTAACCTTTCTTTTGAAAATGATGATGAAGTGGCGACATCAGAAAAATTCGATGTCCTTCGCCATATCGTTTTTTAGTGTATTTGAAGTAGCTAACTTGTAAAACTACACTCAGATTCTCCACTAAAAAAATGCCGCAAAGGATAGGAATTAAAAGCTCTTTGCGAAGCATAATGGCAATAACTGCTATAATTCCCCCGATGGACAAACTGCCCGTATCGCCCATAAATACCTGAGCGGGATATGAATTATACCATAAAAATCCGATGCACGCCCCAACAAAAGAGGCTAGGAAGATTGTTAATTCTCCTTGATTGGGGAGATACATTATGTTAAGGTAATCTGAGAAAATAATGTTACCCGAAAGAAATGCCAGCAAAGCCAAAGTGGCCCCAATAATAGCTGAACTTCCTGCTGCTAATCCATCTATACCATCGGTAAGATTAGCGCCATTTGAAACTGCCGCAATTATAAATATTACAGCCAGAATGAAAACAATCCAAGTGTATTTTTGAGCTTTTTCATTACTTAAAAAGAAAAGTAATTTTGAATAATCAAACTCATGTGATTTTACAAAAGGTACTGTAGTTACTGTTGATTTTACATCTTGAATATAAATAGTTTTTCCATTTTCAAGTTTTTTCTGAGTCGAGTTAGCTTTGATTTCTTCAGTGGCTTCATTCTCTGAATAGGTTTCCCTAATTACCACGCTTGGATGAAAATATAAAGTGGCACCTACTATTATTCCAATTCCAATTTGTCCAACAATTTTGAACCTACCAGCCAAGCCTTCTTTATTTTTTTTATAGATTTTAATATAATCATCTAAAAATCCTATTAACCCCAGCCAAATAGTGGTGATCAGCATTAGAACAATGTATACATTACTGAGTTTTGCAAATAATAATGTTGGAATAAGTATCGCTCCTAGAATTATTAGTCCTCCCATTGTGGGAGTCCCCTTTTTGGTGTTTTCACCTTCTAGGCCCAATTGACGAATAGTTTCTGCCGCCTGTTTGCTTCTTAATACATCTATTAATCGTTTTCCGTAAACTAATGAAATAGCCAATGAAAGAATAATGGCCAACCCAGCTCTAAATGTTATGTACTGGAAGGCTCCTGTTCCTGGAACATTGAAATGTGCGTGTAGATAGTTAAATAAATAATAAAGCATGGTTATTGTATATTTTTAAATGCTTGTTTCAATTTTTCAAAATCATCAAAATGTGTTTTAACACCGTTTACTTCCTGATAATCTTCATGACCTTTTCCTGCCAATAAAATTATGTCCCCACGTTTTGCTTGACTTACCGCCACCTGAATCGCTTCTTCTCTGTTTGTTATTTTTAGTATTTTTTTAAAATTTTGAGCTTTCACTCCTGCCTTTATTTCCGATAGGATTGTTTCTGGGTCTTCTGTCCTTGGATTATCGCTCGTAAAAATTACTTTATCGCTAAGTGCGCTAGCTATATCACCCATGATGGGTCTTTTTTCTTTATCTCTATCTCCACCGCAACCAATTACTGTAGTTAAAGTTTCATTTTTTGTCCTAACCTTATTTATGGTTTCCAAAACATTTTTTATGGCATCGGGAGTATGGGCATAATCAATCACCCCTATTACCCCAGAATCGCTTCTCAGCATTTCAAATCTTCCTTTGGCGCCTCTTGTATTGGTAAGGGCTTTGATGATTTTTTCTTTTGATTCGTCAAGAATGAAGGCTGTACCATAAACCGCCAATAAATTATACGCATTGAAATCGCCGGAAAGTCCATACCATGCTTGTGTGCCGTCAATTTCTAACAATAAACCAGTAAGATCACTTTCTATTATTTTTCCTTTAAAATCAGAAATTGATTTTAGGCTATAGGTGTATTTTGAAGCTTTTGTGTTTTGCAACATTACCAAGCCATTTCTATCATCTTTATTGGTGATGGCAAAGGCTGATGAAGGGAGATTATCAAAGAATTGTTTTTTAGCTTTTAAATAATTATCAAAGGTTTTATGATAGTCTAGATGGTCGTGTGTTATATTTGTAAAGACGCCACCGGCAAACGTTATTCCCCCTATTCGGTTTTGATCAATGGCATGACTACTTACTTCCATGAAACAGTAATCACATCCTTTTTTAACCATTTTTGCTAATAATGCATTTAAGGAAATAGGGTCGGGTGTAGTATGTGTACTTGAAATTATTTCATCCCCAATAATATTTTGAATGGTGGAGATTAGGGCAGTTTTATGTCCTAATTGGGTAAATAAATTCTTTAAGAGTGTTGCAACAGTTGTTTTGCCATTTGTTCCTGTTACTCCAATTAATTTAAGTTTTTCAGAAGGATTGTTGTAATAATTGGAGGCTATTTGGCCAATTATTTTTCTTGAATCTTTGACAATAATATAATTAAAATCGATAGGACAATCGTCGGGAATAAATTCACAAACCACAGCAGCCACCTTTCTTTTAATGGCATCTATAATAAATCGATGGCTATCGATAGATGTGCCTTTAATAGCAATGAACAAATCATTTTCAGTTGCAATTCTATTGTCTATAGTTATTGAGTTTATTGAAATATTTGAATCGTAAGATCCAATTAAAGTAATGTTTTTCAGTATATTAGATAATAAAATCATTATATTTTTAACTTAATAAATAATGTACTTCCTTTGGTAATCTGACTTCCAGGTTTAAGTGATTGCCAATAAACTCTTCCTTTTCCTGAGGTAACTAGTTTTAATTTTCTGTTCTCTATACAATTGATAGCATCTCTTAATCCAATGCCTTCAAGGTTTGGAACTGTATTTGGATTTTCATTGTCAATAAAATAATTGTATTCTCCAGTTGAATCTTTTTTAGCAGTTATCCAATCGGATGACTCGCCATTAGAGTGATAATCGTAATTAGTAAACTTATCAAGAAAGTTGCTTGTTCTGCTTTTTTTGCCAGCTAAAATATATGGTAAAGTGCCAGTATCTTTTAGAGAATCAGAAAGTTTATTGCCTTCAAATAATTGTATTCCTGATATCTTTTCGGCTATTTCTTTTGCAATTGGGGCGGCAACAACTCCTCCAAAATATCCACCTATAGTAGGTTTATTAATTACAATGATGATGGAATATTTAGGGTTATCAGCAGGAAAATAACCCGCAAATGAAGAGTAGTAAGCCCCTTCAATATAACCTTTGCCACTCGCTATGTTTGCAGTCCCAGTTTTGCCTGCAATTTTCACTCGACTGTTGTTTATACTTTTTGCGGTCCCACTATCGACTGTGCCGCGCAATAGAGCCTTGATTTTGTTAATAGTACTTTCACTGGCAATTTCTTCATTGAGTATTCTGCCTTTTATTTTTTTTTCTATTTCTCCTTTTTGTCCAATGGCTTTTACAATAAAAGGTTTTACCATTTCCCCATTGTTTGCCACCGCATTATATACATTTAGTAATTGAAGTGGGGTGAGTCGTATTTCATAACCTATCGACATCCATGGAAGAGAAATACTACTCCATAAATTATTGCCAGGTGATTTTACATATGGTTTTCCTTCTCCCGGTAATTCTATTTCTAAAGGTTTATCTATTGATAATTCTTTAATGTAGTCTGTAAATTCTTTTGGATTGTCTTTAAATCCATTGAGCACTGATGTGGAAATTCCAACATTTGAAGAGTGTTCAAAGGCGTAGGAAAATGATCGGCTTTTGAATGGAGAGGGTTCTGCATCTTCCATTATTTTATTGCCGATTTTTAATCGTCCGTAATTGATAAGTACTGAATCATCCATTTGGATTTTATCTTTTTCGAGCAATGCTAAGGCGGAAACAATTTTAAACGTAGAACCAGGTTCAAAACTTTCACCTACAGCATAATTGAATGTTTCATTATAGGTATTGGGTCCAGTTTCGGTAAGGTTTGCAATAGCTTTTATTTCTCCGGTTTTTACCTCCATTACCACTGCGCATCCATGGTGGGCCTTGTGTTTTGATAATCCATTTAACAAGGCATTATTAACAATATCTTGAATATTGACATTAATAGTAGTGTATATATCTTTGCCATCTACAGGCTCCACCTCGTTATTGTCATTTACAGGGCGATAACCTCCGGCAATCCGTTGAACTAATCTGCGGCCTGTAATTCCTGCAAGTTCTTTATTAAAAGAGCCCTCTATTCCAACCCTTTCCTTACCCGTGCCACTTCCTGTATATCCAATAGTTCGGGCTATCATATTTTTGAAAGGCATTACCCTGTAATTATCTTCTTCTATTATTAAACCACTTTTATAACGTCCTTTTTTATATAATGGCCAGGATTTTATTTCTTTAACATCTAAATAGCTAAGTTTTCTTTTTATTAAGAAATACCTGTTTTTTTCAAGTTTTCCTTTTTTGAAATCTAACAGATAATCGACCGCTGACTTGTCTTTGAATTTTTCAGAAAACTTTGCTGAAATTATAGGTATGTAGGTTCTAAAAGTATCTTCTGGTAACACTGTCAAATCCATTCTTAATTCATAAATAGGAACAGAGGTTGCTAGCAATGTTCCATCGTCAGAATATATGTTACCTCTAACTGCATGAATTACTTTGTATTTAATCGTTAGGCTGTCACTCAAGGCTCTCCATTTAACCCCATCGACCATTTGAATATTAAAGATGAACCATACTACCAATATAGAGAATGCAATTACACAGCCGAAGCTGATAAAAATGCGATTCAATATGGAACGTTTAATATTTGGCACTTAAATTTTTTATTTAATTATTTTTGGTGGTTCAGTGGCTGGTTTAATTCCTACTTTCAACATCTTTTGTTCTAAATTAGAACTTCTACTGCCGTTTAATATTTCGGTTTGAAGGGTAATATATTCGGAGTATAATTCTTTATCCTCTCTGCTCAGATGTTCTATTTTTCTTATTTTTTTCTCAGTGCGATGTGTTAGAAAAATATAAACTAACAATATTCCACATAGGAATAATAGAAAAGGAAGATGTTTCGTAATATTCTCACGAGGATTTATTACAAAATCATTTTCTGTTTTTTGTGTCTTTTCATTATTTGAGTTTTGATCGGTCATTATTTTCTTTCAGCAATTCTCAGTTTAGCACTTCTTGATCTAGGGTTTATCATTAATTCATCGGCATTGGGAGTTATTGGTTTTTTGTTAATGGGTTCAAATGGCCGTATTAAATTACCAAAGCCATCTTTTACTTGATTACCCTCCACATTTCCAGTATTTATAAAATTTTTAACGCATCGGTCTTCCAATGAATGATATGACATAATTACCAATCGACCTTTAGGTTTTAAAACTTCTTGACATTGATTTAGAAACAATTCCAGATTTTCAATTTCATTGTTTACTTCTATTCTTAATGCTTGAAATACTTTTGATAAGAAAGCATAATCCCCCATTTTGGGCGTTTGTGGTTTAATGGCATCTAATAAATCCTGAACTTTTTCAATGACTTTGCCTTGTCGGTACTGGATGATAGAATTGGCAAGATGAAATGCATTGTTTAGTTCGCCATATTCTTTAAAAATAGCAGTTAAATCTTCTTTATTGTATTCGTTTAAAACACGAACTGCATCCATTTCAGCGCCTTGATCCATTCTCATATCTAACCGTTCATCAAAGCGATATGAAAAACCTTTGGTGCCTTCATTTATCTGAAACGATGAAATACCCAAATCGGCTAATATTCCATCCACTGGAAGAGCCTTATGGTATTTCAAAAAATGTTTCATATATCGGTAGTTATGATTTATAATTACTAATCTTGGATCGTCCCATTTGTTTTTAATAGCATCATCGTCTTGATCAATACCAAAAAGTTTTTTAACTCTGTTATCTTCTAAAACTAACTTGGCATGACCGCCTCCGCCAAATGTTGCATCCACATAAATTCCACCTTCAATAATGTTTAAACCCTCTATACATTGGGTTGCCATTACAGGAATATGATAGCTATCCGTTGTTGTTTTCATTTTTACGACTCATAACAGTTTCGGCCATTTTTGAAAACTCATCGGGATCAATAGACATTTGGGCTTCATAGTTCTTTTTGCTCCACATTTCTATTTTATTGTTGTAAGCATAAAGTACTACATCATTCTCTATTTCGGCATAGACCGAAAGTTTTTTAGGTATTAAAATTCTGTTCGCAGTATCGAGCCCTACTTCTGTAGCTCCATTATTAAAAATTCGGATAAATTGACGGTCAACTTTGTTAAATGAATCTAACCCTTCAAGTTTTTGAGTTTCATTTTCCCAATCCTCTCGCGTGTATATAACTAAACATTTATCAAAACCTCTATTTATAACTAAGTGGTCAGTGGAGCCGTCAGGGAGTTGTTTTTTTAAGCCAACAGGAATAACTACACGCCCTTTGGCGTCTATTTTTCCATCAAATTCTCCAATAAACTTTGGCATCTGTATCGGTATTAAAATTACGGGTGTAAAATTATGTGTTTATTAAACACAATTCACCACTTGATGACATTTTATGCCACATTTTATCCACATGGAATATAAGTGCCACATATTCAGGTGTGTAAAATATTTTAAAATCAGGTCTGTAGATGTTTATTTTTCATATTAGAAAGAAATATGAGGGGTAATTCTATTGAATATTTAAATAAAAATAAATTGTGGGTGGAAGTGTGGCGTTTGAAATATTTTTTATTAGAAAATGTAATACGCTCTATTTATTTTTTTTATAAATAAAAAAAGTCCTGTTTCTAAATGAAACAGGACTCAAAATATGTTAACTGATTAAAATTTATACTGCGAAGCTTTCGCCACAGCCGCATGTGCGACTAGCATTGGGATTAATAAAATTAAATCCTTTTCCGTTTAGACCATCACTAAAATCGAGTTCTGTTCCAGCAAGATAAAGAAAGCTTTTAAGGTCACAAATTACACGAACTCCATCATTAATGAATTCTTGATCACCTGGTTTTAGCTCATCGTCAAAATCAAGGTTGTAGCTTAAACCACTGCATCCTCCACCTTTAACTGAAACTCTTATAAAATATTCATGGGTTAAATTTCCTTCCTGACGCAATGAGGAAATTTTACTCATTGCTTTTTCTGAAACGGTTATATGTCCAACGTCTGATACCATGTTACAATCTATTATTTTTATTGTTTGTCATTCCTAGGTAGTCCATATCTATTAATGTATGTTTTGTGCTTAGGAATGGTAGAAGTGTTTTTTTAATAATGTTTTTTTCCGTCAACAATTGGTTCCAATCCTTGTTTGATTCTGTAATCATTAATAGCTGCTTTTATTGCATCTTCAGCTAATACTGAGCAGTGAATTTTTACAGGAGGCAATGCTAATTCTTCTACGATATCCATATTGTCAATGGTTAAAGCATCGTTAATTGTTCTGCCTTTTAGCCATTCCGTAGCCAAGGATGAAGAGGCAATAGCCGAGCCACATCCAAAGGTTTTGAATTTTGCATCTTCTATTATTCCTGTTTCATCATTTACTTGAATTTGCAAACGCATTACGTCACCACATTCTGGTGCTCCAACTAATCCTGTTCCTACATTGCTCGAACTTTTATCTAATGTTCCAATGTTTCTTGGATTTTGGTAGTGATCAATTACTTTTTCTGAATATGCCATTTTATAATTTATTGTTAAATTGTTGTGTCTTGAAGCCTAAATCTAACTTAGTGCTCAGCCCATTCTATACTTTTTAAATCAATTCCTTCTTTAAACATTTCCCAAAGAGGGCTCATGTCTCTTAATTTTAATACCGCAGTTTTAACATGCTCTATTGCAAAATCTATTTGTTCTTCTGTGGTAAATCTTCCCAATCCAAATCTTAAACTTGAGTGAGCTAATTCATCATCTAATCCTAAATTTTTAAGCACATAACTTGGTTCTAGAGAAGCTGAGGTGCATGCGGAACCGGATGATACGGCTATATCTTTTACGCCCATCATCAAGCCTTCTCCTTCAACATATTTAAATGAAATATTAGTAACGTGAGGCAAACGATGCTCAATGCTTCCATTTACATAAGATTCTTCAAGCGTTAATAATTCGCGTTCTAGTTTATCGCGCAATGCGGCTAGACGAATCCCTTCTTCAGCCATTTCATTTAAAGCTAATTCGCAGGCTTTTCCAAAACCTACAATACCTGTTACGTTTAACGTTCCGCTTCGCATTCCACGCTCGTGGCCTCCGCCATCTAACTGTGAAGTTACTTTTACCCTTGGGTTTTTACGACGAACATACAAGGCTCCAATTCCTTTGGGGCCATACATTTTATGAGCTGTAAAAGAAGCTAAGTCAATATAATCAGTAATCACGTCTACAGGTATTTTACCAATACTTTGTGTAGCATCAGTGTGCAATAAAATGCCGCGTTTATGCGCCATTTCGCCAATTTCGCGAATCGGGTTTATACACCCAATTTCATTGTTGGCATACATAATGGATATTAAAATAGTATTTGGTTTTATGGCAGCTTCCACTTGCTCTGCCGTTACCCTTCCATCCGGCTGAGGTTCAAGGTAGGTAACCTCAGCACCTTGATTTTCAAGGTGGCGACACGTATCAATAATTGCCTTATGTTCAATATTTACAGTGATTATGTGATTGCCTTTTTCGCGGTACATTTCAAACACTCCCTTTAACGCAAGATTGTTTGATTCGGTCGCACCGCTAGTAAAAATTATCTCTTTTTCGTTTGCATTAATTAGTTTCGCTACCTGTTCACGGGCATAATCGACAGCTTCTTCGGCTTTCCAACCAAAAGGGTGATTACGACTGGCGGCATTTCCGAAATATTCGGTAAAGTAAGGTAGCATGGCTTCCAATACTCTTGGATCCATCGGTGTGGTGGCGTTGTTATCTAGGTAAATTGGTAATTTTAACATCTAATTCTTATTTAGACTAATTCTAAGTGCAAATATAACACTATAATTTTCAAAATTGTTTTAGGAATTTTTTTAAGCATTTGAATGTAGATAATTTTGCCACAAAGTCACAAAAGCTCAAAGTTTTACAAAGTTTTTTAGCGGGATTTTGTGTTTTTGTGTTTTAGTGGCGAGAGAAAAAGAGTAATCTTGTACCATGAACAAAATAGAACATCTTGGAATAGCAGTGAAAGATTTGGAAGCCGCCAATAAACTGTATTCCGTTTTATTAAATACAAAGCCCTACAAACAGGAAGCGGTGGAAAGCGAAGGAGTGATCACATCTTTTTTTAAAATGGGCGAGTCAAAAATTGAACTGTTGGCCGCCACCAATCCGGATAGCCCAATTGCTAAATTTATAGAAAAACGGGGCGAAGGAATTCATCACATTGCTTTTGATGTAACCGATATTGATGCTGAAATAAGCCGCTTGCAAGCCGAAGGTTTTGAATTGATAAATAAAACTTCCAAACCCGGAGCAGATAATAAACTAATCGCTTTTTTACATCCTAAAAGTACTGGCGGGGTGCTGGTGGAGTTGTGTATGGAGAGAAAATAATCTCACATTTTTCTTCGAATCCTTACAAACACAAAAACAGCTATAACCGATACTGCCATAAGAGCCCACCATATATAGTTTATTCCCCAAATTACATATTCTGCTTCTGTGTTTACCATGGCTCAAAGGTGAGAACCAAGGAATGAAATACAGTTACACAACTTTAGAAACTAGTTGCAGGATTCATTGATTTGAAATAAAGAACAAGCACCGTTGCACTGATGCTTGCGCTAGTTGGGGTTGCAAACGTATGTTTCTTTAATCCGCTTTACAAAAGTTGATTAGTTAGTGGTTACATACTTGGATTATTTTGGGTCATGTAGGTCCATTATATGTTATCCAAGTAAAATATACTAGTATTGAGAAAAGAAATGCAAAAAAAAATGCCCAAAGTGGATGAATAGTTTTTGCATTATCCTTTTTAATTCTTTTAATAATAAAGTTATATAGAACTATTAGCACAAAGAAAGTTAATAAAGCTATAATGAAGCCAAAAATCAAAAAGATTGGGAATAGCATCCCGGCTTGTAAAAGTATCATGGTTTTTCTATTTTTCCATTATCCCAACTCCTACTCCAACTCCAACCCCAACTCCTTACTAAACTCTATCAAAAATGGATTTTGTTCAGCCAAATAATTGAATTTGTCTTTGTTGGTATAAACCTTTAAAATTTTCTGGGCTACTTTTTCAATCTTAATTTCTATCTGGTAGCTTTTGCCGGCCTTGTCGTTTACAAACCGTAAAAAATCGGTTTTTATTTCATCAAACTCGTTTTGGTCGCGGCTGTTGGTAAGGGTTATAATCAGATTTTCGCCTTGTTCTTCCGCCATCAGTTCTTTAAGCAAAGCAAACGCAAATGATTTTCCTTCGGCTTTTTTTAGCTCCGCAAAGGCCAAAACAATTTCTTTAAGGCTGCTTTGTGGCAGTGGTTCAGCGGCAATTTTTAAAGGTTCCTCTGTAATTGTTGTTTCTGGTTTTACTTCTGGCTCTTCCTTTTTTTTGGCGGTAAAGGCTGTGGGATTATTTACTATATTTCCCAAGTTTCCCATACGCAAAGTGGCCGGTGGCTTGGAGCCTGAATCGGAAGAGGGTTTGGGTGCTAAGTCTTTATTGGCTTGCTGCGAAGTATACTGAATGGTTTCAGAGCTTAATTCAAGGCTTTTTTTTTTAAGTTCCTCGGCCAGATTAATGGCAGTATTTATATTGGCCATTTTTATCAGGGCCAGTTCCACATGCAATCGCTGGTTACGGCTGGCTTTGTAGGTTTGGTCAAACTGGTCGGCTATATTGATGGCATTTAATAATAAACCAGGGCTCATTTTATCAGCTTGAGCTTTGTACAAGGGTAACATTTGTTCTGAACCACTAATTAAATAAGCGGTGGCTGTATTTTTTACCACCAGTAAATCTCTAAAATGTGAGGCCAAACCATTTAAAAAATATTGCCCGTCGAAACCGTTAGCCAATACTTCATCAAATTTTATTAAGACTTTTCCGTAATCGGCAGTATTCAAACTTTCGGTTACTTCAAAATAATAGTTATGGTCAAGTACATTTAGGTTTTCTATTACACTGCTGTAAGTCAGTTTTTTGTCCTTACTAAAACTCACCATTTGGTCAAACATGGACAAGGCATCACGCAATCCGCCATCCGCTTTTTGGGCTATAACATGCAATGCTTGGTTTTCGGCTTCGATGCCTTCTTTTTCACAAATGGTTTTTAGCTGTGCAACAATGGCCGTAGGTTCTATCCGTTTAAAGTTAAATATTTGGCAACGGGAAAGAATAGTTGGTAAAATTTTATGTCTTTCGGTGGTAGCCAATATGAAAATGGCATACGCCGGAGGTTCCTCCAAGGTTTTAAGAAATGCATTGAACGCATTGCTACTGAGCATGTGCACCTCATCAATTATATAGACTTTGTACTTTCCAATTTGGGGCGGTATTCTGACTTGATCTACCAATTGGCGAATGTCGTCCACTGAGTTATTGGAAGCGGCATCCAGTTCAAAAATATTAAATGCAAAATCGTAATTTGGGTCAATAGTTGGGTCAGCCTGAGTATTTATTACTCTTGCTAAAATCCTTGCACAGGTTGTTTTTCCAACTCCCCTTGGTCCTGTAAACAAAAATGCCTGAGCTAATCGGTTTTGTTTTATTTCATTGAGCAGGGTTTCGGTTATATGTTCTTGTCCCACCACCGTGTCAAACGATGCGGGCCTGTACTTTCGTGCTGAAACTAAAAACTGCTCCATGGGTGAGGATACAAACCTAATTTAATTTTTGAAGATTATTGATTAATGGAAGGATTTAATAATCCAAAATTTACTAACAAACTTGATTATTTTTTTATTCGTGCGGTTCAATATGTATAAGTACGTGTCCCAATTCAGGTATTTCCAACCGCAAGGTATCTTTTAAGATATGGGCAATATCGTGACCTTGTTTCACGCTGATGGTGGCATCCACTATAGCATGGAGGTCTACATGGTAAATCATTCCTGATTTGCGAATGAAACATTTTTCAGTATCAATTACTCCTTCTACTTTATTGGAAACGTGTCGGATAGTTTCAATCAAATCATCATACACATGTTCGTCCATTATTTCGCCAAGTGCAGGTCTTAATATTAAATAACTATTGTAAAGAATAAAACCAGAGGCAAAGAGTGCTGCCCAATCATCTGCTGATTCATAGCCCTCCCCTAAAATTAAAGCTACCGAAATTCCGATAAAAGCAGCTACCGAAGTAATAGCATCACTTCTATGGTGCCAAGCATCAGCTTTTAGAGAGGAACTATTGGTTTCTTTTCCTCTTTTAAAAACCAACCGAAATGAAATTTCTTTCCAAATAATGATGGCTCCTAATACAAACAGCGTCCATGATTTTGGTAAGCTATGCGGAGTTCGAATATTTATAATACTGTCATGAGCAATCAGTACCGCTGAGGCAATTAAAAAGCACACAACTAAAAAAGTGATTAATGGCTCGGCTCGTCCATGCCCGTATGGATGGTTTTTATCTGCCGGACGATTGGAATATTTAATGCCAAACAATACCAAAAACGATGAAAAAATATCGGTAGTGGATTCAATAGCATCTGCAATAAGTGCATATGAATTTCCGAAGAAACCGGCTATTCCTTTTATTATCGCTAAAGATATATTTCCAACAATACTAAAATAGGTGGCTTTTACGGCCTTTTCTTCATTGGTTTTGGCAATCATCAAAAGTTAATTATTCTGTGAGTGATAGATAAAAAACAAAGGTAGATGTAATTTGCGATTTGCTTTGAAAAATCGAACAATTACTATGAACTTAATTGGAGGTAAATCAATGTAAATGCTGCTGCAGTCATAATCAGTAAGGCTGTAAACCCTAAAATATTAGTAGTGCGCCCATTTACAAATTCCCCCATTATTTTTTTATTGTTAGATATATGAAGTATTATAGCAATTAGCACTGGAGCTGTGATGCCATAAAGAATAGCAGTGTAAATCAAGGCCTTGATGGGTGAAATACCAATATAATTTAGGGATAATCCTACAATTAAAGATATCGCAATTATGACATAAAACCCTTTAGCTTCATGAAATTTTTTATCAAGTCCTTGCTCCCAGCCAAAGGTTTCGGTAAAAATATAGGAAAGTGAACCGCTTAAAACTGGAATGGCAATAAGTCCCGTTCCTATTACGCCTATTGCAAAGAGCAAATACGCTAAATTTCCAGCCAATGGTTTTAAAGCCAAAGCCGCTTGTTCCACTGTATCTATTTGATGAACACCCCCGTTGTATAAAACTGTTCCAGTAGTAAGAATAATAAAGTACATCACAAAACCTGAAAATGTCATCCCAAAATCCACATCCTGGGTCATCTCATTGATTATTTTTTTATTAACGATTAATTGCTTTTTTCTGGTTTTCATCTCTTCTACTTCAACCGATGCTTGCCAAAAGAATAGATATGGTGAAATAGTTGTGCCCAAAATACCTACTAGTATAGCAATGAAATCCTTATCGAATTTGATAGTTGGTATTAGAGTAGATTTAAGAATTTGGGTAAAATCTTGCTTGTATAAAAAAGGGACTATAAAATATACTAGCATCACAATACACAAATATTTAAGCACTGAAGCCATTTTTTGATAAGGTAAATATATTATTAACCCTAAAAGAATTAGTGTAAAAATGACACTAAAATAGGTGGCATCAATTGCTGGAAATAGTAAGTTTCCTACAGCTCCCATTCCCGCTATATCAGCTCCAATATTCATAACAATTGCTGGAAAACTAAATAATAACATCAGATATAAAATAGGACGGGGGTAATGTTTTTTTAAGGTTCCCGTTAATCCCTGTGAAGTTACAAGTCCAATTCTTGCACACATTTGCTGAATAGAGGCCATTAGTGGAAATGCAACAATAGAGGTCCATAATGTAGAGAGCCCATACGCAGCTCCGGCCTGTGAGTAAGTCGCAATTCCAGATGGGTCATCATCGCTAGCGCCGGTTACCAATCCTGGGCCAAGGAGTTTCCAAAAGCGCTTGAACCGCGTAGATATGGATTTTTTTGTTGTCATTTTCTTAAGCTATCAAAAATGAGTTTGATTTACTCTACCCTTTTTTTCTATTCAACCCTAAAGCCTTCAAAATCCAATTAGGCAAAGGTGTTTCAGGGTTTCGCTTTCTTAAATTTAAGTACCAGCCTATTTTTTTTAAAATGGGTATTTTATGGGTTTCAACAAATTCAATTAGCGTTCCATCCGGGTCTTCAATGTATGTGAAATGACCTGCGGCTTCGCCCATATCAAAACTCTGGCTGCTATCTACCGTAAAAGGAAATCCACTAGCTTCACACTCGGCTTTCAAATCAGCCATTCCATTGATATCAAAACATAAATGTATAAATCCTAAATCACCCCAGAGGCGATTTTCAAAGATTTTTCTCGGAGTTCGGCTCAAGGTTTGAATGAGTTCAATTTGGGTAGGTCCAAGCAACTTACTGAAAGCTCCTACTCGAGGTTCTGAGTGTTTTAAAAGCATTCGTCTAAATTTATCATCCCCTCCTGGTAAACCTGTAAGGTCAGCAAAATGACCACTTTTATCATATACCACTTCATCATATCCTAAAATATCGCGATATAATTTTAAAGAATTATCCATATCAGAAACACCTATCACAGCACCACAAACACCGCCTGTTAGTGCTCCAGTATTGCTAAACCAACTGTCAAATTCTACTATTTGAAAAATATTTCCGTATGGATCCTTAACTCCAAAACAACGATTGCCTGATGGATCGGTTACTACCCCACTTATCAAATCTGCGCCATCTCTTAACATTCTTTGATGCAGTTGTTCCGCATCTCTGCATTTTATTTTAGGAAACTGAATGCCAAGGTCGCCAAGTAGATACTTAAATTCAGAAGGTTGAGGTGTACGACTTGTGTATTGCCAAATTTCAAAACCACCGCCACCTTGCATACTAATAGCTAATATGGCATGACGTTGATGCGCCACACCAGCGGTATAAGGCAACATTAAGTTGGCTTCAGCTGCTTCTTCAAATATTGGAATATCAAGGGCGAAATGCTTGCGATACCAAGCCCATGCTTCTTGAACATTAGGGATGCCAACACCTATCTGCTGTATACCTGCGATGCGTTTTGTCATTTGGCAAAAATAGCTTTTTGAATTATGAGTTATAAGTTATAAGTGACGAATTTATTGTGATTTAGGATGTGATTCTTTTGGTCTGATTATTTCGTTGGATCCAATTTTACAACAACTTTAAAAAACAAGTATGGCAAAAAGCGTTTTAGATATACCATTACCAAATCCATTTTGCCAATAAGTACTTCGCGTTTTTTGCGGTCAACGGCACTAATTATTTTCTTAGCACAGGTTATTGCATCTATTCCGTTTTTTTGGCCTTCATCTAGTTTTCCATAATTGGAACCATCTCCGTTAATGGCATTTATAGAGATATTGGTTAATATTCTTCCCGGGCAAACCATTGTAACATGAATATTATGTTTGTAATTTTCGATAGCCAACGATTCAAAATATCCATGTAATGCATGTTTCGAAGCGGAATAGGTGCTACGTAATCCAAATCCGAAAATCCCTGTAAGGCTGCTCAATACGGCAAACTGTCCTCCTCCTGCTTTTATGTAATGCGGAACCAAGGCACTGCTCAAAGCTACCTGACCAAAAAAATTGACTTCCATTATTTTTCGAACCACTTCTGTGCTAGTGTCAGCTGCTAAACTGCGCTGAGTAATACCACCATTATTTACCAAAACATCAATTTTTCCTGTAAAGGCCAAGGCTTCCTGAACAAGGGTTTCAGGGTTTTTAAGGTCGGCCAAATCTAATGTTAGAATGTAGCATTTTCCCCCCAAAGCGTTGCAGGCATTAGCTACACGTTCTAGTTCAGTTTGTCGGCGTGCTGATAATATTAAATTATGACCTAGAGTGGCATATTGCATTGCCACAGCTTCGCCAATTCCACTGCTGGCGCCTGTTATCCAAATTGTTTTTTTACTTAAATCCATGTTAAAATATAGCGTTCATTATTTTTCATTTCCTTATCTATTAATAAAGGTGTTTCTAATACCTCGTTATTTATAGTCTCATAAACTCTAAAAAAAACTTTTAAATTTTGCTCCGGAATTACACGTTTAAAGCAAAAATTAATCGTTTGATTTTCAAAATCTATACTGGTAAGTTGTATTTGAGTTTTAAATTCTACATCATGGATGGAACCGAATTTAAAAACCGATTCTTTGGCGCTCCAAATTAGGCAAAGGCAAGCACAATATGAATCCAATGGAAACATGGCGGCTTCTTCGTCAGTTGTGAATTTATGCGCAATATGGAGGATTCTCTCATCAAATAATTCTAAATCAATACCGCATGAATTGGTGGTATTAAAAATGGCTGCCGACATATTTCCTGAGTGAGTAATTGAAATATGCCCATCTTCATCCGCCAAAAATGGTTTACCTAAATGGTTCTTGATGATTTTTGAAGATGAATTTCCGACGGCTTCCTGCAAAGCAATTCTTGCCGCTAGCCAATGTGTATTTCTTCGCTCGGTTTTAAATGGAACAAATTCATCAATGGTAAGCATAGATTGCAATTTTTCTGGTGTTTCGGTGATGTACCAAAGTGCAATAATTCCCAAGGGATGTTTGTGTTTGTTGATTAAAGGCAATTGCTTGTCATTTTCGATTACAAATCTACCAATTAACTCTGTAAAACGAATTAACTTTGCGCTATGCATAAAATTCAAAAAGCTATCTTGGTTATAATGGATGGTTGGGGGATAGGAAAGCACGATAAATCGGATGCCATTTATAATGCCAATACCCCTTTTATTGACAGTTTGTTCCAGTCGGTCCCCCATTCTACCTTGATTACTTATGGTTTAAATGTTGGCTTACCTGAAGGACAAATGGGTAACAGCGAGGTAGGGCATTTAAATATAGGTGCCGGACGAATCGTTTATCAAATGCTAACGAGGATTGATAAGGCTTTTGCGGATGGGGAAGTAGAAAAAATAGTGGTTTTAAAAAGCATCATTGAAAAAGCTAAACGGGAAAATAAGAAAATTCATTTAATCGGTTTGGTATCTGATGGTGGTGTGCATTCATCCATCTACCATTTAATAAACCTTTGTGAAATTTTTAAAAACAATAGATTGGACAATCAAACATTTATCCATGCCTTTACTGATGGCAGGGATACTGACCCCAAAAGTGGAATTGATTACCTTAAAAATTTATTGGTTAATACCAAAATTGGTCAAACAAAAATTGCCAGCTGCATTGGCCGTTATTATGCGATGGACAGAGACAAACGCTGGGAACGCATAAAATTAGCTTATGATTTACTGACGAAAGGAGTGGGGGAGCAGACAACAGAGTTATTAAAAACCATAAATGAATCGTATAAGAATGAGGTGACCGATGAGTTTTTAAAACCAATTTCGGTACGAAATGAAAATGGCGAACCCCTTGCTATTATTGAGGAAGGCGATATTGTTATCAATTTTAATTTCAGAACAGACAGGGGAAGAGAGATTACGTTAGCCCTTACCCAAAAAGATTTTCCGGAGCAGGAAATGAAACGGTTGAATTTGGATTACACCACCTTTACGGAGTATGATAAAACCTATGAAAATGTAGGCATTCTTTTTGGTAATGATGATTTAGCAAATACACTAGGGGAGGTAATTGCCCATAAAAACCTGAGACAAATACGTGCTGCCGAAACCGAGAAATATCCGCATGTTACCTTCTTTTTTTCCGGAGGAAGAGAAAATGAATTCGTGAACGAAAAACGAATCATGGTTCCTTCGCCAAAAGTGGTCACCTATGATTTGCAACCTGAAATGAGCGCCATACCTTTGAAGGAGGCAATCCTTAAAGAAATTGAAATGGCCGAAACCGAATTTATGTGCATCAACTTTGCCAATGCGGATATGGTGGGGCATACTGGCCTTTATACTGCCATAGTAAAAGCCGTAGAAACGGTGGATGGATGTGTAAAAGAATTAGTGGAAGCCGGTTTGAAAAAAGACTATCAATTCATAATAATAGCCGACCACGGCAATGCCGATTTTGCTATTAACGATGACGGAACGCCCAATACAGCGCATAGTATGAACCCTGTTCCTTGTTTTTTGGTCGGGAATAAAGAGGCTGAAATGCACGACGGTATTTTGGCAGATATTGCCCCAACGCTTTTAAAAATGATGGGAATTGAGCAACCGATAGAAATGACCGGTAAGGCATTATATTAAAAAAATGAACCTAGTTTTCGCCAGTAACAATGCTCATAAATTAGAGGAAGTAAAAGCCATTTTAGCCCCTTCAAATATTCTAATAAAAAGTCTGAATGAAATCGGATTTTTGGAAGAAATTGAAGAAATAGGTATGACCTTTCATGAAAATGCGGCTGTAAAAGTGAATGCCATTTACCTGGCAAAAGGAATCAATTGTTTTGCCGATGACAGCGGATTGGAAGTCGAAGCTGTAAATAATCAACCCGGCGTTTTTTCAGCTAGATATGCCGGCGAACACGGAAACCACGAAGCCAATAATCAAAAATTATTAAAGGAACTAGAAGGTAAATCCAATCGCAAAGCGTGTTTTAAAACGGTGATTGCATTATTGATGGATGGTAAAATTCAGTATTTTGAAGGAAGGGTGGATGGAGTAATTGCAGAAGAACTAAGTGGTAACAGAGGCTTTGGGTATGACCCTTTATTTATACCTGATGGGTATGACAGGACCTTTGCCGATATGCCTGCAGAAATCAAAAACAGCATTAGCCACAGAAAACAGGCTTTGGAGGCAATGTTGGAGTTTTTAAACCAATGTAATCAATAATTCTTTATACAAATTTTCATCACCTGTATTGGTCATTATGCCCTTGCTTCGCAAATCGAGAGTATTTAATGAATGCAGAATATGCTCAACTTTAGCCGGAGAATAATATTTTAATGTATTTCTGAAATCTTTTACAAAATAAGGGCTCACGCCAATGATAGAAGCCAATTCCGCGTCCGATTTTGAACTGTTGGGTGCAGCCATATATACTTTTGTGAAAAAAGTATTGAGGGCAGAAATAACCATGATGATGGAATTGTTTTTGGTGTCGGAGGCAAAGAAATTGATAATTTTAGAAATCTTTCGCACATCATTTCTGGCAATGGCATTTTGAAGTTCAAATACGCTGTATTCCTTACTTATCCCAATATATTTTTCAATATCTGCGAGCGAAATAGATTTGCGATCGCCAAGGTTTAGGAATATTTTTTTGAGTTCATTTTCAACGGTACTTAAATCATTTCCGCACGATTCGGCTATTAATTGCAATCCGGCGGTATCGGTTTTAAATCCTTTTTCTTTTAAATACCCTTCAATCCATTCAGCCAAATTATAATCCGGAATTTTTATGCTTTCAAAAACCGTGTATTTGGATAAAAGTTTAAAGGTATTGGTCTTTTTTAATTGCCCGTTTCCCCGAAAAAGAAAAACCAAAACTGTGCTTTTTAAAGGGTTTTCGAGGTAGGGGTTTAATACATCTAAATTTTTGAGGTACTGGGCTTCTTTGATAATAACGACCTGTCTTTCGGCCATCATAGGGTAGCGCTTGGCGGCACTTACAATTGATAAGGTGTCAATATCTTTTCCGTAAAATACAGATTGGTTAAACCCTTTTTCGGCATCATTCAAAATTTCCGCTTCCAGGCGATCACAAATTTTATCATTAAAATAGGGCTCATCTCCGCAAAGGGTATAAACCGGACTGTAATGTTTCAAATCCAGTTCGGTCATCAAACCCTTAAAAGACATGCCGGAAGTTTGTTTTGCCATTGCTGCGAAATTGCAATTTTATACTGATTTTTTACTGTTATTTTGCCAACAAATTATAACCTATCAAAACTTTTCAATTCCATAATATCTCATTAAAAATCACCGAAAAGGAAGGCAAAACCTTTGTTTATGACGCGCTGCGTAAAAAAAATATTTTACTGACACCGGAGGAAGAAGTGCGGCAAAAACTGCTTTTGTATTTGATAAAAGAGAAAAATATCCCTATAGGATTAATAGCTATTGAGCGGGCTTTAAAAATTAATGGAATGCTGAAACGCTTCGATATATTGGTTTATAATTCATCCGGAAATCCTCATTTGGCTATTGAATGCAAGGCGCCTTCTATTAAGCTTACCCAAACTACTTTGCAACAATTGGCGGTTTATAATCTTCACCTTAAAGCTGAGTTTTTAATGGTGAGCAATGGTTTGGAGAATATAATCAGTCAAGTTAATTTTGAAACACGGGAGATTAGGTTTTTGGAGGAGTTGCCGGATTTTTAGAATAATTTTTTTACCTTTGCTATAAATACAGAATGCAAAATATTATAACAGACAATATTGAAAATATTAAACTATTATGCCAAACACATAATGTAAAATCTCTTTTTGCATTCGGTTCGGTTTGTTCAGAGAATTTTGATAAAAACAGTGACATTGATTTATTGATTTCTTTTAAACCAATGGATTATGCAGATTATGCAGATACTTATTTTACTCTAGCTAATAAATTTGAATATTTATTTCGTCGTCCGGTGGACTTGGTCACAGACAAATCGCTTTCAAATCCCTATTTTATTAAATCAGTAAACCAAGCTAAAACTTTGATTTATGACTGATGAAATAAGGAAAAATCTGTTTGATATTCGTGAATCTATTTATTCAATTGAAACCTATTTAGGCGAAAAACGCGATTTCAATATCTATATTAAAAACAAAATGCTTCGCAGAGCAATTGAAAGGGAGTTTGAAATAATTGGTGAAGCCATGAACCGGATTGATAAACTGGATTCATCGGTTGAGATATCTAGTAAATTTCAAATTATAGGAATGAGAAATCGTGTAATTCATAGCTACGACAAAGTAGATGATGAAATAGTTTGGGGTACAATTATTCGTCATTTGCCTGTGTTGAAAACAGAAGTTGAGACTTTGTTAAAGTAACTTGCCGTTTATAATATTCACCTGAAAACCGTATTTTTAATGGTGAGCAATGGTTTGGAGAATATAATCATTCAAGTTAATTTTGAAACAAGGGAGATTAGGTTTTTGAAGGAATTGCCCTTCTAAGGCAAATCAAGATTTTGCGATTTGCATGCTTTGTTTATTTTTGCAATCAAAATAATGAATATGAGTTACCCATTAACTCGATAGGTTAAACCCATTTACAAATTAAAGGGCAATCCAAATTTCCAAATTCTAAAAAAAACAGAATTAATTAAATATGAATTTAAAGTATACATTTTTAACCTTTTTTACTTGTTTGGGGATTTCTAATTCCTCCATGGCTCAAGTGCCTTCATACGTACCTAAAAATGGATTAGTAGGCTGGTGGCCATTTGCAGGAAACGCAAATGACCAAAGTGGAAATGGAAATAATTTTACAGTAAATACGGCTACGTTAACAACTGATAGAAATGGAATCTCAAATTCGGCCTATGTTTTTAATGGGTCTTCTGATTATCTTGTTAATAATTCTTTGAGCAATACATTTTCTGATACAGGTGATTTTACCGTTGCTACCTGGATTCAAAAAACCTCTATTGCGGCAGGTGTCGCAATAATGAGTGGAACGCCAAATAGCAGTTATTTTATATGGTTAATTCAGGGAGGAACGAGTGATATGTCGTTTGGAACCAATAAACAAAGTTCATCGTGGTTTTATGCAAAATCAACGTTTAATGTTAACGACTGGGATCATTATGTGGGTGTTTATCATAAAGATACCATGCTTTTTTATAAAAATGGAAGTAAAGTCGCCACAAATATTTTTACATATACAAGTGTTTTACAATCCGCTTTTCCATTATACATTGGCCGAGGGGTGTCAGGCAATTATTATGAGGGAAAAGTTGATGACATTGGGATTTGGAAACGAGCTTTAACCGATAACGAGATTATATTGATTTATAAAACTAAATGCGATACAATTATTAAATCGCCACCTACAAGTCAAAAGTTAAGAATTTCTGGATATGCCAAGTTTACCATTGTGGCGAACACTGCCAATTATCAGTGGCAAAAAAACAGTGGTTCGGGGTTTCAAAATATTTCAAATGGCGGTCAGTTTAGTGGGGCCACCACAAAAATTTTAAATGTTTTTAATTTGAGTCTATCTAACAATAATCAGCAATTTAGGTGCATTGCATCGAATGGAACATGCGCTGATACTAGCAAAATTGCCACCCTTACGGTATGTGGCGATATTACTCAACAGCCAAAGAATCAGAGTATTATTATTTTTTCAAATGCAAAATTTGTAGTTGTATCAAACGAAAAATCTGCAAGTTTTCAATGGCAGTATAATGGCGGTTCAGGTTTTAAGAATATTAGTAACTCCACACAATTTAATGGTGCGAACAATGATACTTTGGATATTTTAAATTGCTCTTTGTCGAACAATGGGCAACTTTTTCGATGTGTTGTGAATCAGGGATCTTGCGTCGATACATCGCAAACGGCTATATTAAATGTATGCGGAAAAATAAATGAGCAGCCGAAGGATCAATCAATTTTTTTAAACGGAACAGCTCAATTTTCAATATCTTCGACTGATGTTTCGGCTGCCTTTCAATGGCAAATCAATACAGGTTCGGGATTTCAAACCATTTCAAATACAGGGAAATATAGTGGGGTCACAACAAAATTATTAACTGTTTCAAGTGCATTAATTACAAATAATAATCAATTGTTTCGTTGTATTGTTAAACATGGAGCATGCACAGACACTTCGCTTTCCGCAACACTTTATGTGTGCGGTAAAATTACACTCCAACCTAAAAACCAGACAATTTTTCTGAATAAAAATGCTCTTTTTATTACTACCTCAAATGATTTATCAGCAACTTTTCAATGGCAGATAAATGCAGGCTTTGGATTTCAGAATGTTACGAATTCGGGACAATTCAAAGGGGCAAATAATGATACATTGATAGTTTCGGATGCAAATATGTTTAACAACAAGAATACAGTTCATTGCATTGTTTCTCAAGGAGCATGCATTGATACCACTTCTTCTGCGATTCTTAAAGTATGTGGTGAAATAGTTGTTCAACCTATTGATCAGTCAGTTAAATTAACTAAAACAGCTGTCTTTAGTACATCATCTAATGATCAGTATGCCACATACCAATGGCAGGTTGATACAGGTTTGGGTTTCATAAATGTTATGAATTCAGGGCAATTCAATGGAGCAAGTAGCGATAAACTTACAATTTCAAAGGCGGTCATCTTAAATAATAACATACGACTTCATTGTATAGTTAATCATGGCTCATGCATAGATACAAGTGCAGCTGGGAGGTTACTTGTGTGTGGGGAAATAACGGATAATCCAGCTAATCAAACAGTATATATCTCAAATAATGCTGAATTTAAAGTTATTTCAAATGACATTAAGGCAACTTTTCAATGGCAGTCAAATACAGGAACTGGTTTTCAAAACCTCATCAATGGAGGTAAATATAACGGGGCAACGGCTAATAAATTATTGATTAGCGGAACAACACTATCAAATAATAATGAAAAATTGCGCTGTGCGGTGCATTCTGGTTCATGCAGGGATACCTCATTGGAAGCTATTTTAACAGTAAAAGATAAAAGCGGTATTAAAAATGAAATGAAACAACCACTTTTTAAAGTATATCCAAATCCTATAAGTGAATTTATCACCATTCAAATTGATACTAAATTAATTGGATCCATTTATTTTCTTTATAATCAATTAGGAATATGCATTTTATCAGGTGAGTTAAGATCTGAGAAAACATGCGTTAAAACAGGGCATATAACTGCTGGGCTATATTTGTTGCAAATTGGCAATATAACGGAGCAATCGGTCCGAATAGTTAAATTCTAAATCTTGCCAAAAAGATATTAAAAATCGTTTTTAGAATATACCTAATTTGAAAAATAGGTTAAAAGTTGTTTTCCTGATTTTCGGTTTAGGTAAACGTATTAAAAGTGTCAAATCAAAACTTATCTTTGCCCCTTATTTATGGAACGTCGTGTTAGAGTGAGATTTGCGCCAAGCCCAACGGGGCCATTGCATATTGGCGGGGTGAGAACCGCCCTTTACAATTATTTATTTGCCAAAAAAAATGGCGGTGATTTTCTTTTAAGGATTGAAGATACCGACCAAAACCGTTTTGTGCCGGGTGCCGAAGACTATATTGTTGAAACCTTTAAGTGGCTAGGACTATCCTACGATGAAGGAGTGGGTATTGGAGGCCCTCATGCCCCATACCGCCAAAGCGAACGGCAGCCAATTTATAAGCAATATGCTGATCAGTTAATAGCCAATGACTTTGCCTATTATGCCTTTGATACCACCGAAGAGCTGGATGAAATGCGAACCAAACTGGAAGCCAGTAAAATGCCTTCAAAGTATGATGCCGCTAGCCGCATGACTATGA
Source organism: Bacteroidota bacterium (assembly GCA_947468275.1). Classification (GTDB taxonomy): domain Bacteria; phylum Bacteroidota; class Bacteroidia; order NS11-12g; family UBA9320; genus JABWCE01. The sequence goes on from CANIKO010000005.1 coordinate 28,546, forward strand.
AAAATAGCTTGACCCTTAGCGAAGACGAAGTAAAGGAAAGGCTTGCTAATAATGAACCCTATGTAATCCGCCTGAAACTTCCGAGAAAAGAGGAAGTGCGTTTTCATGACATCATCCGGGGTTGGGTAGTGGTGCAAACCGCCCAAATGGATGACAAAGTTTTGTATAAAAGCGATGGGATGCCAACCTACCATTTGGCCAATGTGGTGGATGATTATTTAATGAAAATTACCCATGTTATTCGTGGCGAGGAATGGTTGCCATCGGCTCCTTTGCACGTGATGCTTTACCGCTATTTGGGTTGGGAAGATGTAATGCCACAATTTGCCCATTTACCTTTGTTACTAAAACCCGAAGGGAACGGAAAATTGAGCAAACGCGATGGAGATAAATTGGGATTTCCTGTATTCCCATTGGAATGGAAAGACCCGGCTACCGGCGAAATATCAAGCGGCTACCGTGAAAGTGGCTATTTGCCGGCAGCAGTTATTAATATGCTTTCCTTTTTGGGCTGGCATCCCAGCGACAACCGAGAAATGTTTAGCGTGGAGGATTTGTTTAACGAATTTACTTTAGAAAGGGTGAGTAAAAACGGGGCCAAGTTTGATTTGAATAAGGCCTTGTGGTTTAATCATGAATATTTACAGCTTCAAAATAATGCTGAAATAGCGGCTAAACTATTGCCGTTGGCTTTAGCTAAGGGATATAAAACAAATTTAACCTACTTAGAAAAAGTGGTAGCATTAATGAAGGAGAAAGTGAATTTTGCCAAAGAAATATTGGAAAAGGGAACTTACTTATTCGAGGCTCCAACCAAATATGATGAAGGAGTTACCTCAAAAAAATGGAAGCTAGGAGTTCCTGAATTTTTAACAGCGTATTTGGAAAAAATTAATACACTTCCGACCTATGAAGCCACAGAATTAGAAACTTCCTTTAAAAATTTGGCAACTGAATTGGCTCAAAACCCGGGTCAGTTAATGCAACCTTTGCGGGTAGCTGTGAGTGGCGAAGCCGGCGGTCCTCCAATTTTTGAAATGTTGGAATTATTGGGAAAAGAAGAAGTGAATAAAAGGATTACAAAAGCTGTGGCTGAGATTGTGATTGTTACTTGATTTTTAGTTTAAACCCATTCTAAATGAAAATCGTTATACTTTTCCTGTTATTAATATGTTCTTCTGTTTTTAAATTAAGTTTTGGTCAACAACGCACCTTTTATATGGATTCTATAACAATAAGGAAAAAGAATTCCAATATCGTTTTTAATCGGTTTAGTAGCCCAGTTTATATGACTCCCATTGAGAAATCAAAAACAATTTTTCTTGGTTTACTTGACAGAGACAGTGTCTATATTTATCTTAAACAGGGATTGTTTACATATAAATCTAAACCTGTTCCAATTCTTATATATAAAGTGGTTTTTAAAAGAATCAATTCATCAAATGTATATTCAATTAGCGGTGAGAGTATTCATTATAATTGGCATTATTACCAAATGTATTCTTCCCAAATTTACGACATGGGAACTATATATTTTAAAACTAAAGTAGATTCTGCAACTTATAGATTGCTCCCAAATGATTCATTACCACAAAATAATTTCGAAATTGAACATCAATTTAAAGAAATTTCAATAAGAAAAAAAACATTTAAAAATTCTCGTTTAACTAAATCAGTTAATGTGAAAAATAATGAGCCAACTAAAAAAATTTATTTGGGAAAATTTAAAAAAAAACCAATTTATTATAGTGTAAGTATTCATCCTATATCTTCATTCCCTGAAATTAAAATTATCTGTTTTAACATAGAATTATGTGGCGAAAATCCCTATCCTAGTATTGAATTAATGTATGGTGACGAATGTAAATCACTCGAAAATAAAACTAGCTTTTTTTATTTTTTACATGGATATACTCAGTATACTTTAGCTGCAAACTGCTGTTATTCGATATCGATTAAAGATTAATATTATTATGAAAAGTCCTATAACTTACATTTTATTTATCTCAGTACTTTCTTCCTGCACCATCCGATTTGACAGAACTCCTAAAAATACCTTAACTGAATTTCCGAAGGAAATATGTGGGAAATACTTGTTTACCAACCTCAAGGAAAGCGATAGTACGTATATTACGATTACGCGAACCACAATCGTTTTTTCGGATAATCATATTTTAAGAGGAGGCAGTTTGTCGGATAGTATAAAATTAGCCAAAGGCCCAAAATATTATTACTTGTGTCAGGTTGATAGTTTGAAAAATAGATATGTTTGGGATGTGTATCCAATAAAAATTACAGGCAAGAAACTTTATTTGTATGCCTTGGATGCAGAGTATTACAAGAAACCTATAAAAAAATATTTTACTCCGATTGCAGGTTTTGATAACCTGTATGAAATGAATGAAGAAAAGCTTAATAAATTTTGTGGTAACCAATTAAAAGCTAAAAATGCTTTAAAATTAATTCGTGTAGAGACTACTAATTAAGCAGATTTATATGATTTTTTATCACAGATAATCATAATTCTTTGCGTCATCTGCGTTCCAATTTATTTTTCTCTTAATTTGCCGCCTAATTCATAATCATGAAAAAACTATTTCACTATTTACTTCCGGCAGCCATTGGCATACTTTCGGTATATTTTATTCTGTGGTATATGTCTACTATTAAAGGCTGGATAAGCCCCGGAAGTTATTTGGATGTAATCCGTTGGGTGGGTGAAATATGCTTGGTAACCTTTGCTATCAAACGTGGCAATCTTACGATTTGGATTTTTACTAGCATGTTTATAGGTGCTGAAATTGGACTTTATTTTCCTGAACTTGCCGCCAACGGCAAAATGTTAGGTAAAATATTTTTACGAAGTATCAAAACCATTATTGCCCCATTGCTGTTTGGGACCTTGGTAGTAGGTATAGCAGGGCATTCCGATTTAAAACAGGTGGGAAGAATGGGTTTAAAAGCCTTGATTTATTTTGAATTGGTGACCACATTAGCGCTTTTTATAGGCTTGGCTATAGTTAATATTACCAAACCCGGAGTTGGGTTTATTAAACCGGAAATGATTCATGAAGAAGTGATTCCGGTGAGCCCAAAAACTTGGCAAGACCATATCATTGAAATTTTTCCGGAGAATGTGGCAAAATCAGTAGCCGAAGGAGCCATTTTACAAGTAGTTATTTTTAGTATTTTGTTTGGAATTGGATTGGCTATGGTAGCTGAAGCCAAACGCAAACCCATGATTTCATTTTGCGAAAGCCTGAGTGAAGTGATGTTTAAGTTTACCAATATCGTGATGCTTTTTGCCCCATTTGCCGTCGGTGGTGCCATTGCTTATACTGTTAGCACCATGGGCATGGATATGTTTTTGCCTTTGGCCAAATTGGTAGGGTCATTGTATTTAGGGCTACTTCTTTTTGTTTTTGGGGTATTGTTGCCCATAGCTTTACTTGTAAAAGTTCCCATTGTTAAATTTGCCAAAGCCATTTCAGAACCGGTGAGTATTGCATTTGCCACAGCAAGTTCCGAATCGGCCCTGCCAAGGGCTATGGAAGAAATGGAACGCATAGGGGTTCCACCAAAAATTGTAGGTTTTGTATTGCCAACAGGGTATAGTTTTAATCTGGACGGCACCACGCTTTACCTTTCTTTGGCAAGTATTTTTGTGGCACAAGTAGCAGGTATAGATTTGACCATTTGGGAGCAAATTGGGATTTGTTTAACGTTAATGCTTACTAGTAAAGGTGTGGCTGGAGTAGCGAGAGCCAGCATGGTTATTTTGGCTGCAACCGTTAGCCAGTTTAATATGCCCATGTGGCCGGTGTATTTAATAATGGCTGTAGATGTGCTAATGGATATGGGAAGAACCGCTGTAAACGTTATAGGGAATTGCCTTGCCACCATTGTGGTAGCCAAGTGGGAAGGAGAATACCAACCCCATTTAGATAAGGAAGAAATACTAGAAGTGAAGGAGTTTTAACCACAAAAATATTTTTGTTCCATTCTGCTTTACCAATAATTATCTTCGCTTTACAAGCGGCCTAAGCAATTCTATTTATAGGCTTCAACCCTTCGTAACTTTGTTAAGATCAATTACGAAGTTATGAGCAAGATGGATTTTAGTCAGTGGACAGACCCAACCGATGTTGAAAGAAACGAAATGGTATTTGAAAAAAGAAACAAAGCTTATGGGGCCTATGCAATTCGAAAAAATTATAACAAAACCCTTGTAAGGGCTTTAGTTTTTTCAGTATTTATTATTCTTAGTCTTTTTATGATTCCAAAAATTACCATGGTTTTTGCTAAAGAATCAATTAAGGATGAGTGGAAGGATGTGATTTGGGATATAACACCTCCAGCGCCTACTAAAAAAGTGGAAATTGTAAAAGTACAAGTAGATAAAAAATTGGTGGAGAAAAAAAGTGATACCCGGATGCTCAATATTTGGAAACATATAACTGACGGTATCGCAAATATTGATACACTTACTATAGAAGATATTAATAAACTAGTAACCGGAGTTTTTCATAATCCTGATGGCGACATTAGTGGATTAGAACTTTTCCCTTATTTGGGAGATTTGGATTCTGGAGATAAAATAATAGTTGATAAAATTGAAAGCCCTTTAATTATAGTTCCTGAAATGCCTGAATTTATAGGAGGTGAACCCGCATTATTTAAATTTTTAAAAGAAAATCTCGAATTTCCTGAATATGCACAAGACCAGGATAAAAGTGCAAGAGTATTGGTGGGTTTTGTGGTGGAAAAGGATGGTTCAATTTCCAATATCAAAATATTATCGTGCAGCGAAAAAGGCTATGGTTTTGAAACAGAAGCCACAAGGGTAATAGGCAATATGCCTCGTTGGAAACCCGGACTTCAAAATGGTCATCCAGCTAGAGTAATGTTTAATATCCCAATTTTATTCAGGCTCATGTAAGTTGATTTTTAAATTTTCAGAATCCTTAAATCAACCATCTTTGAAATAAAAAATTTATAATTAGGTAATACTAGTTTATTAAACTGTCTTTGAATAATGAAAAACAAACTACTACCTGTATTATTAATCTGTTTTGCTGCTAGTTTTATACTTAGCTCCAAAAAATGTAGTAGTGGAAGTGGTAGTGGAACCCATGCCGCCTAATCCCCCTACATTATATCCACCGCAAACCTACTCCCCGGTTTATGAAAACAAAAATATTATTATTAAAAATTTTTCTATCCCATTTGCATATCAAACTCAATTTAACGATATGATGGCAAATTTCCGATGCTTCCACTATAGTTACAACAGACGTTATTTATTATGATGCAGGAGGTAATGAGGTAAAATTTTCTTCAACGACGACTACAGGATCCTCAATTTTTCTTGGTCCAGGATTTGGAGATTATAATTACACTCAAGATGTGCCATATGCTTGTGAGTATTTTGTAAGAACCAATTTGAAAGCTTCTACCTGCCAACCTTGCTGTGGTGAATCGCATATGGTAACCCTAGGAATGAATTGAGAAGGATGTAATCTTAGTAGGGGGGGGTCACCTCATCCCGATGCAGGAAAGCTAGTATTAATATATGAATCCAAATTATGAATGGTTGGGCCGACAGATTTAATTGAACTTGGTCTAAAGGAATTTAAATGTAGTTGCGATTGCCCATAACGAAACATAAAAAATCATAAAAATGAGAACAATAATAGTAACACTTAGCACAATTTTCTTTATTTCTTGTAATAAGGATGCAGTAATTAAGTCTGCAGAAAAAAATGGTAGTACCATTGAAAATGTTTTAGATGCTTATGATCATGATGTACTTATTCGTCATAGTTCACATTCCTATTTTGGCAGCGATGGTGCAATGGCCAGTTTACAATTACAGGCGTGGGAAAATGGTCCTACTTCTAATGTGGTTGATTTGGGTAATTTTTATTTTGATACCTCAAAAGTGCAAATTGATGGTAAAAGAAGTAATCAGATTTGGGAAAGTATAGACAGGAACATACTGAATTGTATAGGAAAGAATGTGAAGGTAGGGTATGATGGTAATAAGGATTTAGGGTTTGAGCCATTTTCAAGCACCATATCCATTGTAAAAGCTCTTAGATCTAATATGGATACAAGAAGTAACAAGGTAGATTTAAACAAGGATTTTACTATTAATTGGACGCCTGTGGATGCTGAGGATGATCTGGCATTGTATGTAATATGGTTTGGTGATAGAAACATCCAAATACCAAAACGTTGGATGACAATGGTAAAGGATAATGGTTCATATTCAATTTCGAATTCAGTATTTAAAGATTATAGCCCAGAAGGAAAAATGCAAATACAACTTATTAGATTTGATTATGATTCCCAAAAAGTGGGAGATAAAAAGGTACTCATACTATCTACAAGTACGCTTGAAGAACTATTCAAAATAGCAAAGCCCTATTAATATTATTTTTGATATAAAATTATTGTTGGTGAAAGTCTTTGTATCATTTACAAAGGCTTTTTTCTTTATTTGCACCTAAAATAAACCCTTGCTATTTAATTCACTTCCATTTTTCATCTTTCTCCCGCTGGTAGTTTTAATTTACTACCTACTTCCCTATAGGGTTAGATGGATTTTCTTACTGGCGGCGGGTTATATTTTTTATGGTTTTTTGCAACCTCAGTTTTTGGTATTGCTTCTTCTGTCTACCTGTGTCGATTTTTATTTTGCTCTTAAAATTTCAGAGTCACAAAACAAAAGCTTTAAAAAAGCATATCTGATGTTCAGTCTATGTTTTAATATCGGTTTGCTTTTTGTTTTTAAATACCTTTCCTTATTTTTAAAGGATATTGACCCCATGATGGCCAATATTTATAGAGCCGAAAATCCAATAAAAGGGATGGTGATGAATGCAATTTATTTCTCCATACCGGTTGGTATTTCGTTTTATACCTTTCAATCATTGAGTTACACCTTTGATGTGTATTACGGCAGGCAAAAGGCCGAAACCAGTTTGCCAAGGTATGCCGCTTTTGTGGCTTATTTTCCACCACTGGTTGCGGGTCCAATAGAGAGGTTTCATCATCTTTCATCCCAAATATTCGCTGATCACAAGCCACTTTATAAAAATTTTGCCAATGGATTTCGGCTCATGTTGTTGGGCTTTTTTCTTAAAATGTGCATCGCTGATAATGCTGGAAACTATACCGATTTAATTTTTAACAAACCCGAAGATTATTCAAGCAGTTCAGTTTTGGTGGGAATGGTAATGTTTGGGATTCAGATTTATGCTGATTTTTCAGGCTATTCATTAATTGCTCAAGGGGCTTCTATTTGGCTGGGAATTCAATTGGTTGATAATTTTAGAACACCTTATTTATCAAGTTCCGTTACTCAATTTTGGAAACGCTGGCATATTTCACTCACCACTTGGTTCAAGGATTATCTTTATATTCCTTTGGGTGGCAATAAGGTTGGAATGCCCCGTTGGGTTGTAAATATTCTACTAGTTTTTTTGGTAAGTGGATTTTGGCACGGGGCCAATTATACCTTTATCGCTTGGGGTGCCATTCATGGATTAACTTATTTAGCTGAACATTTTACCAAACCTTATATTAATATATCTGACTCAAAAAATAAATTGATTCTCTTTTTAGGTGGAATAAAAACCTTTGTGATTGTAACCATTGCCTGGGTGTTTTTCAGAGCTAATAATTTTGAATATGCCATGCAAATTTTTAAATCCGTTTTGAAACCATTAGGAACACAAACTTTAGAGATAACTAATTATGTTTGGTTGGTAATGGGTGTTTTTGTGTTATTTGATGTGGTGCTTTATAATAAAAGGATTGATTCATTTTTGGAAAGTAAAAAATGGGGAACACGTTGGTTGGTTTATCTTATTTTGATAGGCTGTATTTTGATGTTTGCTGGAACGGTTAAGCACCCGTTTGTGTATTTTCAATTTTAGACCACTGATGAAATAAGAATAGAATTGAACAAAATGATTTTTAGGATAGCCATTAGAATACTAGCAATTGCCTCAATAGCTTTGAGTTTTAATGCTGTTTTTACAAAATTTATTTGGCCCGAAGAGTTAGCAAAGGACGGTCCCGAATTGCAAAAGCTTGTAAAAATAAATGATTCCTGTGATGTGCTTTATTTTGGTGAATCGAGCAATATAAGTTACGACCCCGTTAAAGATACAATTACAACGAGTATTAGCGGATTGATAGCAGAATTGTTGCCGAATAGAAAACTTGGAGATATTACTCATCAAGCCTATCACGCTGGAATTTATTTGCCATTGATAAAAAGGATTCCAACTAATGGAAAGGTCAAGACGGTTATTGTTACTTTAAATTTAAGAACCTTAGATCAGGCGTGTATTAATTCAGGGTTGGAAACTGCTTTGCAAAAACAAACTTTATATTATGCCAATCAACCTCCTGTTTGGATTCATCTTCGGGCGGCATTAAATGATTATGATAATATTTCGGAACATGAGAGAGACCATAAAATGTGGAAACAATGGACGGATAACAAGTTGGAAGTAAAAGGTATAAAATTCCCTTACCCAACAATTAAAACTTGGTGTGAAGCGGTCAAATTTCCGTTGGCGGATGGAAGTGAGGATATGTCCAAACGAACCTTAGCCGACCATTATGTGAAAGCTTATGCTTTTGTAATTGATGAAAATAATCCAAGGGTCAAAGATTTGGATGAAATTGTAAAGGTTTGTAAAGCTAAAAATATAAAAGTTATGTTCAATATTTTGGCTGAAAATACTGAATATGCTGATAGTTTGGTAGGTCAGTCATTGGTACAATTGATTCGCTATAATCGTGATTATTTAGTTAAACGTTATAAAGCTAAAGGAGCAATTGTAATTGATAATCTAGAAGTGGTTAAAGGCAAAGATTATACCGATCAAAACTGGACGACCGAACATTACAATTATAAAGGAAGGAAAGCCATAGCCGATAATGTAGCGCAAAAGCTATTAATGAATAACTAAATTTGCAACTATGTCATACAGCATTTCCAGCATAGCCCAAATTATTAAAGGAAAGGCTCAATTACCGTTTCCCGATTTTCAGATAAAACATTTAAGCATTGATAGTCGTAGGATTGTGGATACCGAAGCTACTTTATTTTTTGCAATCACTGGGCCACGAAATGATGGACATAATCATATTGCCGAACTAATTAGCCAAGGTATAAAATCTTTTGTGGTTAGTGATATTCCTTCAAATATTTTATCATTCGGAATTAATTTTATTATTGTTAATGATACTATAAAAGCCCTGCAAAAATTATGTGCTCATCACCGCCAAACCTTCCAATACCCTGTAATTGGGATTACTGGCAGTAATGGAAAAACGATAATTAAAGAGTGGTTGTATCAAATTTTGCATTCCAAGTTGAGAATAGTTCGCAATCCTAAAAGTTATAATTCACAAGTTGGCGTTCCGTTATCTGTTTGGCAAATGGATAATTCTTATGACTTGGGGGTTTTTGAAGCGGGAATTTCATTGCCTGGAGAAATGATAATTTTAGAAGAAATTCTAAAGCCAACTATTGGGATTTTTACTAATTTAGGGGATGCACATTCCGAAAATTTTGAAACTATTTATCAAAAAGGCAAACAAAAAATATTGCTTTTCAAGGATTCAAAAGTTCTAATTGTCAGATCTGGAAATACAATTATTGACGATTTATTGAGCGAATGGCAGTTAAATAATCCTTCAAAAATAGTTTTGTCATGGAGTGATACTAGTACCAATGCTGATTTATTTATTGAAAATAAGGGAAATGCTATTCATGCCATTTATAAGGGAGAAAAATTTAATTACACAATTCCTTTCGAAGATTCGGCATCATATGAAAATGCAGCTTTTTCTTTGTTAACAGCCTTATACCTTGGATTTGATATAGATTTTGTAGTAAATCAAATGAGCCAATTGCAGCCTGTTGAAATGAGGTTGCAAAAAATTGAAGGCATTAACAATACAATTTTAATCAACGACACCTATAATTCGGATATAAATTCTCTTGAAATTTCGGTTGATTTTATTACGCGGCAGGATAATTCAAGAAGCCGAACGGTTATTTTAACGGACATTTTGCAAACTGAAAAATCATCGGCTGAGCTATATTCAACGGTCAATTCAATTTTAAAAGCAAAAGAAATAGACCGCTTTATTGGAATAGGTCCGGATTTGGAATCCAATGCTCATTTAATAGAAATACCTAACAAGGCATTTTATCATTCCACTGAAAATTTTCTTTCAAAGTTTGATTTAAAGTCCTTTAAAAACGAAAATATTCTTTTAAAAGGTGCACGAAATTTCGGATTGGAGCAAGTGGTGAAATTGCTTGAAAAACAAACCCATCAAACGGTTTTTGAAATTAATCTTTCAGCAATTGAAGCCAATTTTAGATATTTTAAATCTTTGGTTCCCAAGCAAACCAAAACCATGGGAATGGTAAAAGCATATTCGTATGGTTCAGGCAGTTTTGAAGTAGCTAAACTTTTGCAGGACGCCGGAGTGGACTATTTGGCGGTAGCATACACCGATGAAGGAATAGCCTTGCGGCAAAAGGGAATTACCAAACCCATAATGGTGATGAATCCTGATGAGAGGGCTTTTGATACCTTGTTGGAATATAGTTTGGAGCCTGAAATTTATAGCTTTCGATTATTACATTCGTTTATAAAAGCGTGTGAAAATTTTGGAAAATCAAGCAATGGTATACATATTGAATTTGATACGGGGATGCATCGCTTGGGATTTTCGCCCAATGATGTGGAGCTTTTGAAGGCTGAACTATTAAAAAATTCTTTTATTCAGGTGAAAAGTGTTTTTAGTCATTTGGCTGGCAGTGATGAAAGCAGATTGAGTGAGTTTACAAAAAAACAAATCCAGTTATTTAAAAATACTGCTGAAAATTTGGTTCAAGTTTTACCAAACAAACCGATATTGCATATACTTAACAGTGCCGGAGTGCTGCATTATCCCGAAGGTATATTTGATATGATTCGTTTGGGAATTGGACTTCATGGCATTGATCCATCTGATTTTAATCGAACTGCTTTAACCGAAGCAGGTAGTTTGAAATCCTATATATCGCAAATAAAAAAAATAAAAGCCGGTGATGGAATAAGTTATGGTCTGAATTCGGTAAGTAAAAAAGATAGAACCATTGCTATAGTTGCCATTGGTTATGCGGATGGGTTTAATAGAAAACTGAGTAATGGGAATTGGGAAGTTTTAATAAATAATAAAAAAGCACCCACCGTTGGTAAAATATGTATGGACATGTTTATGGCAGATGTTTCAGATATTGATTGTCATGAAGGTGATGAGGTATTGCTTTTTGGCAAGGGGCTAGCCATTGAATCAATGGCTGAAAAAATTGAAACTATTTCTTACGAAGTGCTTACATCCATTTCTCCGCGTGTAAAAAGGGTGTATTGGTATGAGTGATTATTTTGGATTAATATTGCAATAGATATGAATACAATATTTCCAATACTATTTAATTTAAGTGCATTTGTTAGCCTTTCAATTATGCATTTATTTTGGTTTTTAGGTGGTAAAACCGGTTTGAAATTTGCATTTCCAAATAATTCAAAGCATAAAAAGAAGACCTATAGTCCAGGTAAAATGGCTCTTCTATTGTATGTGCTTTTATTTTTAACCATGTCTTTGATTTGTATCGCTCAAACAGATATAGTGGATGGGGTTTTTAATCAAGAAACAATAATATGGGGGAACCGAGTAACTGGAATAATTTTTATGGCTCGAGCCTTAGGTAGTTTCCAATATGTAGGGTTTACAAAATCCATGAGAGGAAGCGAATTTGCTAAATTAGATACTTTTATGATTAGCCCTTTGTGTTTGGCAATTGCAATATGCTCCTACCTTTCAACTGCTGATTTTTAAAACGCCCAAGAGTTATCTCTTATATTGTAATTTTCAATTGAGAATTTCAATCCCTGATAGTAACCACCCTTGTTATTGTAACCATTGGCATAATAAACGCCTACTTTAAAAGTTTCACGAAGTAATTTGAATACTTTGTTAACTCCGTAACAAATTTCAATATGACGCATGTTGTTTTCAAAAGCCCACAAGATGGATGAACCAGCTGATGCATTTATATTATATCGTTTAAAAAATGGAACTCCACTTGTCAAAAAGCCATTGAAATTTTGCCAATAATGCGCCTCTAGGTACCAATCAAATGTAGGGAATGTTTTGGGAAGTAATTGGTAAGTAGCCAAAGGACTAGTTAATAAGATGGGGTCGCCCATGCGTTGGTATTTATAATCAACAAGGGGCAACATTTTGGTATTAAAAAATTTACCAGTACCAATATTATATTTAGCTATTCCAATTCTGCCGTAGTTTATAGTTTGGGCAATGGATGCTTGAACATACCCGAAATTCACATCGCTTTTAAATAAGCGCCTAATACCTTGATTGTAAACCACAGAAAATGTCGGGTATTTGCTTCCTAGTATTATTTTTTCCCGCGGCTCTTTAATATATTGCTGCTTTGGGGTGTAACTCAAGGTTAGTTTTATTTCGGTGGATTTATGCGAAAGAAAAGGTATAGGTTGGTTTCGTTCAGTGAAAATTTGATCACCTAATTTCAAGAATTTGTATTCTGTAATATCTTTTCGGTCACTAAAAGTTATATAGGATGTAAAATAAACCCCATTCACCACCTCAAAAACATGACCCAACTGCAATCGTTTTTGGTCATAAAAATTGCTCCTACGAAACATATTTATATAGGCATCAAAACTATTAATCATAGCAAACTCATGTGCTAAATAAATATAATACCTCGATCGGCGAATAGGATTATAAAGATGGGAAAAATATAAAGAACCCTTCAAATCATTATTTTTAAATCCATAATGCAGGTATGGGAATGCGTTGATAGATTGTCTGTTTTTGAATTTTTTATTAACCTGAACGTAATACCCAGCTCTAAATCCTCCAATACTGCCAGGTTGAAGCATACTGATAATTGGGGCATAATCTATTCTTAGTTTTTTTTCACGATTGATATGGCCTTGTCCCCACCATAAAAGTTTGAGCGCCGTAATTTTATTAAAAACTTTGTCAATCGAATCTAGATATACCTTACTTGTTAAAATTGTATTAATACTATCGCGATAATGGGTGAACGAAATTTCATTATTGTTGAGGGTGTCTTTGCGTTGTTTATTCCACCAATAGGCATTCCGTTCATATGCCGAATCAAATGCTGCACTAATTTCATTGCCAAAAAATTTGGACGGCAAAATTAAATTGGTTTCATAATTCGAATAGATAACCGTTGTTTTTCCTTCACGTTGGCCATTCTTTGCATTTTTAACATAACTAAAAATTTGACTGTGTAAAAAAACATAATTGTTATCTAATTTATATTCCTGAACAAAATTAAATGAACTAAAAAGTGGGACATGATTCGGGTTAATTGAAAATTTCACACTCTTTATTATCCAAAGGCTATCATAAATTTCAGTTTCACCTTCAAATAATGCATTGCCGATTTTTCTTGGAATTACTTTAATTTTATATATTTTTCTTGTGCCCTCATAGTATGAGCCTATAAATTTGTATTTATAGGATATATTGGCTCCTGGGCTAAATGGCGAAACATATTTCACATCCGATAATCTTCCCAGTTCAACCTGGTTTTTATAAAAATCAAATTCTCCATCCGTTACACTTAAGAAGTAAAGAGAATATTTGTCTCCTAAAATTCGTACACCAGAGCGTTCTTCTTTAATACTATTAGGTCGTCCCCAATATTTTACCAAATCTACTTCGGCAAAATTCATGTTTGGTACTTTTTGTATTGTTTTGCTATTATTAGCATCAGTAGAATCGATATTTAATGGTTGCTTTTTCTTGGCTTTTTCCTTTCTCTTAACAGCAGCTGAGTCGATGATTAAAATATCAGAAGCCTTAATATAGCCAGAGCATTTATAATTAAATAAACCTGTATTTATTTTATAGCGATTGGTAATAACTTGTTGGATAATTTCCCAGGAAGGATCATGCTTTTTGTTTGTAATTTCTATTTCCCTTAGGCTAGATTGCTTTTCTTTTAAAATAATATTTACTGAAATGTTGTGGTTAATGGAGGAGTTGAAAGAATGATTAAGGTAACCTAGAGCCGAAATTACAATTTCATAATATCCTTCTTCAAGTTTAAGCTTAAAATTTCCATTATCGTCGGTAGCTGTTCCTAGATTATCATTGCGGAGCCTAATACTCGCCCCAGGTATTGTCTGTCCAGTCGAATCTTTTACGCTGCCGTTTAATATGAAATAACGCTGGGCAAAAGCCAGCGTATGTATGTTAATTAAAAATGTGACAAGGATAATGAATCGTATCATCAAGACTATTACGCAAATTAAGCTTAAATGTTACTAAAGGAGTGCTAATGCTATCGATAAAAGTAGGTATTAATTTGACGTCTAATTCTATTATCATTTGATATGATTTTGATAATATCAAGGGAGATTAATTTTAATTATATGGTAGAATTAAAATAAATTGAGGTTTAACGGAATAATGGTCTACCTTTGTTTCTTTAAAATATTAAAAAACAAAACAATGTCACAACAAGGAACAGTAAAATTTTTTAACGAAACTAAAGGTTTCGGATTTATTTCACCAAGCAATGGTGGAGCAGACATCTTCGTTCATTCATCAGGTTTAATCGATACCATTCGCGAGAATGATAAAGTAAGCTTTGAAGTTGAGCAAGGTCAAAAAGGTATTAATGCGGTTAACGTAAAAGTAGGATAATTAATATTTCTTTTTTAAAAATCGTAAAGCATCCGCCAACAGCGGGTGCTTTTTTTGTTATATGTTAGAATGACTATATCTTAATTCTGTCTTATTGGCAGAAATTTTCCCATATTTCTTTTTGGCATTTTTATTGTTTGCCAAAAGAGTAAATAAGTAAAATAAAATGAGTAAAGTAATAGGAATAGACTTAGGTACAACCAATTCGTGTGTATCAGTTTTAGAAGGAAATGAGCCAGTGGTTATTCCAAACAGTGAAGGCCACAGAACAACCCCGTCCATTGTCGCTTTTTTAGATAATGGAAATGGTGAGCGTAAGGTGGGAGATCCAGCCAAGCGTCAGGCAATTACGAATCCCCAAAATACGGTGAGCTCAATTAAGCGTTACATGGGCCGTAAATTTAGTGAAGTGAGTGAGGAAATGAAAAGTATTACCTACAAAATTGTCAAAGGTGATAATGATACTCCTCGTGTTCAGATAGGTGATAGAAAATATACCCCCCAAGAAATATCAGCTATTGTTTTGCAGAAAATGAAGAAAACAGCTGAAGACTATTTGGGTCAGGAAGTAACAAGAGCAGTAATCACAGTTCCTGCATATTTTAACGATGCACAGCGTCAGGCTACAAAAGAGGCTGGCGAAATAGCAGGATTAAAAGTAGAGCGTATTGTTAACGAACCTACAGCAGCAGCATTGGCTTATGGTATGGATAAGCGCACCAAAGATATGAAAATTGCCGTTTATGATTTGGGTGGAGGAACTTTTGATATATCAATCCTTGAATTAGGTGATGGAGTTTTTGAAGTGAAATCAACCAATGGTGATACTCACTTAGGAGGTGATGATTTTGACCATGTAATTATTGATTGGTTAGCTGACGAGTTTAAAAAAGATGAAGGTCTTGATTTACGTAAAGACCCAATGGCATTGCAACGATTAAAAGAAGCTGCTGAAAAAGCAAAAATCGAATTGTCGAGTGCTCAACAAACAGAAATTAATCTTCCTTACATTATGCCGGTAGATGGAATGCCAAAACATCTTGTAAGAACATTGTCAAGAGCAAAATTTGAGCAATTGGCTGATAAATTAATACAAAGAACTTTGGAGCCATGCAAAAAAGCCATTAAAGATTCAGGTTATAATGTATCGGAAATCGACGAGGTAATATTGGTTGGCGGAAGTACACGTATGCCAAGTATACAAAAATTAGTGAAGGACTTTTTTGGTAAAGAACCTTCAAAAGGTGTGAATCCTGATGAGGTAGTTGCTATTGGTGCTGCCATTCAAGGTGCTGTACTAACAGGAGAAGTGAAAGATGTGTTACTTTTAGATGTAACACCACTTTCATTGGGTATTGAAACAATGGGAGGGGTAATGACTCGATTGATTGATTCAAATACTACCATTCCAACAAAAAAGAGCGAAGTGTTTAGCACAGCAAGTGATAGTCAGCCATCTGTAGAGATACATGTTATTCAAGGCGAACGTTCAATGGCGCGTGATAACAAAACAATTGGAAAATTCCATTTGGATGGTATTCCTCCTGCACCAAGAGGTGTTCCAAAAATTGAAGTTACTTTTGATATTGATGCTAATGGTATTTTGAATGTAAGTGCAAAGGATCAAGGAACAGGTAAGGAGCAGAAAATTCGTATAGAAGCCTCTTCAGGATTAAGTAAGGACGAAATAGAACGCATGAAACGCGAAGCAGAAATGAATGCTGATTCTGACAAAGCTGCCAAGGAAGAAATTGAGAAATTAAATGCTGCTGACTCACTGGTTTTTCAAACTGAAAAACAATTGAGTGAATTTGGCGAAAAAATACCTGCTGACAAAAAAGAAGCTATAGTGACGGCAAAAGATGAGTTAAAAAAAGCGCATGATGAAAAAAATATTGCAGCTTTAGATTCAGCCACCGAGGTTTTAAATAAAGCTTGGGAAGCTGCTTCACAAGATTTGTATAATGCGCAGCAACAACAAGGTGAACCTAAACCAACCGAGGGTGGTGAGCCGGAAACAGCAAATTCACACGCAGGTAATGATACTGCTCAGGACGTAGATTTTGAAGAAGTTAAGTAAGATTTAATTTAATAAACCAAAAACAAAAAAAGCGACAATTGTCGCTTTTTTTGTTTTTGGTTTATGTTTCTTTTAGAGAAGTAGGTCTAATAAGAGATAATTCGAGATATTTTTTTAATTATTAGCTCTAGTTATCCAAATCTTTTAATGAAAATTTTCTTCTATAAGACAATTCAACTATTACAGGCAATATTAGCAATACTAATATAGTAGCGGTTATTAAGCCACCTACAATTACTATGGCTAATGGTTTTTGAGTTTCAGAGCCAATACCAGTAGAAATAGCGGCAGGTATCAATCCAAAGATGGCCATTAAAGCTGTCATAACAATTGGACGTACACGTGAAATCGCACTAACTTTAATAGCTTGAGTGAGCTGCATTTTATTTTCCAAATTGTGCTTAATCATTGAAATAATTATAACCCCATTTTGAATACAAATACCAAATAAAGCAATAAAGCCTATACCTCCAGAGATATTAAAATTGGTACCTGTAATAAGTAAGGCTAAAATTCCGCCGACGATGGCGAATGGAACATTTAACAATACCAAAAGAACATCTTTAACCTTTCGAAACAATAGCAGGAGAATAATGAAAATAATAACCAAACTAATAGGGACCACAACAGAAAGGCGCGACATTGCTCTTATTTCGCTTTCATATTCGCCACTAAATTGCATGGTGTAACCTTTGGGTAATGCAATTCCTTTTTCTAGGGTATTTTGAGCTTCAGCCACAGTGCTTCCTAAATCACGTCCTCTTACGGCAAACTGAACAGCTGAAAACCGTTTATTATTATCCCTATAAATGAATGCGGGTCCACTTTTCAATCGAATATTGGCTATCTCCTTCAATGGAATTTTGGCACCTGTAGAACTTGGAATCATCAAAGAACCAATTTCAATCTCCGATTTTCTAAAGGGTCTCTGATAGCGCAGTCGAACATCAAATTTTCTTTCACCTTCATACATTTGAGTGGCGGCCTTTCCGCCAATAGCCAATTCTATAACAGCATTAGCTTCGGCAGCGGCTATACCATAAATAGCCATTTTTTGCCTGTCAAGACTAATCTGCAATTCAGGCTGCCCAAGATTTTTTACAATACCCACGTCCTGCATTCCCGGAACTTTTTTCAATAATCTTTCTACGCGTTTACTGATTTGTGAAATAGAATCAAGATTTTCTCCAAAAACTTTCACGGCTTGATTTACATCAATTCCAGCAATAGCTTCATTTACGTTGTCTATAATTGGTTGAGAAAAACTCCAAATGGTACCTACATATTTTAAATCTAGCATGGCATCCATTTTTTTTATCAGCTCATCCTTTGTCAATCCTGATTTCCATTCTTCTTTAGGATATAAATCAACAAGGCACTCTATCGCAAAAAAGCCTTTTGGGTCAGTACCGTCATCAGGTCTTCCAACTTGGGTTAATACATCCCTTACTTCAGGAAATTTGAGTAAATCTTTCCGCATATTATCCGAAAGTGCTTTAGCCTCAGGTAGTGAAATACTCATAGGGGCATCTCCTTCAACCCATAATGAACCTTCGTCTAAATGCGGGATAAATTCGGAGCCCAAAAATTTGGCTGAAATAAATGTTGCAATAATAAATACCAATGCAAATCCAATACTTTTCTTTTTGTGAATCATCACCCAGTCAAAAATCTTTTCATAATACTTTATCATGCCAGAAACCAAAGGATTGTGCTTTTCTTTCACATTATGATTAAATAGCCGATGGGCAATAGCAGGAACAAAAGTTAATGTAAAAAGTAATGCACCCAGTAAAGCAAATCCAAGGGTGAAGGCCAAAGGTGAAAATAATTTTCCCTCTACTTTTTCGAATGAAAATACAGGAATTAATGCAGCTATTATAATAAGTTTAGAAAAGAAAATGGATTTTCCCATATCGGTACCTATTCGTTTTATCATACCCATTTTGGCAGATTTATTAAACCGTTCCATTCCTATTTCCTCAGCATGAAGGGCTAATGAAACAAATATACCTTCTACCATTACAACCGCTCCATCTATGAGTATCCCAAAATCAATCGCTCCTATTGAAATGAGGTTGGCATACATTCCTTTAAAATACAAGAGCATAAAAGCAAACAGTAATGATAATGGAATGATAAGCGATACTATGAGGGTAGCCCTCCAATCGCGCATGAACAAAAACACGATAAAAGTTACAAGAAATATCCCCTCAAGAACATTATGAAAAACCGTTTTTAAACAAAAACTTATTAAATTTTTTCGGTCATAAAAAGTTTTCATCTTCACTCCAGTTGGTAAAATCTTCTCGTCAAGTTCTACAATCTTTTCTTCCAATGCTTTTAATACTGGTCCTGGATCAACATTTTTTCTCATCAATACTATTCCCTCCACTACGTCAGGATCGTTTTCTCCTCTTGCCACCATTCCTAGGCGGGGATTAGTGGATTCATATACTTCAGCAACATTTTTTACAAGTACGGGAGTTTCATTCTGATCTTTAAGTATGATATTTTTTATATCCTCAATATTGCTAAGAAGGCCTATACCTCTAACCACAAAGGCTTGCGAAGATTTTTCAATTACATCTCCACCCACATTTACATTGCTTTTACTTATAGCATTGTAAACATCCAAAGCTGTTAAATCATATTGAGAAAGAAGATAAGGATTTACGCTAACCTCATAAGTTTTGACTGGACCACCAAAGGCTACAACATCCGCCACGCCGGGAACCGTTCGAAGGTTTCTGTCAATTACCCAATCTTGTATGGTTCTTAATTCTGCCGGTGTATGATTGGGTGAATGCAAGGTATAGCGCAATATTTCATCAATAGGGCCTGCAGGTGGCGTCAATTCTGATTCAGCACCTTCCGGAAATTCAATACCAGATAATAATGCTGTAATCTGCTGACGACCGTAACTATCTTCAACATCATCTTCAAATACGAGTGTGACAACTGAAAGACCAAACATGGATTGTGATCTAAGATTGATTTTTCTTTGTACACTATTCATTCGTATCTCTACTGGAATAGTAACAAATCGCTCCACTTCCTGTGCACTTCTGCCGGGCCATCGGGTTATTATTCTAATTTGTGTATTGGTGAAATCCGGGAAAGCAACTATCGGAGTTCTCACAAATGAGTATATCCCGATGATCGCTAAAATTGCTGTGAGAGAAAATATAAAGAGTTTATTTCGAAGTGAAAGCGAAATAATATTTTTAATAAACTTGTCCATATTTCTTTAAAGTTTTTTAAGTGCAGTAAAGATGAACAACCCATTTTTTGAAATAACTAAATCTCCTGGCTTTAAGGTTTTACTTTCAAAATAGATATTGTTTGAAAATGTATTAACAATTTTAATTTGTTGCATAGATACATCGCATTTATCCTTGTAGAGCAAAACATAATTTTTGTTTTCATCAAACAATACGGGGTCTTTATGTAGAACCATCATTTTTTTGTTTTCAGGAAATAGAATTGAAAAATTAGCAAACATTCCAGGCTTAAGGGCATAGTCTGCATTATTCAAACGGATTTTTACTGTCATGACATTTGTTTCAGGATTCAACATATTTGAGATTCGTTCTACTTTTCCAAAAAACTTTCTTTCAGGATAGCTAATGGCAACAATTTCGGCTATGCTGCCAATTTCTATTTTTGAAATATCTGTTTCATATACGTTAGCTACGGCCCATACTTCTTTTAAATCAGAAATTGTAAAAACATTGTCGGCATCATCTGATCTTAATTCCATACCAGAATTGATGTTTTTTTCAACAATAAAACCGCTGATAGGCGATTTAATCGAATATCTTGAGCCAAACGAATCTATTGATTGAACGGCACCCCCATATATTTTCATTACCTCCTTTACTTTATTATACTGTGCCAATGCCCTATAATATTCATTTTGTGCTAATACAAGGTCTTTTTGCGAACGCAAACCGCTTCGGTATAAATCATTGGTTACATCTAAATTTTCTTTGGTAATGGCTAAGTCAGATTGGGCTGCTTTGAAATCATTATAGTAATTTGCCATATCAGAACTTTGAAGTACCGCGAGCAGTTGCCCTTTTTCGACATAATCACCTAATGATACTTTTACATCCATAACATGTCCACTTACTAATGGAAAAACTTTAACCACATTGTCTTCATTAAAAGTAATTTTCCCGGGGAGTTTTAAATCACTTATTACTTTTTCTGATTTGACTGTATCTATTGTGATGATTTTAGCCAATGAATCAGGAATACAAAATTTCGTCATTGTGTCTGATTCATTACTCTTTTTGCCACATGAAGCAACCATCATTGATATAATTATCAATGTAAATTTGCTTTTGTATAAAATATTTTTTCTTTTTAAAAATTGCATTTTAGTTTGTTTTAGTATTTAAATATTGTTTTACCTATAATAAAATTAAGATTTTCAATGTTGCTTAATCGATCGCTTTGGAGCTCATTGTTTTGAACTACCGAGTTTTTATATGATTCATAAAAGTCTACAAACTCAATGGTACTTATATTTTTTTTAGCGTAATTGAGACGAACACCTTCCAGTAATTTTTCATAATTGGATATAAAATTTTTATCAAATTTTTGATATTGAATATCTGTTTGGATGAGCTGAGTTACGGCATGCCAAACATCCTTTTCAAGTTGATTTTTTACAGATTTATAATAAGCACTGTCCGATTGAAGTCTGTATTTGGCAGATTTGATGTTTCCTTGATTACGGTTGAATGCCGGCAACCCAATGGCCATATTTACACCTGAATAATTAGGAACATAGTTGCCATTGCTAACATGGTTGGCGCCTAAAGTTACATCAGGAACTGCGATGGCTTTTTGAAGCGATATATTTTGTTTGTCGGCCACTAGTTGTATTTCAGATGCTTTTAAATCATATCGGTAAATCTCTGCTGAATCAACAAGCGTTAGTATTGGCAGCTTTGAAAATTGGAGTTTTTCGATGGCTGTTATATTTATTAAAGGTTTAAAATAAGGAAATCCTTGAGTTGCTAATAGTATCATAAGATTATTTTGCCTGTCTATAAGCTGGCTCAATAACTTTCTTCTTTCGCTTGCAAGTGATATTTGAAATGCTTTTAGTCGCTGAATTTCTAAGAGTGGAATATTTCCTTTGTTAAATTGTAAATCATAAGCATTGATTACTTCATCAATAGAACTTATTTCAATATCATATAAATTATTGGTTTTTTGAAGGAAATAAAGTTCAACAAAATCCTGCCGTAATTGATATCGCAGGTTTCTTATTAAGTCTAAAAATTCATATTCTGATTTTACTACATTGGTTCCTGCCAACGCTGCATTTTTTAATCTTTTATTTGCCAATGAAAGTACTTGGCTAAAATTCCAGGTATAGCTTCCCTGTGAAGCGGGATTGTTAATTCCCCCATTAAAACCTTGTTCTCCTTTTTGTATCTGAAAAAATTTGTGAGAATAGGTGTTATACAAGCTTGCTTCGTAGTATAAATTTGGATTATTAAGAAGTTTTGCTTGCAAATACAATGCGCGTTGAGATTCAACATTGTATTTTTGGGCGAGCAATTCATAGTTTTTGCCCATGAACATTTTTTCTGCATCATCAAAGTTTATGAGCATTGTATCTGTGTAGGTGCTTAGTATGTTTTGATCGGATGTAGTTTGTCCAAGTGCATTCCTATTTATCATAAGACATATGATAGTAACTAATAAAAAGCACCGAAAGGAGATAATGGACCTAGCTTTCATATAATTTTAGTTTTTTTTTAATTAATACTGCTAACCAGAGTATTTATGGATTAAATAATAATAATTTTATAAATAATTTATACCAAAAAAACGTTGCCCATAGCATGGGATGGTATTTAATAGGGGGAGAAGAATTTAATTTACACTTCCGGAGGAGGAGAATGGATTTCTAAATAAACTGTTTTTAAATTGGACTTCTGATTATTAACAATAATTGCAATGGGACTCGCTATTGTTGGATTAGTAGTCTTAATTTTTATAAATTGATTAGAGTTGCTCAACCTTTTTATTTCATAACTATAACCTTGACAATTATCTGAATCTTCATTTTCAGGGATATTATTTTCAATTTCTATCCAAAATTCGGAAATGGTTTCCAAGCTGTTCGCAGAAATACTAGCATATAAATAATTGAAACTATAATTAGACAGATTTAAACTTATACTGAATATTTGAATAGCAAATGAGAGCCATACAATTCGTGTAAATTTATCTAATCTTAATCTACGCATTTAAGGCTGCAAATATAAAGTAAGTAATTATTTAAAAAATTAGGTTTCAACTGAAATTAGGCTAAAAAAAAGGATATTTAATCTCTTTTAAAGTTTTAATGATAACGGTTACAATTTTATATTTCATAAATTTGCGTTTTTGAAAAGGATTATTTCTATATGTGTTTTAATGGTATTTATTACCAGTTTTACAGAAATGTATCAGTTTTTTAAGTTGCCCTTTCTCATTGAACATTATTATGAACACAAAGAACAGAATGATGCAATGCCATTGTTTAGTTTTTTAGTAAATCATTATTGTTATAACAAGTTTGACAAAGACTTTGATGATGATATGAAATTACCTTTTAAGTCACATGAATGTTTAACTAATTCTACGATCTTAACAATGGATACTAGCCAATGTGGGTGTTTATCGCTAAAACTGTTTCATATCCAATCCATTTCATATCATCATTTCGATGAATCTTTTATTTTAACTTCTTTTTTGCCAAACATTTGGCAACCGCCTAAAATTTCTTAATGCTTTTTTATAATGGCTGCAATGCCTAGAACTTTAAATGACATCTTTAATTGATTGTCATGAGTATTAATATTTTTTAAAATTTTAAGTAGAATTATGCTAAATAAGATAATAAAATTTTCAGTTAAAAACAAATTGGTTATTGGGCTATTTGCAATCGCCCTAATAATTTATGGTAGTTATGAATTTACCAAATTACCTATAGATGCTGTGCCTGATATTACAAATAACCAGGTGCAGGTAATTACTGTTGCTCCATCTTATGGCGCAACAGATATTGAACGACTCATAACTTTTCCTATTGAGTTAGCTAATAGCAATATTTCAGGATTAAAAGAAATACGAAGTTTTTCGCGATTTGGATTATCGTTGGTAACCATTGTTTTTAATGATGGAATTGATATTTATTGGGCCCGTCAGCAAGTGGCCGAAAGGATTCAAAAGGTTCAAACTGAGATTCCAGCGGGAATAGGTAGGATTTCTCTAGGCCCAGTTACCACTGGATTAGGCGAAATTTTTCAATATACAGTAAGAGCTAAAGAAGGATACGAAAATAAATACAATGCCATGGAATTACGAACCATTCAAGATTGGATGGTACGTAGACAATTACTTGGTGTAAAAGGAGTAGCCGATGTAAGTAGTTTTGGCGGGAAGTTGAAGCAATATGAAATTGCAGTGGATCCTAATAAATTAAAATCATTCAATATTACTATTAACGATGTTTTTACTGCACTTGAAAATAATAATCAAAATACAGGTGGTGCATACATCGAAAAAGGTCCCACGGTTTTATATATACGAAGCGAGGGTTTAGTTGGAAGTTTAGAAGATATAAGAAATATTTTTATTAAAAAAACCATTGCAGGTTCTCCCTTGTTGGTGAATGATGTAGCAAGTGTTAAGTTGGGTAGTGCCACGCGTTATGGCGCCATGTGTTATGATGATAAAGGCGAAGTTTCCGGAGCTGTTGTCATGATGTTGAAGGATGAAAATAGCAGCGAGGTTATAAAAAATGTAAAAGAAAGGGTAGCTCAAATACAAAAAACTTTACCCGAAGGAGTAATTATTGATCCATTTTTGGACAGAACCAAAATGGTGAATAATGCTATAGGAACAGTTCAAACCAATTTAATGGAAGGAGCCTTGATTGTACTTTTTGTGCTGATACTATTTCTTGGAAACTTAAGAGCGGGCTTTTTAGTAGCATCCGTTATTCCGCTGGCGATGCTTTTTGCTGTTATCATGATGAACGCTTTCGGGGTTATCGGAAACCTCATGAGTCTTGGTGCATTGGATTTTGGATTAATTGTAGATGGTTCGGTCTTTATTGTTGAAGCAGTTTTGCATCAACTCACACATAGTAAGCATTTTAAAAATGTTAATCATCTCTCTCAAGCACAAATGGATGATGAAGTGACTGGAGCCTCTAAAAAAATGGCACGAAGTGTGGTTTTTGGACAAATAATTATTTTGATTGTTTACCTCCCAACCTTCGCATTGCAAGGCATTGAAGGTAAGATGTTTATGCCAATGGCTCAAACTGTAGCATTTGCTTTATTGGGAGCATTTATTTTATCACTCACCTATGTTCCAATGATGAGTTCATTGTTGATGAGTAAAACCTTGTCTCATAAAAAAACTTTCTCAGATAAAATGATGGAGTTTTTTGAAATTCGTTACCAACATACTTTAGAAAAAGTTCTAAAATTTCCGAAAGCTATTGTCATCACCGCGGTTTCATTATTTATAGTTTCGATTGCAGTACTTTCACAAATGGGGGGAGAATTTATACCGGCTTTGGAAGAAGGAGATTTTGCTGTAGAAACAAGGGTTTTAAACGGAAGTAATTTAAATACAACAATTGAATGTACTCAGAAGGCAGCTCATATACTTAAAACCAAATTTCCAGAGGTAATAAAAGTGGTCACTAAAATAGGTAGTGGAGAAATTCCAACCGACCCTATGCCAATGGAGGCTGCCGATATGATGATTATTTTAAAAAATAAATCAGAATGGAAATCAGCAAAGACATTTAATGAACTCGCTGAAAAAATGACAACAGCAGTTTCCGAAGTTCCTGGAGTAACTTTAAGTTTTCAGTTTCCAGTACAAATGCGCTTTAATGAATTAATGACTGGAGCAAAGCAGGATGTGGTTTGTAAAATATTTGGTGAAAATATGGATACCTTAGCTCGATACGCGTCAAAACTTGGTGAAATTTCGGGTACGGTAGAGGGGACAAAAAATATATATGTTGAACCAGTAACCGGCCTACCTCAAATCTTGATTGAATACAACAGAGCAACCATTGCCCAATATGGATTAAATATAAATGATATTAATAGGGTTATAAATACAGGACTTGCGGGACAAAGTGCGGGCTTGGTTTATGAAGGTGAAAAACAATTTGATATGGTAGTTCGAATAGAAGGTGAGCAAAGGGAAAATATTGAGGATGTTAGAAATTTACTTATTCCAACTCCTGACGGAACTCAAATACCATTATATCAATTAGCAAAAGTAGAAATGAAGGAAGGGCCAAATCAAATTCAACGTGAGGATGCCAAACGAAGAATAGTCGTTGGTTTTAATGTTCGTGATAGAGATGTTCAAAGCATTGTTGAAGAGCTTCAAAAAAAGGTTGAAACACAGATTAAATTGCCTGCTGGTTATTATATCACCTACGGGGGAGCCTTTGAAAATTTAAATGCTGCAAAAAAAAGGTTGGGAATTACAGTGCCTGTTTCGCTCTTGTTAATATTTATTCTGCTCTATTTTTCTTTCAATTCAGTTAAACAAGGGTTGCTTATTTATTCTGCAATTCCACTTTCTGCTGTAGGAGGAATTTTTGCTTTAGCTTTGAGAGGTATGCCGTTTAGTATTTCGGCAGGAGTAGGATTTATTGCTTTATTTGGGGTTGCTGTATTAAATGGAATTGTTTTGGTAGCTGAGTTTAACAGATTAAAAAACGAAGGTTGGCATGATTTAAAAAAGATAGTATTAATGGGGACAAAAATTAGATTACGCCCGGTATTGATGACTGGATTTGTCGCTTCATTAGGTTTTTTGCCTATGGCACTAAGCAATGGTGCAGGGGCTGAAGTTCAACGACCATTGGCTACAGTTGTCATTGGCGGTTTGCTCATTGCAACCTTTCTGACTCTATTTGTTTTGCCGGTTCTTTACATCCTATTTGAAGGAATAGGCAAAAAGCAACAAACACTTAGTAAAGCAAAAATCGTCACAACAATTATCATTTTAATAATTGCAAATTGTCCATCTTCTTTTGCTCAGAAACCTATCTCATTAAATGCGGCAATTGATAGCGCCTTGAAAAATAATTTATCGGTTAAAAACGAAAAACTTTTTGCGGATTATCAACAAAAATTAAAGGCATCAAAGGCCGACATTCCTCAGACAAATATTACTAGTGAATATGGACAGATTAATAGTTTCTATAAAGATACAAAGTTCAGTATTGCCCAATCTATAAACTTTCCAAAAGTATATGTTAAACAAAATGAATTAAAACTAGAAAGGTACCAAGGAAGTTTATTAAGTATTGCAGTTAAGGAATCTGAATTAAAGAAACAGGTGTGTGAGGTGTTTTATATGCTAATTTATTTAAAGCAAAAGGAAACTATTTTAGAACAGAATGATAGTGTTTTTTCTGCATTTTTAGAGAAGGCAAGTGTTAGGTTCGCCGAAGGCGAAACCAATATCTTGGAAAAAATAACTGCTGAAACGCAGCGGGGCCATATTGCTATTCAATTAAAACAAGTGCAAGCTGATATTGAAATTTCACTTTTGCAATTTCAGTTGTTGCTCAATACTGCCAATTCATTTCTGCCATTAACAATAGATTCAAAAATTAAATTGACTTCAATTTTAGATTCATCTTTGGTATACAAACATCCTTCTTTGATGGTGCTGCAAAATAAAAAGAATATCTCAATTGTAAATACACAACTCGAGATATCGAAGCTGCTACCTAATTTAAGTTTGGGTTATAGTAACATGAGCATTCAAGGAACAGGTGCCGATAATATATTTTACCCTCGATCAAATAGGTTCAGTTCAGTTCAATTGGGTGTTGGCGTTCCGTTATTTTTTGGTTCTCAAAAAGCAATTATTAATTCATCAAAAACTCTCGAATTGATTGCCGAAAATAGTTACAATTATGGCTTAAAAACATTACAAATAGAGTACCAACAGGCATTAAAAAACTATCAGTCAAACAAACTAACCGTGGCCTACTTTGAAACAACGGCTCTTAAAAATGCGAATTCAATTATTAAAACCGCAAATCAACAATTTTCTAATGGCGACATTAATTATTTAGAATGGACAATGCTAGTAAATAATGCCGCTAATATACAAAGTGACTATTGTGATGCATTAAAACAACTTAATTATGTTACCATTCAGTTGAATTATTTAACAAATAAATTTTAACAATAAAAATAAATAAAAATGAAAACGAATAAATTAATAGTATTTCTGCTTGCCACAATGCTCATGGCTTGTGGCAATAAAAAAAATGCAAAATCCCAATCGAGTGCTTCTTTGTCATATGACACTGTAATACTAACGAATGCACAGCTAAAAAATTCTGGAATAGAAATTGGAAAAATTGCACTAATGCCTATTTCATCCATCTTAAAACTCAATGGAAAAATAGATGTTCCACCTCAAAATATGATATCAGTGAGTATGCCATTAGGGGGTTATTTAAAATCAACAAAACTTTTGCCAGGTATGCCAATTAGTAAAGGTGAAATAATTGCTACAATGGAAGACCAGCAATACATTCAGTTGCAACAGGAATATTTGACCATTAAAACAAAATTGGAATATACCGAAGCTGAATTTTTAAGACAAAAAGAATTAAATAAAAGTAAGGCTAGCAGCGATAAAGTATTTCAACAAACAGAAATGGAGTATAAAACTCAAAAAATAAATTTAAGTTCCTTGGCTGAAAAATTGAAATTAATTAATATAAATCCTAAAACACTTTCAGAAAATAATTTATCAAAAAGTATAAATATTTATGCGCCCATCAATGGCTTTGTTTCTAAAGTAAATGTGAATATTGGGAAATTTGTAAATCCCTCAGATATTTTGTTTGAATTGGTAAATCCTGAAGATATTCATTTGAATTTAAAAGTATTTGAAATGGATTTGAACAAACTTGCAATAGGCCAAAAGGTAGTCACCTTTACGAATAGTCAGCCTGATAAGAAATATAACTGTGAGATTATTCTAATCAGTAAAGATTTGTCAATTGAAGGAATAGCTGAGGTACATTGTCATTTTCAGAATTACGACAAAATACTTATTCCTGGAATGTATATGAATGCAGAAGTGGAAATTGTAACAACTAATGCTTCCGTAATTCTCAATGATGGCATAGTTAGTTTTGAAAACAAGCAGTTTGTTTTTGAGGTAACAGACGATACGCATTATTTGATGAGAGAGATAACTACTCAAATAAGCCAAAATGGGTTCACACAGATTGCATTTGTTGATAAAGGAGATTTTAGTAATAAAACTTTTGTTACCAAAGGAGCCTATACGCTATTGATGAAGATGAAAAATACAGAGGAAGAATAGGCTGCCTCATGACAACTTTCCCGAAGTCTAATACTTTGGGAAAGTTTGATTGGGTGGTATAATTTGTATTTTTACAGTTGGTCTTATTTCTTTGATATGACAAAGCTAAAAATAATAGTATTGTTTCTTTTGGGAATAAATACATTAAAAGCACAAAATATATTAAAAGCTAAAGTTACAAATGCCGCCACCAATGAGCCATTGGCAGGAGCAACTGTGTATTTAAAACCTTCAAAAATTGGCGGAGTAGCTGATGAAGAAGGTGTGATAACCCTGTTTAATATTCCAAATGGAAAGCAAATACTAGCATGGCGAATTGTAGGTTATGAAACCCGCTATGATACTTTAAATTTTCCTCTTTCAAATTCTGATACTTTTAAGATTTACCTGCAATCACTGGATGAGGAAATGGAAGAAATAGAAATTTCATCTACCCGTAGCAGCCGAAGTATTAAGGATATTCCAACCCGTGTGGAATACATTGCAGGAGAGGAGTTGGAAGAAAAAGGAAATATGAAACCCGGCGATATCAGGATGCTTTTGGCTGAAAGTACCGGTATTCAAACTCAGCAAACTTCGGCCACTAGCGCCAATGCAAGTATAAGGATACAAGGGTTGGATGGGCGATATACCCAAATTTTAAAAGATGGTTTTCCTTTATATTCAGGCTTTTCGGGTGGGTTGGGATTATTGCAAACTCCGCCCTTGGATTTGAAACAAGCTGAGGTTATTAAAGGTTCCAGTTCTACATTGTATGGTGGAGGTGCAATTGCAGGTATGGTAAATTTAATTTCAAAAACCCCAACAGATGGAGGGGAGTTGAGGGTGTTTTTGAATGGAACCAGCGCAAAAGGTTTGGATATAAACACCTTCTATTGTAAAAGAAAAGGGAAGTTTGGATTTACAGTTTATGCAGCCCGAAATAGTAACGCCGCTTTTGATCCATCAGGAATAGGGCTAACGGCTATCCCAAAATTTGAACGATACACGTTTAATCCCAGAGTATATTTTTACCCAAATAAAAATACGAAAATTATGTTTGGAGTAACGGGTGTGACAGAAGAAAGAAAGGGAGGGAATGTTTCGTTAATAAACGGCGATATTGGGATTCCCGAAAGGTACTTTGAGAATAATTCAACCAAAAGAATTTCTACACAATTACATACCGAAAATAAAACCAAAAATGGAGGAGTAATCAATTTTAAAAACAGTGTTGCTTTTTTTGATAGGGAATTAACCACTAATAATTATGGGTTTAGCGGTAAGCAAACCAATTCATTTTCGGAATTAAGCTATTTAAAAGCTTCAAAAAAACTGGAATGTATTGGCGGGTTAAATGTCTGGACTGAAAATTTTAAACACGATAATTTATCCTCTTATAATTTGGATTATATACAAAATACTATTGGTGCATTTGCCCAAAATACATGGAAAGCTGCAAAGAAATTAACGGTTGAAAGTGGTTTAAGAGTTGACCATGTTGTAGATTTTGGAACTGTGTTGCTGCCTCGCCTCTCACTTTTATATAAACAAAATCCTGCATTGACCTATCGCTTAGGTGGTGGAATGGGTTACAAAGCGCCAACCATTTTTACCGAAGCAACTGAACGGATTCAGTATCAAAATTTGCAGCCAATTTCAAAAAAAGTAAATAGCATGGAAAAAAGCTATGGTTTAAACGGTGATATCAACTATCGATTTTATTTATCGCATAATAAATTATCGTTTAATGTAAACCAGTTATTTTTTTATACTAGAATTAATTCACCGCTGCTGCTTAATTACCATTTTGCTCCCTGGTCTTATAATGAATTGTTGAATTCTAACGGACACATTGATACCAAGGGTGGTGAAACCAATATAAAAGTTGGGTTTGGTGATTTTAAACTATTTTTAGGTTATACCTTTACTCATACCGATTTGCATACTGATTCGGGATTAAAAAGAATGCCATTAACCCCCAAACACAGACTTAACACAGTTTTGATGTATGAGATAGAAGGAAAATGGAAAGTAGGTTTGGAAGGGTATTATTTTGGTAAGCAAACTTTGAGTGATGGGAAAATCGGCAAAGACTATTGGATTTGCGGGTTTATGGTAGAAAAATTGTGGGAGAAATTTTCGGTATTTATCAATTTTGAAAACTTCCTGGATGCCCGTCAAACCAGGTTTGATACTATATATACAGGAACATTAAGCAATCCAAATTTTAGAGATATTTATGCGCCATTGGATGGATTTGTGGTAAATGGCGGGATTAAGTATTTCCCGTTTGGGGATGCTTGTTGTAAGAAGTAGATTTTTAACACGGAGGCACGGAGGGCAATAAGAAGCACTGAGAAAAAAATAGGTTTCAATAAAATGAAATCAAATACTCATTGAAACTCTATGTTCTTAGTGCCTCCGTGTTAAATTAATCTATGTTATTCTCTAGTTTTTCCAAAGCTTCCCTCAAGATTGCATTTTCATACACAACACTATGCGCAAATTCAAGAATTGGCATATTTACATTATACTTTTTATTGAGTTCAAAAATAGTTTTGGCGGCATAATAGCCTTCGGCAATCATGTTCATTTCAAACTGGGCAGCTTTTGCTGAATAGCCCTTCCCAAGCATGCTTCCAAAAGTCCGGTTGCGGCTAAACTGAGAATAAGCCGTTACTAATAAATCTCCTAAATAAGCAGAATCTTTAATGTCTCGTTTAATTGGATGAACCACATCAATAAACCGTTTTATTTCGCGAATAGCATTGGAAATAAGTACGGCTTGAAAATTGTCGCCGCAGCCCATTCCGTGGCATATACCGCAAGCCATGGCATACACGTTTTTTAGCACGGCGCTATATTCTGTTCCATAAATATCGTCCGAAATATTGGTTTTAATATATCGGTTATTTAAAAGTAATTGAATCTTAGAAGCAGTAGTTTCAGATTCAGAAGCCACCGTTAAATAGGAGAGTTTTTCAAAAGCTACTTCCTCCGCGTGGCAAGGACCTGCAATTACACCAATATCGCTTCGGCTTAAATTGTATTTGGTTTCAAAATATTCCCCAACAATTTGGCCGGTTTGCGGAACCAACCCCTTAATGGCCGAAACCACTATTTTATTATTAAAACTATCGGCATCGGTATTTTTTAATGCATCTTCCAAAAAAGCTGCTGGAATAACAAAAAGTATAATATCTGATGACTTAATGACTTTATTGATGTCGACAGTTGGATTTACTTTTTCGGTATGAATTTCAACCGATGAAATATAATTGGGATTGTGTTTGTGTTGGAGGATATGATCCACCGTATCTTGGCTTCTAAGCCACCAATGGATGGATTTATTTTGCTCGTTGTCGGTTAGTATTTTAACCAAAGCCGTGGCCCAGCTTCCTCCACCTATCACACCTATTTGCATGGGACGAATTTAATTTTTTTTCAATTCTCTTGATAAAAAAATAACCAACGATAGTTTTTTTACTAAATTTGAATTAATGAAAACAATACATCTTAAAAATGTTGTTTGGGAAGAAGGTCAGTATTTTGTTGCCCAATGCTTAAATGTGGAAGTATCAAGCTTTGGAAATACAAAAGAAGAAGCATTGAAAAATTTGGAAGAAGCGTTGAGTCTGTATTTTGAAGATGAGTCTGGAGATACATTGCAGGAAATAAACCGGCCTGAAATTATTGATACAGAGTTTCAATATGCCTAAACTCTTTTCATCTTTACACATTCTTGAAATATTGGAACTTCATGGGTTTAGGTTTGTGTCGCAAAAAGGCAGTCATGTAAAATACAGAAAACCCGGAAACCCAACCTTAACCGTTATAGTTCCGGTAGGAAGAAAGGAAATTCCGGTTGGTACCTTTCGTTCTATACTTAAACAATCTCAATTGGCGGCTAAAGATTTTGAGTAGCAGTGGTTAGTAATAATACCTAACAAAAACCGTTAAAAGAACCCAAACTTTTACCCAATTTTATAACCATGACCTACAGAAAAATTACAATAACCTTATTGCTTTGTTGCTTTAATTTATTGGGGTTTGGGCAATTGTCACAATACAAAATAGATACTTGCCAATATAAATATGGGATTGTCAAAAAACGTGATTGGGGTTCGGGAAATGATATACAAATTGTTCCACCTCTTTTTACATATCTTTCTGAATTTAACAAATATGGTTTGAGCTTGGCAATGCGGACTATCCCTCTTGTATTTGCCTCCCGGGACGGTAAGATTTTCATTAATTTGAATAGTAAATACCCTGATAATTATTTATCAAATTATAATATTTCTAAAGTTGCATATAATGGTGAGTATAATATTTATCTCACTTATGAAAAGGATACTCAATCGTATAAGTATGGTGGAATAACACCAGAAGAAGTTATGGCACATCCAACTCTAAAAAACTATATGGACAGTATGGGGAATTATTATCAAAATATATTTCCTGAAATTGATTCTGTTTTATATGGAAATTATACAGTTGGTACAATTGATTTATATGGGCTAATTGATACTAATGGAAAAATTGTACAACCATTAGTTTATAGGAGTATTGCAATTAGTAACTCAAGTATTTATCCTTTTATCAATCATAACAAAGTAGGGTTTATGGATAGTGCCGGAAAAATAAGTATCAACCCAGTTTATGACAATTATGAGAAGTGCAATAATGTTTACTATTCATACCGAATGTATTATGAAGGGGATCTGGGAGAGTTTTATAATTTTACTGACAACCTTTGTAAGGTTTTACTAAACTGCAAACTTGGTATTATGGATATTAAGGGAAGCGTTATAATTCCAATTGAATACAAACTTATCAATTATGAATACTATAATTATGATTACCCTCGAAAAGTATATAAAATTCATACACTTGATTTCAAAGACAACAAACAGGTTTTTGATAGAAATGGAAAAGAAATAAAGGAATAAAAAAATCCCGAGCCAATCAGCCCGGGATTTTTTTATTAAAATATAGATTAATAGTCTAAAATCTTCTATCTAATAATCTAACATCAATTATTACATCATTCCGTCCATACCGCCCGGCATTCCGCCATGCATGTGTGGTTTATCATCTTCAGGCTCATCCGCCAATATGCAATCGGTAGTTAAAAGCATTGAAGCAACTGAAGCTGCATTTTCAAGCGCTACACGACCAACTTTCGTAGGGTCGATAACTCCAGCTGCAATTAGGTTTTCGTAAACTTCAGTACGGGCATTGTACCCAAAATCGCCTTTTCCTTCTTTTACTTTTTGAATAACTACAGAAGGTTCCCCGCCTGCATTGGCTACTATCTGGCGCAATGGTTCTTCCAAAGCTTTACGTATAATAGCGATACCTGTAGTTTCATCATCGTTGGCACCTTTTAATCCTTCTAAAGCTTCCAATGCACGAACATAAGCAACACCACCACCGGCAACTATACCTTCTTCAACAGCAGCACGGGTAGCATGTAATGCATCATCCACACGGTCTTTTTTCTCTTTCATTTCCACTTCACTGGCAGCACCAATGTATAATACAGCCACACCACCGCTTAATTTAGCAAGGCGTTCCTGTAATTTTTCACGGTCGTAATCACTGGTTGTAGTTTCTATTTGAGCTTTTATTTGGTTGATACGGCCTGCAATGGCTTCTTTTTCACCGGCACCGTTTACAAGAGTTGTATTGTCTTTGTCAATGGTTACTTTTTCAGCAGTACCAAGCATTTCCAAAGTTGTATCTTCCAGTTTGTAACCTTGCTCTTCGCTTATTACAGTTCCACCGGTTAATACAGCTATATCTTGCAACATTTCTTTACGACGGTCACCAAAACCTGGAGCTTTAACAGCCGCTACTTTTAATGAACCACGCAATCTGTTAACCACCAAAGTAGCCAAAGCTTCCCCTTCGATATCTTCAGAAATAATTAATAATGGTTTTCCTGTTTGAACTGTGGCTTCCAATATTGGAAGTATTTCTTTCATGTTACTTATTTTTTTATCATAAATAAGAATGAAAGGGCTGCTCAGTTCGGCTTGCATTTTTTCAGTGTTGGTAACGAAGTATGGAGATAAATATCCGCGGTCAAACTGCATTCCTTCAACAGTTTTTACTTCGGTTTCGGTTCCTTTGGCTTCTTCCACAGTGATTACACCGTCTTTACCCACTTTTTGCATGGCGTTTGCTATCAACTCACCAATTTTTTCATCATTGTTGGCAGAGATAGAAGCTACTTGTTTGATTTTGGTGTATTCAGTTCCAATTACTTCGCTATTGTTTTTAAGGTGTTCAATAACCTTGCTAACTGCCAGATCGATACCACGCTTCAAATCCATTGGATTGGCTCCCGCAGTTACGTTTTTCAAACCGGCAGTAACGATGGCCTGTGCCAAAACGGTTGCAGTTGTAGTTCCATCACCGGCTAAATCAGCAGTTTTGCTTGCTACCTCTTTCACCATTTGAGCGCCCATGTTTTCTACAGGGTCTTTTAAATCTATTTCTTTGGCTACGGTTACACCATCTTTAGTGATGGCTGGTGAACCAAATTTTTTGCCAATTACCACATTGCGTCCTTTTGGACCTAAGGTTACTTTAACTGCATTTGCTAAAGCATCAACACCGCGTTTTAAACCTTCGCGGGCTTGTACATTAAATAATATTTGTTTTGCCATTGTTGTTAAATGTTATAAAAATTTTTAAAGGTTTAAGAAATGAAATTATCAATTAATTTAATTTTAATATTTTAGTTTAAGGTATTGATGAATCTTCGATTTAAACGATTGCCAAAATATCAGACTCACGCATGATAAGGTAATCTTTACCTTCCACTTGAATTTCGGTTCCGGCATATTTACCAAACAGTACTGTGTCGCCTGGTTTTACAGTTACAGGCTCATCTTTTTTACCTGGTCCTGCAGCTACTACAGTTCCTTTTTGTGGCTTTTCTTTGGCAGTATCAGGAATGTAGATACCACCTGCAGTTTTTTGTTCGGCCGGTGCGGCTTCTACTAATACTCTGTCGGCTAATGGTTGTATGTTCATATAATTTCTAATTTTTATTTACTGACTACTGCTTTGCATAAGGTATGCCAACGGAAATTTTAAAGGTTTGATAGTTTTAAAAAGTCAAAATGTCATAGAAATGGCAGACGAAATAATAATTATAAATAAATTCAAATAATTTTTCTTAAAACCTGCGTTTACCTTTAGGTATTACTTGGTATTGTCTTTGGGTAAAAGTGAGTTGTTTTTCATGATGATTTAAAACATTAAAATATTTTTATGGAAATTTTAACCCTGTTGCATCCACCTTTTAAATATAAAACATGAAATACCTAATAATATTCTTTTTCTCCATTTGGGGTTTGTTTAGCAAATCACCTGAGCCAAAAATTCTTTTTAAAGGAACTGTAAAAGACAAAGCCACAAAAGAGGCGTTAATAGCTTGCGAAGTTTCGGTCAAAAATTTAACATCGGGAGCAATTTTTAAAACGTTGACGGATACAAAAGGCAATTTTGAATTAACCCTGACACCGGGCAAGTTTAAAGTTAATTATAGTTATATTGGGTATACTACTTTTGCCCAATCCTATAATTTAAATCCCAAGAAAGACACCATAATTAGCAAGAAAGTATTTTTAACAGAAAAGAAGAAGATTCAAAATGACTCAATATCTGTAAAAACAGATGAGAAAAAGCTAAAAGAAACGGATGCTTTAGAGGTTATAAAATTTACCCCAAGCAGAGGAGGAACATTCGATTACTATGCAGCACCATCGCTATCCTATTCGGGAACAATATCCAGCAGTGGTTCGGCAACAAGTGCAACCATGTCGTATGAAGATATTTCAACGGAAGGAGTTTCAGGAGATAGGGTAACTTATGCATCACGTGGTATTGATGGCGATATTAAAGCTGGAACCTTAACGGCCGGTGAAATTAATGATTTTAGCAAATGGAGTCTTTGGGAGGACTTGAGCAAAGGCGAATTAAATTCATTTATTAGGTATTGGGGCATTTTGCCAAAGCACCGTTTTAGTGTTTTGGTCACCAATGAAAGCAAGTCGCCTTTGACGGATATAAAGGTAATTCTTAAAGACCCGATTGGAAAAACTATTTGGCAAAGTCATACGGATAATACCGGCAAAGCCGAGTTGTGGGCCAACTTATATGATTCAACCGATTTGAAAAAGGGGAAATACACTATTGAAGCGGTTTATAATGGAAAAACCTTTACCATTAATGACGCTTCTGCTTTCAATCAAGGAATAAATAAGTTTGTAATTCCTGCGGCTTGCAAGCAGCCTTTAAATATGGATATCGTTTTTGCCGTGGATGCCACAGGTTCCATGGGGGATGAAATTCGATATCTTCAAGCTGAATTGTATGATGTAATAGAAAAAGTTAAGCAAGGAAATCCTGGCTTAAACTTAAATATGGGTAGCGTTTTTTACCGAGATAAGGAAGATGCTTATTTAACCGTTCAGCAAGATTTAACTTCTGATATTAGTAAAGTGATGGATTTTATGAAAGCCCAAAGTGCTGATGGGGGAGGAGATGAACCCGAAGGAGTGGATGCTGCTATGGAAGTAGCCATTGGTAAATTTAAGTGGCGGGAAGATGCCAGGGCAAGAGTGATGTTTTTGGTATTGGATGCCTCACCACACCATGATAAGGAAACCATGGAAAAGCTTAATAAATATACCATCATGGCGGCTGAAAAAGGAATTCGGATAGTTCCGATAGTTTGCAGCGGCATTGATAAAGCCAGTGAATATTTGATGCGAAGCATGGCTTTAGCCACCAATGGAAACTATATTTTCCTTACCGACCACAGCGGAATTGGCGATAAACATATTGCGCCAAGTACCGATAAATTTGATGTTGAAACCTTAAATATTTTATTAATCCGTTTGTTGCAACAATATATTTTTATGCCGGAGTGTAATCAAACTGTTAATACAACCCGAATTGATTCTTTGCAACGCAACCAACCTGATAGTACAAGCAAAGATTCATCGTTTGTTCAAAACCCAAATCCAGCGAAGGATTCAACAGGAACGGTGAATAATAAACCCGATGACTGGTTCTTAAAATATTATCCTAATCCTTGCCGTGGAATATTAAAGGTTGAAATAAATGCGAGTATTTCTGAACTTTATATTGCCGATATCAACGGGAAATTATTAATGAAAATACCCGTAGCCAGCGATGAACATTACAAAGAAATTGATTTGACCAACTATCCGGCAGGGGTCTATTTCCTAAGATATTGTGTGGATGGAAAATGTAAATCGGGGAAATTTGTGTTGGTGCATTAATTTAATTTTAACCTTTCGAGGGTTTTTAATCTCTCGAAAGGTTTCGTTGCCTTATCACCTCATAAATCACAATCCCAGCTGAGTTAGCCACATTCATGGAATCTACTTTGCCAAATTGTGGAATGATGATATTTTTAAAACCACTTTTTAACCAAATATCTTTAATGCCATAAGCCTCTGAGCCCACCACAATAGCTGTTGGCTTGGTAAAGTCTTCTAATGTATAGTTTTGGGCTGATTCGAGATAAGTAACAAAGGTGTTTACAGAATTGGTATTAAGCCATTCAATGCAATCTTCAACAGTAGTTACAATTGTTTTTTTTGTAAAAACTGCTCCAAGACTCGCCCTTATACAATTGGGATTGTAAACATCAGTTTGAGGGTCGCAAACAATTATGGCATCTACTCCGGCGGCATCGCAAGTTCTGAGCATAGCTCCGAGGTTTCCGGGCTTTTCAACAGAATCAATGATTAAAATTAGAAGATTTCTTGAATTAGTAATATCTTCGAATTGGTAGCTTTTCGGATGTATTAAAGCCAAGCAGTTGGCAATTCCTTTGCGATAAACTAAACTATCAAAAACATTAGGAACAGTGTCAATACAAAGTGTAGCTGGAGACAAGTTTAGTTCTTTTTTAATGTCCTCTTCTGAAATATACTCACTGCAATACATAACCTTTTCAATGGTAAAACCCCCATCCACAGATAATCTGCATTCACGTAACCCTTCTACGGGAATAAGGTTTTGTTTGCGCCGTTCACGGTTTTTATCCAACTTTTGAATAAGCTTTATTAAGGGATTTTGTAAACTACTTATTGGTTCCATTGTAGCAAAGATAGAATGATTTGTGGTTTAAGTTTTTAACTCCAAAACTCTATTCATATTCATTACCTCATATCCTTTTACTTCTTTAAAATAGTTCATTAGTAAAAGTTGAAATTCGGCGAATTGTTGTTTTTGTAATTTCGTGTTCACCACATAGTTTATCAAAATTTTGCCTTTGGGTTCTAATAGGGATTTGATCTGCTCAATGAATTCTTTAGTGTGAATTTGGGGATGAACGTCTAAATCAATAAATAAATCGACTATTATTAAATCAAAACCATGTTTAAATTTTTTAATAATATCAAAAGCATCACCAATTATAATCTCTGTTTTTTTAAGGTCGATATTGTCCCAAAATTTTAAAGAATCAATGATGGCCGGATCTATTTCTACTCCTGTGAATTTTGGATTTAGTCCATATTGGCGTTGCAAAATATTAATAACGCTGCAGGTCCCTAAGCCTAGCAAGAGAATTTTTTCAGGTGGATTATTTTCAATTTCAATTAATTCAAATGCATCTTCAAAAACCTTGTGGCAGCTACCATAACTGTAATTTGCATTAGTGGTGTTAAGCAATAAGCGGCCAGCTTCCATTTGAATACACAATCCCGGATTAAAATCGGAGGGAATTTTTTTAATAGTAACCAAATAGAAATATGAAAGTAAATATTTATACCATGGAATTTTCATTTTATGGAATTGCTATTATAAAATTAAATTGTTTTTAAAATCTGTTTAATTGGTTGTGAAAAAAAACAAACCCCGACCGGAAGCTGGCCGAGGTTCGTATATTTAAAATGGCATCATTATCAAAATTTGTTCTTCCACATCATGCTTTCTACTGGCTTGATGGTGCGTTTACTGTATTTTGCGTTAGGTTTTTTGTTATACAAAGTTTCAATTTCACCTTCTACCATAAAATAAATCAATTGACCAATTGGCATTCCTCTATAAATACGAACTGGCTGCGTGCAAGAAATTTCTAAGGTCCAAGTATTACAAAACCCCACATCACCCTTTCCTGCAGTGGCGTGTATGTCAATTCCCAAACGACCTGTACTAGATTTTCCTTCCAAAAATGGAATGTGTTTATGTGTTTCGGTGTATTCTTCTGTTACACCCAAATAAAGGGTGTCGGGTTGCAATACAAAACCATCCAAAGGGATTTCAAATAAATCAATTTTATTATGCGCTTTTGCATCCAAAACCCTGTCTTTGTAGCACCCGAGGTGTTTTCCCAAATGTACATCATAGCTATTTGTTCCAAGGCATTCCTTACGAAACGGCTCAATTAAAATAGACCCTTTTTCAATCTCATCAAGAATTCTTAAATCACTTAAAATCATATTTGTTTGGGGCCTGCAAATTAATAAAAGTACTTTCGTTGTTCCTAAGAATTGCAAAGGATTTTTTTATAAAATTGTCCCCAATTTTTAGGAATCAAAATTTAATATTTTTGCGCTAACCATGTCGTTTATTCAACCCGAAATACTTGCCAAAGCTCAGCATTATTGCGCTTATCAGGAGCGTTGCCATCAGGAGGTTAAAAATAAATTATATGAACTTGGCTGCAATACCGACACAGTAAATGAGGTGATGGTAACGCTTATAGAAACTAATTTTTTGAATGAGGAGCGTTTTGCTAAAGCTTTTGCCGGTGGAAAATTCAGAATAAAAAAATGGGGACGACTAAAAATTAAAAGAGAATTAGCGGCCCGTAAAATTTCAGATTATTGCATAAAAGCAGCCATGAAAGAAATTGATGATAAAGATTATTGGGAATGTTTGGTACAATTAATAAATAAGAAATTACCGGCTAAATCGGATTGGAAGGAGCAACAAAAAATTACAACCTGGCTTATGAGCAGGGGATTTGAGTTAGATTTGATAAAGGAAGCATTGGTAAATAAAACTCCGTAGGAGTTAAACGTTTGTAGAAAAAGAATCAAAATATTTTTTTTGCTCCTTAGGAGCTACCAAAAAAAAATAGAAATGTGCTTGCTCCTAAGGAGCAATTATAAATCAAATGTTTTTTCTACAAACATTTTGTACCTATGGTACAAAAAGATTACTCTCCAAAAAACTCAGCCGCTATTCCATCGGCATACAATTTTCCTTCATTCGTAAGTTTCAAAATAAATTTATTGGTTTCCATTAAACCCATCGAAACGTACATTTCTATCAACTCCTTGTTTTCTTCAAAAAAATTTATTCCTGAAATTTTATTAGCTGTAGAAATATCCAAACCCCATTGAGTTCTTAGAGATGTTAAAATAAAATCATTCAACTTTTCAGTTGGTGTTAAAATTTCAACCTCAAAAGAAGGTTGGTTTTGCTGCCAGCCTTGGATGTACAAATTGTTATCCTTTAAATTCCACCTGCGTTCGCTACTATTATAGGAATGAGCGGATGGGCCGATTCCTAAATAATATTTTTGTTGCCAATACCCTGTATTGTGTTTTGAATAAAACCCATTTCGGCAAAAGTTTGAAATTTCATAGTGTTCCCAACTATTGGTTTTAGCCCAATTTACTAAAGTATTAAAATGTCCGGTGGCAATATCCTCATCGGGGGCTTTATATCGTCCGGTTTCTATCAATTTTTTTAATGGTGTTTTTTCCTCTACCGTAAGGCAATAGCAGGATAAATGATTAATTGGTAGGTTTTGGGCTTTCTTTAAATTGGCTTCCCATTGGGCATTGGTCAATCCCGGAAAGCCATAAATTAAATCAATGCTGATGTTTGTAATTCCTGCATCCATCGCATTTTGCACACAATTTTCTGCCTGTGTTGCGTCATGCGAACGATTCATCCATTTAAGGTGTTCATCATAAAAAGATTGTATACCAATACTCAGCCTATTTATTCCCGCTGATTTAAGTTGGAGGCAATAGTTCTCCGTTAAATCATCAGGATTTGCTTCTAAGGTAATTTCAGGATTATCGGCAACAATATAGTTTGAGTAAATAGTT
Source organism: Bacteroidota bacterium (assembly GCA_947468275.1). Taxonomy (GTDB): domain Bacteria; phylum Bacteroidota; class Bacteroidia; order NS11-12g; family UBA9320; genus JABWCE01. The sequence continues at coordinate 70,960 of CANIKO010000005.1, forward strand.
TCTAAGATTTTTTCTATATCCTCAATGGGCAATGTAGATGGGGTTCCTCCGCCAAAATAAATAGTATTAATAGGTTTGGAATTAAAAAAATTATGCTTCCCTTTTTTACCGAAATAAATCACTTCTTGGAGAATAGCCTCTGTCATTTGAGGCATATTGGTTTTATTAACTGAAAAATGAAAGTCGCAATAAAAGCAAGACTTGGTACAATAAGGGATGTGGATATAGATGCCTGACAAATTGGTATTTTTAATTTTAAAAAATTTTAAAATTATGTTTTTTGCTTCTTCTTTTTAGCCGAAGGAAACAAAATATTATTTAAAATTAACCTATATCCAGGAGAATTTGGATGTAAAGAAAGTTCTGTTGGCGGCTCACCCACCATGTGTTGGTAATCCTCCGGGTCATGGCCTCCATAAAAAGTCCAGGTTCCTTTTCCCATAGTTCCGTGAATGTATTTGGCTTCGCCCAAAGATTGGTTTTGCCCCATAATTAATACATCGCTTTTTATTAATGATTTGCGAAATGCAGTAGTTTGCCCAAAAAATCCTTTAATAACCCGCTCGTGATTTTGGCAGAGAATAGTTGGCACAACATCGTATTTAGCCGAAAAATCGAACAAAACAAACAAGTCATTTTCTTCACTCACCGGCCTTTCCGAAACCTGCATATCAATATTTGAATATTCATAAATGTATGGGTTAAGTTCTAATTGAAAATTTTTGAAAGCAAAGGTGTTGTCAAATTGCAATTTGGATTGGGCGTTAGGATCTACCCCGTCGCCATCATACATGGATTCGCAAATGTCAACTCCATCTGCCGCTAAGGCAATATCATAACTGTCTGTAGCGCTGCACATGGCAAACAAAAAGCCACCTCCTAAAGTAAAATCCCGTATTTTTTTTACCACCGCCAACTTTAAATCCGAAACTTTATTAAATCCGTGTTTAGCCGCAATGGCTTCTGCTTCGGCTACTTGTTCTTTATACCAATCGGCTTGATGGTAGCTGTACCAAAATTTTCCATACTGCCCTGTAAAATCTTCGTGGTGTAAATGCAACCAATCGTAAAGCGGCAGCTTTCCTTCCATTACGTCGTCGTCAAAAATGGTCTCATAAGGGATTTCGGCATAGGTTAAAACCAAGGTTACTGCGTCGTCCCAGGGTTGTTTTGATTTTGGACTGTAAACTGCAATTTTTGGGGCTTTTAATAGTTTAACCACTTCCATATTTACAGATGGATTGGATATTTCGGTGTAAATACCTTGAGCCACAACATCCGTTATTTTTTCATAACTAACGCCTCTTAACAAACATTCTTTTTCGAATTTATCATTGTTTTCAATCATAAAACTACCTCCGCGGTAATTTAATAACCATTCCACTTCTTTGTCAAATGTTAACACCCAATACGCAATGCCATAAGCCTTGAGGTGGTCTTTTTGGGCATTATCCATGGGTATCAATATTTTTGAAGCAAAGGCAGAGATCCCGTAAAGGAAAAATAAAAGGAAGACTGTGATTTTAGGTTGCACTATATTATTGAAGAAATTTTGGTACCTAAATAAACGGCTGCTAGTCCACATATATTGCTCAAAATTACATAAAAAATAGCGGTTTGATGGCGTCCTTTTTCTATGAGTTGTATGGTTTCATTACCAAAAGATGAAAAGGTGGTGAATCCACCCAAAAGACCCACAATTAGCAATAATCTTAAGGTTTGGTTTTCAATATTTAAAAAAGAATACAAAAGACCGATAAAAAAACATCCGATTACATTTACCCAAAATGTAGCTAGAGGGAAACCCGAAGGAGAAATTTTAACCAATATGGAAGCGCCATAACGCAAAACTGCGCCAGCTCCTCCTCCAATAAAAATTAGTAAAAAATTACTCAGCCCCTTCATAAAATTCATAATAATAGCGTTTCCAAGAGTTAAGTTTTCCTTGCATATTATAACTAAGCGTTTGGTCTAAAAGGCCATTGTCTTTGTAAACAAATTCTGTCCAAGTATTATTGCTATATTGGGTTCGACTCAGTTGAGCATCAAAATTATAATAATTCCAGCCCCGGGTAAAAGTCTCTTGTGGTAACTTTGTTTCTGTTGAAAACTCAAGGATTTTTTTACTTACCGGTGTGATTTCAAAATTTTGTTTTTGGATAAGTCGCATATCACCTGTATAAAGCCATATTGTTTTAATGTTATCTGCTTTATCATAATCATATTTTGTAATATACTTGGTGGAATCTGGCCCAATTATTTCAATATTTTTCATTTCACTAACCTTGCCTTTTTTATTATAACTGTATAAATTAAGTACAACAAATGAGTCTGGTTTCTGGGGGCTTGTTTGCACAATCTTTATAATATCATTATTCGAGTTATAATAATATTTGCTGTATGTTTCTCCGTCTTCCGAGAGGGTTTTAGATGAAATGATTCTATCTTGGGTGTCGTAAGTATTATAACTTTCAGAAGAACCTCCCCAGCCATAGCAACTCATGGCTTTATTTTGATAAATAATTCGGGCTAATGTGTCTAAATCATAAATTTCAGATTTGCAACTATCATCCATCGTTCTATGTGGTAAAATTGGTAACTTTACCCAAACCCACATCTTTTTAACTTTATATTGTTTGAAAAGTGCGGTATCAATTCCATCTTGAGCCTGAGTTTTTGAATTATAGAAAAAGGTAAATAAAATAATTATTAAGGTTTGAAGTGTTTTTGACATTCTGTTATGTTTTATCAATTTTTGTTCCATAATTTATTTATTCTTCAATGAGGCAAATGCGGTAATATTTATTTCTGCGGTATCACCAACCAAAAATTTATGGTATCCAGCCATTGCAATCATTCCTGCATTGTCAGTGCAATATTCAAATTTAGGTATATAAGTAGTCCAATTGTATTTATCGGCCATACTCTTCAAATTATTTCTTAATCCTGAATTGGCAGCCACGCCACCTGCTATTGCAATATGTTTAATATTGGTTTGCAAGGCAGCTGTTTTTAGTTTTGATAATAAATAGGTTACGATGGTATGTTGAATAGATGCACAAATATCAGACAGATTAGTATCGATAAAAGTTGCATCCTCTGCCATTTTATCTCTGATAAAATAAAGAACGGCAGTTTTAAAGCCACTAAAACTAAAATTAAAATCAGGAACTTTACCTGTAGAAAACTTATATGCCAGAGGATTTCCTGTTACAGCATATTTGTCAATAAGTGGTCCGCCAGGATAGGGGAGTCCCAATATTTTCGCTGCTTTATCAAATGCCTCACCTGCAGCATCATCTATGGTTTTGCCTAATATTTCCATATCTGATACCGAATTTACCTTTACAATTTGGGTATGACCTCCTGAAACCAAAAGGCATAAAAAAGGAAATGGAATCTTTGGATTATCAATTAAATGAGCCAAGACGTGTGCATCAATATGGTTCACAGCTATCAAAGGTTTATTCAGTGAAAGTGCTAATCCCTTGGCAAAACTATTTCCAACTAACAAAGAGCCTAATAAGCCAGGACCTTGTGTGAAAACAATTCCATCCAATTCCATCAGTGAAATTTTGGCTTGTTTTAACGCCAAATCAACCACAGGGACGATGTTTTTTTGATGCGATCGAGAAGCGAGTTCGGGTACAACACCACCATATTTTTGATGAACATCCTGACTGGTAACTATATTTGAAAGTATTTTTCCATCACAAATTATAGCAGCCGCGGTATCATCACATGATGATTCAATAGCTAGCAGGGTAATATTTTGGACAGGTTGAGCGTTGGTATGCATATTGCAATCCTTTTCAAGGTGCAATTTTAGTTAAATTCGCAGGTTAGCAGTTGAAAATACTTAAAAAAATATCAAGAGGGTTTCTTCTCAGCATCTGTTTTGTGGTTTTTCTGATCACTATTGGGTATATTTTATTGCGAAGTAGGCCCTTTCAAAATTGGGCTGCTCAAAAGACTGTTAACTATTTATCAAAAGAATTAAAAACTAGAGTTACCTTAAAATCTATTGATTTTGAATTAATCAATAATCTGGTTTTAGAAGGTTTGTATATTGAGGACAGGCATGGCGATACCCTTGCTTATTTCGGTAAACTAAAGACTAATTTTAACTATAAAATAATATTTGATAATACACTTCAATTGGCGAGAATAAGCCACGCATCGCTTGAAGATACTAAATTTTATATGGTTGTACATCGAAATGAAAAAGATTATAACTATCAGTTTTTGGTGGATTATTTTACCGTACCCAGTGTAAAATCAAACAAACCTTTCGTTCCTTTTAAACTATTTATAAAGGATTTGGAATTGAAAAATGTGGATTACTGTTTTAAGAATGAAAATGACACCCAAAAAAAAGGTCGAAAATTTGATGAATCTAATATGCTATATCAGCATATCAATTCGGAAATAAGGCCGTTTAAGCTAATAGGGGATTCATTAAATTTGGGGATAAAAACACTTACATTTAAAGAAAAGTCAGGTTTTCAAGTCAAAGAGTTTTCGGCCAATACAACTATTTCGAGCACTGTAATGGAATTTAAAGATTTAATTTTCAAAACCCCTTATTCAAAAATTGGGAATTATTTGCAATTCAAATATAAGGATTATGGTCAGTTTTCTGATTTTATTGATAGTGTAAAATGGGATGCTAATTTGTCGAAATCTGTTGTGAGCATGAAAGATGTTAGCTACTTTTCAGATGAGTTGTTAAAATATAAATTTCCTGTCACCATCATGGGGAGTATTTCCGGTACTCTCGCTAATTTGAAAGGCAATAAAATGGATATAACGGTAGGGAAATTAAACCGTTTGCGTGGTGATATTTTATTAATAGACCTTACTAATATAGATAAACTTGCTTTTGATTTAAATGTTTATGAATTGATGGCTAATCCCTCGTCCATTCAGGATTTAATCAATACCAAATTTCCTGAGGAACTTTTAAGAATTGGTTCATTGCGATATACAGGATCTTTTAAAGGGGGTATCAAAGATTTTACCACAAAAGGGTTAATTGAAACTACCATTGGTAATATAAGAACCGACCTCAATTTGAAGTTTCCAGATGAACAACCTGAAGAATACAAGGGCGAAATAGAAGTCTTTAATTTTAATTTGGGCAAACTTCTCAATGATGCATCATTTGGTACCACTACCTTTTTTACAGTAGTAAATGGAAAAGGATTTAACATGCAAGATTTGAATACAAAACTACAAGGTGATATTTTGTCATTAATCTATGATGGATATAATTATTCCAATTCCACTTTTGATGGAGTACTCGAAAAAAAAGTATTTAATGGGAAGTTTGATATTAAAGATCCAAACGTAAATCTCAGTTTTAATGGGATGTTTGATTTAAATAAGGAAAGCCCCGGAGGAGATTTTAAAGCAAAGCTTGGGGTTATAAATTTAGCAAAACTTGGCTATGGAGATATTAATATAAAGCAAATTGATAATTTAGATATATTGTTTGAAGGTAACGATATTGATAACATGAAAATTGACGCTATACTTAATAATGTGGTATTAGAGCGAAAAGATAGTGTTTATCATTTAGGAACAATAGAATTAAATGCTTTTGGGTCATCACAAGAGCGTTCAGTTGTGTTGAATAGTATTTTAGGGAATATCAATGTTACTGGTCAATTTAAGGTCAGTCAATTCAAGTCAACAATTGATAATTTGCTTTATGACCTGTTTCCGGAGTATTATACCAAATTAAAAACAAAAGTTAATCCGGTTAATATTCGTTTTGATTTAGATATAATTGATTCGCGATTTTTATCAGCTTTGGTTATGCCTGAACTTACTTTTGCTAGGCTTACCACCTCAGGTGTTTATAATTCTACCTCTCAAAGTATGGATATTTTAGCCAGAGCAGATTATGTAAAATATTTAGACTATTTATTTAAAGAAGTTGAAATTGAAAGTTCAAAACAACCCGCACAAAGACTTTCACTTAGCACTAAATCAAGCGCACTGTATTTGAGCGATAGCTTTTTAACAGATCATATTGACTTAAAGGCTGATCTAGGAGGGAATGATATCAATTTTAGATTAAATACTTCTGATACGCTTCAGGATATTAGTCTTATTTCTGGAGGAAATATTGTTTTTTCAAAAGGTGCCATTGATTTAAAACTTGATAATTCAGTTCTTTACTTTTATAAAAAACCCTGGTTAATTAATAATCAAAATCATTTGCGCTATGCTCAATATAATCTTACTGTAGATAGTTTTATTATTTCTAATGGTATTCAATCTTTAGCAGTTAATGGTTTAGCTGGCGAAAAAACATTTGAAAATCTTAAATTAAAAATTTCTAATTTTAATTTAGCGGAAATTAATCCCATCTTGAAAAAATGGGACACCGAAATTCAGGGAATCATTAATGGCGATTTAACATTAAATGGATCTAATAATCGCCCCATTGTGGAATCAGGTCTTACCATTGACAATTTGGCTTACAATAAGGATTCGGTAGGTGACCTTGTACTAAATTCTCATTCACATGGTAGTCTTTATAAAATGGATATTGATGGAACAATTAAAAATGGATTAATAAATGATTTGTCCATACTGGGAAATCTTGATTTAACTCCCAATAATGACAAAATTGATTTGGTTTGCACTTTGAATGAAACAAATATTAAGCCTTTTGGAATGTTTACAGAAGGGTTGTTTTCAAATGTTACAGGCATAGCAAACGGAGTTATTAACGTTGAAGGAGCTTTAAGTAATCCAGATATTGACGGGAAAATTATATTAAAGGATGCAGGCTTTTATATGGATTATTTAGGCTTGCCATTAAAAGTTGATTATGCCACTGTAATGATTGATGAGAAAAAAATTGATTTAGGAACTTTTAAGGTGAAAGATAAGTATGGCTCAGTGGCCTTGGCGGGAGGTAAAATTTATCATAAAAATTTTAATGACTTCAGATTTGATATTTTTATGAATGACCTTAAAAATTTCAACTGTATGGAACTTACAGAGGATAAAAATGGTATGTTTTTTGGGACTGCATTTGTGGATGGTAAATTGAAAGTTACAGGCACAATTGATCAGATTTATCTTAGTATTTATGCTAAAACACGGCCTAAAACGGTTATCTCACTTCCGCTATCTAGCACTACTGAAAATACTGGTCCCGACTTTATAAAGGTTGTAGATTTAAGAGCCGATATGGTTTCTACCGAAATGAAAAAGTTAAGTGGTATAACCATGGATTTTAATTTTGATGTTACCTCCGATGCTGAAGTCAATATGATATTTGATGCCAAATTTGATGATGTGATGAGTGTGTCTGGAAATGGTAATATAAAGATGGAGCTTAATACTTTTGGTGATTTTTATATGTTTGGGAGTTATGTGATTGATAAAGGACGATATAATTTCACGGCTTTAAATAATCTTGTTAATACTAAGTTAAAGGTTAAAAGCGGCAGCAAAATTACCTGGGAAGGAGATCCCTTGAATGCCATGGTTGATATTGTTGCTATAACTACAATAAAAGCCGATCCTTCGGTAATATTGCCAAGTACATCGACGTCACAAACTACAAATAATGTGGCCGTAGATTGTGAAATTTATATGAAGGAAAACTTGTTTAAACCGGATATAAAATTAGGAATTAATCTTTCTAAAGATAACCAATCAACTCTTTTTGCTAATTTGGATTTAAATAACGCCATAAACCAAATACGCACCGATCAGGAAGAAACGAATAAACAATTTATTAATCTTTTGGTCTTTAATTCATTTGCTCCAATCAATTCGGCTAATACAATTTCAAGTAGCACCAATGCATTAAGCTCTCTTGAAAATAGTATTGGGGCTTTTGTTACCAATCAGGTGAACAGTTGGCTGAGGCAAATAGATCCCAACTGGGAAGCGGCAGTCAATTATCAATCAGCTACCACCACCGATGCCAATAAGCAAATTATTTTATCATTAAAACGAAAGCTTTATAACGACCGTATAGAAATAGGCGGAACATATGGTCAGGCAGGTAACACATCCTATGATGTGAATGTTAGTTATAAGGTAAAAAAAGATGGACGGTTATTGATTCGAGGGTTTAACAACCGTGCAAATGATCCAATAAATGTAAATAATAAACCAATTAATACTTCAGGATTGGGTTTTTATTATCGCAAAGAAGTGGATTATTTTTTTCCTAAATGGCAGAAAAAAAAGTATGACCGAAAGCATAAATAAATTTAACTAACCCTACTCCAATCTCCTTTTACACGTTTTAGTTGTTCAAACCAATTTCTCAATCTTATGTTTTCTGGTTTCATTAATAAGGGGTCATTTTTAAGGAGTTCGTCAGCTGCTAGTCGGGTTTTTATTAATAAATCCTCATCTTTTACCAAATCTGCAATTTTTAAATCTAATAATCCGCTTTGTCTAGTACCCAATAAATCTCCAGGGCCTCGAAGTTTTAAATCTAAATTTGCTATTTCAAAACCATCAGTGGTTCCAAGCATGGCTTTAATTCGTTCTTTGGCCACTTGTCCAAGTTTTACGGAAGATAATAAAATACAATAGGATTGCTCTGCACCTCGTCCTACTCTTCCGCGAAGCTGATGTAATTGTGATAACCCAAACCGTTCCGAATTTTCAATAACCATCACACTGGCATTGGGCACATTTACTCCCACTTCAATAACCGTTGTGCTTACTAGCATATTCAGTTCACCACGTTTAAATGAATTCATCACAATTTCTTTTTCTTTGGCTTTCATTTTTCCATGAACCATCCCGATTTTATAATTTGTTTCAGGGAAAACTTGTTTGAGTTTGTGAAAACCATCAATTAGATTTTGATAATCTAAAGTTTCAGATTCTTCAATTAACGGATAAACATAGTAAGCTTGCCGATTGTTAGCTATTTCAGATTTTAAAAAATCAAAAATTTCATGTCGTTTGGTTTCATAGCGATGAACGGTTTTTATTGCTTTCCTGCCTTCGGGCATTTGGTCAATTTTTGAAACATCCAAATCGCCATAAACGGTCATGGCTAACGTTCTTGGAATTGGGGTGGCAGTCATTACCAAAACATGTGGAGGCGTTTGCTGTTTGTTCCATAATTTAGCTCGTTGGGCCACACCAAATCGGTGTTGTTCATCAATAATTACCAACCCCGGATTTTGAAAAACCACATCATTTTCTATCAATGCATGAGTGCCCACCATAATATCAATTTGTCCTTCAGTTAAAGCTTCCAGAATTTTGGTCTTAGCTGCTTTTTTAGTATTGCTAGTCAGCATTCCTATTCTTAATCCTAGGCCAGAAACCATTTGACTTATATTTTCAAAATGCTGATTGGCCAAAATTTCGGTAGGAGCCATAATAGCCGTTTGGGTTCTATTGTCAATTGCTATAAGCATTGAAAGCAAAGCCACTATTGTTTTTCCACTGCCCACATCGCCCTGCAACAGGCGGTTCATTTGCTTGCCGGTAGCCATATCGGCCCGTATTTCTTTCAGTACTTTTTTTTGGGCTTCGGTTAATTCAAAGGGTAAGTGAAATTTATAAAAGGTGTTAAAATTATAATCAATCTTGCTAAACACAAATCCTTTCACATCGCGTTTTCGCTTGTTTTTAAGGCCAGCTATTTTTACGTTTAAAAAAAATAGTTCTTCAAATTTAAACCGCATTTGTCCTTCGACAAATTCGGCATTGGTAGCCGGTAAATGCACCATTCGGTAAGCAATTCCTCTCGGTTGCAATTGGTATTTGGCCAATAAATAATCAGTCAATACTTCCTCAATGCTCATGGCTTTATTTTCAAAAAGCACTTGTATCATTCTGTAAATAGCCTTTGAATCTATCTTATGACTTTTTAGCTTTTCGGTGGTGGCATACACTGGTTGCATACCTTTGGGTGGTTTGTCGTTTTCAATCCATTCCACTTCCGGATGAACCATGTTATAAGTGCGGTTAAATAAAGAAGGTTTGCCGAAAATGATACAGGTTTTGTTTATGGAAATGGTGTCTTTAATCCATTTTATATGCTGAAACCACACCAGTTCCATTTCGCCCGTTTGGTCCTTAAATGTTCCCGAAAGTCTTTTGCCACGTCCTTCTCCAATTTCGTGTATTTCAGTAATTATTCCTTTGAGTTGAACAAAAGGCATGTCTTCATTCAGTTCAGTTATGGTAAAAAATTTGGAGCGGTCCACATACCGGAATGGAAAATGATTTAACAAATCTCCAAAAGTAAAAATCCCCAATTCCGTTTTCAATACTTCCCCCTTTAAAGGGCCAACGCCTTTGAGATATTCTATGGGAGTGAGGAGAAATTGGTTTTCCATTTTTCTATAAAATTTTATGAAGGAGTGCCGTAAATTCCATCAACCAAGCTACACCCAAATGTACAATAATTCCTCCCGCTACTGAGCCCGTTCGTATAGCTAATATTCCTAAAATAGTTCCTCCAAAAAAGGAGCTGATGGTTTCGCCCAGTGGTTTTCCAAAATGGATGCTTACATAAAAACAAGCCATGGGTAACAAGCATCCCCAACCAAAATGACGGAAGAAGGCCAACAATAAAAAACCTCTAAAAAAGTATTCAATAAAAATAAAATCAAAGCCATAAAATAGTTCATAGATAAAGAAATATTTTTGGTCTTTCGGGTTGTCTATACTCAAGGGGTCAAGGTTAAATCCTTTAGGATATTGATGTAAAAAATCACCTTGATAGGATGCTAAAACTACTATAGGAATCATAATGCCAAGCATCACAAGGTAGGGTTTGGTGTCATAATTTTTAAGAGTAAATCCATAAAAAGGCATTTTATTTTTGTCCATTATCCACCAATAAAAAAAAACAGGTATAACAATTACCAAATCGCGAACTACGACAGCAGTGCAACGATAGTAAAAAAAAGCCGTTCGCCCTGTGGGCAAAAGGGAATAAATTTCGTTGCTGAAATAATTAATAAACGAGCGAAGACTAAAAACCAAAGGAGCAAATAGCAATAGAAACCAAAATAATGGTTTGTGCCACAAGCCCCAATCGTTATAAAAAGAGCTGTAAAGCAAGTAGCCAACGGTAAATGGAAATAAAAAAATCAGGTATTGAATGATAGTGTCAGTAATGGTATCATGATATTTCAAATCTAGCCAATTGGTGCATTTATAACGGTATTCAATAAAAACGTATGCTACCATAAAAATAAGGATGCTAAAAAGAAACCCGGGTTTCAATTCGTTTCTTAAATAGTCTTTAAGGGATCCAATTATTTTTTTCAAATCAGTGGCAAATTAAAATGAAAGTTAATAGTTAAAAACTAAAAGTTATTAATAAATGATGAGTTGTTATATAAATTCCTAATTCCCAATTCTTAATTATCTTTGCGCAATGAGTCAAAAACCAATCACCGAGTTTATTGAAAAATACTTTTTGCATTTTAATGCCGCTTCATTAATTGATGCTGCCAATGGATATGTCACCCATTTGGATGAAGGTGGAAAAATGATGATAACCCTTGCTGGAGCTATGAGTACAGCAGAGTTAGGTAAGATTTTAGCCGAAATGATTCGTCAGGATAAGGTGCAAATAATTTCTTGCACTGGTGCCAATTTGGAAGAAGATTTAATGAATTTGGTAGCTCATGACCATTATGAAAGAATACCTAATTATCGCGATTTAACCCCACAAGAAGAATGGGGATTGTTGGAAAGAGGATTGAATAGAGTTACAGATACCTGTATTCCTGAAGAAGAAGCTTTCAGAAGGTTGCAAGGTCAAATTTATAAGCTTTGGAAAGAAGCTGACACCAATGGTGATAGACTTTTACCCCATGAGTTTATGTATAAAATGATTTTGAATGGTTCTTTAAAGGAATTTTATCAAATAGACCCAAAAGACAGTTGGATGATTGCAGCGGCTGAAAAGAATTTACCAATCATTTGTCCGGGATGGGAAGACAGCACCATGGGAAATATTTTTGCTTCCTATTGCATAAAAGGAGATTTAAAACCTACCACCATAAAATCGGGCATTGAATATATGATTTGGTTGAGTGATTGGTACCGTAAAAATTCATCCGGTAAAGGAGTAGGGTTTTTTCAGGTTGGTGGCGGCATAGCTGGCGATTTTCCAATTTGTGTAGTGCCTATGATGTATCAAGATCTAGAATGGCATGATGTGCCGTTTTGGAGTTATTTCTGCCAAATTAGTGATAGCACTACTAGTTATGGTTCATACTCAGGAGCAGTACCAAATGAAAAAATAACCTGGGGAAAATTGGATATAAATACCCCAAAATTTATAATTGAATCTGATGCTACCATTGTAGCGCCTTTGGTTTTTGCCAAGGTGTTGGGTTGGTAATATGGATTGTTAAAGACGCAATATTTTGCGTCTCCACGACATTCAATATCCTAATGCTATCCTGATATGCGCCAAATGGTGCTTCCCATGCCAACTGTATAACGCAATCAAATCCGTAATCCGTGAAGTGCGTTGATATTGCGGATGAAAAAAGGTTCTCGATAATTCCTGTTCGGTTAGAGTTTCCAAGAGCGTTACCAGCTTGGTATGCATGGCTTCAATGAGTTGAAGAGAAATAGAAATTGGCAACATCTCATTTTCTTTCGTTTTTACCCAAAGGTTTTCATCATACGGTTTGATGGTTGGGTGTTCTTCCGTCAAAGCCAATTTAAGTCGAATGTAGCAATTGGTGTGGCTTTCACCAATATGATGCACTAGTTGCTTTATGGTCCAGCTTCCTTCGCGGTAGGTTTTGGTAAGGTCGGTTTCTGAAAGGTTACTTACCACTTTTTTTAAAGTTTCCGGAAAAATTTTCAGGTCATTAATTTTTTCTGTTATTAGTTCTACGGTGTAGTGCTCTGTTAAAACTAGTCTTCCGATCGGATATTTAAGATTTTCCATAATGATATTTTAGAATCTAACCTCAAATTTATTGCTTTTGTTTTTAAAATTAAACTTAAATTTTCCTTCCCCATCTTATCCACTCCAATAAAAAATCCCTCTCTGTCATTTAACTTTGTGGTTCATCCATATTGTTTAAAAACCAATGCCCGATTTTGCCCACCTCCATTGCCATACCCAGTTTAGTTTGCTCGATGGAGCTAGCAGTATAGAAGGTATGGTAAAAAAAGCAGTGGCAGATGAAATGAAAGCCATTGCCATTACCGACCACGGCAATATGTTTGGGGCCTTTAAGTTTGTGTCGGAGTGCAATAAAAAAGGTATAAAACCGATTGTTGGCTGCGAATTTTATGTGGTGGAGGACCGGTTTAAAAATAAGTTTTCGCGTGAAGCGGGAGATGTGCGCCACCATCAATTGCTATTGGCCAAAAATGCTGAAGGGTATAAAAATCTTTCAAAATTATGTTCGCTCGGATATATAGAAGGTTTGTATGGTAAGTATCCCAGAATTGACAAACAACTAATTCTAAAATACCACGAAGGCCTGATTGCAACCACCTGTTGTATAGGGGCCGAAGTTCCTCAGGCCATATTGAAAGAAGGGGAGGCAGTCGCAGAAGAAAAATTCAAATGGTGGCTGGACTTATTTGGGGAGGATTACTACATCGAACTTCAACGCCATAAACTGGACGATCAAGAAAAAGTGAATGAGGTGTTAATGCGTTTTTCTAAAAAGTATAATGTGAAAATGATTGTGTCCAACGATTCACATTATTTGGATAAGGAAAATGCCAATGCCCATGATATTTTACTTTGTATAAATACCGGCGATGTGCAAAGTACGCCAAAAGGTGATTTTAAAGGAATGCGGTTTGGTTTCCCAAATGATGAGTTCTATTTTAAAACCAAAGAGGAAATGTCAACCTTGTTTATTGATGTTCCTCATGCGGTAGAAAATACCATTGAAATAGTAGACAAAATTGAAAAACTGGATTTAAAAAAACAAGTGATGTTGCCAGCATTTCCTTTGCCATCAAAGTTTACTGATGCCGATGATTTTTTGCACCACCTGACATTTGAAGGAGCTAGAAAACGCTATAATGAAATAAGTTCAGAAGTTCAGGAACGTCTCGATTTTGAGTTGTCGGTGATTAAAAAAATGGGTTTTGCTGGCTATTTTCTTATTGTTTCCGATTTTTGCGAAGCGGCTATTAATATGAATGTGGCTGTTGGACCTGGTCGTGGTTCGGCAGCAGGTTCAGCAGTAGCCTACTGTATAGGTATTACTAATATTGACCCTGTAAAGTACCAATTGCTTTTTGAAAGGTTCCTTAATCCAGAACGTGGGAGCATGCCCGATATTGACACGGATTTTGATGATGCCGGGCGGCAGAAAGTGATTGATTACGTGATTGATAAATATGGCCAAAATCAGGTGGCACAAATTATCACCTACGGTTCTATGAAAGCCAAATCGGCCATAAAAGACGTAGCCCGTGCTTTGGAATTACCTTTGGATGAATCGAATATGTTGTCAAAATTAGTTCCTGAATCACCAGGGGTAACTTATGAACAGGTGTTTAATTTACCGGAGGCCAAGTTAAAAGAAATTTATAATCCAGATGATATTACCGGGATTTTAAAACTTCGTGAAATTATAGGTACCAATAGTTTACAAGGACGCGTACTAAAGGAAGCCCGCCTTTTAGAAGGATCTGTAAGAAATGCGGGTGTTCATGCTTCTGCGGTAATTATTGCTCCAAGTGATTTAACAGAAATTCTGCCAGTTTGTACGCTTAAAGACTCTGCCATGTGGGTTACTCAATTTGATGGCAAAGTAGTGGAAGATGCAGGGTTACTGAAAATGGACTTTTTGGGATTGAAAACCCTTACTATTATAAAGGATGCCATTGAATTAATTAAGCAAAACTACGATATACAAATAGTTCCTGACGAAATCCCTTTGGATGACCTTAAAACTTTGGAATTATTTCAACGGGGGGATACAAATGGCGTGTTTCAGTTTGAAAGTGACGGGATGAAAAAGGTGCTTCGCGATTTAAAACCAACGCGATTGGAGGATTTGATTGCAGTAAATGCCTTGTATCGTCCGGGGCCTATGGAATACATTCCAAACTTTGTAGCTCGTAAGCATGGTCGTGAAAAAATTACTTACGACATTGAAGGAATGTCAGAATTTTTGGAAAGCACCTATGGGATTACTGTTTATCAAGAACAAGTGATGTTGTTATCTCAAAAGTTGGCTAATTTTAGTAAAGCTGATGCAGATACCCTGCGAAAAGCTATGGGTAAAAAAGACAAAGGCACATTGGACAAAATGAAATCATCCTTTATGGAAGGGTGCACAGCTAATGGCCATGATCTTAAAGTTTGTGAAAAAGTGTGGACGGATTGGGAAGCTTTTGCCCAATATGCCTTTAATAAATCACATGCTACTTGTTATGCTTATTTAGCAAATCAAACTGCTTATTTAAAAACCCATTATGCCCCTGAATTTATGGCTTCCATACTTACACATAATAGTGGAAATATTGATCAGATAACCTTCTTTATGGACGAATGCAAACGCATGGGTTTGGTAGTAAAAGGACCGGATATAAATGAAAGCATTGTGAATTTTTCTGTTAACAAAAATGGTGAAATTCGATTTGGATTAGGAGCGATAAAGGGCCTTGGAGATTCTGCAACGGTTGAAATTATAAATCAGCGAGAAATAGGGGGGGCATATTCCAGCATTTTTGAATTAACCTCAAGGGCTAATTTAAGAACAGTAAATAAAAAGTCAATTGAAGCATTAGCTTTGGCAGGAGCATTTGATAGTTGGGGCGTTTACAACCGTTCACAGTACATGGAAAAAGCTTCGGGTTCCTTAGTTAATGGAATAGAAATCGCTATTAAATATGGGGGTCAGATTCAGGATAATAAAGTCAGTAATCAAAACAGTTTGTTTGGAGAATCAAGTGGTGGAAGTATCCAGGAACCAAAACTTCCATACATAGAGGAATGGAATCCGATTGAAAAATTGAATAAAGAAAAAGAGGTTGCTGGAATGTTTATTTCAGGCCACCCATTGGACAATTTTAAATTAGATATGGAGTTGTTTACCAATACCAAAATTTCTGACCTAAATGACTTGAATCTACTTAAAGGAAAGGATATTAAAATAGGAGGTATTGTAACATTTTTTGAAGAAAAAGTAACCAAGACAGGAAAGCCTTGGGCTAAGTTTGTCTTGGAAGATTATAGTGGTGCCAAAGACTTTGCCCTTTTTGGAAAGGATTTTGCCACTTTTCGTCCGTTTCTGCAACTCAATGCAATGTTATATGGCTTCCTATCTACCTCAACAAGCTATAGAGACCCAAACGAGTTGGAATTGAAGTATAATAAATTGTCATACTTAGCTGATTTGCGTGAAACAAACTTGAAGAGTATTCAATTTCAATTAAAATCTAGTCAGATAAACAAAGAGACTCTTGAAAAACTAATCGAACTAACGAAGGGTAATAAAGGGCCAGCAACTCTTAAAATTTCGGTGCAAGATCCAGTTTCGAAGCATTTAACCGAATTATTTAGCCGTCAAATAAAAATTGATTGGAACCAAACTATGCGGCAGGAGTTGGAGTTAATGGATATTGCAGTAAAGGTTAATTAGAGTGATTTATAGGGATTACTAAGTTGATATCTTTTAATACATATCCTTTAAAGTACTCATCTCGGTGGATCGAGTTGCATCAAGTCGAATAAGGGTAAACAGTAAAACTGTAAATCCAATAAGTGAAGAACCTCCATAACTGAAGAAAGGCAAGGGTATTCCTATTACAGGTACCAACCCGATAGTCATTCCTATGTTGATTGTGAAATGGAATAAGAGTATGGAACCTACACAATAGGCATAAATACGATTGTATCGATTTTTCTGTCGCTCTGCTAAATAATATACCCGGCCAATAAGGGTTACAAAAAGTATCAGAATAACCATTGTTCCTAACCAGCCCCATTCTTCACCTATGGTGCAAAAAATAAAATCGGTATGTTGTTCTGGTACATACCTCAACTTGGTTTGAGTGCCTTGCAAAAAGCCTTTACCAATTAACCCTCCTGATCCTATAGCGATCTTAGATTGATGAACATTGTAACCTTCCTTTTTTAAATCTTCTAATAATCCGAAAGTAACGAGAATACGTTTTTTCTGATGGTCCTTAAGCACATTATCCATTATTAGATTAATACTAGAACTAAATCCTACAACTGCTATTGTTACTAATAAAACAGGCCAAGTAAGATATTTTCGCCGGGAACTAAATATGTAAAATAATAAGGCTACGGCTGCAAAAATTCCTGAGACCCAAATAGACCCAAAATAAAGTGTTAGGATAAATATTATTATAGCACATAAAGCCATTATAAACCAAATACCTGAAAGACCCTCCCGATATAGTACCAATGTAAATGATAAAAAAACCAAGGCTGAACCAGTGTCTTTTTGAATCAAAATAAGTGCCATTGGAATTAAAAAAATGGCTAAAGCGATTCTTAAAGTGTTCTTGTCTTTTAACCGTGCATCGGGAGTTCCTAAAAATTTTGCCAATGCTAATGAAACCCCATATTTAGCAAATTCAGCCGGTTGAAGATTAAAACTTCCAATTGGGATCCAATTCTTGTTACCTGCCACTTCTTTACCCAAAACAAAAACACTAACTACTAGTGCAACAAGGATTCCATAAACTCCATATGAAAAAAGGTTAAAAATTTTATAATCAAGAAATAACCAAAAAATAGCTATAAAGGCCGATATGCAAATAAATAAAAATTGTTTTCCATAATTTTTAGTTAAATCAAAAATAGTCCCGGTAGATTCATTCCATGAGGCTGAATAAATATTGAACCAACCAAATAATACCATTACTAAATAAATAAGTATTATTGGCCAGTCAAAAGTATTTGTATCAATTATTTTCTTCTCTCTCATCCTTGTTTAATACCAAATCTCGGTTAAGGGGCAAATTTCCGGTTGGGTTATTTTTGTTTTTTCTATTGCGTTCAGCAGAATCATTTTTTACTTTTCGAGTCGAATCTTTTATATATTTAATTCTAATAGTATCAATTGGTTTGGGTTTTGGTAAAATATAAGCTTCAAAAAGTCGTTTTTCCATTTCTGGTTTTGATGAAATAGTATCCCTTCTAATATATTTTTCAATCATTAAGTTCGCTACTGGTGCGGCCCAAGTTGCACCATATCCTGCATTTTCTACAATACATGCTATTGCTATTTTAGGATTATCTTTTGGTGCAAAACACATAAATACAGAGTGATTTTTTCCATGAGGATTTTGAACAGTTCCGGTTTTTCCGCATATTTCAATACCATCAATACCTGTTCTGGCTGCAGTACCATTTATTAAAGTCATGGCCATTCCTTCCACGACAGTTTCGAAATGTTGGCGCTGAATTTTTATTTTATGTTTTTCTTTAAATTTCTTAGGAATTGCTGGTCTGTCGTCAACCATCCTTATACAATGTGGGGTATAATAATAGCCACGATTAGCTATAGTGCTAATCACATTTGCCATTTGTAAAGGGGTAATAAGAATCTCACCCTGGCCAATGGACAACGAAATTAATCGGGAAAAGCCCCATTTCCCATTGTGCATTTTATCGTAAAACTCAGGACTTGGTATATTGCCTTTCGATTCAAAATTTATATCAGAACCTAATTTGCTGGCTAACCCAAATTGAAGCATAAAATCTTTCCAATGCGTATAGGCCTCCCGAGTAGATTTATACTTTGGATTTTCTAATATTTCACGAAATGTATTACAAAAATAAGCGTTGCAACTATTAGCTACGGCTCCTCTAAGGTCGAGGTTTTGAGGATGTGGATGGCAAGCAACATGAAGATGACCTATATTGAAGCCTCTGTAGCAAGGGTATGTAGTTTCAGGGTATATAACCCCTTCTTCTAAACCTATCAATCCGTTTAATAATTTAAAAACTGAACCTGGTGGATAGGCTGCAGTTACAGCTCTATTAAAAAGTGGTTTTGTTGGGTCCGTTAATAATCTTCCATAATTTTTTCTTTTATTGCGAATGGACAAATCATCAGGATTATAACTTGGGCTGGAAATAAGCGCTAGAATCTCACCAGTTGAAGGTTCAATCGCCACAACACTCCCCATTTTATTTTGCATTAGCTTTTCGGCATATTCTTGAAGGGTTAAGTCTAGGGTCGTTGAAACCTTTTGGCCTGCTATTGGTTGTTTATCATATTTACCCTTCGAGTAGTTTCCTTGCTGCCTGCCGCGACTATCTACTAAAATTACTTCTTCTCCTTTTTTGCCTCTCAATTCTTTTTCGTAATATTTTTCTATACCAGTAAGTCCCACAAAATCACCTTTTGAATAATAGTTTTCTTCATCTTGTGCTTCCAATTGTTTTTTGGATATTTCTCCGATATAGCCTAAAACATGGGCTCCAGCAGTTGTTTTGTATTTTCTGTCTGTTTTTACATCAATATAAAATCGTTCATAATCATACATTCTTTCTTGTAGTGCAGCATATTTATTTTGCTCCAAATTTTTATAGAATACAGCACTTCCTCTATAAACGGTTTTATCTGCCTTTTTTAATCGTTTAATAAAATCGGTTTTGGGAATACCTAAAATTTCACAAAATCCAGAGGTATCAAAATTTTTAAGATTAAATGGATAGGAAATCATTAAATCATAAAAATTATCATTAAATGCAATCAATTTATTATTTCTATCATAAACCAAACCTCTATTTGGGTGAATTGTTAAAATTTTCTTTGAATTAGCATTAGCAAAATCGACGTAAGAAGTATCAATGACCTGCAAATAAAAGAGTCTTATTGCAAATACAAATCCGATAGCTATTACAGCTATCATCAATGATTGATTGCGGCTGCTTCCCTCAGACATTGGTAGTTTTGCGGCTAAATAAAAATCCAATAAGCAACATAATAAAGGTGGCAATTATTGCGCTTGATAAGGATTTTAGAGTTAATAAACTTAACCCCGTAAATGTGAAGGCTTCCAAGAAAAACACTACCCAATGATAGATCAATGAACAAATTAGAAGATAAAAAAAGTGCCAGCTTGTTGGCATATTTTTTATGTTGGGCGACATACCCCTTTCAATTTCTTCTTTGTCTAATGAGAATTTTATATAAAAGTATCGAAAGTAACCTAAAGCCGTTCCTGCAAAGGCATGAATACCGCTTGTATTTGATAACCCATCTACAATAGCGCCACTAAAAAATCCAGCAATAAGGCAAAACCAAATTTCAGAATTAACCGGAAGTAACAGTAAAAAAAGAATAAAGACTTGAGGATTGATATAACTGTTTATATCAAGTCCATTCAATACTAGAACCTGCAAGCCAGCAAGTAAAATAAAAGCGATTATATGTTTAAGTATACTAATTGCCATTTATAATTTGATCTTCTATGGTTTCTATTTCTTCTTTTTGTAAATTGTTTATTATATATACACTTCTTAGGTTTGTGAAATTGGTAGATAATTTAACTTTCACTTCCAAAAATGAACCTCCTGGCGCTGGTTTAACCTCAGATACAGTTCCAATCATTACATTTTCAGGAAAAAGAGAAGAGTATTGGCTTGTTTGCACAATATCTCCTTTTTTTAAAATATTAAATTTGTTAATTCCTTCAATGGTGGCATAATATGGTGAATTGTTTTTCCAAACTAAACGACCAATGGATGTATTTCCTTTTAATTTTGGGGTTACTTTAAATTTACTGTTTAAAACCGACATTGCAATACTGAAGTTTTCGGAAGTGGCAACAATGATTCCTACGATACCATCGGGATTTATAACCCCCATATTTTTTTTAATTCCATGCCTTGCACCCTTGTCAATAGTTATATAATTATTAACTAAATCCGTTGAATTTTGAATGACATTTCCAGGGATATATGTAAATTTTTGGCGGAAGGTGGTGTCCGTATTTCTGATTGTGTCACCTTTATCGATGTAATAGGATTCTAGCAACTGTTTACGAAGGGCGTTGTTTTCTTGTTGAAGTTTTTCATTTTCTTCACTCAAGGTAAAATATTTCGTTATGTTTGAACGCTGTGTAAGAATATACCCATTTACATTATTCGAAGTATTTAATAAAACTGCATGGTGGTAATTATTGAATGAATAAATGGCATAAAAGGCCACAGATTCAAGAATTAGGAATAAAAAGAAGTGTGAATAACGTTGTATGAAGAGGAAAAAATCACGCATTTAGTTTCCCCGATGGGTTTTATTTATTGCATTATAGATTTAAAGGATTCGAGATTCTTTAACGTATAAGCAGTTCCTCTTACAACTGCACGAAGTGGATCTTCTGCCACATAAACGGGTAGTTTTGATTTTATAGAAATACGTTTATCCAAACCTCTCAATAAAGCGCCACCACCGGTGAGATATAAGCCTGTTTTGTATATATCCGCACTAAGTTCAGGTGGGGTAAGTTCCAAAGCCTTTAATACGGCTTCTTCTATTTTAGAAATTGATTTATCGAGTGCCAATGCTATTTCCGAATAGGAGATAAAAATTTGCTTTGGAATTCCTGTCATAAGATCGCGTCCGTTAACGGGGTAGTCTTCAGGTGGATTATCTAATTCCGGAAGTGCAGATCCAACTTCTATTTTTATCATTTCTCCTGTTCTTTCACCAATTAATAGATTGTGCTGACGACGCATATACTCAATAATATCTTCGGTAAAATCATCTCCCGCTACTCTGATACTTTGGTCACAAACGATTCCTGATAAAGCAATTACAGCAATTTCTGTAGTACCACCTCCAATATCAATAATCATATTTCCCATTGGCTCTGCCACATCAATTCCAATGCCAATAGCTGCAGCCATAGGTTCATGTATTAAATACACCTCTTTAGCCCCAGCTCTTTCCGCTGATTCTTTGACAGCTCGTTTTTCAACCTCAGTTATGCCAGAAGGTATACAAATTACCATTTTTAGTTGAGGTTTAAAAAAGGTTTTGTTAGGGTTAATGAGTTTAATCATTCCCCTAATCATTTGCTCGGCGGCTTCAAAATCAGCAATAACACCATCTTTTAATGGCCTTATAGTTTTTATGTTTTCATGGGCTTTACCATGCATTTTTTGAGCTTCTTTGCCTATTGCAATTATTTCACCTGTAGTTCTGTTTTTAGCAATAATGGATGGTTCGTCCACTACTACTTTGTCTTTATAAACTATTAAGGTGTTTGCTGTGCCTAAGTCTATAGCTAATTCTTGTGTTAAAAAGTTAAAAATGCCCATTAAAGCGAATTCTGTTTAAAAATCTTACAAATTTATTGTGATTTGATGTGTTTTGTTACTAATTGAAAAAAAAAAATATTTAATTAGGCTTATTACACTACTAATGCTTGAAATGACGGTTTCCCGTTATAACCATTGTCATATTATTTGCGTTGCAATAATCAATGGAAAGGTTATCTTTTATTGAACCACCTGGCTGAATAACTGCATTTATTCCAGCATTATGTGCAATTTCTACACAATCTGGAAATGGGAAAAAAGCATCACTCGACATTACAGCACCTTTAAGAGAAAATCCAAAATGATTTGCTTTATAAATGGCTTGGTTTAATGCATCTACTCTACTAGTTTGTCCAGTGCCGGAGGCAAGTAATTGGTTGTCCTTAACTAAAATTATTGCGTTTGATTTTGTATGTTTTACTAAGATATTGGCTACTACCATATCCATTTTTTCTGCATTTGTTGGCAGTAAATTTGTTACAACACTAAAATCTGATATGGTTTCTGTTTTTGAATCACGGTCCTGAGTAAGTGTTCCATTCAGTATCGTTCTTGAAAGTTTATTCGGTAATTCATTATCTATAATTTCTAGAATATTTCTATTCTTTTTGCTTTGTAAAATTTGAATAGCCTCAGCTGTGTAGGATGGAGCCATAATTATTTCAAAAAACAACTTGTCTATTTCCAAAGCTGTTTCAGTATCTACTTCTGTATTGCAACATAAAATGCCGCCAAATGCAGAAACTGGATCACCCGCAAGTGCAGCTAAATAGGCTTCTCGAAGAGTTGGTCTTATAGCTAAGCCACATGCATTATTATGTTTAATAATGGTAAAAACCGGTTCGGTTTTTGGGAAATCAAGAACTAATGATAGCGCAGCATCAATATCTAAAAGATTGTTATATGATAATTCTTTCCCTTGATGCTTTTTGAAAAGTTTTTCTAAATTTCCTGTAAATGTTGCAGTTTGATGTGGATTCTCCCCGTATCGTAATTGGTAATTCTTTTTACCTTCAAAAAAGTTATGAATAGCCTTGTCATAATGAGATGTAGTTGCAAAGGCTTGTTCAGCGTAATATTTACGGGTTTCGAGAGAGGTATTTCCTGCGTTTTCGGTTAAATGTTTTAATAATTGAGGATACAAATTTTTATTGGCTACAATAACTGTATCGCGAAAATTTTTAGCTGTAGCTCTTATTAATGAAACTCCTCCAATATCTATTTTTTCGATTATTTCATCTTCTGAAGCATCGCTATTTAAAGTTTCTTCAAAAGGGTATAAATCAACAATTACCATATCAATAGATGGAATTCCAAATTTTCCAATTTCATCAATATCCTGCTGATTTTCCCTTCTATACAAAATTCCTCCAAATATGGCTGGGTGTAATGTTTTAACCCTCCCTCCAAGTATGGAAGGAAACCCTGTTAGTTCTTCAACGGGTGTAACTTCCATTTTTAGGTTTTCAATAAAAGTTTGTGTGCCACCTGTTGAATAGATTTTAACACCCAAACCTTGAAGTACCTTTAGTATAGGTTGAAGACCCTCTTTATAGTAAACAGAAATTAATGCTGATGAAATTTTTTTCATTTAGTGCAAAGGTAGTAATTAGAAAATGACAAGAATTAGACGTGCTTAAGATGTGTATATCTGATTTTCAAATTTTAAGCTTGTTGATTTCATCTAAAAGTTCTTGACGATTAATTGGAACGACACCTACTTTTTGACAAACCAAGCCTCCTGCAATATTGGCTAATTCTGCTGATTTGTCCAATTCCATGCCAGAAGCTAAACAAAGTGCTGCAACACTTACCACCGTATCTCCAGCTCCACTCACATCAATAATAGTTCGATCGTGGGCTTTAATATGTGACGTTTCTTTTGCGGATTTTACAAATACCCCATCTTCAGAAAGAGTAACCATAATATTTTTACAACCCAAAATATGCATCAATTCATCTGCTACTTTTTCAACATTAGTCGTTAACCTTAAATCTAAATCTGTTTTCAATCCTTCTCTGATTTCTTTTCGGTTGGGTTTAAAAAGAGTGCAATTTTTATAAGCAAAGAAATTTTCTTTTTTGGGGTCAACCACACTTGGAATATTATTATGGTTAGCAATAGATATAACTTCTGAAATTAATCGTTCGGTTAATAAGCCTTTATTATAATCTTCAATAATAATGGCATCAATTGAATGGATTGATTTCTTGACAAAACTAATAAGAAAATTTTCGGTTTCAGCCGAAATAGATTCTGTAGATTCATGGTCAATTCGCATTAAATGGTGAGTGCCTGAAATTACACGAGTCTTCATCGTTGTAGGACGTGATTTGTCGATATAAATTCCGTCAGTGTAAATTTTTTCATTACTTAAAAGTGACAATAATTCTCGGCCTTCTTCATCCAAACCAATAACAGCACATAATGAAACTTTAGCTCCTAAACTTATTAAATTTAAAGCAACATTTGCAGCTCCTCCAAGTCTATGATCTTTTTTAGATACAGAAATGATTGGTACTGGAGCTTCAGGTGAAATTCTATCCACCGCCCCAAAGTAATACGCATCAACCATTATATCTCCAATTACTAGAATTTTTAATTCTGAAAAGGATTCAATTTGAGACGTGATTGACATTTTTTTAATGATAATTTTATAATGTTAAAGCTTCTTTTATCCTGTCGAAAGCAAAATTTAAATCAGCTTGATTTAATGAATAGGAAATACGGATACATTCAGGATTGCCAAATGCCTCACCGGATACTGCAGAAACATGAGCTTCTTCAAGTAAATAATAGCATAGCTCACGGGTTGAATTAATTGTTCTTCCTTTTAAATTTTTACCAATAAAATAGCTAAAATCCGGAAAAACATAGAAGGCTCCGTCGGGTACATTGGATTTAATACCTGGTATTTCTACTAATCTTTTTAAAACAAGATTTCTTCGATTCAAATATTCAGAAGCCATAGCCTTTGTGGGTTCTAAAGAACCTTGCAAAGCTGCAAGAGTAGCTTTTTGAGCAATACTATTTGCCCCACTTGTAAACTGACCTTGTAATTTTTCACATGCCTTTGCAATAAACTCGGGTGCACCAATATAACCTATTCTCCAACCGGTCATGGCAAAGGCCTTCGCAACACCATTTACTGTAATTACTCTATCAGCCAAGGATTCAAACTGACCTATACTTTCATGTTTTGATATAAAATTTATATGCTCATATATTTCATCTGATACGATATAAATATTAGGATATTTTGCAAATACGTCCGCAATCTCCTTTAACTCTTCTTTACTATATACCGAACCGCTTGGATTACATGGTGATGAAAAAAGAAACATTTTTGTTTTGGATGTTATAGCTGCTTCAATAGCATTTGCAGGTGATTTATAATTAGTTAATACATTGGAAGGAACAAAAACTGGTGTACCTGATGCCAACTTTACCATTTCACTATAACTAACCCAGTATGGATTTGGGATGATTACTTCGTCTCCTGGGTTTATCAATGCGAGTATAACATTCATAATTGAATGTTTAGCACCTGTAGATACTACAATTTGGTTTACAGAATAATGGAGACCATTATCTCTTAAAAATTTATCTGAAATAGCTTGCCTTAAATCTACAAATCCTGCAACTGGCGTGTATTTTGTAAAGCCATCATCCATGGCTTTTTTTGCTGCATCAATGATATGTTTGGGAGTTGCAAAATCTGGTTCGCCAAGGCTAAGATTAATTACTTTTACACCTTTAGCTGAGAGTTCACGAGCTTTTTTGGCCATCTCCAGGGTTTGTGATTCTTCAAAGAAATATACCCTGCTAGCAAGTCTGTTGTCCATTAAGGTGCAAATAACACCTTTAAAAATAAATTTTAAACGATAATTTAATAATTTATAAAAAAAAACAGTTTAAGTGGCAAAGGAGATTTTAAATAATTTTAGTTACAACAAAAAAGCCACCTATTTAGGTGGCTTTTTTAAAATGTTTAAAAATATCTTATTTACTTGAACCAACGCGGTGCATAGCACAACGGAATCCAAGTGTAGATAAATCTTGTTCTTCATCTAAAAAACGACGAGTACCAGGACTCATCCAATAGGCACGATCATTCCAACTAGCACCTTTGTAAACTCGTGCTTTATTGTTGATTAATGAAGTAACCCCATATTCATATCCTTGTTCACCATCAGCATAAACATCCTCATCTAGATAACCCATATTATCAGATTTTTTATAATTTCGGCGCATTTTATTTTCTTCTTCATTAACTGGCACGTAAGTTAAACGACCTAAACTATCTTTTACATCAATAACTCCGTCGGCATCCAATTTTTTCTTCATGTAAACGTTTCCTCTTACTGCATTGAAATCAGTCATATCTTGGTAGGATAAAGGACGGTAAACATCCATTACCCATTCGCTTACGTTTCCACTCATGTTGTATAATCCAACATCATTAGGCCAGTATGAGTGTACTTCAGTTGTAATAAAAGCACCATCATTCAATCTGCCAGCTATACCAGCTTGATCACCTTTATCACGCTTAAAGTTAGCCATAATATAGCCACGGTTTTTTTCTTTGCGACCTTGATTTCTTGTTGTTAAACCACCCCAAGAATATATTTTTTTTGCATTAACGTTTTCATAAGTTGATTGACCAAGATTTGCTAAAGCTGCAAATTCCCATTCGGCTTCTGTAGGAAGTCGATAGTCAGGAAGCATAATTCCATCTTCCATTCTTACCTTACGAGTACCTTTCTTGTTTTTTATATCTTTTATTGGTTTTTTGCCTTTTTTTCCTTCAAACTGACCAGCTAAATAGGTAGTAGTATTGAAATTTTCCTCATTTACCTGTCCGGCATCTGGAATCAAAATACCTTCTCTAATCAAAATGTATTCATTTACCCTATCTGTCCTCCAAGCTGCATAAGCAGTAGCTTGCAACCAATTAACACCCACTACTGGATAATTTTTGTAAGCTGGATGACGGAAGTAATATTCAACATAAGGCTCATTAAAGGCCAACTTATCACGCCAGCATAAAGAATCTGGTAATGCTTGTTTGTATACTTCTGGGTAATCTACGTAAACTCGGCTAAGCCAATGAAGGTATTCAAGATAATGTAGGTTACTTACTTCTGTTTCATCCATATAAAAGGAAGGAACAGTAACTTTTCGCTCAATATTATTGTGTTCATAAGTTACATCTTGTTCGCTGGAACCCATAGTAAAAGCTCCACCTTCTACAATAACTAAACCAGGACCAGTTTCCTGCCCTGCATAATCATGCGTTTCGAATCCACCCCATTTAGCGTCATTATATTTCCATCCTGTAGTGGATGAACGTTCTTTTTTACTACATGATGTAGGTAATAAAAACGCTGCAGCTAATGCAGCTAAGGTTATACTTCTTTTTAAACTCATAGTGAGGTTGGTTGTCTGTTTTTAACGTTAAGATTGCAATATTATTGTATTTTTTTTTAAAAGAAAATATTTATTTTGAGTAGTTAACTAAAAATCAGGGCAAGTTAGCTTTTTGTAACGCAATGCACGCTTAGATGCACACCACTCAATTGATGCTGATACTTCATGACTACCTGGTGCCGCTTGACGGGCAGAGGAAACAGTTAAATCATAACTGTAACCAAATTTAAATCTTTCTTTACGAAACCCTACTAAAAGCATAAGTGCATCTGAGTTGGCATACGTGCCAAATGTTTGACGGTACCACATACCTGTTACTAATGGTCCTTTATTAAAATAAAATCCTAAATTTAATTGTGTGAATTTATTTTGAACCATCAATAACATATTAGGCGAAAAAGTCATGTCAGGATCGTAAGTATTACCTATAGGAATAACTAATCCTGAATGAAGAGTATACCTTCTAGGAAGTTTAGAATCCTGTGTACCTAAAAAAGATTGAATAGGTTCTATAATGTTATGAACCGCTAAACCAAAATAAAATCTTTCAGTATAACCTAAAACGCCTGTACTGAAATTTGGGTAAGTTATCTTATTAGGACTTAGTGGTTCTTGAGTTGGATTTACAAAACCTTTAGTTGGATCAATTTGATCAGGAAAACGAAGTTTTTTCCAATCCAATGAACGACTTACAACTTGGGCTTCAAGACCAAAACGCATAGTGAATTTTCGGTTGACTATTAATTGATAAGAATAAATCCCTGCCAAAGTATTGGAAGTTAACTTTCCTTCACCAGCTACGTCATTCATAGCTATGATACCAATTCCACCACCTATTTTGTCGAAATGTTGATCATAGGAAGCTAAAGTAGTAACAAATGTTCCAGGTAAACTTGGCCATTGATTACGATAATTAATATTAATCCTTCCTCCACCATCACAACTTCCAGTACCTGCCATAGCAGGGTTTGTGTAAATTGGAGCTGCATAGAACTGAGTCATCTCGGGGTCCTGTGCTTTTGCAAAACCTATACTTAATAATGCCGCGCAGATTGATAAATAACGTTTGATCATCTTTTCTCTTTTATGGTTTAAAACTTGTTTGCTAAATTAATGATTATGTAATCATCCGTATTATTTTACAAACATTCAACTTTTTATCGAATTTACATAATAAAATTACGATAATTTTGTTTTCAATATACATATGACGCACAATCTTATTAAAATGTTGCTCTCAGCAATATTATTTTTATCATTTTTTGCCAATACATTTGCTCAATCCCAACATTATATTATTTCATGGGAAAAGGAATTATCCGGGTTCCCAGGCAATTTTAAGGGAGCTCAAGCAGATTTTTATGCTCGAGATAAATATTATCCAATTTGGACCTATTCTGAATTGATAGGTCAAAATACGTTTGATGTATATTTATCAAATGAAACCTATGAATCTATTACGGCTAGTCCAAAAGTTATTGAATATTTGAAAAATGTTAAGCAATTGGAAGTTGCAAATACTGAAGAACGTGGTCAAATTAGACTAAAAGTGAAATTAGTTCCATTTAGGGTAAAAAATCAAACGATTGAGCGACTTGTAAGTTTTGATATGACTTTAAAAGCAAGTGGAATCTTAGAAGCGCGCTTAAACAAAAAAGGGAACAAATCGGAATCTGTATTGGCAAATGGGGATTGGTATAAACTTAGAATAAAAGAAGATGGAGTATATAAATTAGATAAGTCTTTTTTTGCAAAAAACGCGATCAATACAGATAATATAAATCTTTCAACCTTTAAAGTTTTTGGAAATGGCGGTCAAATGTTGCCCGAGGTAATTGCTGAATCAAGAGTGGATGACCTTGCGGAAAATGGTATAAATGTAAATGACATCAATGGGAATAATAAATTGGACGATGGGGATTTTATTTCATTTTATGGCAAAGGACCTGATAGTTGGGCAGAAAATGAAATTGATTATTCGCACGTGAAAAATATTTATTCGGACTATTCTTTTTATTTTTTTACTTGGGGTGGAATTAGTGGTAAAAGGATTTCGGAAAGTGGAGATGGTGGATCAAGTAGTTTTACTAATATTATTAATGAGTCAGACTATTTATATGTTCATGAAGATGAAACCCTTAATTTGCGAAATAGTGGAAGAGAATGGTTTGGGGAGGTTTTAACCATTGAAAAAAAATCATTTGATGTAACTATTCCTGATTTGATGGCTACTACAAAAAGTATAATAAAATCTGAAGTAGCCATTCGCACAGCAATTCCCACTTATGTTAGTGTTTATCTAAATAATTCTAAAGATCCATTCATTACCCACTATGGAGGAGCGGTAAATTTTGATACGGATGATGATTTTGCAGATATTAATAATAGTCAACTATTATTTGATGCTACCTCTACCTTTAGATTGACATATGATTTTTATAGGCCCCAATTGGGTTCGGAAGCATGGCTTAATTATTTTGAGATTCAATGCAAACGAAAGTTAAAAACTATTGATGGACAAATACATTTCTTTAATTTGGATTCAAAAATTACAGGTAATGTGAAATTTCAAATTGAAGATTTTACTAGTGATTATATGGTTTGGGATGTTACTAATCCTTTAGATGTAAGTATTCAAAAGACTTTTAGTGATGGGGGTAAGGGAGCGTTTGTGATTAATGCTAAAAGTAACCTAATGCATTATTTGCTTTATAAAAACGGCTCTGAAAAAACTCCGGAAATGGTTGGCAAAGTTGAAAATCAAAATTTGCATGCGCTTAATTCCGTCGACTATATTATTATTACCCATCCCGATTATAAAGCACAGGCTGAAAAACTAGCTAAATTTCATGAGGAAAAAGAAGGTTATTCCTATTTAATTACTTACCCAGAAAAAATATATAATGAATTTTCCAGTGGAGCTTTAGATATTACAGCTATTCGCGATTTTGTAAAAATGATATATGACAGAGGTGATATTGCAAGAAAACCAAAGGCTTTATTACTATTTGGTGATGCAAGTTTTGATTTTAAAAACAAGCTTGGCAATGGAAATATGGTTCCAACCTTTGAAAGTTACGAATACAATAACTCAGTTAGCAGCTACTGTTCGGATGATTATTATGCGATTTTAGGTGATATGGAAGGTTTCTGGACTAAAGATCCAGGTTCATTTAAATCTATGGAATCAATGGACATGGGAGTGGGGCGTTTGCCAGCTAAAACATCTTATGAGGCCGATGTTATGGCAGATAAATGTATTCATTATAAAACCAATTCAAATAAAGGTGAATGGCGAAGCTCCCTTACATTTTTGGGAGACGATGAGGATGGGAATGTTCATTTTTTTGATTCAGAAAAGTTAACGGGACTCTGCGAAAAGGAGTTTCCCCCGGCCAACATTAATAAAATTTATCTAGATGCCTTTAAGCAAGTATCTTTAGGTAATGGTAATGCTTATCCCGAAGTAAATGAAGCCATTAATAATGCTATTGCCAAGGGTACATTGCTTTTTAACTATCTTGGTCATGGTGGTGGCAGTGGCATGGCACATGAAAGAGTAGTGACTCGACCTCAAATACTTGCGTGGAAAAACTATGACAAGCTGACTTTTTTTGTAACGGGAACTTGTGATTTGGCCCAATATGACAATCCTAAAGAGGAGTCGCCAGGTGAACTAATGATGATAAATAATGAAGGTGGGGCGATTGGCATGATGACTACCACGCGCAAGGTCTATATTGGCTTAAACACGGCATTTTCAGAAACACTTTTCAGGAATAATTTGTATAAGCGCGATGGGAATCATTTTACCAACTTTGGGCAGGCTTATTTAAATGTTAAAAATGTGATGGTGGGGTCAGCTAATGTTAGAAACTACGTGATGTTTGGCGATCCCTTGCTAGATCTTAATTTGCCTATTCAAAAAACCATGATAACTTCTATTAATGGCAATACCATCACCTCAATTTCAAAAGACACATTAAAAGCTTTATCTAAAGTTGAAATAAAAGGAATTGTCACTGATCTTTCAGGAAGTGTGTTGTCAGATTTTAACGGTGATGTATCAGTAACTCTATTTGATAAAAAACAAACTTTTAAAACCTTGGCCAATGACCCTGAAAGTTATGTTGCTCCTTTCGAGGTGCGCAATAATGTACTTTACCGAGGCAAGGCATCAGTAGTGGCTGGTAATTTTAAAGTGTCTTTTATTTTACCCAAAGATATTGATTATTCAATTGGGAAAGGGAGGATATTTACTTATGCATATAATGATAAAACCGATGCTGTAGGTGTTTATGACAGCGCATTTGTTGGAGGTACAGCTTCAAATTTAGCTTCTGATAATAAGGGGCCAGCTATTGAAGTGTTTTTGGAAGATAATAAATTTATAAACGGTGGTATAGTTTCTAAAAACCCTCTATTGTTAATCAATCTCTGGGATGAAAACGGCATCAATACCGCAGGTAATGGAGTTGGAAGGGAAATTTTAGGAATATTGGATAAAGGTAAAGAAACCTCTAAAAATTATATACTTAACGATTTTTATTCAACAACTCTTGATAGTTTTCAAGGGGGCGAGGTTAGATTTAGGTTGGCCGATATTGCTCCAGGACCCCATACTTTAACTGTTAGGGCTTGGGATGTATATAATAATAGTGCCGAAAATCAGGTGGAATTTTTAGTGGCCTCCAATGAAAATATGGCCATCCGCAATTTATTGAATTATCCCAATCCATTTACAACGAAAACTAATATACACTTCGACCACAATAAAGCCGGTCAGGAATTAAATATTGCTGTGAATATATTTTCAATAAGCGGCAGGGTGGTGAAAACCTTATTTGCAAAGATTCCAAATTCAGCCTCGCATATTGATCAAATTGAATGGGATGGCAAGGATGAATATGGACAAACCCTAGCTAGAGGCGTATATTTATATAAAATAAAAATAAAATCGGAAGATGGAAAAACCGAAGAACAATTTCAAAAAATGGTATTGTTAAAATAGTTGAATATCGAAAATTAATTTTAATTTTGTAGGGATTAACTTAAATAGTTACGAATGGTAATACGGTTACTTAAATTTTACAATCATGCTTAAAAATAATTTATTAATTATCGGTTTACTAGCCTTAGTAGGGAATGCTTTGGGTCAATCCAAGATTACCTCAAAAGATCAGTTGGTTGGCCAACGTAATGTTATTACAACGGCTGTTCCGTTTTTAACAATAACACCGGATTCGCGCAGTGCGGGAATGGGTGATGCTGGAGTGGCTCGGGATGGAGATGCAAATTCAATGCATTGGAACGTGGCTACTATGGCATTTATTCAAAAAAAGGCAGGTGTGTCGCTTAATGCGGCTCCTTGGCTTCGCCAGTTAGTTCCTGATGTTTGGTTTTATGATATGGCCGGCTATACCAAAGTTGGAAGCAGAAATCAAAGTGTGGTTACAGCTTCCATTCGCTATTTTTCCTTAGGTGAAATACAATTTACCGATGATTTTGGAAATTCAAATGGTAATGCTACACCTTATGAAATGGCTTTAGATGTTGGGTATGCTACTCAATTATCAGAGCATTTTTCATTAGGAGGTGCTATGCGTTTTGTCAATTCATGCCTTACCTGCGGCTCAACTGGTACCATTGGTTCCCAATTTAAACCTGGTCGTGCAGCTGCTGGTGATATAGGTGTTTACTATAAAAAGCCTATAAAAATTGGAGGTACAGACGTGAAATGGGCCACTGGTGCTACCATTACTAATATTGGTAATAAGGTTACCTATTCCACCTCCGCCGAAAAAGATTTTCTTCCTGCCAATCTTCGTTTAGGTACAAATTTTGGATTTAAAATTGATGATCATAATGAACTTAATTTTAATTTAGATATCAATAAGCTTTTGGTACCTACTTATCCTGTATACTTTACAAACGCAGGTGGTGGAGATAGTATTAATACGGATGGTAACAAAGTGGTTCAGTATGGTAAAGACAGTAAAGATGTCCCCGTTATTTCAGGGATTTTTCAGTCGTTTTATGATGCACCAGGCGGATTTAAAGAAGAATTAAAAGAGTATAATATAGCTACAGGATTTGAATATTGGTATGATAAGCAATTTGCGGTTCGTGCAGGATATTTTAATGAAGCAGCTACCAAAGGCGGACGGAAATATGCTACATTTGGTATTGGTTTGCGTTACAATGTATTTGGAATTGATGCTGCTTATTTGCAACCATTTACTCAGCGTCACCCTTTGCAAAATACCATTCGATTCTCATTATTGTTTGATATTGATGCTTTCAAAAAGCAGCAAGACGCTAAAAAATAATTATCCTTTATAAGATATAAAAAGAAAGGCCGCTAATCTTAGCGGCCTTTCTTTTTATATCTCAATTAATATTCTAGTTTTTACCGTTTGCGGTTTTTTCGGTTAATTCAAAAACGGTTGGTTTATCTACTTTTTCTTTTAATAAAGCCAAATCCAACACTTGAAGCATATTTACAGCATAATGAAATTTAAGGTCTTTGGTGTAGTTATTGCCTATATCTTCGACATCCTTACTGTTGTTTTCGCACATTATTACTTCATTAATACCAGCTCGCTTAGCGGCCAATATTTTTTCTTTAATTCCGCCTACCGGTAATATTTTTCCACGCAAGGTTATTTCGCCGGTCATGGCCAAATTAGGTTTTACCTTTCGTTGGGTAAACCATGAAGCTAAGGCTGTAAGAATAGTAATACCTGCCGATGGCCCATCCTTAGGAATAGCCCCTGCTGGAAAATGGATATGAACATCGTATTGGTCAAAAACCTTTGGATCAATATCAAGGTAGTCGGCATTTGCTTTTAAAAATGTAAGAGCAGTAATGGCTGATTCTTTCATCACGTCACCCAATTGGCCCGTAAGAGTGAGTTTGCCATTGCCCTTAGTGGTCTTACATTCAACAAATAATATTTCGCCACCTACAGATGTCCAGGCTAAACCAGTAACAACACCTGCGAAGCTATTGTCCTGATACATTTCTTTATCAACCCGCTGGCGACCTAATACTTTTTTTACATAATCTGAATCAATTTTGGCTTCAAATTTTTCTTCACCTACTATTTGTTTAGCACGGTATCTGGCTAAGGAGGCGATGCGTTTTTCCAATGCTCTAACTCCTGATTCGCGGGTATAATTTTCGACAATCAATTCAAGGACCCTGTCCGTAAATTTTAAATCTGATGATTTTAAACCATGCTCCCCTAGTTGTTTTTTTACTAAATGGTTCTTTGCTATCTGAACTTTTTCTTCTACCGTATAACCGTTAATTTCAATAATTTCCATTCGGTCTAATAAAGCCGGTTGAATCGTATCTAAAGAATTTGCAGTGGCAATGAACATTACTTTAGATAAGTCAAATTCATGCTCCACGTAATTATCGTAAAAGGCGGTGTTCTGCTCAGGGTCTAATATTTCTAATAATGCTGAAGAGGGGTCGCCTCTAAAATCTCTTCCAATTTTATCTACTTCATCCAATACAAATACTGGATTAGCTGTTCCAGCTTTTTTTAATGCTTGAATTATTCTTCCTGGCATGGCACCAATATAGGTTTTACGGTGACCACGAAGTTCGGCTTCATCGTGCATACCTCCGAGGGACATTCTGGCATATTTTCTGCCAATAGATTGGGCTATGCTTTTTCCTAAAGATGTTTTACCAACTCCTGGAGGACCATATAAACAAAGTATAGGGCTTTTAAAATCACCTTTAAGTTTTAAAACTGCGAGATATTCTAAAATTCTATCTTTAACTTTCTCTAATCCAAAATGGTCGTTATCCAATACTTTTCTAGCTTTTTTAAGATCAATAAAATCCTTGCTATATTCGTTCCATGGTAGTTCAAGTAATAGTTCACAGTAATTGTAAGTAATTGAAAAGTCAGGTGCTGCCGGATTGGTGCGCATTAATTTATCCAATTCTTTATTAAACACTTTTGCAAGTTTTTCGTCCCATTTTTTGGCTATTGCTTTAACCCTTAAGGCTTCAATATCCTTATCTGGAGAGTCTTGTCCCAATTCTTCCTGAATGGCACGCATTTGCTGATGCAAAAAATATTCACGTTGCTGTTTATCAATATCCACCTTTGCTTTGCTTTGAATTTGGTTTTTAAGCTCCAAATGTTGCAATTCATTATTTAAGTAGGTAAGCATTAAGGCTGCTTTATCACTAAACGACGTCGTATTTAATATCGTCTGTTTTTCGTTTACAGAAATATTAAGATTGGATGAAATAAAATTAATAAGAAAATTAGGGCTTTCGATATTTTTTAAAGCGAAATTAGCTTCACTGGGAATATTAGGCGAAAGTTCAATTATTTTGCCCGACATTTCCCGAATAGAAGCCAAGATGGCTTTGCTTTCCTTATTTTTCTTAGGCTTTTCATCTATCACCGGGTGGGCAACACAAATCAAATAGGGTGAATTTTTAACCGTCTCCTTAATTTCTATTTTTCTTCTGCCTTGCAAGATAGCAGTCGTATTTCCATCGGGCATTCGAAGCATTCTAATGATGATAGCTTCAGTACCTATGGCATATAGGTCTTCAAAAGCAGGGTCATCATTGTTCGGATCTATTTGAGAGATTACCCCAATTATTTTATCTTTTTTATAGGCATCTTTAATAAGTTTTACCGACTTATCTCTTCCAACTGTAATAGGAATTACAACACCCGGAAAAAGTACAGTGTTTCGTAAAGGTAAAATTGGTAATTCTTTTGGTTTATGATTTTTTTCAGACTCATCATCTCCTTCAGGTGACATCAGTGCGATAAAATCCGCATTGTCATTTTCAGGATCTGTTTCGCTAAATTTAAATATATCATTTTTCATGGTCAAGATGTCAGTTTATATGTTTTATTGGATTGGCTTCATACAAGGCAATTGATATGCCATAAATATTTCCTGATTGTACTTTCATCAGATTTAGCATAAACCTTGTTTATCAAAAAAAATGGTTATTAATTTGCATAAATTATGATAAAAAAAATTATGAAAATTAAACAAATTCTTGGATTCTCAATTTTGGCTATTTCATCAGCCTTTTTGCTAAACTCGTGTGGCGACGGAACCCCAAATCCTGCACCAGGTATTGATTTTATTGCTGAGGGAGGGTCACTTACAAGTGACGTATCTATGGATGGTGATAAGGCCTTTACATTGGTTTTTAATGTAACAGACGATTCTAAAGTGAAAACTGTAGAAGTTAAATCCGTTGTTAATGGAAGAATATCTCCTCAATTAGATACAACAATCGATAAAGCAAGTGCTAAAATAAAATTAAGCAGAAAGTCTTATGCTGCCATCGCTACTGAAGTATGGACTATTACCGTGACTGACGATAAAGGTTCATCTACTAGTAAGTCAATTACTATTACCACGACTTCAGCCGCATCAGGCGACCCTTTATCTTCCTTTGATAAGGATAATTTAGGGGATCCGTTTAAAGTTTGGAATTTTTTAGGACCAAAACCAGGTGCATTTAATTTATTAGATGGCGTACCTTTAACTGCTAGTGATCCTGTTTCTGAGAAGGACATACAAGATTCATGTATTTTAGCAGAAGTGTCACAATGGCCAGCAAGATGGACTTCAAAAAATGGTACTACTTTCAAAAAAGTAACTGGTTATACTTTTGATGGCGTTTCAAACACAGGTCAATTGGATGCAGTTTGGAATGCTTCAGGAAGTGCTTCAAAATCAATGGTTGTATCTGTAGGTGATTTGTATATTGCAAATATTCTTGCTAAATCTTCACCTGTTAGATTAGCAGGTAAAGTATTAATATATATCATGGACGTGAAAAAAACTGCTGGCGATAACTTGGATTACGTTCAATTCAAGTTTAAAAAGAAAACACTTTAGTAATAAAATTTTATAAGACGGGCCTCGCTTCGGCGGGGCTTTTTTTATTTTTGAAAAATGAAAAAAATAGCGGTATTTACATCAGGTGGAGATTCTCCCGGAATGAACGCTTGTATACGAGCAATAGTTAGAACTGCTATTTATCATAATATTAAAATAGAGGGAATTGTGGCGGGCTATGAAGGTATGATTAATAACGATTTCATAAATCTTAATGCTGCCTCGGTTGCAAATATTATTCAAAGAGGAGGTACAATACTTAAATCATCCCGAAGTGAAGAATTTAAAACAACGGAGGGAAGAAAAAAGGCTTATGAAAATATCAAAAAACACAATATTGATGGCATTGTTTGCATTGGAGGAAATGGAACTTACACCGGAGCTGGTGTGTTTTATGAGGAATATGGAATACCAAGTATAGGAGTTCCGGGAACTATAGACGATGATCTTTTTGGAACTGACCACACTATTGGCTATGATACCGCAATCAATACTGCCATGGAGGCCATTGATAAAATAAGGGATACTGCCGATTCGCATAATCGCGTTTTCTTAGTCGAAGTGATGGGACGAGATACCGGATTTATTGCTTTGGCCGTTGGAGTTGCTGGTGGCGCAGAGGCCATTTTAATACCTGAAGACCAAAAAGATGAGACCAAACTTTTTGATATTTTTACCAGAAATAAGGATAGAAAAAAATCTTTTTCAATTATAGTGGTTGCCGAAGGTGAACATGGAGGAGCAATAAATGCGGCATTAAAGCTTAAAGAAAAGTTTCCTGAATTGGATATTAGAACAACTATTTTAGGACATATTCAAAGGGGTGGAAGTCCGACAGCTCGCGACAGGATATTGGCCACACGACTTGGCGTATCTGCTGTTGAACGATTATTGGAAGGTGGGAAAAATGAATGTGTTGGGATGATTAACAATAAAATTCATTTCACATCATTTAAAGAAGCTGTAGAAAAACATAAGCCATTACCTGCATATATTTATGGAATGACCGATAAACTTTCAGTTTAAATTTTAAAACTTTTCCAAAGTTTAGGAACTCTGAAAAAGTTAATTAATGTTTAACTATTAACTTTTTATTCTCACTCATAAATTGAGAAGTATAAACCTTATAAAAATATAGTCCTTCTGTTAAACCAGTAATATCAATTTCAAAATTGCCTGAAGTACTTTCCAACTCAAATTGTTTAACAATTTGCCCGTTGATATTTGTAATTTCAAAGATGGGTCGTTCAGTTGAATTGGTTTTTATATCATAAATAATCCTAAAATTAGTTGCAGTTGGGTTGGGCATTTCTGCAAAGGAATTTTCAATTGTTTTAGAATTCGAAATAGGAGTTATTTGGTTATCATCAGGTTCAAAAGATAAAGTGTCTTTTCCTCTGAGTTCAACATCAAAATCCCCGTAGCCAAATTTGCAGTTAGATGTCCAAGCTAACAATGTGCTATCAATTGTTGAAGAATCAAAAGCTTCAAAATTCCAAACATAATTAATTGATTGAGTTGTGGAATCAACAGCCACATTTTCCAATTCTTCTTTGTAAACAACTTCTTCAGATTTAGTTGATTCAATAGTTGGCGGGATAAAAACTATATTTTCATCATATACAATTTTTTGCGTTGGAAGTTTAATAATTGCCAAATTGTTACTTTCCCAAGTGCCCAACCCATAAGTAAGTGAAATTATCCCTAACTCAGTATTTACAAAGGGTTGGTAATAATTTTTATCAGAATTAATTGTTGAGTCAAGAATAAAATATTCAGGGTTGCCGAATTCTGAGTTAAGATTTGGGCGAGTTAGTTTAACCAATAAATTATTTTCATCTCTTAATGTAAGATAATAGGATAGGCCCTCATCTGCTAAACTTCCGGGGCAATAGTTTTCCGCGTTATTCATAAATGAATTAAAAGAATAATTTATACCATCGGTGGTAGTGAAAAAAGCAATACGTTCAATTGAATGTTCATCATTATAATAAACGAATAGTTGGCTTAAGTCTGCAGTTAATGAAGGCCCTGAAATAAAAACACTTGAAGTTTCTGAAATTTCTCCACCTGTTAAATTTATTTTTATAGGATTATTAAAACTTTTACTTGTTTCGTCATAATTGGCCTTATAAAGAGTAGTCATAAAACCATCTGAATTTTTATGGGTTACAAAAAATACAGTTTGTTCATCCTCAGTTAACCAGCAAGAAAATACATCATAATCGCCAACCATCCCATTAATAGCAACGGTTTTCGGATTTATAAATTCATCTTTAAGGCGTTTTCGTTCAGCTTTCCAAATTTCATCCGATGACTTATCCCGAGTAAAATAAAGCCGCAAACCATCTTTTGAGAGCCAAGAATAAGCATCCGCTTTTTCCTCCTGATTAAGCGGCATATTTTGAGGTTCATAAACTATTCCATCTGCCGGTTGAGCCATGGTAGCTAGGCTGCAAATTAAGCTTAGAGTAAATGCGAAAATTGATTTCATAGAATTGATTTTTGGTTAAACGAAGTTCTTATTAAAAAAAGTATTCGTAGTCCAATACTTTATTACCGGTTAAAAGTAAATGATTAAAGGAAAATAAGTCAAATTGACTTTTGTATTAAACTAAACCTTCTGATAATGTGACTATTTGACTTTGGATGAATTTTTTTAAGGTCATTTCGGCATTTTTAAAAACAAGGAATTCTTTTTGACAAAACAGAAGCATGAACTTGAACCAATTTACAATAAAATCACAAGAAGTTGTTCAAAAGGCCCAGGAATTGGCTTTTGAAGCAAAAAATCCTTCTATAGAAACTGGCCACTTACTTAAAGGCCTTTTTATAGTGGATGAAAATGTTTTGAGTTATGCTTTAAAAAAAATAAATGCTAACCAAACCCGGATTGAATCTGCTTTGGATGCTGTTTTAAAATCCTACTCCGTGCAGCATGGAGCCAATGATAAACTATATTTGAGTAACGATGCAAATACCGCCTTGATGAAAGCTCAAAGTTTGCTAAAATCATTTGGCGATGAGTTTGTAACCATCGAGCACATTTTTTTAGGACTATTAGATGGTCGCGACCAAGTCGCCAATTTATTAAAAGATGCCGGGGTAAAAACGGATGATATCAAAAAAGCTTTTATAGCCTTGAGAGGTAATAGCAAAGCTACTAGCCAAAGTGCCGAAGAGCAATACAATGCTTTGGGTAAATATGCTAAAAATTTGAATCAATTAGCCCGTGAAGGGAAACTGGATCCTGTAATCGGAAGGGATGATGAAATAAGAAGAGTTTTACAAATTTTAAGCAGAAGAACTAAAAATAATCCAATACTTATTGGTGAACCTGGCGTTGGTAAAACAGCTATAGCAGAGGGTTTGGCCCATAGAATAATAAATGGAGACATCCCTGAAAATCTGAAATCCAAAACTATTTTTTCATTGGACATGGGTTCATTAATTGCCGGTGCTAAATACAAAGGGGAGTTTGAAGAACGATTAAAAGCCGTTATCAAAGAAGTGATAGGAGCAGAGGGAGATATTGTTTTATTTATTGATGAAATACATACCCTTGTAGGTGCCGGTGGTGGGGGAGAAGGAGCTATGGATGCCGCCAATATTTTAAAACCAGCTTTGGCCCGTGGTGAGTTAAGAGCCATTGGGGCTACCACTTTAGCCGAGTATCAAAAATATATTGAAAAAGACAAAGCCTTGGAACGCCGTTTTCAATCGGTGATGGTGGAAGAACCTGATACACAGGATGCAATTTCTATTTTGCGTGGATTAAAAGAACGTTACGAAGTGCATCATAAAGTGAGAATAAAAGATGAAGCTATTATTGCTGCGGTTGAGTTATCGCAACGCTATATTTCTGATAGGTTTTTGCCGGATAAGGCTATTGACTTAATGGATGAGGCGGCTTCAAAATTGCGTTTGGAAATTGATTCCGTTCCTGAAGAACTGGATGAGTTGGAACGCAGAATTATGCAACTTGAAATAGAAAAGGAAGCCATCAAACGTGAAGGAGATGATAAAAAAGTTGATGATATTAATAAGCAACTCAGCAAACTTGGCGAGGAACGCAACGAACTGAAAGCAAGTTGGCAAAGTGAGAAGGCTATTGTTGAAGGTATTCAAACCAAAAAGACAGCTATTGAAAACTTGAAACACGAGGCTGATTTGGCGGAGCGTTCAGGCGACTATGGCAAAGTAGCGGAAATTCGTTATGGCAAAATGAAAGAAGCCGAAGAAGCTTTAAATAAATTAAATACCGAATTGCAGGAAAAGCAAATTCGCGGTGCATTGGTAAAGGAGGAGGTAGACAGCGAAGATATAGCGGATGTGGTGAGCAAATGGACAGGGATTCCCGTAAAAAGTATGTTGCAGGGGGAACGTGAAAAGCTTTTAAATTTAGAAGCTGAACTTCATAATCGGGTTGTAGGGCAAGAGGAAGCTATTACAGCTATTTCAGATGCAATACGAAGAAGTCGTGCCGGATTAAGTGACCCTAAAAAACCTATTGGCTCGTTCATATTTTTAGGAACTACCGGGGTTGGGAAAACCGAATTAGCCAAAGCCTTAGCCGAATATCTTTTTGACCAGGAAAGTGCCATGATACGAATAGATATGAGTGAGTATCAGGAAAAACATACCGTGAGCCGCTTAATTGGTGCCCCTCCGGGATATGTGGGATATGATGAAGGAGGCCAGTTAACCGAAGCCGTTCGTCGCCATCCGTATTCAGTCATATTATTGGATGAAATAGAAAAGGCTCACCCCGATGTGTTTAATATTTTGTTGCAGGTATTGGATGACGGCCGATTGACGGATAATAAAGGCCGAACAGCAAACTTTAAAAATACCATCCTCATTATGACTTCAAATATTGGAAGCCATATAATTCAGGAAAAATATGATAATTATAATGAAGCTAATAAAGACGAAGTAATGGCTTCAGCCAAGCTGGAAGTGTTTGATTTATTAAAACGAACAATTCGTCCTGAGTTTTTAAACCGTATTGACGAAGTGATAATGTTTACTCCACTAAGCCGCGAGGAAGTTAGGAAGATAGTAGAATTGCAGTTTAAAAATGTAACCAAATCCATGCTGGCTTTAGGGTTTGAATTGCAAGCCACCGATGAAGTTATGGATTGGCTGGGCGAACTGGGGTATGATCCTCAATTTGGGGCACGACCATTAAAACGTGTGATGCAACGCGAAGTTTTAAATGAATTATCAAAACAAATTATAGCAGGAACCGTTAATAAAGAAAAGCCCATCCTTTTAAAATTGGATAAGCACCAATTGATATTTGAAAATAAATAAGATTTTAGTTTTTCATAGGTTTGATTTACAGAGAGGACGTTGAAAAACGTCCTTTTCTGTTTTTATTGTTAAATAAAAAAACGCTTCAAGGGTTTCAAACCCTTGAAGAGGTGGGTAGGATTTTTTTAAGAATTATTCCTTAATCAAAATCCGTTCATTAAATATATCTCCTTTATCGGTTGTAATTCTTAATAAATACAAACCGGCAGTTATACCGGCCGACGAGAGTTCTTTTTGGCTGATGCCTTGTTTCATTTTGCCTATCGGAAATTGTTTAACTTCGGCACCGTTTAGGGCAAACATATAAACCAATACTGAGCATTCTTCCTTCAAATCCAGTTTAAGGTTAAAGTTATCCTTAGCCGGATTGGGAAATACGGAGTACTTAGTAATGGCTTTGCTTTTGGTATTTTGGCAAGCTTCAAAGTAATTGCATGAAACTACACTTTTGCCATCGCAGGTTGAATCGGTGGTAAAGGTTATTTTAGAACGGTTGCATGTCAAGGCCACAATATCCTTTCGTATTTCATTGGCAGTTTTGGTATCCAGTATTTTTAGGAATTTTTCAGTGGGTTTATACCAAAATATAATATTAGGACGATTTTTTTTAGTTAGTGCATCCATCGTTGAGTAAGTTTGCCCTGATTTTACCAACACAGGAATTAGGTCGTAACTAGAAATTTTATCGATGACATATGTGATTGAATCAAACGAAGCTCTTGACCATGTTCCCAAATCATCTGATAACCAAGAAGGCTTTATGTAGCTGGACGAATCAAAATTATCAAGGGGAATATCCAGTTTTATTTCAGTCGCATATTTTTTAAATATTAG
Source organism: Bacteroidota bacterium (assembly GCA_947468275.1). Classification (GTDB taxonomy): domain Bacteria; phylum Bacteroidota; class Bacteroidia; order NS11-12g; family UBA9320; genus JABWCE01. The sequence continues at coordinate 114,717 of CANIKO010000005.1, forward strand.
TTCTGCGGCCAATTGTTTACCTGATTTTTTGTCAAGTTTATAAGGGATAGGTATTCTTTGAAGGATTGTACTATCAACAACACGTATTAAAAGTTTTGCTAATTGGGCTTCACTTAATGTTATGGTTTTGATAGAAGATGAATTTGGGGTTTTGCTATTTGCTACCTCCTCAAATGATTTTTCTTCGGGTAATTTTGTGTTTAAATTAATCCCTTTTAGCTTATCTTTATTGTCCTCGGCATACTTCGCAATTCTAATTCGGTCTTCCGTATTTAGCTCATTTAAGATAGCCTTATTTATTGTGTACCAAAATATATTATTTGTGGTGTCTCCTGTTATCCAAAGTCCAACTAAACCAAATTTTTTGTTATTGAAATCTTGAAGTTCATTTAATTTATTGTAATCCGGGGTCAATTCTCTAATTGCTCTTAGATAATTAATGCTTTGTTTGGAGGGGTTATAGGATGCCCAAAATTCAGGAAACATTGTAGAAATAGATTGTTTAGAATTATCCTGATTGGCTATACCAATGGTTATTCCTCCATTATCATTTCTATAATCTATAGAAAGTTGACCTCCTTTTTCTGTATGCCGGAAATAAACAATTGGCTTAGAAGACTGAAACCCTAACTTTTTTAAAAGGCTTTCATCTGCAATCACAATTTGGTTTTTATCAATTGGAATAGCTTCAGGTGTATATTTAATTTCTTCCTTCCTTTTGTTTTTATCAGTTAGCGTATGTGAATAATAGTTTTTATCAAAGTTTAGATTCTTTTGGATTCGGCTTGGTAAAAAATTATGTAACGTATCATTCATCTCAAACCAAGCTATGTAAGGCTTTCCTTCTTTTGATGTTTCATCTTTTACCCATACCGGTAATAATTTTTTAGAAATTTTAATAATATAATCATCCGAATATTTTTTTGAAATATATATAGGTTTTATAATATCTCCTTTTGAATCGGTAACAAATTCAGCTAGTGGATTTTTGCGTCCTGGACGATCACATGTTGACATGCTACTTATATAATTGATATTATCTGTGGTTTTATAACCTACACTAAATTTAATATTTCCAAGTCTAGTATTATCCATTTCATACATAAAAACATCATCCTTAATATAAATTCCTAGCTTTTTAAGTTCTTCCTTAGTTAGGACGACAAAAGTGTTCTTGTCAAAAGAATTGGTGGTGCTATTGGTATTAATTATTTCCGGTCCTACTTGGCTTTTCGCAATTATTTTCTTCTTTTTTCCCTTGTCATAAGCCACAGGTTTGGACTTGGCACTATAAGTAATTTCAGGCGGAGAAATTGGTGTCTGCTTGACTTCCTCTATTTCGGGTAACGAATTTTTTAAAGGTTCAATAGCTGTTTTTGCAATTTGTAATGGTGGTTTTTTATAGGTTTCTTGGTTTGAATTAGCATAAAATACTATGGTGGCAGCTATGCCTATTAGTGTTGAAATTGTCATGGCTTTAATTTTTAGGTTTATAAACTTTTGATAGTTATCGGTTGGTGTCTTCACCAGTCGACCATTAATTAATCCCTGAATTTCGTTAGAATTCAATAAAACTTCCTGTTCTCTGGCCAGATTGAAAAGCTTGTTTAATTGTTCTTCATTTTGCATAATCAGGATATTGCTGTGTTTGTTTTTAATACATTTATAGGGTTACTCAAAATGTCGCGATCCGGCTGCAGCATGGTTTCCAACTTTTTTCGTCCTCTGTAAACATTGGTTTTGGCCGTGTTCAGGTTTATTTGCATTATCTCCGAAACTTCAACAAGGGTGCACCCCGAAATTTCAAATAAAACAATGGCCTCGGCCTCGTCAGGCTTTAGTTTACCAATGCAGCGATAAAGCATGTTTAAAGAAATGGCGTCGTCTGTTTTTATGAAGCTTTCCTTGTCATGTGCTTTTTCCAAGCCGGTAAACTGAAGTATTTTCTTTCGTCTCAATTTCTTTTTGAACAATCGGCCGGCTATGCCAAACAAAAAATATTTAAACTTTTCAGGTTCACGCAACTTCTCAAATCCCTCAAATGCTGCCAACACCGTTTCACTCATCAAATCTTTAGCATCCTCTTCATCCACCATCAGTGCACGACAGTAATTACTCAATTCGCATTTTAAGTTTTCGTAGAGTAATGTAAAGTGTTCCTTTTTGTCCTGCTGCATTCAGTGTAACTACATTTTTTCTAGCTTGTTCAATTGTATCAGTTCCCTGAAGGATTTAAAAAGTTTCAAAAATTTTATAAAAAAATTTAAAGTATTGAGAAGCAATGAGAATGAAAATTTATACTACGAATGTAAATCTTATAAAAACAAAAACCCCTCACAATTTTTGAAACTGTGAGGGGTGAAATTATTTTTTATGCTAATATCTAAACGTCAATCCTTGCATATTTTGCATTGGCTTCAATAAACTCACGACGTGGAGGCACTTCGTCGCCCATCAGCATACTGAAAACATGATCGGCTTCGGCAGCACTTTCTAATACTACTTGTTTGAGTGTTCTTCGAGCAGGATCCATAGTGGTTTCCCATAGTTGTTCGGCGTTCATTTCTCCCAAACCTTTATATCGTTGAACTCCTACACTATCCGGTCTATCACCACCCATTCTTAAAATATGAGCAGCACGTTCTTCTTCGGTCCAGCAATAGGCTATTTCCTTGCCTTTCTTTAGTTGGTAAAGTGGCGGTGTGGCAATATATAAATATCCTGCCTCAATTAAGCGACGCATGTAGCGGAAGAATAAGGTTAAAATTAGAGTACGAATATGGCTTCCGTCCACGTCAGCATCCGTCATAATAATGATTTTATGATAACGAAGTTTGTCAAGGTTTAATTCCTTGGCATCTTCAGTAGTACCGATAGTTACACCAATGGCATGAAACATATTTTTTATTTCCTCATTGTCATATATTTTATGTTCGAGGGCTTTTTCTACGTTTAATATTTTACCACGCAAAGGCATTATGGCCTGAAACTTTCTTTCACGGCCTTGCTTAGCAGTTCCACCTGCCGAATCTCCCTCCACAAGATATAGTTCGCACAAGGCAGGGTCTTTCTCACTGCAATCCGAAAGTTTTCCGGGTAATCCACCGCCACTCATAGCGCCTTTACGTTGCACCATTTCGCGTGCTTTTTTTGCAGCATAACGGGCCTGTGCGGCCAATATAACTTTGCTAACTATTATTTTAGCAAGGTTTGGGTTTTCTTCCAAATAATTGTTCAGCATTTCGCCTACACAAACATCCACAGCTCCCATTACATCATTATTTCCTAATTTTGTTTTGGTTTGTCCTTCAAACTGAGGCTCCTGAACTTTTACCGAAATAACACCGGTAAGTCCTTCACGGAAGTCATCTCCAGCTATTTCTATTTTTACATTTTTAAGTAATCCCGATTTGTCAGCATAAGCTTTAAGGGTTCTTGTTAAAGCCCTCCTAAAACCTGCCACGTGAGTTCCTCCTTCAATTGTATTAATGTTATTTACATAGGAATGTAAATTTTCGGCATAGCCATTGTTGTATTGAAAAGCTACTTCTACAGGTACTCCACCTTTTTCACCTTCCACACTTATTGGGAAAGGAATCAAGGTTTCGCGGGTTCCATCAAGGTATTTAACAAACTCAGCTAACCCACCCTCTGAATAAAATTCTTCAGAATGAGCTTCACCAGCATCATTAATATTTCTTAAGTCAGTAATTTTTAGAGTAATTCCTTTATTTAAAAAGGATAGTTCACGCAATCGTGCGGCAAGAGTATCATATTTGTATTCTAATGTTGTAAAGATGCTGCCATCAGGCCAAAATGTAACAATAGTGCCACGCTCAGTAGTTGTTCCTATTTCTTCTACACCAGTTACAGGTTTTCCTATGCAATATTCCTGTTGGTAAACTTTACCCTCGCGATGGACGGTAGCAAGTAATTTAGTTGAAAGGGCATTAACACATGAAACCCCAACACCATGCAATCCACCTGAAACTTTGTATGAATCTTTATCAAATTTTCCGCCAGCATGCAATACGGTCATAACAACTTCCAGCGCTGATCGGTTTTCCTTGATATGTAAATCAACAGGAATTCCGCGTCCGTTATCTTTTACGGTTATGGAATTATCTTCATTGATGGTAACGAAAATGTGAGAACAATGACCAGCAAGGGCTTCGTCAATGGAGTTGTCTACGACTTCATAAACGAGATGGTGTAATCCTCTTGGGCCGATATCGCCAATATACATGGCGGGACGTTTTCTGACAGCTTCTAAACCTTCTAATACCTGAATGTTTTCGGCTCCATAATTACTCATATCTGGTTTGGTTGTACTCATTTTTTCGATTAATATTAATGTGTAAATTTACATTAAAATGCCTGTATTGTCAGGTAACTAAAGAGGTGTTGTTTTCCACATTTAATTAACGTAGAAAGATGAATAGGGTAACTGGAATTCGGTTTCTAGTTAAGTGAAAGTTCACCTTTAAGATTTTTTAGAAGTGAAAAATTTAAATCTTTTTCATTTGCCAATAACCACATCATCTTCGCTGTGGCGGCTTCTAATGTCATGTCAGCACCGCTTATTATGCCACATAAAAAAAGATTGTTTCCTGTTTTGTATGCTTTCATATTTACAAAACCTTCTTGGCATTGGGAAATATTTAATACCGTTTTGCCATTATCCACCAATAATTTTATAGCACGGATAAAAGTTTCGGATGATGGGGCATTGCCACTTCCAAAGGTTCTTAAAATTACACCTTTTAATTGTTTGTCATTGGCCAATCGACTCAGTATTTCAGGATTAAATCCCGGGAAAAGAGTTATGATTATTATATTGGTTTCAAAATTTGGCAATACCCTGAAAGGCGCAATGGGAAGGGGTAAAATGTATTTATCCCAAATTTGAATAGCTTGCTCTAAACTTCCTAAATCAGGGAATGATGGAGATTCAAAACCTGAAAAATCTTTAGAACTGGATTTTGTGGAGCGGTTACCTCGTAATAGTTTATCGTTAAAGCAAATTAATACTTCAGGAATCATTGGAAGGTTGAAAACTTTGGCAGCTGCAATATATATTGCATTACTTAGATTACTTATGGCGTCTGTTCTGGGGTGAAATATTGGTAATTGACTTCCTGTAATTACCACAGGTTTGCCTAAGTTTTGCAAAGCAAAACTTAGAGCTGAGGCAGTATAAGCCATAGTATCTGTTCCATGAATTATAATAAAACCATCAAAATGCTCATAGTTTAAAGATAGAATATCTAAAATATCAGCCCAATGAGCTGGGGCAAATTCTGAACTGTCAATAACATGTTCAAATGATTTGTAGGTAAATTCAATGCCTTTTTCTTTAGTGAAAAATCCATCAAAAGAAAGTGCAGGCATTGCTTTTTGCAGAAATTCCCATCCTTGCGGAATTAATGGACTACTTGAATCTCCGGGTATTTCATGACCCATCCCAATGGTACCACCTGTGTATAATATTAGGATTTTAGCTGAGGGCATTTGTAGTAAATATTTAAATACTTTACGCTCGTTTCATAGCCAAAAGGTAAAGGACAGCCATTCTTATAGCTACTCCATTTTCTACCTGATCCAAAATTATGGACTGGCTGTGATCGGCCACATCGCTAGTAATTTCTACACCTCGGTTAATAGGTCCGGGATGCATAATTGTTATTTCCTTTCCAAGGCTTTCCAATATTTTTCGGTTCAAGCCATATTGCATGGTGTATTCACGTAAGGTGGGGAAATATTTTATATCCTGACGCTCTAATTGGATGCGAAGCATATTAGCTACGTCGCACCATTCAAGTGCTTTCTTTAAGTTGTATTCTACTTTTACGCCTAAATGTTCGATGTGTTTAGGAATTAATGTGGCTGGGCCGCAAACCATTACTTCAGCGCCTAATTTTTGAAGACAAAAAATATTAGATATTGCTACTCGTGAGTGCATGATGTCACCAACAATTGCTATTTTCTTGCCTTTCACCTCGCCTAATTTTTCACGTATTGAAAATGCGTCAAGTAGGGCTTGAGTAGGATGTTCGTGAGTTCCGTCACCTGCATTTATAACTTGGGTATCGGTGTTTTTCGCTAAAAAAATGGCAGCACCGGGAGCCGGGTGACGCATCACTACCATATCCACCTTCATGGCTAAAATATTATTAACTGTGTCAATTAAGGTCTCACCTTTAGTAACAGATGAAGAAGATGATGCAAAATTTACAACGTCAGCGGATAATCTTTTTTCTGCCAGTTCAAACGACACACGGGTACGTGTTGAGTTTTCAAAAAAAATATTGGCAATTGTAATGTCTCGTAAGGTAGGAACCCTTTTTATAGGGCGGTTAATAACAGTTTTAAAATTATCAGCTGTCCTAAAAATCAACTGAATATCCTCGTAGGTTATTTCTTTAATTCCAAGCAGATGGTTTACACTTAATGATTCTTCCATTAACAATTAATTTTATTTATAATTTTATTTAGCGGCATTGTTGAATCTTCGATTTATTCAGTTATTATCCAAACTTCGGGAGTTGATTTATTCTCAAGCCAAACTACTTCAACCCTGTCGTGGGTTCGTGTATCTACTTCTTCGCCTATATAATCAGGTTGTATTGGCAATTCGCGGTTAAATTTCCTGTCTACCAATGCCATTAATTCAATTTTCAAAGGTCTTCCAAAATCGGCTAAAGCATTGAGTGAAGAACGCACTGAACGCCCTGTATATAGCACATCATCTACAATTATAACGTTTTTATTTTCAATCAAAAAATCGATTTTAATAGTATTGGGTACTAGCATTTTATCGCCTTTTCTAAAATCGTCGCGATAAAAAGTGCTGTCAAGTTCGCCATACAAAATGGTCTTATTGCCGGAAATACGGGTTATAATTTCTACTAATTTTCGAGCCAGCATTATGCCGCGTGGTTGCATACCTATAATGGCAACATTATTCATATCACCATAATTTTCAGTAATTTGCAATGCAATCCTTTCTAGGATTATCCGGGTTAGTCCGGAATCAAGTATTAAACGTTTTTCCATTAGCGTTCCGACATTTCTAAAATAAAATCAAACTCTTCATTTTTCAATTTGCTAACCGATAATCTTCCAATTCTTATCAAATCTATATTTTGAAGCATGGATTCTTTTTTCATTTGCTCCAAAGTAACCGGTTTTTTAAGCTTTTCTAGTGGTTCAATATCAACAACTACCCAAGCAAGGTCAGGTGTTGTAGGGTCTTGATAGGATTCTTTAATAACTTTGGCCAAACCTACAATTTCCTTGCCTTCATTGCTATGATAAAAACAACAGATGTCGCCATTTTTCATTTCGCGCAGATTATTTCTGGCGGTATAATTTCTTACTCCGTCCCACATTGTGGAGCCATCTTTTACTAGTTTTTCCCAGGGGTATTTTACCGGTTCTGATTTAATAATCCAATAGTTCATTTAATTGAGATTGCAAAAAAAAATCCCATTTCAAAAATGGGATTTTTTTTGTGAGTTATAAAAATAAGTTTTTCAAATGTTCTTAACTATTTCCTAATTCTTTAGCTTGACCTACCCAATTTTCACGTTCTACACGGCCTGGAGATTTTGTTAAAGCTTCAATAGCTTCAATCCCCGCTTCGTTAAGTTTGCTCAATTGTTCGTAATTATGGATTCCGATTTTTTGAAGATCTTTTTCAAATTTTGGACCTATTCCTACGATTGCCTTTAGATCGTCTTTTTTATCGCCAGCTTCACCTACAATGCTCATTAAAGTTTTAAGTGTTTCGGCAGAGTTGTCGTCAGATTTTGCAGCTTCTTTTTTTGGAGCTTTTTCGGCTTTAGCAACTTTAGCAGGTTTTTCTTCAGTTTCAGCTTTCTCAGCTTTTACTTTTTTAGTTGGTTTCTCTTCAACTAATGCTTCTGCCTTTTCAGCTTTAGGAGCTTTTACTTCTTTAACTTCCGCTTTGTCTTTTTTGTTTTTTGCATCTTTAGCGTTTGAATCCATCAATGCTTTAAGACCTGAAAGTGCCTCTATTTCACCTAAAGTAGAACGTTCTGTTTGTTGATTAAAACGTTTTACATTTTTAGTAGTAGACTTTTCATTCTTTACTAGTTCATTTTTTTCATCATCTTTTTTAGCTCTTTCAGCATCTTTCCAAATATCAGTATGTGAAAGTATGATACGCTTTTGGTCTTTGTTGAATTCAATTACACGGAATTGTAATTCATCATCAGCTTTAGCATTACCTGCTTTCAAACCTTCTTTCTTCATGTGTTTGGTTGGAGCAAATCCTTCAACACCATAAGGTAAGGCAACGGTAGCACCTTTGTCGTTAACTTCAGTTACTGTACCTGTATGTTCAGAACCTTCAGTGAAAATACCTTCGAAAGTTTCCCAAGGGTTTTCATCCAATTGCTTATGACCTAAACTTAATCTTCTGTTTTCACGGTCAATTTCCAATACCATTACATCCATTTCTTCACCTTTTTTGGTGAATTCAGCCGGATGCTTAATTTTCTTGCTCCATGAAAGGTCAGAAACGTGAACCAATCCATCCACTCCTTCTTCCAATTCTATGAATAAACCATAGTTGGTAAGGTTGCGAACGATTCCTTTATGTTTAGAACCAATTGTATATTTAGCTTCAATATTTTCCCAAGGATCAGGAGTAAGTTGTTTAATACCCAAAGACATTTTTTGTTCGTCTTTGTCAAAAGATAAAATAACAGCTTCCACTTCATCACCCACTTTCATAAAGTCTTGTGGGTTTTTAAGGTGTTGGCTCCAACTCATTTCTGAAACGTGAATCAATCCTTCAATTCCAGGTGATAGTTCAACAAATGCACCGTAATCGGCCACAGTTACTACTTTCCCTTTTATTTTAGAACCTACTTCTAATGAAGCAGTCAATTCATTCCATGGATTTTCAGTAAGTTGTTTTAATCCTAATGAAATACGTTTTTTCTCATCATCAAAATCAAGAACTACCACGTTAATTTTTTGCTCAAGGTGCAATACTTCTTCAGGATGATTTACACGTCCCCAAGATATATCGGTGATATGCAATAAACCGTCAAGACCTCCAAGGTCAATAAATACTCCGAAGTTGGTCATGTTTTTAACAACACCTTCAAGTACCTGGCCTTTTTCCATACGAGATAATATTTCACCTTTTTGGGCTTCAATATCATCTTCAATAAGGGCTTTATGTGAAATTACTATATTTTTAAATGCTTGATTAACTTTTACCACCTTGAATTCCATGGTTTGGCCAACGTATACATCGTAATCTTTAATTGGTTTTACGTCAATTTGTGAACCTGGAAGGAATGTATCCATTCCCATGATATCTACTACTAATCCACCTTTTGTACGAGATTTAATAAATCCTCTTACGATTTGGTTTTCATCTTTAGCAGCAATGATTTTATCCCAAGCACTTTCAGCTATCGCTTTTCTGCGCGATAAAATTAGTTGACCTAAAGAATCTTCAGTTTTTTCTACAAATACTTCAACTTCATCACCAACTTTAAGGTCAGTAAATTCTCTGAATTCAGTACGGTTAACAATACCGTCAGATTTGTAGCCTACATTTACTACAACATCTTTGCTGTTTAAGGCAACAACAGTTCCTTTTACAACTTGGTTTTCGGCTAATTGGTTGAATGTACCTTTGTACATGTCAATCATTGATTGTCTTGATCCGTCATCATAACTTGCAAAACCTTCTTTGTCCATACTCCAATCGAAGTCACTTGATGGTTCAGGTGTTGCGGTTGTTTCAGTTTTTGATTTGTGGTTTTTGGGAGCGACTTCGGCAATAGGTGCAGTCTGTGGTGCCTCAACTTCAGAAATAATTTCTTCTGGCGTTGATTCTACTAAGGCTTCTGGTGATTCTGTTTCTGCAGTTACTTCGATTGTTTCTTCTGCAATTGGTGTTTCAGTAGTGGGTACTTCCTCGTTGTGAGTAGATTCCGGGGCTACATTCCCCTCTTCGATTTCTTGTGTGTTTTCGGTCAAACTTTTTGTTCCTCCTTTGATTGGGCGGCAAATCTAAAATTTTATCCCCAAATAAACAATTATAAATTGTGGTTTTATTTGAGGTTTACTCACTTTTTATAATAAGTCTAAATAAATTATATATTAGATATTTTTTTTATACGTATTACTCCTTTATTTTTGTTTAATAATATTTTCTTGAATTTATGAATAAACTATTCTTTACAACCCTTTTATGTACCGTATCAATTGTTGCTTTTTCTCAACCAACTAAAGCAATTATATCTAATGGTGCCTTTTTGCAAATGGGAGATTTTAATCCTGGCAATGGCACTTTTGCGGGTTTACAGGATATTGGCTATTTGCCTACCCCGCCACATGATTTTATTTACGATGCCAAAAATGGAAAAGCAATTTATCAAAATTCTATGAATGGATTTGTAGTTAGCACCTTTAACGGAAAATCAATTGATTCAAAAGATTATGACTTATTAAATAACCTGATTGCCCCAACTTTTATGCCTGCTAACAAAAAAATAGCATTTTTTAGCGTTCAAAAAGAATTTAATGGATATGGAAGCAACGAGGAAACTTTGACCTTTTCAACATTTGATGTAAATAATGGTGAGACCAATACGCTTCTAAAATTTAACGACCTTTCTTTTGATAATGTTTCAGCCCCATTTTATGGAAAAGTAACCATGTTGGATCGTTTCACAAACAGTAATATTGAAAAGGAAGTAGCCATCAGCAAACCATTATATATTGCTCAAAAGGATTTATATATAATTATGATTCGTGATGTAACGGGCACCAACCGATTGTATAAAATTCATGTAAACTCGCCTAATCCTAATTTTACCAGTACCCGTTGTGAATATAATATTATTGATATGACTAGTGTGGCGGGAACCGATATTGTAAAAGCATTGTATTTTGAAAAATCAGGTTCTTTGATTCTTTTAAAGGTTGGTGATTTTAATATTGCGAATAATACAATGACTAATAGTTCGGATATTTCTTCTTTTAATGCGTCTTCCATTGATAATGGGTCATTGAAGTTTAATACCGACCAATCCAAGCTTTTTGTTACCCGTTTTGATGGAAGTAAAACAAATATTTATAGCCTGAATGTGGAAAGTAATCTGTTGAATTCTGCAGCCACTTATTCAGGAAATATTCAATTTGATTATGGTTTTAATGAATCCTATTATATTCCAAAAACCTATTTAGATTATTTGGGATTGTATCCAAACCCATCTACTGGATTGGTTTATTTTAAAAACAATAGTGGCATAATTCCTAACTCAATTAAAGTTTATAATAATGTTGGGCAATTGGTGCGTTCCATTAAAGTGGAAGAAATGGTAGCCCAAACACTAATAGATCTTTCAGGTATGGCTAGAGGAATTTATCATATAAGAGTAGATATGTTGGGCCCTGATTTTATAGGTAAAGTAGCCGTTTCAAACTAAAAAAAAATAATATACTGAACGGGTTTGGTGTATGGCATTAAACCCGTTTTTTTATTGAAAAAAATAAAACTCAAAATGATTCTCAACAAACAAATCCTTTATAATTTAATGTTTGTTGCATTAGCTTTTGCATCGTGCAAACCTGATGAACCTGATACAATCGTAAAAAATCAAAAGAACGACACTGCTCTCATAAGCGTTTCCAGCGAAATGCCTCCGATTGTTAAATTTTCGGATAACCCAATAACCAAGGCGGGTTTGGATTTAGGGCGGTTTTTATTTTATGATACATTACTTTCACAAAACAATACCATAAGCTGCGCCTCATGCCACAATCAGGCCATGGCTTTTACCGATAACAACAAAAAACTGAGTGAAGGAACTGTAAAACAATTGGGCACCCGCAATGCCATGCCCACCTTTAATTTAATGTGGTTTGATAGCTTGTTTTGGGATAGCCGAGCTTCACGCCTAAAGCAACTGGCTTTAATGCCTATCCAAAATCCTTTGGAAATGAACACCACACCCGTGGCGGTGGTTGAAAAATTGAAATTATCAAGTCTTTATAAATTGAAATTTAAAAATGCTTTTGGCAGTGATACCATTACGCCTGAAAGGATGGCTATGGCGTTGGAGCAATTTTTAATGTCAATAGTTTCTGATAATTCACGGTTTGACAAGTCAAAGCGAGGTGAACTAGCATTAACGCCTGAAGAAAACCGTGGCTTTGAAATTGCCGGCCAAAAAGGATGTTTCAATTGCCACAAAACCTCTTTGTTTACCGATAATTTATCGCACAATACCGGGCTTGATTTATATTTTACGGATAAAGGATTGGGCGGGTTTACCAAAAAATACAATCAGGAAGGAGAGTTTAAAACGCCTAGCCTGCGCAATGTGGCACTCACTGCTCCGTATATGCACGATGGCCGGTTTGAAACCTTAGAAAAAGTGATTGAATTTTATGACCACGATGTTATTCCTAATCTAAATTCCCGAAATATATCCCGCACCTTTATTGAGCAAGCCACCCGCAATAGGATAAGCCAAGAGGATAGCAAAGCCTTAATTGCTTTTTTAAATTCGTTAACGGATTATGATATGGTGACCAATCCTAAATTTTCTAATCCGTTTAAATAATTTGTAAGGTTCCTGGAATCGTAATTAATCAACTATTAACAAAACTAACCATCTATTCCTGAAAAATTTGATAGCTTTGTATTATCAAATTATAAAATATGAAAACAAAATTTCTACTTCTTTTTATTTTATTTAGTCCTGTTATTCTTCTGGCTCAAAATACCAGCAGCATTCGCTTTGATGGGGTGGATGACCATGTTTATATTGGTACGGATGCAGTTTTTAATATCAGTGATAGCATCACATTAGAAGCTTGGGTAAAATGCGATTCAATACAAACCAACAACTTTGCCCGTATCATTGATAAGCTGGATTATGCAAACAAAAAAGGATTTAATATTCGTTTAGATTATGGAAGTGTTTTATTTCAGTGTTTTATTTCAAATGGCTCCGGCAATAACCTGAGAAGTACAAAAAAAATACAAGACAATAAATGGCATCATATAGCCGGAACCTATGATAGCCGGATAATGAGGCTTTATATTGATGGGAAATTAGAAAAATTTGGAGATTTAGTAGGGACTTTTAGTATAAATGTAAATAGCCAACAACCCTTAGCTATTGCTAAATCGTATGATAGTGCCACGGCCAATCCGTTTAAAGGCTCTATTGATGAAGTTCGTATTTGGAATACAGCCCGCGATTCAGCACAAATACGAAAGGTTAAAGACAGTTGCCTTAGTGGTAACGAAAAAGGTTTGATTGGTTATTGGCAGTTTAATGAAAATAAAGACACTGTTGCCAATGATAAAAGTAAATATAATAATACTGGAATTTTAAAAAATGGGGCGGCTTGGAGTAATAATGTAGGTTTTAAGGAATTATGCAAAACCAATGGAATTAATAGTATTGCTGGTAAAGCTGTATTTCTTTGCCCAAATCCCTTAATAGAAGAAAGTTTATTGGATTTAGGCCAATATCAGCTACCATCAATTGTTTTGATTTATAATGCTTATGGGCAATTAGTTTTCGAAACTACAGCCTTGTCAAATGTTCTTTTGCTAAAGAGAATCGACTTTAAATCTGGAATCTATTTTGGTTCTATCTCAAATAAAACTATGTCTGGCTATCTTACCCAATTCAAATTTATTGTTCAATAGGCAAGGGAGGTATAAATAAACTGTATTATTTGTAAAGATTCTATTTAATGGTAGAATTATTAAAATCTGCTTGCCAATGTTAAATGTTTATTTAGTTTCGTTGCGCCTTATTAATGAACGTTTTATTTATTTAATTTTAATTACAATGAAAAAACAAGTACTTAAAAGTCGATTTATTAATCCCCCCCTTCAATCACGCGGATTTACAATAGGGGCTGTTTACTACAGAAGTTTAACTCTTAGCTTCTGCTTTTTATTTCTCTCTATGGTTTGTGTGCATGATGTATTTGGACAGTATACATATTCAACACCTGGGACCTATTTAATTGATGATAATGGTAATAATCCACCTACGGGATATGATGATGGAATAACCATTGAAGTAGGGGTAACTCTTATCATCGAAAATCGTGAGGCAGGCTTGAATTTAGTTTTTAATAACAACAAAGGAATAACAGTAGATGCAGGGGCACACCTTATTGTAAGAAACTCAGTACTTGAAACCAGTACTTCTTACCAATGGAGTGGTATTTTAGTTAGTGGCGGTGGTAATGGTACGGAGCAGTATTTAGTTGCACCTTTAATCCCAGCAGTGCCGCTTGGCACTTCTACGGTTAATGAATGGGAAGGTGTTATAAATAATACGGATATGGGTTGGGTGGAATTTTATGGGTCAACAATTATCAATTCTTCTACGGGAATAAAATCAACAAATGGTGGTGTAATATGGGTGGATGGAAAAAATTCAAACCAAGATGCCACATTTTTAAATTGCAGAAATGGTGTACTAATTGAGCCTTATCTTTCAACCCAATGCCCCAATGTGAATGCTTGCCATATAATGCAAGCTGATTTTTTATGGGATACCTATAATACAGTTATTGGTTATGGTATAAGGAAGGTTTTAACTGGTATTGAATTACAAGGGGTAAGAGGAATAAATATTGGAGGATGTAATTTCAAAAATACAATTAGTGGTCAATTTTGCTTAACTGACAGAGCTACAGGAATTAGGTCGTTAAGTTCTGATTTTACATTGTCCAAATCAGGAAATGCATTTAGTTATGATGAACAAGGTTGCTTAGATAATTTTTATTTCAATTTAACTCCACCTCCAACAAGTCGTGGCAATACTTTTGAGCAGTTATCAACTGGAATTGAAATAAAGTTAGACGCAGGAAACGGAAATTCTTATCGCAGTTTTAATTCTATCAGACATTCCACTTTTACGAATAATTTCAGTTCCATTGTTTCCGCAAACAGTAATTCTTTAATTGTCAATAAATGTTCTTTTACTGGTCAACGGAGTGTGATAAATGCTTTATTTGGCTTATTTATTTATGGAGTGAGTCCAGCAATAGGGTGTGAATTGGGTTATACCTCCACAGTTACAATTTGTGATATTGATGCAGTTGAAAGCTGTGGTGTTCGAATACTGGATAATACGTTCGAATTTGATAAAAGAAATATAAATCACATCAGAATAGTTGGTTCTGACATTTCACCTAATTATTCATCATTTATTAAAAAGAATACCTTTACAAACACATACCTCTCACTAGGCTCAGTTCACGCAATAAATAGCGATAATGTTAAGGCCATTGTATTGGATGGTGTTTGTACAAATTTAGATGTGACTTGTAATATATTTAATGACTTTGGAAACGATATTTATATAGAGACAGCAGGAGTAGTTTCGGATTTTGTAACGGATGGTATTGTTTTAAAAGCACCAAGCAACACTCATTCATCAGCATTATCAGGACGAGACCAGCTTTATAGTGCAAGCACGGTAATGTCCCCATATCCTGTATATAAAAGTAAGCTTGGTGGGGTATATGCACCGCCAGCTTCCGCTCGTTGGGTAACTTTATCCTCAGATTTTATTGATGAAATAGATTGCGACTATACTTGTACTGATTTATTGGATGGTTTGCCTGATCCAGAACCTTGTACTTTAGGCACTGTAGCTAGAATAAGAACGATTCCATCCAATGTATTAAAAATTTATCCAAACCCAACATCAGGCGAGATTTATTTAGATATAGTATTTAGGGGGAGTGACATGCATTATAATGTTCAGGTATTAAGTCTTGATGGCAAAGTAGTAAAAGAAATAGCAATTAAAGATTTAGGAAATAACAATTCTATAAGCTTTCATGAACTTAAGGCAGGCCTATATTTGGTAAAGGTGGCAACTGCTAATTACAATTTATCAGGTAGGGTTCTTTTAAAATAAATACTTTGAAAAACTTCTATCTCATATTATTAACTGTATGTTTCCATACTGCATTGGGTCAAACCAATGCGGTATGGGGTTTATACGGTGATGATGGATTAACCTTTCAGAACGGCAAAATTAGCACATTCAAAATGTCGGGTTTATGGAGTAGAAGCGATGCTATTAGTACTTATCAGGGTAAATTGGACTTATACGTTAATGGAAACAAACTTTATAATTCCGCTAACCTGCAAGTAGATGGATGGACAGGAATAGCCTATGATTCTATCCAATCGGTTTGCTTTTTAAAAATTGATATTAACAGAATTGGCATATTATACATTTATATTGGTCAGAAAGATACATTTAGTAAAATATTGCTAAGTGAATATGATAAAAGGTTAAATGGCGGAAAGGGAGGCATTATTACAGGAAGGCATAAGTTAAAAATTGGGTCTGTGCCTGTTAATAAAGCCCTACTGGCACATAATTTAGTAAAACGCTTATATGATAATAAGTTTGTAATAGTTTTGAACAATTATGATGAACTTAATTTGCTGGTATATGAATATGGGAAACCTATTGAGTATAAGGATACCTTACTTATAAAAGAATATTATAATGAACCAATAATCCCTAAGGGGTTTGAAAACTTTTACCAGACCGGGAAAGGCACATTTCAAAGTTTATCTCATTCGGGCAATACGGTAATATTGCGTTCACATTATGGCTTGTATAAACAAAATTTATATACGACTAAGTTTGACACCCTTGTTCAGGATTATTCCACTATTACAACGGTAAAGATTGATAAAATAAATTTAAAGTTTGGACAGAGCAGGCTTGTATATAAAGGTTCTTACAATTATAAAACTGATTCAATTTTAGATATTATTGGCGGATGGCAAGAGGAAACCAGCCCTAATGACAGCTTTTATTATAATAGAAATACACGTCAATATATTAAATTTGGAAGAGTGGGGCTTTCAGGTCCTCCCGATACTTGTATATACCAGTTTAATTTGAATAAATTAAATACCATCAATTCTATTCCTAAATATTCGGGATTAGGCCAACAATTCAATTATTGTGCTTTTAAATTAATGCCCGATGGTAAACTTTATTTTACAGATAATACCTTGGTTAATAAAATAAGAAAATCATATATTCATTGCAATGAAGCCCCCAATATTTATGGAAATGGTAATTTTAAACGCAATATTTATCCTTTCACTTTGCAAGATGGAAATATCCTTGACAACTACAATTCACCTGCCAACCGCTGGTACGATTATGTAAAGCCGAAGCCATCCATTGACTATGGCTGTGATGCTAAGGTAACGGTAAAAAACAATTCAGACCTTAGCCTAAAGATGGATAAGTTTACATGGTATTTTAGTAGAACAAAAGCAGGGAATTTTGAAGATACCATTACCACTTTTGAGCCAACAATAATTTACACCAAAAGTGGAAAATATCCTTATAAAGTGTATGGATATAGTACAGCCGCAGTATATGGTGAGTGGTATGAGGATACTTTGTTTATTGATATTCCCAAAAAACCAATCACGGTTTTTAATGCTGGCGATACAATTATATGTCGCTACCTCCCTTTACAGTTTAAAAATTTTAGCTATTCATTGGGTTCAAAGCCGGGTTCCATTCCATTATATGTTTGGACATTTGGCGATGGAACAACTTCAAATGACAAAGAGCCAACCCATATCTACACCAAACCCGGTATTTATACTGTAAGTTTATTTTACAGCAATGGGTATTGTGATAGCACACTTGTAAAAAATCAATATATCAGGGTAGTTGATGCTCCAATGCCGGGATTTATCGTGGCAAATAAGCAAGGCTGCGTTCCTTTTTTAGCAGAAATAACGGATACAGTAACATTAAACGTAACCAAAAAAGAATACCTGTTTACCGATTCGGCCAAATGGAAAACTATTTCGGTTCCTAAATTTAATTATACCTTTAATAAACCCGGTCACTATTGGGCAGTTCAAAAATTATATGGCTATACAGGGTGCATTATTAGAACGGATTCCGTTCAGTTTTTTGTTTCCAAAGGTCTCTTGCCAACCGATAGTATAGCTATAACTTTGGCTTCATTCGATACACTTAATCAGTTGCATTTGCAATGGCAAAGCCACTCGGCTGCTATTTCTTACAACGTTTACCGTTCAGCAGATGGAAGCAATTTCAGTTTATTAACCAATACAACCCAAACCAATGCTACGGATATTGGTAGCTTCAAAAAACCTAATTACTACAAAGTATTAGCCTTGGATAGTTGCGGTAAATTATCATCCACCAAAAACACAGTAAAACCCCAATGGATAAGCGGTGAACGATTGCCTGAAAATGAAGCCGCGATACTAACATTAAATCAAGACGAAGGGCTAGGAAATACTCAAACCATAGAATTGGAATGGACCTACCAAGATGCCATCAACCTAACATTGGGTGAAACCAATCCTACTAACCCTTATCGTGATGAAAACTTTGCAAACCCCGGCTATTTAAAAAAGTGCTACAGGGCTGAGGCCATTCATGATGGGGTGAAAATGTACAGTAACTATGAATGTTTAAATTTTGAACCCCAAACATTTATCCCCAACTCATTTACTCCCAATGGCGATGGGCTTAATGATAAGTTTTTGCCCACAATGATGGGCATTGTAAGTTATGATATGAAAATATTCAGCCGTTGGGGTCAGTTGGTGTATAGCGGCACAACTCCATGGAACGGAACGATTGAAGGAAAACCCGCCGAAGGTGAAGTATATATGTACACAATACAGATTATGCGCAATGATAGAATTAGCGAATCGTATAGAGGAATGGTGCATTTACTAAGGTAATCTGTCAAAAATTTTATTTTACAAAAAGGGCTGCAAAAGCCCTTTTTTATTGATATTTGAACCCGCAGTATGAGCATTCGTTTTACTATAAAATTCCCTATAGAGCCTTTTAAAATTATTAATGAGGACAGTGAAATGGTATTGATAGGTTCGTGCTTTACCGAGCATATTGGCAATAAACTGAACCAAGCCGGATTTAAAACTACCATCAATCCGTTTGGGATTTTGTTCAATCCCTTGTCCATAGCCAATTCTATTCAACGAATTCTGAATTTGGAGGTTTATAAAAAAGAAGATTTAACACAAAATCAGGAAGAACGATTTGTGTCGTTGGATCATCACGGGCGGTTTTCGGGCCATGATGCCGATAAAGTAATAGAAGAAATAAATGTCTCATTATTGGCCGCCAATCATAGTATTAAAACTGCGGATGTAATGATTATAACTCTTGGCTCGGCCTGGGTTTATAAGCATTTAGAAAAAAATAAAATAGTGGCCAATTGCCACAAAATAGCCAACCATCAATTTGAAAAACAACTGCTAAGTATTGACGCAATTGTAACTGCATTAAACCAAACCATAAAAGCTTTAAAAATTCAAAATCAGGGATTGAGAATTGTGTTTACCATTAGCCCTGTAAAGCATTTGCGCGATGGCGTTATCGAAAATCAGCGCAGCAAAGCCACCTTGATTTTAGCACTAAATGAGGTGTTAAAATCCGGGGAAGAAAACCTTTATTATTTTCCGGTGTATGAAATAGTGACGGACGAATTACGCGATTATCGTTTTTTTGAAACCGACCATGCTCATCCCAATCAGCTGGCTATAGACTATGTTTGGCAACGATTTACCGAAACTTGTTTTACCGAGAAAGCTATTGAAAAAGCCACAGAAGCTGAAATTTTGAGCAAAGCCTTGGCTCATAAAACATTGCATACAGAAAGTGCGAATGAAAATTTGGAGCAAAAAATTAAAAGGTATTTAGACCGATATAAGTAGGTACTAAAATTTAGAAGAACTATGTGAAAACCTATGCTCCTATGGTACTATGTGGTTCAAAAAAAAGGTTTATACCAAAAGTTGAACCACATAGGACATAGAAAACATAGAAGGCCACATAGAAATTTATTGATTTGCTATGTGGTTCAAAAAAAAATAAATAATAAAAGACATCTTCAACCCCAGCCGTCTATTTTTGTAATAGGTAATGAAAACAGTTTTAGTAACAGGAAGCAATGGATTGCTCGGCCAAAAGTTAACGGATTTATATCTTCAAAATTTGGAGGTAAAACTAATTGCTACGGGCCGCGGCATTAATCGGCATCCTATAAAACAAGGCTATACTTATTCTGAATTGGATATTACCAATCCGCAGCAAGTGCAGCAAGTGATTGAAAAATACCTCCCCGATTGCATTATTCACACTGCCGCCATGACCAATGTTGATGCTTGCGAACTGGACCATGAAGCTTGTGTATTGCAAAATATAAGGGCTGTGGAAAATGTAGTAAATGCTGCAAAAAATGTAAATGCTCATTTGATTCATTTGTCCACTGATTTTATTTTTGATGGTACTGCAGGGCCGTATAAGGAAGATGCCACGCCCCATCCTTTAAGTTTTTATGGCGACTCAAAATTGCAAGCCGAACAAATTGTGATGAATGGTTCTGATAATTGGGCTATAGCCCGAACAGTGCTGGTGTATGGACTGGTGGCCGATATGAGCCGCAGCAATATAGTATTGTGGGCCAAAGATGCTTTAGAAAATAGAAAACCTATAAAAGTGGTGGATGACCAATACCGTACCCCAACATTAGCCGAAGATTTAGCAATAGGTTGCTGCCTTTTAGAGCAACACGAAGCCAAAGGTATTTATAATATTTCGGGTAAAGATTACATGAATATTTATGAATTGGTGAGCCGTGTAGCCAATTATTTTGGGTATGAAATGGATAATGTAACCAAGGTAAACAGCGATACCCTTAGCCAACCCGCCAAGCGACCTCCAGTTACAGGATTTGATATTTCAAAAGCTATGAAGGAATTACAATATAATCCGCATAGCTTTGAAGAAGGAATTGAAATTGTGCAAAAGCAATTTGAAAATTTTACCGGTTTAAAAGCAACGTAATATTTACAAAAAGACTCTAATCATTATGAATAAAAAAATTCTTGCACTACTATTAATAGCATTTTCAAGTTCGCTATTTGCTTATGACAAGCCTAATAGTATAGCCTATTATCCGTCAACAAAAGCTTATTTTATTTCTAATTTGGTAGGGAAAACAATTACCCGATTGGACTCGAATTATGATAAAACTGAAGTTATTACAGGGTTAATACGGCCAAAAGATATTTTATTTGCCTCTTTTGGTCCTTATAACGGATTATTGATTTTGGACAGCAATGAAGTTAAAGTATATGATGCCGATGGATATTCATTTATAAATTCCTTTGTAGTTCCTGGAGCTATAGATATGGAGGATGCCGAAGCCGATAAAACTACAAGTGGAGTATTTTATATCAGCGATCCTAAGGCCCACAAAATTTTTAGGGTTGAAATTGGTCCCGCGCCATTTTATCAGCCTAGCTTTGCAACATTAAGTACAGCTGTCCGCAATCCAAAAGCTTTATTATTTGATAGTAAAAATCGGTTATTGGTAACTTCCGATACTACAAAAACACCAGTTTATTCAATAAATACCACTACTGGAAATGCCACACTTATCAATACAACAACCATTGATAATATTAATAGTATAGAAGAAGATGTTCAGGGGAATTTTTATGCAACAAGTTGGGGCGACAATTATTTTTATAGGTTGGATAAGAATTTTAATAATGCTCAAGGGTTGGCTATGTATAGCAAACCGGCCGGATTGCTATTCAATAAAGTATACGATGTAATTGTAATAGCGTGTTCCAATTGCAATAAAGTGGAGTTTTATAAATTGCACATGGTTTATATTAACGATGTGGATACCGCGCAGTGTCCAAGTGATAGTTTTAATATCAATATCAGTTTACAATATAAAGGAAAGGGGACATACAATTCGGGCAATACATTTTATGCTGAACTGTCGGATGGTAATGGTAAATTTTCTTCAGCTTTAATAATTGGTAGTGTAAAGTCTACTGTTGAACCTTCCTATTACCGAGTGACATTGCCAAAAGGCAAACGCTTTTATGGAAGTAATTATAAAATTAGGATTCGCAGTACAAGCCCGGCTTTTTATAGTATTAATGAAATAGAAACCGCGGTTCCTTATGTGCCAACCATTGATATCAGTATTAAGGATACCCTGTTATTTTGCAAAACTACAACCTTAACATTAGGGACAAATAAAGATATAGACTCAGGTTTTGTGAATTATTTATGGTATGAAAACGGCAAAAAAATAAGCAATTCATCAAGCACTTATCTGAAAACATATACATCCCAAGCTAAAATTAGATTACTGAAGTCTCCAATTTCTAGTAAATGTGTTTTAAGAGATTCGGTGGTTATAAAGCCCTCTTCTACACTATTAATTCCGTTTAAAGACACTCTAAAGGCGTGTGAAAAGTCATGGATAAATATAGGTGGAGATTCTATAAGCAATACAAAAATAGAATGGACAAGTAAAAAATATCCAGTTGTAAAGACAGAATTTAATCCAAAATATCAATTAAATTTTAACGATACATTTTTAGTGAAAGTGACATCAACCACAGGTTCTTGCTCGTCACAGAAAAATATTTATGCTTATGCACAACCGAGACCAGGTTATTATTTGAGCAAAACAAAGTGGATGGCATGCAATACAAATCCAGTGGGGATTAATCCTCAATATATAGCCGGCAATGAAAATAATTTGAAGTTCAAGTGGCAACCGGGAGCCAATTTGTTGGATTCAACAAATGTATATTCCATGTTTACAAACAAGAACGGTGGAATATATAACTACAAATTTTTAGCAATTGATACGGTTTATAATTGCTATGATTCTCTGTTGGTTACTATCAATAATTTTGAACAGCCTGCTAAACCAATATTAAAAGAAAATACGAACGGAGTTGTAATTGGAAATTATGAATCCAAAGTTTCTTATCGATGGCTAAAAAACGGGAAAATTGTTTCTCAATCTGCCAAAGATTCACAATTTGTAATACAATCCGGCGATACCAAATGGGGAAGTTATAGGGTAGTTGCATCGTCATCTGATAGCGTTTATTGTGCAGATACATCTGCTATATTTACTTTAACCAACCCCAATGCTATAAATACTTTAAATAAAAATGCTTTGATAGTCTACCCAAATCCTGCTAGTAATAAGATTTTTATTAATGGTTTAAGAAACGGAATTGAAATAAAAATAATAGATATAAGTGGCAGGGAAATGAAATCTGAAAAGTTGGTGAACAATGAAATAAATATTAATGGCCTTGTGGCAGGATTATATTTTATTAGGATTAATTTTGAAGGCACAATTATCTCAGCTAATTTTATAAAACAATAGCTTTACTTACTCATTATGAAACCTAATCCAACCCGAAACGAATTTATTAATCAGATGCTAATATCTGAAGTATTGGTTACTGCAATAGTCTTTATTGGGGTTTATTTTATTTTCCGTAATTTCATGAAAAAGGGGAATACCGACAAGGATAATAAGTAAACTTAATAACCTAGGCATGCTGCCATATATTCGTTTAATTCACATAGTTTTTGGGGTGATTTGGGCAGGTGCTAATATCTTTTTAACCTTATTTGTTTATCCTGCTGCCCAAAAAAGTGGCAAGGCCGGAAATGAGTTTTTAAAAATTCTTCCAAAAACAAATAATATGCCAATGTTTATGACTGCTTCAGGGCTTATTACAATTGTTTCAGGCATTTGGATGATTTATTATTTTTCAGCAGGATTCAATCTTAGTTATTTTAATTCCTCGTTTGGTAAGTGTATTTTAACCGGAGGAATATTGACAATTATTGCATTTTTAAACGGAGTATTAATTATTCGCCAAGCAGGTTTAGAACTTGATAAAATAGGAGCGCAGCTGGAAAAATCAAATGAATTACCTCCCTTAGAAGTCTTAAATAAAATAGAACTATTGAGTAACAGAATAATAAAAGCCACGGCTTTTGAAGCACTACTATTATTTCTAGCCACACTATTAATGGCGGCCGCTAGATATATTTAAGAGAATTTTAGAAATGAATTAAATATCGGCACTATTAGCCGAAACGTCTGATACGTCTTCCGTTTCTTTTTCTGAAACATCATTATCATTACTAATAATTGGTTCTTCCAATTTATTTCCAAAAAACTTTTTCTGAAACACGATGATAGAAATAACTCCTGTGCTTATACTGGCATCAGCGATATTAAAAATAGGACGGAAAAAAGTAAAATCCTGACCTGCCCAAAAAGGAAACCAGGATGGATAGTGGGTTTCAACAATTGGGAAATACAACATATCAACTACTCTTCCTAAAAAGAATTTTCCGCTGCCATAAGTTACAAGTTCTTTAAACCAAACCCCATAAAAAACACTGTCGATTATATTACCAATGGCTCCGGCAAGAATAAGAGCAATACATGCAATTAATCCAACATGTGCCTGCGAACGAATTTGTTTTAATAGATACCAAACTATTCCGGCAACTGCCAATAAACGAAAAGTTGTGAGGATTAATTTTCCGCTTACACCACCTAATTCCACACCAAACGCCATACCGTTATTTTCAGTAAAATGGAGATAAAACCAGTTGCCTAACATTGATTTTGTTTGGCCCAAATACATGTGTTTAAGTACCCAAATTTTTAAAGATTGGTCAATAGCAAGTACTGATATTAAGATAATAGCTGCTAAAACGTAGGAGTACTTTTTATTTAATGCTTTCAAAGGTTCTATTTGTATTGTTTAAGTTTAGCTTCCATACTTTGTGTTGTATGGGGCACCGCCATCAACCTTTCTTTAGCTATTAATTTGCCAGTAATTTTACAAATTCCATAGGTTTTATTTTCAATTCTAAGAAGCGCCATTTCAAGGTTATCAATAAACTTTCTTTGTCTGCCTGCTAATTGCGAATTGCTTTCTTTTAATAAAGTGGAACTACCGTCTTCCATTGTTTTGTATACACTTCCAGTGTCATCAGTTCCGTTTGAATTATTGGCCGATTCGGTAAGGTCCTTTAATTCAGCCTTGGCTGATTCTAATTTTCTTAAAATAAGTGCTTTAAATTCCTGAAGTTCTTGGTCGTTGTAGCGTGTTCTTTCTTTATTTTCTAATTCCATAAACCTTATTAATTAATATTTTTACTTCAATTCCGTTTATATCTGTAATTTCACCTTCTGTTAATTCTTCTAAAATTATAGAATCTGCCAAAATTTCGTTGCAAATATAATTTTTGAAAAGCAATAAGGTGCTATCGATATCTTGATGTGGAGTAATCTTAACCGTTATACGGTCATTTACCTCATATCCATTGTCTTTGCGCATGTTCTGAATTTTATTCACAATTTCGCGAGCCAATCCTTCCAGTTTTAATTTATCAGAAATTGTAAGGTCTAAGGCTACTGTAATTTTGCCATTAACCGCTACTTGCCAGCCTTCTACATCCTTTGTGACGATCTCTACTTCATCTCTGTTAATGGTAAACGAACCATTAGATAATTTGATATCTAGACTGCCATTTAGATCTAAAATATTTAAATCTTTATCTGTAAACGTATTGACGGCAATACTAATTTCTTTCATGGCGGAACCAGCTCTTGGACCTAATTTTTTAAAATCAGGTTTGGCCGATTTAATGATTATAGATTCCTCTCCGTCGTGCAAA
The DNA here is from genome assembly GCA_947468275.1 of Bacteroidota bacterium. Taxonomy (GTDB): domain Bacteria; phylum Bacteroidota; class Bacteroidia; order NS11-12g; family UBA9320; genus JABWCE01. The sequence goes on from CANIKO010000005.1 coordinate 140,354, forward strand.
AAGTTTATTTCCTTAATATTTACTTCTGATAAAATAAGGTCTTTTACTAATTCCACCTGTTCTTCAAAATGTTTGTCGAGTACTGGAATAAGTATGCTTTGTAATGGTTGGCGAACTTTTATTTTTTCCTTTTTACGTATAGCCAATACCATGCTGCAAATTTGCTGTGCCAGTTCCATTCGTTCTAAAAGTGCTGTATCTATTCGTTCTAAATTAGCGTGTAACAAATCGGTTAAATGAACGGACTCATGCTTTAAAGGTGTATTATTGGCAATAGCTTTTTCTCTAATGTTTAACGTCATATTGTTGTATAACCATTCTGAAAAGAAAGGGGCAATCGGGCTCATCAATTGACTAACAACTACCAAACATTCTTGTAACGTTTCAAAAGCGGCTTGTTTATCTTCAGAAGATTCACTCTTCCAAAAACGGCGACGTGACAGGCGAACAAACCAATTACTTAAATTGTCATTTACAAAATCCTGAATGGCTCGTGTCGCAATATGGGGTTCAAAATTATCAAGGCTTTCTCTCACATCTACCAAAAGTTTATGCAGAGCAGATAAAATCCATTTGTCGAGTTCTGAAAGTTTATCCCAACTTATTCGGTTGTTTTCATAATCGGTAAATCCATCTAGATTGGCATACAAGGCAAAAAAAGAATAGGTATTATAAAGAGTCCCGAAAAATTTACGCTGAGTTTCAGCTAACCCCTCTATATCAAATTTTAAGTTTTCCCACGGAGCAGCATTTCCAATTAAATACCAACGGGTGGCATCGGCTCCAAATTGATTTATTGTTTCAAATGGGTCAACGGTATTGCCCAATCGTTTACTCATTTTATTGCCGTTTTTATCCAATACAAGTCCGTTGGCCACTACATTTTTATAAGCCACAGAATCAAAAAGCATAGTGGAAATTGTGTGTAATGTAAAGAACCAACCACGAGTTTGATCAACACCTTCGGCGATAAAGTCGGCAGGGAAGGCCCCATCAAATCCTTTGCCAAATGGTGAGTTTGAATCAGACTTATTTAATCCCCATTGGGCATAAGGCATAGCACCGCTGTCAAACCATACATCAATTAGGTCTGTTTCTCGGGTCATCGGCTTGCCACTTGATGAAACTAATATGATATTATCGACATATGGACGATGTAAATCCAAACCATGTCCGCTTTCAAAGGCAGATTCCGTCATAAATCCGGCTTTAACAGATTTGGCTGCTTCCTCTTTTAATTCTTCAATAGAGCCTATGCAGATTTCTTCTGTTCCGTCTTCCGTTCTCCAAATTGGCAATGGTGTTCCCCAATAACGGCTGCGGCTAAGGTTCCAGTCTACAATATTTTCTAACCAATTACCAAAACGCCCTTCGCCCGTATGTTCCGGCTTCCAGTTAATCGTTTTGTTAAGTTCTATAAGTCGGGCCTTAACGGCAGTGGTTTTAATAAACCAACTTTCCATTGGGTAGTATAAAATCGGTTTATCGGTTCTCCAGCAATGCGGGTAACTGTGCTCGTATTTTTCTACTTTAAAGGCCTTATTTTCTTCCTTTAATTTTATGGCTAATTCTACATCCACTGATTTTTCAGGCGGAGTGGTGTAATACTCGTTTTTAACAAATTTCCCTGCAAACTCGCCCATTTCCTTAACAAATTTTCCTTGTAAATTTACTAAAGGAACCAATTTGTCATCCTCGTTCATTATCAACATAGCTGGAACACCGGCTTGTTTGGCAACACGAGCATCATCAGCCCCAAAGGTTGGAGCGATGTGAACAATGCCAGTTCCTTCCTCCGTACTTACAAAATCTCCAGCAATAACTACAAATGCTTTATTAGGATTTTCAGCCGGTAAGGTATAAGGCAAAAGTTGTTCGTAGGAAGAACCAATTAGGTCTTTACCTGTAAATTCAGTAATTATCTGGAAAGGGATTTTTTTATCACCCGGTTTATACTCTTCAAAATTCAGTTCCGAATCGTCTTCTGAAAAGAATTTTTTAACCAAATCTTTGGCCAATATGACTTGAACAGGTTGGAAGGTATATTGGTTATAGGTTTTAATTAAAGTATATTTAATTTTAGGGCCAACGGCCAAGGCGGTATTGCTGGGTAAAGTCCATGGAGTGGTGGTCCAAGCAAGAAAATATGTATTAAGTTCTAAAAGGTTATTAAATTCAATAAGATTTCCTTTTAGTTTAAATTGAGCTACAACTGTGGTGTCTTTTACGTCTCTGTATGTTCCAGGTTGATTTAATTCATGAGAACTTAATCCCGTGCCAGCGGCAGGCGAGTATGGCTGGATGGTGTAGCCTTTGTATAGATATCCTTTTTTATAAATCTCTTTAAGCAGGTACCAAACGGTTTCAATGTATTCATTTTCATAGGTTACATAAGGATTATCAAGATCTACCCAATAACCAATTCGTTCGGTTAATTCATCCCAGACTCCTTTAAATTTCATTACATCCTTGCGGCATGCAGCGTTATAATCTTCAACACTTATTTTTTTGCCAATATCATCTTTGGTAATACCCAATGATTTTTCCACTTGAAGTTCAATAGGCAAACCGTGAGTATCCCAACCAGCTTTTCGATCCACTTTAAATCCTTGTAAGGTTTTATACCTACAAAAAAGGTCTTTGATAGTTCGGCTCATCACGTGGTGAATGCCAGGCATTCCGTTGGCAGAGGGAGGGCCTTCATAAAAAACAAAGTCCTCCGCCCCATTGCGGTTATCAATGGATTTTTGAAAGATATTTTTGTCTTTCCAAAACTGGGCCACTTCCTTTTCAAATTCAGGAAAGTTTGCGTGTTTGTATTCAGGGTATAGTTTTTGGTTGGCGGCTTTCTGCACAGTAAAAGTAAAAAGGCTGCGAAGATAAGAATTTTTAAAGTGAAATTATTTCCAAGTTTTAATAGTCAATTGGATACTAATTCGGCAAGCTTATATCTGTTTTTTTTACCATGTGGGTTATTCGTATAGTGCCAAATGTCTTGATTTATACTTCCGCACTCTATGTTTTTTTTTTGTTCTGCAACTAGTTAATAGTAAATTGATTTCCATAGAATTCAACAATTATGCCGTTTAAGTAGGATTGAAGTAAAAACCGTGAAATATTAGTTATAAATTTAGAACTATTTGGAATCTCTAAATTATCCTAAGTTTGCCGAAACTTTAAAAAAATTGATAAACAAAATAATTTGTACCCTTCTAATATTAGTTTCATACTTGCAATTGAAAGCCCAAAATCCTTGGTATAGAGTAGATGACCCTGAAAGTAAAACATGCTATTTTATTGATACTTTTGGAAAACAACTGCCCATTGGTGTACATGATAAACTTAAGATTAATGAGATATTTTCGGGTGGATTGATTTGTATAAATTTTAAAAAAAAGGCAGAAAAAAAAGATGCATGGGGTTGCCTTAATGAAAAAGGGGATACCATTATTAGTGGTAAATATTTAGAACCTTTTTATTTTTATAATGGGGTTGCAAAAGTCTCTGTAGAGCCAATTCCTTTAAAAGTTTCGGTGGACGGGGATGAACCTGCCTTTTACTGCAAATACATTAATACCAGGGGGGAACTTATTATTGATAAATTATTTGAAGGTGACAATAGCTATGATATGGATCACAGTTGGACGGTTACAAAGTTTGGGATTCAGTGGTATATTCTTTCAAAAAATGGTAAGTTAAAAGAATTGTCTGTGGATTATGCCTATGTAACTGCTTTTAGTAATGGGCTTGCAAAATGTAAACGAATGAACCATTACACGGTTTACATTGATACAACGGGTTGGCCAGCAGCAGAAATTAGAAATGAAAATTATACCGGAGATTTTTTTAATGGCTTTGCTGAATATTCTACCGTGAAAGGTAAATTTGGTTTTATAAATAAATCAGGCCAACCTGTATCTCCCTGCATTTATGATGAAGTATCTTATTTTAGTGAAAATCTAGCGGCAGTTAAAATGTATGGTAAATGGGGTTTTATTGATGAGAAAGGCAAAATAGTTATTAAACCAGAGTATGATGCAACGGATGCCTTTTATGAAGGTTTAGCTTGCGTTTGTTCAAATGGAAAATGTGGATTTATTAATAAACTAGGAAAGCTTGTAATACCATTAAAATTTAATACCACGCATAGTTTTTTTCCAAATGGATTAGCAGCTGTAAGCCAAGAAAATAATAAATGGGGATTTATAAATAAAAAAGGCGATTGGGTTATAAAACCTCATTTTATACAAGGCGAAAAGTTTGATCAGTATGGATTTTCTACCGTGTTTTATACCGATAAAAATAGTTACAAAAAAGGGAAAATTGAAACGTATGAAAAAGCGTTAATAAGCAAACATGGAAGAGTTGTCTGGTGTTCGGGTGAGAAATTAATTTTAAAATAACTTAAAAAATATCTTAAAATTTCCCAATCAAGCCTCTATTCAAAACTATCTAAATCTACCAGTCCACTTCCTTCATTCTTTTTGGCCTTAGCAACATCATAACTATGAAGCAAAGCTGGTAGTAAAATAAGATTGGAAAATAATGCAAGGATAAGATTAATACTAGTAAGTATTCCCAGCATTATAGTTCCTCCAAACGAGGAAAATGCAAATATTAGAAACCCGAAAAATAATACTACCGCTGAGTAAATCATGCTAACCCCTGATTCCTTTAAAGCACTCCTTACCGCCTCCGGAATATTATATTTATGCTTTTTAAGTTCCTGCCGGTATTTGGCTAAAAAATGAATGCTATAATCCACGGCGATACCATAAGCTATTGAAAAAACAATGATACTACTTGGTTTAAAATCAATGCCGCTAAATCCCATAATAGCAATGGTCATTACCAAAGGAATAATATTGGGGATAAATGAAATTATAATCATCCGCCAATTAAAAAATATAAATGCCATAATAAGCGAATTGGCTAGCAATGCGTATATGACACTTGAAAAAAGACTATTAAACAAATACTTATTCCCTTCCAAAAATATAACGCTGCTTCCCGTAAGTGAAATTTTGAAATCTGATTGAGGGAAAATCTCGTTCGCCATTTTTCTAACACTATCTTTTACTTCAGGAATACGTTTAGAACCAATATCAGCCATTTGGAAACTGATACGCGCCTTACGAAAGTTACTGTCGACAAGGTTATGTAAAATGTTTCCATTTTTTTGCCCAGCCGGCATCATACCCATAATGGTGCTTAAATCCATGATGCTAGGTATTAAATATCGAATGGAGTCTCCTTCATAATAAGCCTGATTGGCAAATCGAAGCATTTTGGCTAGAGATATCGATTTTGAAAACTCGGGCATTAATCCTACCTCGTGCTCTAGTTTGTCAATTCGCTGAAGTGTTCTAACATTTTTTATTCCTCCGTTTTTTTTCGAATCAATCACAATTTCAAAAGGCATAACCCCTTTAATGTTTGTTTCAAAAAATTTCAAATCTGTATAAAGAGGGTCGTTTTTAGATATATCATCTACCATATAACCCACAGATGTTATAAAAAACAAACCTACAACTGAAACAATTGAAATTATTATTGTGACAGCATAGATAAGCTTACGTCTGTAGGTTATTAAATTAACAGTCCAATCAACAATTACCTGCAAAAATCTACTATCAAGATGTTTGGTTTGTTTTTTTGAAGGTGGTGGCAGATAACTAAAAATAATAGGAATCAATACCATTGAAATAACATAAACGGCCATTATAGCCCAAAATGAAACCAACCCGAACTCGCGAAGGGATGAACTGCCCGAAAAATAGAATACTCCAAAGCCAAAAGCTGTGGTTAAGTTAATAAAGAAAACAGCGGCTCCAACTTTTGAAATCACCCGATGAAGTGCCTTCATTTGATTCCCATGTTTTCTATATTCATCATGATATTTATTCAATAGATATATACAGTTTGTAATACCAATAACCACCATCAATGGAGGCATTAAACCGGTAAATAATGAAATTTTAAAGTCATAGATTGCATTAATTCCTAAGGTCCAAATTACTCCCATAATTACTACTAATTGAGCAAATATGAGAGTGTAAAATGATCGAAAGAAAAAGAGCATTATAAGCGAAGTAATTGCGAAAGAGAGTACTGTGAATAAAATTATTTCATGTTTAATCTTATTTGAATACTCGGTCCTTATGAATGGTAAACCAGAAAAATGGGGTTCAACATTGTTCTTTTTGCAAAGCTCATTAACCTGTGTTTGTATTTTCTTAACAAAATTTATTCTCTCCCGACTATCCAACAGTTTTGACTCCATCGTTATTGCCATTATTGTTAGGTCGCCGCTTTTGTCATAAATTAATCCCTCATAAAATTTAAGGGTATGCATTTTTGCCAATTGAGAATCAAGATCGGCTTGGTTTTCAGGACGGTGCTTAAATATTTTGGATTGACCGAAAGTATAGGATGAATCAATGATTACTAATTCTTGTAAATTGGCAATTGATAGGATCCGTTTTATTCCCGGTGTCTTTTCAATTTGGGTGGTTAAATCATACCAATCATTAAAAAAACCTAATTCCTTGATTTTGGGATTTTTGATTCCAATGACCATTACGCTGCCATCATCACCAAATATTTTTTTGAAATCTTTATATACTATTAGATCAGAATCGTCATCGGGGATGAATTTTGGATTGTCATAAGCCATTTTACTGTACTTAGATTCATAACCCATATATCCTGTGGCTAGAATAAGAATTATTATTAGCCAGAGCCTATTGCGAAGTAAAACATTGGCAATTTTTTCCCACATACCTTATGGCGCAAAAGTAAACAATACATAAGGATGAGCAAATAAATATTTTAGCATAAAATAGCTTGAAATTATGCTGTGGCTTTATTGCTCAATTTTTAAAATACTTTGATGGAAAGGTGCTTTATTCTCCAATAATTTATAGAAATAAAGGCCAGGACAAAGAGGTATTTCAAAAGGTATATTAGGCGTGAATGAGGTGTGAAATACCAAATTTCCTGCTAAGCCATAAACCATCATTGAAGGATTGCTAATGCTATTATTAATACTAAGGGTTACAAAACCTTGACTCGGATTTGGAAAAATAGTAACCCCCTTGTTTTTTATAGAATTGAGATGAGATAAAGTTAAACCGCAACTATCGGCAATCCTTGAAGCTTCGGCTTTTATTTTTGGTAACATGGCATAGAGTGAATCTCCTGGACAATCGGTGCTGCAACCATCGCGGTGGCCACAAAGATTGTTTAGTAAGCTTCCTGATGGCTTAGGATGGTTGGTTTGTCCGAAGGCATTAATTCTGTCTTTTTTTAGTTTCCAAGCGAGCAAATATTTTAAAGAAAAAACGGCTTTTTCTGTTGGCCTTGCGTTCATAAAATCGCCCATCAAACACACTCCCATGGTATTTTGATTTTTACCACAAAAATGGGCGCCTAATATATTGTCTTCATCTGCCACTCCCTGTGGATCGCGGCCTTTAAAAATTAACCCATTGGGGGCAATTAAAAAATTGTATCCAATATCATCCCAGCCATTACTTTGGGTATGAAGCAAATAAATATTGCGAACGGTATTTATATAATTAGTATCGGTATTACTGCCGGCTGAATGATGAACCACGAGATGTTCCACTTCAGTGGCTTCTTTTGGTGGTTTTGGGTCGGGCAATCCAGCTCGCCATTCGGTGTAACTAATCATTTGTGGTTTATCACATGGATTGGTTGTTTTATTAAGGTTAGAGACGATAGAACCATTGATAGGTTTGGCATAAAAAAGATGAATTTTTACATAACCTTTTATATTTCCAAAGTCCAACTTCACCTCCTTTTGGGGTATTTCAAAAACTTGCAATGGAGTAGAAAAAGATCCATTAAATCCTTCATCAGCATGATCTGAGATATGAGCTGTTAAATAATTTTGGCTACCATCAGTTTTTTTATAACCAATTTTTAAAGGTAATTCTGTCGGCTGCTGAAATTCTAATTTAATTGAGGTGAATAAAATATTTTCACTAATCACCAATGGTTCATTGTTCGAAATTTCAACAGAAATAAATGAGTAGAAATTATTAAGTTTGGTAAGTTTGTAATTTTGCTGAGCCGCAATAAAAAAAGGGATTATTAGGGTAATTAGTCCATATAATCTGTTCAATTTCATTCTTTATTATTGAAGTTTTTATGAATAATAGAATAAAAAGGTGGATAGATATGGCTGCTAGCGGCTACCATAGTTTTGCCAAAAATATAATCGGTGCCTCCATTAAAATCGGTCACTTTTCCCCCGGCTTGTTTAATAATATACGCTCCGCCGGCCACATCCCAAGGCTGTAACCCATACTCAAAAAAACCTTCAAATTTTCCGCAAGCCACATACGCCAAATCAATAGCTGCACTTCCCAATCGCCTGAGTCCATGAGTGTGTTGCATTAATTCCTTTAACACATTCATATAATTTTCCATACCATCAAAATCATAATAAGGAAACCCAGTGGCCAATAAACTTGTATTTAGATTTGTGTTTTCTGAAACTGTAATGGATTTATTATTACAATAAGCCCCAGTTTCATCAGCATAAAACATGTTATCGTTACACACATCATACACCACGCCCAGCAAGGTTTCATTTCCTTTTTGCAAGGCAATACTCACAGCAAATACAGGAATACCATGCATAAAATTGGTAGTGCCGTCCAGTGGATCAATAATCCAATTTAGTGAATCAGAAATTTTGGAAATGGTATTTTCTTCGGTAATAAATCCGGCTTCAGGTACTAATTTACTCAATCCAGCCACCAACATTTTTTCAGCAGTTATATCCACATAACTTACCAATTGATTGTGTGATTTTACCTCAATGGCCGTTTGATTAAAGGTTTTAAATTCTTGAAGTAAATACAATCCGGCTTGTTTTGTTATCTCTAAGGTTTCAGCAGTTAGTTTTTGAATTGGCATTAGGCAAAGGTAAGGATATTTAGGATTTGTAATTTGTTGCTTTAATTTTCTAATGTCTGTAAATCGTAAAAGCAGGAAAACAACAGTTAACTTATTTAATAGTGCCTTTTTGAAATTTAATTTTAAAATAGAAGCTATTATTCCTTTGTAAAGCGAACTTAAAATGGATAGAATAGAAACTTTAGTTTCAGGATTTAGAAGCAAAGCTAAATAATAAGTGTTGTGAATTTTAATAGTTTTTATTAAGCTATTTTGGTAGTCACTGTCTTCTTTTTTATGAATTATTTTGGCTTCTAAATTGAGTCCTATTTTATACCCTGAATTTATTACACGATGGCAATAATTAAGATCGCTGCCATAGTTTTTAAATATTGGATATAAATTACCAATTTGCTTCACCTTACTCAAATCCATTAACCAACAAGCTGCGTTAACAAAGGGAACTTCCAGTGTACTAGATTTTTTAGAGGCAATATCAATCCCCCAATTATTACAATTCAGTTTAAACTGATATTCGGGTTGGTTTTGCTCATTAATATGAATTGGCGAAACAATAGCAATGGTTAGATTTTCTTTAAAACTTTTTTGCAGAAATGAAACCATTTTTGAATCAAACTCTGTATCCTGATTTAAAAGAAGCAGGTATTCAAAATTATGATTAATTGCATATTCAATGGCTTGGTTGGCGGCTTTTGTAAAACTGAAATTTGATTTATTTTTTATTAGTTTTACTTCATTTAGCGATGATAAATAATCCATGCTTCCATCTTTTGAATAATTGTCAATCACTAATATTTCTATATCAGATAACCTACATGAATTAATACAAGCTGGCAGAAATTCTTTTCCATTGTATGATACTATTCCTGCGATAATTTTCTTCATATTAAAAAATTTTGCGACTGAAATAATACAATTCTTTATACTCGTTTAATGTTAACCATTTCTTTAACATTAACCATTGGTAAAAAAAATTAAGGAAAAGAAATTTTAAAGGTACCTTATGTGTGATTAAAGTTATCATATACCCCTTAAGGTGATCGTATAATGCTTCATCAATAAATTTATGATAGTTAGAAGCAAACTGTTTTTTCATAATGGAATAAAGTAACTGGTGTTTTGCATATATAATGTCCGCCTTTTCTGAATTTGAAATACTAATATCGTGCTTTCTATAAACCGCCATAGGTTTATTGATGCAAAAAATAGTTCCATGTTTGGCTAAAAGGGTATAAACTACCTTATCATTAGAAATAGTATTTTTAAATTCATCGGGAATAGTTGGTAAAAATGCATGTCTATAAACTAATGTTCCAATCTGAAAAGGTGGGATGGAGAAAAGTTCAGCCAATGTATATTCCGTTTTTAGATGATTATTATAAAGGTCTGCAAAGGATGCGTTACTTTGGTTATAAACCAATGAATTTGCTGCACATCCCGAATATTTTCGGTTTGCTTTTAAAAAATCAACCTGTTCTTGTAGTTTGTTTTCATCCTCCCAATAATCATCACCCTCAAGCAAGGCAACAAACTGAGCGTTACACTCATTAACTGCTTTTTGAAGGTTGGCAAAAGTTCCAATATTTAGTTTAGAGGTTTGTAAATAAAGATGGCTATATTCCTTTGTATAGTTTGTAATAATATCAATTGTGTTGTCAGTTGAACAATCGTCATAAACATTGATAGTGAAGAGAAAATTTGTCTTTTGATTAACCACGCTTTCTATGGCTTGTTCAATATACTTTTCAGCATTGAAAGAAACTATTATAACATTTACTTCAGCCTGTTGAATCATAAAAATAGTTGTCTTATTTGGTTATAAAATTCTTCTTTTTGATTCCAAATTTGTTTTCGGTAGGAATCAAAATCATGCTTAAGTATGTTGTGATTTGATAAACATTCCCTGATTTTTGAAGCAATTTCAGGAAGTTGATATTCCTCAAATTTATAATTTTTGCTAATTGGAATATCTATATCATTTTGAGCTGCCCCTAAATTTGAAGTTAGGATACAATTATAAAAAAGAACTGCTTCTCGTGGAATTCTATCTTTGCCAGGATGATGACCAAAATCTATATAAACTTTTGAACTTTTCAATAACTTAATCACCTCATTTGAGGACATATTTTCAATTGGCACAAATTTAACATCTGGTAATAAAGCCATTATTTTATTGGTAAATTCTAAACCTTTTTTAGGGTTGAAGCAAACAATATCCTGTTTGGGAGTGTCATACGAAATATGCCCAAAAAAATCATCTTTTAAGTAATCAAAAAGATTAAACACTGAATTACAACCTTTCTCTTTTAAGTAATTATAAGCATAGTGGGACTGACTGAAATGGCCAATTGATGAATTACTAAAATCCGCAAATGTTCCAAAGTTATTATCAATACTGAGCCACCAAATGGCTTTATTTATTTTTTTATAGGAATCTAAATATTCGGTCCAAATTTCAGGAACAATTAAAAGATTCTCTTCTGAGTCAGCAATAGTTTTGCTTCGTTTGATTTTATAATTTTTATAGGTTTCTTGAATTGTATCTTTAGCATTGGGATGAAAAACCGAACTTGCATTTCCTTTAAGTAAATTAATAGCATGTGCCAATTGAAAAAGAGCTTCAACGCCACCGGTTTCTGCACCATTGGGTGTTAAGATATATATGTTTTTATATGCTTTTTTCAAGTGCAAATTATATTCAATGCAATACTATGGATAATGATGGGAGTATCAAACATGGAATGCTCTTTTTAGAAACAGATTTATTAGTTTTCGTAATATTTAAAATTCTACTTTTGTTTTTTGCTAAAATCTATAATTTAAAACATATTGATTGCTTTCCGAACAAAAAATAATAGTGGTCAAACTCTGGATATGATTCAGTTCGCATCATTACTATATCTTGGAATGCCGCTTTTTCTTTTTTTTATTAGTTGGCTAAAATGGTATTATGCCTTAGTAATGGTTACCTGTCTAATAGTTCCTTTATTAAGTTTTAATTATAATATAAACCTTAAGGGAGTCAAGAAATTTGGTCTTTATTTTTTAGTATTCTGTGGCTTTTTATTGCTTTTGGGTTATGGCGAAGTGTTTCCCCAATCAGGTGACTGGGGGAAGCACAATGCTATATTTTCGCAATTATACCATAGTTGGAATCAGCCTATATTAATTAACTATAAAGAAACAAATCATATTCTTTGCTATGGCTTAGGTTTTTATATGATTCCATCGTGGATAGCTGGTTTGTTTAAAAGTTATTCTATAATAAGGTGGCTGGTACTTATTAATTCTGCGATTGGATTATCGCTCATTGGGTTTTGGTTAAATAGGATTTGGAAGTTGCCTTTATGGGCAATTGTTTTGGTATATTTAGTAGGTAGTTTAAATTGGGTAGGACAATTAGAATGGTGTTTGAACCACTATCAAAATGGTTGGGATATCTTTTATAATATTGGAAATATTCAGTTTTTAACAGTTGTTGATCAAACGCCTCAACACCAAATAGCTATGCAATTGGTTTTGATGGTATTTTTAAATCAAATACTTTTTAAAAAAAATCAAAATATATACCTGTTTTTTATAGTAGTAGTGGGTTTTTTTTGGAGTCCATTTATTGTCTTTGCTCTTTTTCCACTTATTTTTTTTATTAAAATTAATAGAGAAGAAATTTTAAATTTCAGGATATCTCTAACTTGTTTCTTTTCAATTCTGCTAGTAGGACTTTTTTTGTTCTATTATTATAGTTTGCATCTTAAAGTGGATTCTGTTTCTTCAAAAGGTTTAAGTTTTAAACAAATGGTTTATGAATTTATTACAGTATATTCATTGTTATACGGTATTCCGTTGTTTTTTATATTCCTAGTTAATTATAAAAGAAGTTTTATAAAACCAATTGAGATCAAATTGATATTTAGTTTTTTAATAGTAACAATTATTTATAAACAAATAAATTATGGATATTACCATGATTTTGAAGGCAAGACTACATTTTTAATATTTTTTATTTTCAATGTTTTTATTCTTAGGTTATTAATTCAATATTTTTTGTCGTTCAAATTAGTACCTAAAATTTCAATAGCCATTTTAATATTTATATTGACTTTTATGCCACTGAAAATAGTTGGTTTTAAAATATATGTGCTAAATTCCAAAGAATTACGTAAAAAATTTTACAACAATCCAGACTTACTATCCCAGAGTGAAAATATTGCAATCAAAGCTGTTTTAAAAAATGTTTCAGAGGAAAAAAATTATCCTTTTATTATTCAGTATTTGGGTAAGCCAAATGTAATAAGTAATGAACTGATTAAGAAAAGTAAATAGACTTGGTAAAACCTAAAATCCGTTAAATGAAAACTGCAAAATATCCCAGTATAAATGGATTAAGAGCCATAAGTATTGTATTCGTGCTTATGAATCATTTGTGGTTAGATAATATTCAGTTTAAAGAATTAGTAGAAATTATTTGGATAAAACCCTTAGCCCAAATTTTAATTGATGGTCAACTAGGTGTTAATGTTTTTTTTGTGATTTCCGGTTTTTTAATTACTTCATTAATGCTCAAGGAAGAAAAAATAGCAAATACAATATCATTAAAAAAATTCTATTTGCGGAGGATTTTACGAATCTTCCCTGCCTATTATTCACTTTTACTTATTTACTTTTTTTTGCAAATTTTAGGATATTTAGAAATCAGTAAAGAATCATGGCTTACTGCATTGACTTTGACAAAGTATTTCAATTTAAATTTAGACTGGATAACTAATCATGCATGGTCACTTAGTATTGAGGAACATTTTTATATTCTATGGCCACTTGTTTTTATAAATGGTAAAATATTAAGAAAAAGGATTGCTTTCTTTTTAATCCTTTTCGTTCCTGTTTTAAGAGGTTATCTTTATTTTTATCCAATTGAATGGATGGGTGAATTAACTATATTTCAAAGAATTGATGGTATTGCAATTGGATGTTTATTTGCTTTAAACAAGGATGAAATACTAAAAAAAATTAATGGGTATTGGAACACTATATTTTACTTATCATTAATTACGTTATTATTACTTCCCTATTTTCCTGCAATTGCAAATAAATTACATTTGGCATTTTTATTTATTCCTCTTGGCCTTACCCATGGCACAATTGCTAATATTGTAGTAGCATTAATAATGATGTATTCTGTTTTTGGCCCTAAAGGAATTTGGTATAAAATGTTAAATCTTAAATGGATTAATTATATTGGAATATTATCTTATAGCATATACTTGTGGCAGCAAATTTTTGTTTTGAGAACAAAGTATTGGGCAACTCATTTTCCACAAAATATCTTTATTATATTTTTGGTTGCTATGTTATCTTATCATTTTATTGAGAAACCATTTTTAAAACTTAAAACCAAATTTGCAGTATAGTTTAAGGTATTCATTTTGTTAAGAAAAGAAGTAGTGAAAATTTCAATAATAACCTCAGTTAAAAATTCGGGAAAGTACATAACTGAAACTATTGAAAGTGTAATTAATCAAAGAGGAGATTTTGAAATAGAATATTTAATAATTGATGGAGGTTCTGAAGATAATACTTTAAAAATTTGCAAGGAATATGAATTACAAATCGGAAAATTAAATCGAAAAATATTCTGTAATTCAATACAACTAACAGTAATTTTAGAAACTGATAATGGAATGTATGAAGCCTTGGCTAAAGGTTTACAATTGGCTACCGGTGATATTATTAGTTATATAAACGGAGATGATTTCTATTTGCCAAATGCGTTTAGTTGCGTAGTAGATATATTTTCAAAATATGATAAAATTTATTGGCTTACAGGATTACCCCTAAGATATAATGAACAAGGACACATCATTAATTTCCAAGTTCCGTGGTTGTATAATTCAGATTTAATTTTAAAAGGATTTTATGGTAAACAATTACCATTTATTCAGCAAGAATCCGTTTTTTGGCGTAATGAATTAAACAAAGATTTAGACTTTGATAAGTTGGAAAATTACAAAATGGCTGGGGATTATTTTCTGTGGCATTCGTTTGCCAAGCAACAAATGCAATTGTATTTGGTTGATTCTTTTTTGAGTGGAAATAGATTAAGAAAGGGGCAGCTTTCGGAAAATAAAGAAGGATATTACAAAGAGTTTGATATTATTAAGTCAAAGGCAAATCTCATTGATTTTATTAGGGTCTCCATTTATTGGATTATAGAAAAATTTGCTGGGAAACCTTTAAAAAGACGGTTGTCAAAAAGCAGAGTTTCCTTTAAAAAAGGAAACTGGATTCTAAAGTAATTATCGCATGATATAAAGCTTACCAAACCCTTTTTTAAAGAAGGAATCACCGGCGGATTCACCTAATTCAATATCTTTACCATCAAGTTTGGCAGTTACTTTATAAAGATAAACTCCGTTGGCCAATTTATCGCCATAAGTATCGGTGCCATCCCATTCATATTTGGTAATGTTATTTCCAATATTTATTGGTCCCAATTCATCCAAAGTAATTTCTTTTACCACAGTTCCCGAAACCGAAATTACGGCTATTTTAAAATAATCTGGTACTTTTTCACCGGTTAGCGTAAATATGAATTTGGTTTTAGTTGTGAACGGATTAGGGTAAGGATATACATTGGTAATAGTTGATTTTGTTATTACCTGAAATGAAATTTTGTAATCTTCATCAGAAGCAAAATTGCCTTTTGCATCCCTTACAGTAACAGAAAGTTCATAAATTCCATCTCTCAAGTTCAATGGGCTAAAAACCAATTTGCTTTTATCATTAGGCCCTTTGGCAGCAACAAAACTAAAGGTATCTGAAGTTACATCTAATTCTCTATAGGTTGAACTGCCCGGCTCTTTAAGTTTAACTCTGAAATAAGAGGGGTCATTTAAGTAAAAAAACTTATTTTCATCTACAGCAGTTATAGTAATGGCGAGGTTGGGCGATACTATTTCAAGATTTGTAATATGCCGGCCATCAAATACTACATCCAGATATGGATTGTGTTGATCCGTTTTAATATAATATGGGAATTGCCAGGTATTATTAAAAAGGTATTCTTCGGGTTGAGCCATTTCAGGATTAACCGAAACGGTTAAAATATTTAAACCGGATAGTCCCTTGGTATCAATTTTCCTAACAATTAATAATGAATCATTCGATTTTAAAAGTTTATACTTTTTAAGTTCAATGGTATCTTTTGTGTTTTGATCGTTTAGGGAAGTAGTTAGCACTAGTATGCTATCCATATCAAAGGCTGAAACGTTATTGTAAGCTATTTTTACTTCTAATGTATCTCCTTCTTCCAAGGTATCCTTATTTTGAAATAGAGAAACTGAAGGATTAATCAAACCTTCAGGATATCCATCAAATAAAACTGTCCAGCGACTAATGTCAGTAGGTGTTTTGGTAATACTGTCTTCAATATCAGCCTCAATTTTAAGGTAAGGAAAAGCAGTGGCATCAATACTACTAAGATTGATTTCTCTTTCGGAAATATCACTAATTATTAACGTGGAACTTCCATTATTGTTAATTCCATAAATATTAAATTTTACTTTATCAGTTGTATTATCCGGTTTCTTTAAAGTTCTGTAAAAATATTTCCAAGATTTAGCCGGTCCAATAATAGATGATGTAATTTGACCTGAATCAGCTAAAACATCAAAATTTTGGGTCACGGTGAAAGACTGTTCTGGTCCAGGAGATGGATTTAATTTGTCTGCCAGTTTCTCAAAAGCATCGCCAGGATTCTTACCTCTCTGACCAATTAGAATATAAGGTTCTCCTTCCTGAACTGTTCTTATTTTTAAAGCACCAAATTTCCCTAATTCATCCAAAAGTTCAGGTTCCCAATTGGCAACGTTCATTTCAGTTCCGTTAAACATTACAAGGTTGTAGTTTTTTGGTATACTTCGTAATAAAAACAATAAACTGTCTCTGTCTGTTTTGTTGAAAGTGTTATAGGTATAATAGCATGTTTTAGCTACGCCCGGAGGATAGAAATATTTTGTTTGATATTGAAATGGAGTTGTCCACCAAGGGTTTTTAGCAGTCTGGTTATAATTACTAGATAAATAAAATCTTTCTTCATTAAAGACACTATATGCTACAACTCCAACCCCTTTGCTCTGAAAGTAGCCCCAGTTGAGAAAAAAACCATCGTGATAGATTGTTCTATCTTGAAAAGAAGAAGTTTTACCCCCTGTGGAAATAAAATATGGTACGGACTGTCGAGAGCTGAATTTCAAGGCGTTGGTTGAGTCATATCCAATATTATTTTTTGACGTAGCTAAAAACTTACGAATATCGCCCTGACTCCAACCTTGAGGGCTGTTATAAATCATTGAAAATGTAGATACATCCCAATCCCCTGAACCAGAACCGTCATCAATTTTTACACGCCAATAATAATCTAAACTATCTATTGGCAAAAGAGCAAAGTTGGCTTTGGCTATATAGGTCGAATAAATAGAACCTGAATTCTTTTTGTATGGGCTATTAAATTCAGGAGTAGTATCTAACTCAAAAATAAAGTTATAATTTGTATGATTATAAATTAAGGATTGAGCAACTAACTCTACATAGGTTGAGTTAACAATCCCCTCTTTTCGTGGAAAAAGAATTTGGGCACTGCTTGAACCGAAATAATAATTTAAGGTAGACACATTATTAGATTCACCAAGTGGGGGCTGCTCTGTTATTTTATTTATTGAATCCAGAGTTATTGTAAAAGTATTGGAACCTTTAATATTTAAGCCTTTTGGTTTTTTTATCCAAAAAACCACTGTATCAATATTGCCTATTCCCTTTGCAAATATTTCGGGGTAATAAATTGTTTGACCATTTGGTAATTTTTGTTTTACTTTTATCCCAAAAGAATCACTAGTAAACAACGCAGTATTTTGAATTGTTAAAACTAATGCAAATGAATCTGCTTCAGCAGTAACTTTCTTTGGAAATACGCTACTTTTGGAAATGTCTACCGTATAATCAGGGTTTGAAGCGTCAAATATTGTAATGGATGGATCGCCCATGTAAAGCATTTGTTGACATTGAGCTTTATTGTAAGGATTACTAGGGTTTTGATAACTATTAATAGTATTTGCAATGTTTTGTGCAAACGAGGATGAAGTATTTTCTGTTAATTTCTGATGAAAATCTAAACCATAATAATATAACTCGGATATAAATCCAAATGTAGTTTGTGCCATCCAGCCTATGGCTCCTTTATCTTTTGTAAATAAAAAATCTTCTGCAATAGAACTACCATCAAAGGTGTTGCCTAGCCCACAGCCATTGAAGTAGAAAAATGGGTATTTATTGGTGTTGTTTAATTGGTAAGCGTCTCCAAAATCGATATCGGAGGCCTGAGTAGAACCATGACCGAAATAATCTACCAGTGCATAGCCAGAATTTATCTCACTTTGAATTTTTGTTTTAAGTGAAGAATCTACGGGACTGGGATCCTGCTTTGTAATCAATTTTTTAGAGGCACCCCATTGTTCTTGACTTACAATATTGTGAAATGAATTTTGGTAGGCTGAAAATTGGGTAACTTCTGAAGAATTGTTACCACCTGCTAAATGAAGTATCTTTTTTTTCCAGGGTTGATATCCATAGGTTTGGTGATCATTTAATTTTTTTAGATAATTGGCTATTTGATTATTATTTGCGGACGGAATCCTGCCAGTGGCCAAAAGTGGATTTAAAGTTGATCCATTATAACCAGAAACAAAAAAATAATCGGTTGGAGGTGTTCCATAGGTTGGTACTAAATCAAAATTAGTATTAACAATTGAGTTAAATCGCGTATTGTTATATTTTTGACCTTTGCCCAAAAGCAATAAGTATTTTAAACTTGGCGAATTATTTATCGAAAACTTGCAAAAGTTTTTCAAAGCCATTGGATGTTTTAATCCATAATAAAATTGGTCATAAATATCATTAACAAAAGCAAGATACGGAACCTGATTTCCTCCTAAAGACGTAGCTAAAAAATTCTGGTAGGCATGAGCACCTGAATCTAGTCGTTGATTAGAAATTATTAAATAAGTATAAGTCGATTGAAGTTTTATCTCATTAAATTTATAAAATTTTATGGTTGAAGGTTGCACAGAAATAATTGAGGATTCATCCAATACCAGAAGTGCCTTATTAGAACCTGTACTTGAAAGATTACAATACATTTCTCCTGTGTTAATTTCCCCTATTGACTTTGTGAAATTTAAATAATCATAAATAATAGGTTTTGATTTTGTTGGTGAGTATTTGGTAAACTTGATAAATGTATTGTTGGAGGTAGAATTAAATTTAAGATTAGATGAATCGCCAAGGTTGAATAATCGAGGGTAAATTAGTTTAAAGTAAGATACTGAATGAGGTGATTTGGCAAGTAAATACGAGGTAGTTCTAAAGGATGTACTTGTTGCTCCTATTAAACTTCTATCAGTAATTGAATCTTGAAAAAAATACCGGGCAATACCTGTAACCCGTTGTGAATTAATAATTGTTCCTGAAGGTTGAATGCTGAGTTGAAGGCCATTATTAAATCCGTCTGCATCATAGGATGAGGTGTTGTTACCTCTTGGATGTGCTAAAACTTCAATATAAGGGTTGGGTCCAATTGTACTTAAAAATTTAGTAGAAAATGTTGCATTAATCCCTGAGTTGTAACTATAAAACAACCATCCCTCACCTTCAGTATAATCTGAATGAAAGCCTTCATTAGAAAAACCAAAACCATCCCAAAATGTAGCCCCATTTTTATTATTATACCAAACCGATTGTTCATACATAAAATATGGATCAGCCGTTTTTCCACTGTAATCTTTATCATTGTTTACTATTATTCTTTTTCCCTTGGTGGAAGATGAAACTGTTAAAAAATAAGTAGCAGTATCCGAATACAAGCTCATGTATTGGTGAGGTTGTTCGGATGGATTAGAGAATAAAGGAGCATCTAATTTACCGTCATTATAAGTGCCGTAAAATTCGATAAAATCACCGGCGTCTAATTTTCCGTCAATTTCACCTTCAATAAGAATAGGTTGTTCATTACCGTTAATCCAAAGTTGAATATATTGTGGGTCAGTAGAACTTAAAGGAAAACCAATGGTTTGCAGGGTGTTATAATCAATTCTATAAATACCCTCTTTTCCTATTTTAATTTTATAATAATCCTGATTAAAATTTATCCATTCGTTGCCATAAGTTTGGGCATGGACAAGGTTTGAAAAAAGTATGTAAAATCCAATAAGTAGAAATTTCTTCATATATAGTTTTGTATTTTGAATTTTAGTTAGTCAAGATTATTAATGCAATAATAAACTTACTTTTTCAATATACTATTGATAGTAAAGTTTAGTTTAAATTTTAATACAAACATCTTACAATTTATAAGACACAATTTTATTAGCATATAAAAAATTAGTGAAATGCAATGTTACTTTTGCACTCGTTAATTTTTAATTAAATCGCAGATTATATAATACCTTAAATTAAAAATAGATATAAATTAATTATCAAATCGAAGATTCAATAATGCCTGTAATTAAAAAAAATAATTATCAATAAATGAACAAAGTAGTGAAAAATGCCGATGAGGCAATTAGCAATATTAAAGATGGAATGACCTTGTTATTAGGAGGTTTTGGATTATGCGGAATTCCTGAAAACTGTATAACAGCCTTGGTTAAAAAAGGGGTAAAAAATCTTACCTGCATTAGTAATAATGCCGGAGTGGACGATTTTGGAATTGGATTAATGCTTCAACAAAAACAGGTTAAAAAAATGATTTCGAGTTATGTGGGTGAAAATGATGAGTTTGAACGCCAAATGCTAAGTGGTGAATTAGAAGTGGAACTTATTCCGCAGGGAACTTTAGCCACCCGAGCCTTAGCTGCCGGATATGGGATGCCCGTAATTTATACACCCGCGGGTGTTGGAACAGAAGTAGCCATAGGAAAGGAAACCAGAGATTTTAACGGGAAAACCTATTTAATGGAATATGCTTTTGATGCTGACTTTGCTATAGTAAAAGCTTGGAAAGGTGATACAATGGGAAATTTGGTTTTCAGAGCTACCAGCCGTAATTTTAATCCATTGATGGCTATGGCAGGAAAATATACCATTGTGGAAGTTGAAGAATTGGTGCTTGCCGGGGAGTTAGACCCTGACCAAATTCACACCCCGGGAATTTATGTGAACTGTATTTTTCAGGGAAGTGATTATGAAAAACGAATTGAACAACGAACAGTTCGAATTTGAAAATTAGTCAATTTGAAAATTTGAAAATGGGCAATTCGGAACAAGAGTTGAATAATTTCATGAAGCAATTTTTAAATTGGCGCATTAACTAAATGCAAAAATGCAAGACAATAAAAAGAACATCATTGTAGAAAAGACTTTAAACTTTGCTCTTCAAATAATTGAGTTTGCAGAATTATTGGAAAGTAAAAAGAAATATATAATTTCTAATCAACTTTTAAAAGCAGGAACCTCAATAGGAGCGAATGTTCGTGAAGCGCAAAATGCTGAAAGTAGAGCAGATTTTATACATAAATTAAAGATAGCTGCTAAAGAAGCGGACGAAACTGAATATTGGTTGTTTTTATGTCAACATTCAAAAAGCTATCCTAATTGTGATTCACTCGAATCCGAGATTCAAGAAATAATAAAAATACTATCAAAAATTATTGCATCCTCAAAAATAAATAAGCTAAATCCATAATTTTCAAATTAACACATTTTCAAATTTTCAAATCAAAATGCTTGATAAAAACCAAATAGCAAAAGTAATAGCCCGCGAATTAAAGGATGGGTATTATGTGAATTTAGGAATTGGTATTCCTACTCTTGTGGCCAATTATATTCCTGAAGGGGTAGAGGTTCAACTTCAATCGGAGAACGGATTGCTGGGTATGGGGCCTTTTCCTATTGAAGGAGAAGAAGATGCCGATTTAATAAATGCGGGAAAGCAAACGATCACAACCATTCCCGGTTCGGCTTTTTTTGATTCGGCCATGAGTTTTGGAATGATACGTGCCGGACGAGTTGATTTAACTGTTTTGGGAGCTATGGAAGTGGCTGATAACGGTGATATAGCTAATTGGAAAATTCCGGGTAAAATGGTAAAGGGAATGGGCGGTGCTATGGATTTAGTAGCCAGTGCCAAAAATATTATTGTTGCCATGCAGCATACCAATAAAGCAGGTGAAAGCAAATTGTTAAAAAAATGTTCTTTACCAATTACAGGCTTGGGCTGTGTTAAAAAAGTAGTTACCGAATTAGGCGTTTTTAATATTACCGAACGTGGCTTTGAACTAAAAGAATTGGCTCCGGGAGTTACTGTTGAAGATGTTAAAGCAAAAACGGAAGGTAGATTGGTTGTAGAAGGAGAAATTCCGCAAATAGTTTTATAAAAGTTAAACAACCCTAAGTTCTAAAAAAATATGTTTGATTTAGAAATGAAGGGCGGTTTTAATTTTAACCATTTGAAAGATAACAAATGGTTGTGGCTGTCATTCTATGCTATTATTTTGAGTGTTGTTATATTCAGAAATATTAGCAATTCGGGAATTGATCATGAAGAAGCAGGTCAGTTTTGGATGGCTAAAGGATTAAATCATTTTTCAGATTTAGGCGAACCGGATGGAAATATTTCAGAATTAATTAACAATAATAGAATTTTCAATTTAGACCCGGGTGGGTTTACCTTATTACTGAGATTTTGGACTGGTATTTTTGGAAATAGCATTGTCTCTCTAAGGTTTTTGCCATTTTTATTTTTATTGATTAGTGCTGTAACATTTAGAAGTTTGTTAAATCTTTTTAGTTTTAATAAGTGGATTGTAAATTTAAGTCCTCTATTATTTCTTTTATCAAAAGATTTAATTTCATTTGGGTTTACAGTTAGAGCATATAGTTTTGAAATATGTGGAATCATTCTTTCTCTCTATTTTTTAAGCCAGTCTGTATTGTATTATAAAAATCGTCATCTGATTTATCTATTTATGATATTGTCAATTTTTGCCTTTAGTAGATATGGCTTTTTTATAGAAATTGGAGCATGTTTAGTTTTGCTTTTGGCAAGCTATATTAAGCGATTGCCAATATTGTTTAATAATAAAATAGTTGTTTCAGGTTTTTTGATACTAGGGATTTCATTAAGTATCATTTATTATTTTTCATTACAATATCAATTAAAAAATACAAATTTTCATGGTCCTGAATATGCTTATCTGAAAACTTTAAAAGGACAAGCCAGTTTTAAAGATGGACTAGAAATATTCTTTGCAAATTTTACCAAACTGAGAATTATTCCTTTCTCAATTTTAATCCTAATTGTAATTTTTGGGATTTTTATTAAAAAGATTCCGCAATTTGGAAAATACAAAATATTACTTAGTTATTTTTTGATATACACAATTTTAGCTATTTTTCTTTCAATAGTTGGATTGTATCCGTGGGATGTAACTTCTCGGAATTCATTGCCTTTTCAGTTTTTTTCAATTTTATCAATTTGTATATTACTAGATTGGTCTCATCAATTTATCAGTTTACATGTAATGAATTTTATCGCTTTGGGGTTAATAATAATTGTTACTTCTATCTCCTTTATACGTGGCTATATTCGTTATGATTACTCAAGTTTAATGTATGAAGGAGGAGAAAATTCAAAAGATACCTGGGTAGACTGGATGATATATCCGGTTTTGAAATATAATATTAAATACGGAACACTTAAAAACTTTAAGGATTTGCATTATCCAAGTCTTTCCAACGATACCTTTAAAAAAAATTATAAATATTTGGTTATTGACATGGAACCCAAAAATAAAGAAGCGAGTTTAAAAAGGTATGGCATTGAAAATTATAAAGTTCTTAAAAATGTTGAAAATGATTATTTAATTGAAATACTAAAATAGCTTTAACCTAATAAATATGAATTTCGTCATAACCCTTTTAAACCTAAAAATATTAATTGTAGCTTCGCGCAAAATTTAATAACCATTAATAAATTAAATATGAAAATAAGTGTAATAGGTGCAGGAAATGTAGGAGCTACAACTGCAGATGCATTGGCTTGCAGAAGTATTGCAAGTGAAGTTGTTTTACTTGACATCAAGGAAGGTTTGGCTGAAGGAAAAGCATTGGATATAATGCAGACAGCTACCCTTAACGGATTCAATACCCGTGTATCAGGTGCAACAAATGATTATTCAAAAACTGCCAATAGCGATGTAGTTGTTATCACAAGTGGTATTCCTCGCAAGCCCGGAATGACCCGTGAAGAACTTATCGGTATTAATGCAGGTATTGTTAAAACTGTTACTGAAAATGTTTTGACTCATTCTCCAAATGCGGTTATTGTGATTGTAAGTAACCCAATGGATACTATGACTTATTTGGCTCTTAAATCATCAGGTCTTCCTAAAAACCGTATCATTGGTATGGGCGGAATTTTGGATAGTGCTCGTTTTAAATGCTACATGTCACTAGCCTTAAATTGTTCTCCAGCCGATTTGAATGGTATGGTAATAGGTGGTCATGGTGATACTACAATGATTCCTTTAACGCGTCTTGCTTCTTATATGGGTGTTCCTGTTTCTCAGTTTGCAAATGCTGAAACTATAAATAAAGTAAGTGCTGATACAATGGTTGGAGGTGCTACTCTTACAGGATTGTTAGGCACTTCGGCCTGGTATGCTCCGGGAGCTGCCGTTGCCAGTTTGGTAGATAGTATTGTGAACGATCAAAAACGTTTGTTCCCTTGCTGCGTATACCTTGATGGGGAATATGGTCAAAAAGATATTTGCATAGGAGTGCCTGTAGTTATTGGTAAAAATGGTTGGGAAAAAATTATAGAACTTGACCTTAACGAAACTGAAAAAGCTGCTTTTGCAAAAAGTGCTGAGGCTGTGAGAAGTATGAACAGCGTGCTTTAATATTTAAAAACTATTCGGTTAATATTAAACGTTCGAGGTTTTTAAAACCTCGGACGTTTTTCTTTATAAAACAACATGTCAAAAGGAGTAAAAAGTATTTTTATAGCCACCTTCCTTTTTGCTGGTATGAATGTGTTTGTGAAATTGCTTTCGCATCTTCCTGTTTTTGAACTCACTCTTTTTCGTTCAATTTTTACCTCTGCTATTTGTTATATTCTTATCAAACGGAAAAATATTCCTTTGTTTGGAAGCCGCAGGCCGATACTTTTTTGGAGGGGACTTTTTGGTTCGATTTCACTTATTCTTTTTTTAAAAAGTGTTCAAACTTTGCCCTTGGCAACAGCCACCTTGGTTCATTATATCACCCCTTTTTTTACAACCTTATTCGGGTTTTTGTTTTTGGGCGAACGGTTTTATAAAATTCAGTGGTTGTTTTTAATCATTTGTTTTACTGGTATTTTTATTACCCAAAGTTCTAATACTGATTTATTTGAATTGAGTATTTCAAATATCGGGTTATTGTCGGGTTTGGGTGGAGCTTTAGCAGCAGCAGCAGCTTATAATTGCATCCGAAAAATTGGAATATCAGAAGACCCCAATGTTATCCTAATCCACTTTTCAATTGTTACCATTCCAATTTCTGTTATCCTGTTAGCTTTTTTTGGAGGATTTCAATGGCCAACTTTACTTGAATGGTTTTATGTGATATGTATGGGGATTTTAACCCAGGGAGCTCAATATTTTATGACTAGGGCTTATCAAAATGAGAAGGTAGGAACTATCGCTATTTTTACCAATATGGGAATTGTTTATGCGATAATAAATGGGATGTTATTTTTTGATGAAATTCCAACTCCTATCGCTTGGGTTGGGATCACAGTAGTTTTGATTGGATTAATTATGAATATTTTTTCAGAAAGGATTTTGGCTTTATTGAAAATACAATCACCCAATCCCTGAAACATATAATTCCATTAAACCTTTCTAATTCTTTGTGCCGTTGTGTTTTAGTGCTAAGTTAATTTTACCTTTGAAACGAACAAATGAATCCCATTAAATTTGTATATTTATCTGTAATTTTTATTAGTCATGGCCTTTTTGCACAATCTATTACCTTAAGAAAAGTTGCAGAATTGCCTGGTCTTGTTCAGGAAACTTCGGGAATTGAAACATCCAATCCGCTTTATATCTGGACCCATACCGATAGTGGCGGAGAACCTGCACTTTATAAGGTCGATACCTTTGGTGTCATTCTAAAAACAATAGTAATAAAAAATGCCAAAAATACTGATTGGGAGGATATTGCCAATGATGGGCAACATTATTATATTGGAGATTTTGGTAATAATGCGAATAGCAGAAAAGACCTTAAAATTTATAAAATTACGAATCCTGATAATATACTTGGCGATACTGCTGAGGCCGAAATTATCAACTTTTACTACCCCAATCAAAATCAATTTCCTCCTGATAATGCCCATAAAAATTTTGATGCCGAGGCTTTAATTTGCATTGATAGCAGCCTTTATATTTTTTCGAAAAACTACACCAATCCTTTTACGGGTTATACCTATTTGTATAAAGTTCCTTCCAAGCCAGGCCAATATGAAGCCATACTTTTAGATTGTTTTAAAACAGGGATTGGCTACAAGGAACAATGGTGGATTACTGCCGCTGATATTTCTCCCGATAACAAAAAATTGGTTTTACTATCTAGCGACAAAATTTTTGTGTTTTCCGATTTTACAGGCGATAATTTTTTTAAAGGAAAAGTTAAAACTATTGATTTGGGCTCGTTTACCCAAAAAGAAGCCATCGTTTTTTACAGCAATACTGAATTTTATATTACGGATGAATATTTTGATATTCTTGGTGGCCGAAACCTTTATCAGGGAAGTATAAAAAATTTGTATACTTCCAATTATATTGAAACTCCAAAGTCCCGAAATTTATTAATTAATTATAAACATCAGTTTGGCGAACAGGTAATTTCATTGATCGATGAAACCAGAAAAGTAAGTGTAAGGGTAATCGATATGAATGGAAGAGAAGTTAAAAAATATTTATTAGACGCCACTCAACCTATTGCTATTATTGATGTTCCGTTCGGTTATTATACTTTGTTGGTAAGTGATGGAAAGTGGAAACAGGAAATATTGATTTTTATAAATTAATGTTTTACCCAACGCTTCTTAAAGTTCCAAAACTTTGGAAAAGTTTTACAAGTACCGTGAAAAAATCTCCGTTTCTTTGCACCTTGTAAAAACGAAATGTCCCAATCATTTGTTTAACTAAGCATTACTGTAAATGAACATTCTTAAAAAATATTTAAAATACCACTGGAAACTTCTGACTTTGGCCCTTGTGCTGGCTACCGTAAACATCGGTTTTTCATTGATGGATCCATATATTACGGGTCATGTGGTTGATCAGGTTATCACTAAATTTGATAAACTTACCAAAGAACAATACGTGCATTTGGCCTTATTCTGGATTGGGTGTTCGGTGGGAGTGTCGATGGTAAGCCGGATTGCCAAAAATTTTCAGGATTATTTTACCAATGTCATTATCCAAAAACTAGGAGCCCAAATTTATGCCGATGGCTTAAAACACAGTTTGGAATTGCCTTATCAAGTGTTCGAAGATCAACGAAGTGGTGAAACTCTTTCTGTTTTACAAAAAGTACGACTTGATATTGAAAAACTTTTAACAGCGTTTATTGGAGTGCTTTTTACAAGTATGGTAGGAATCATTTTTGTCATGGTGTATGCATTTAGTATTACTTGGACCGTTGGAATAGTTTATCTTTTTGCCATTATGGTAATTGGGGTGCTTAGTAGTTATTTTAGTAAACGAATTAAAATAATGCAACAAAAAATTGTGGGTGCTACCACGGCTCTGGCCGGCAGTACAACTGAATCTCTGCGCAATATTGAATTGGTGAAAAGTTTGGGATTGGCCAATCAGGAAATCGAAAGGCTAAATAAAACCACTTACCAAATTTTAGAATTGGAACTTAAAAAAGTGAAATTCATTCGCAGTCTTGGATTTTTGCAAGGCACTACCGTGCAATTTGTAAGAAGTTTGATGGTTTTTATTTTATTAATGCTAATTTTTAAAACAGAGATTTCTCCTGGGCAGTACTTCATGTTTCTTTTCTTCTCATTTTTTATTTTTAATCCGCTTCAGGAATTGGGAAATGTAATTTTGATTTATAGGGAAGCTCAGGTTTCTTTGGAGAACTTTAAAGAAATAATGGATAAACCTAAAGAGGAAAAACCTCTGCGACCAAGGGCCATTACAAAACTTGATAATTTCGAGTTTCACAATGTGACTTTTAAACATTTAACTGCAAAATATCCCGCCTTGAAAAATATAGATTTTAAGGTAAGTAAAGGCGAGACTATAGCATTTGTCGGTCCAAGTGGCTCCGGTAAAACCACCTTGGTAAAGCTGTTGGTGGGATTGTATCAACCGTTGGACGGAACAATAACATATGACGGGATAAATGGTAAGGAAATTGATTTGGATAATTTGCGTGAACAAATAGGATTTGTAACTCAGGATACCCAACTTTTTGCAGGAACAATAAAAGAAAATTTATTGTTTGTAAAACCTAATGCAACCGATGAACAAATACTGGATGTACTGCAAAAAGCCAGTTGCCATGCGTTGCTAGGCAGAGCAGACAAAGGGATTGATACGATGATTGGAGAAGGAGGGGTGAAAGTGTCTGGTGGCGAAAAACAACGACTTTCTATAGCCCGCGCCTTATTGCGTAGGCCAAGCCTTTTGGTGTTTGATGAAGCGACCTCATCCCTCGATAGTATTACCGAAGATGAAATTACCCAAACCATAAAAGGGATAAACAATACCCAAGATATGGTGACCATTTTGATAGCTCACCGCCTAAGTACCATAATGCACGCCAACCGGATTTTTGTACTTGAAAAAGGCAAAATAATTGAAGAAGGAAACCATTTTGATTTGCTAGACAGCAAAGGGCTTTATTATGCCATGTGGCGTCAGCAGGTAGGTGAAGGTAGAGAAGTTGAGATTTAAAAATAGAAATGTGAAGGTGGTCAATTCTTTAAGAAATTGGGAGCATCTAATTTCTCTATACTCATAATCTCTGTACTAAAAAATCTACCTTTGTATATAAGTGAAAGGACAAATTTTTGACACCGCGGTAAAGCCTGAACAAGCCATTTTGGTAGCGGCAGATTTATATAGCTATCGCAAAGGTAAATGCGCAGAGTATTTGGAAGAACTTGCTTTTTTGGCTGAAACTGCAGGCGCTGAAACTGTAAAAGTATTTACCCAAAAAACCGACCGACCGCATCCTAAAACGTATTTAGGTCAGGGAAAATTGGAGGAAGTGGCTTTATATGTTAAAGAAAACGCAATTGATGTAGCCATTTTTGATGATGAACTAAGCCCTTCTCAAACCCGAAATTTAGAAGATGCTTTGATGTGTAAAATCATTGATAGGAGCATGCTTATCCTTGATATTTTTGCAAATAATGCCAAGACAGCAACGGCTAAAGCCCAAGTGGAACTGGCCAGAAATGAGTATCTTTTGCCACGACTTACCCGAATGTGGGGTCACTTGGATAGGCAAAAAGGCGGAATTGGTCAACGTGGTGCGGGTGAAAAAGAAATTGAAACCGACCGACGAGCCATTCGCCATACCATTTCTTTATTAAAAGAAAAACTTAAGGATATTGACAGCCAAAATCAGGTTCGCCGCAAAAACCGTGATGCCATGAAAAAAGTAGCTTTGGTGGGGTATACCAATGTGGGCAAATCCACCATTATGAATGCCTTGACAAAAGCGGGGGTTTTAACCGAGAATAAATTATTTGCAACGTTGGATTCCACAGCTCGTAAAGTGGTTTTTCCTAACCCTGACCCAATGCAACAACCAATTGCTTTTATACTTTCTGACACGGTAGGTTTTATTCGCAAGTTACCTCATCAATTGGTCGAAAGTTTTAAATCAACCTTGGATGAAGTGGTAGATGCTGATGTTCTATTGCATGTGGTAGATGTTTCACATCAAGGGTTTGAAGATCAAATGGAAGTAGTAAATAATACATTGGCCGAAATTGGCGCAGCCCAAAAACCAACGATTATTGTATTTAATAAAACGGATCAATACAATCCTGACCCAACGGCTGAAGATATTTTTGAAGATACCACCATTTATGATTTAGATTTATTAAAGAAAAGCTGGATGTCGAAGGAAAATTCTCCAGTAGTTTTTATATCCGCCCTTAACAAAACCAATATGGATGAGTTAAAGGAAAAGATAATTGATAAATTGGAGTATTCTTAAGTGTACTATTAGTTTAAAAATCTAATAATGAACTATTCTTGACTTGTAGAGTCTTCCATCTGCCGAAGTGATTTCTATAAAATATAAACCCGATTTAAGCGAAGAAATATCCAATGTACTCAATTGCGATTGTATTGTTTGGGTTTTAACTACTTGACCTGTTACATCAATAACTTTAAGCTGTGAATTGCCATTAAAGTTAGTTTCTACATTTAATGTATTATTGGCAGGATTAGGATAAAGCCTTGTATTTACTTGACTAAAAGTGGTTGGTTTAATATCTGCCTCAATCATCCCCGCATCATTTGAAGACGATGGCCAGCAGTTGCTCGTTTTACTGCTTCTGAAAGAAGTAAAATCAATCATAAACGGAATTTTTTTATCCGTCCTAAAATCCATTATAGAACCTTTAATTTTAGTTGTATCATTAGTATTCCAATAGTTGGAAGTAAAGTCAGAAAAATGATAGGTGCCTGTGGTAGATGAGCAGCTATTAAAAAAGACAGCCTTATAAGTATAATTCATGAAATTATTATTATTAATGTTAATAGTATCATTAGTATAATAATAACAAGGCATATTGATAAATATAGCCATTGAATCAAATTCGTTATTCTCAATTTTAAAATTACATCCATAGTTGTTTACCGAACTTAAATCAATAGCTCCCGAGTAAGGATATTTGCCGTTTTTAAAATAATTGCAACTTATTATTGCCTTTTTAGAGTTAGTAAATGAACTGATGCTGGCATAATACCTATCGCCATAAAAATAATTATTTTTAATAATACTGTTTTCGGCCAATGCAACATATCCATAGCTATGAATTAAATTGTCTGTAAAATAAAGACTGGTATTTTGTTTTAATCCATAAATTAAAAATCCAAATCCGTCGCCGGTAAAATTGCAATGAGACACCCAAAGGGTTATTGAATCGGAAGTGGTGCTTCCTATTGGGTAATTTATTTTATTAAAATGCGAATATTCTACTATCAAACTGGTTCTGTCCAATGTCAATTCATTTCCTGATAAGGGGCCATCAAAACTGCAATATTTAATTTGACATCCAGTTTTTGTAGAAGGATTATAATCCATAGCGGTATCCGAAAAAACGATAGACAAAGCTTTAAATTTTACCAATGAATCTTTGTTGCCAATGGCTATGAGGCAGCCATTCACAGTTAATTTATAACTGGCACTGGCAATTACCTCAACTCCAGGTTTAATAGTAACGGTTACACCCTGATTGATAATTACCTGGCTGTTTATTAAGTAAGGACTGCCCGACGGGGTCCACACTTGATTGCTGCTGATAACTGAACTTACCGTAGTAGAAGCACTGGCAAATCCGCAGATGAGGAATAAAAAAATAGGTAAAAGTAATTTTGTTTTCATGGGGTAAATATTAAGGTTTGTTTTTTTTATGTTTTCGAATAAAGGTTTTATTGAAGGGATGAAATCAATTTATTTTTTTTTTAACATGAAAATGACATGGGATTTGTTCTCTGACCTTAATTTGTGGGGACATGAATAATGGCTATGGAGTTTAAATATTGCGAAATGGATACCCTTAAATTTAATTATTACTAAATTAATTTTATTATGCTCAATTAGTCAATTAGAATGATACCTTTACAAAAAAATATTATGAAAATAAAAAATAAACTTATCTTTTTTGTCTGTGCTTTTTTCTTCTTTGGGGATTCTTATGCTGACCCAAATCAAGACACCGCATATACTATTGCGGATGCCTTGGCTGCTCAAGCAATAGCCGTAAATAGCTTATCTGGAGCAGATTTTTGTATACTCAACACTGCGATGAATAGTGGGTTGACTGATGAACAGATTTTAGAAGCTATTGATGGTAACTCTGGGATTGATGGAATTAGGACTATTTTAATTGCTACTCAAGAAAGTTTAGCCAATTTTGGAGCAATCACTTTTATTGGCAGGAATTCAGCAAACGCATCACTTGTTAAGGAAAGACTTTATTGGGATTTGGATGGAACAATTAATGCTGGATGCGCGGCTCATAAAGCTGCGATAAGTTCATGTATGTGGGCTTTTGCACAGTATAACTTTGCTGCTGCCTTGTCATGTACAATATTTTCAGTCTTTTATGAGGTGTGTTATTTAGCCGCTCTAATTATAAATACTGGCGCAATGAATTCCTGCTGTGATGTAGCAGATGCTGCTTCTCCTGGCTGCGCTGGTACCACTGCAGGAGGTGGAGGCGGAGGAGGGCCAGTTTATCATAATCCTTTACTTCAAAGTTGGACTGAAATACCAAATTCAAACTGCAATTGATAAGTATTAAGTCGATTAAATATAAATACATTAGTTATATAATTGGTTTTCTTGGATTATCAATTTATGCATATTTTCAGTATGTCTATATTTTATTTTTAACAAGTTGCTTTATGACTTGGTTGAAATACATTTATTATCACAGGTTAATCCAAGAAGATAATGACTCCTCTTTAATTGAAAGTTCTAAAAGTGAATTTAAAAACGCATTTTATATTACTATTATGTTCTTAATTATTACGATATTTAAATTTTTATGACCATAAAAGTTAATATAATTTTAAGTGTTTTACAAATATTTAATTGTCTGGTATCAAAAGGACAAGCAGGTAATCTTGATAATTCTTTTGGAAATAATGGAATTGTAATCACAACAATAAGTACTGGTAATGATCAAATTCTTGCTTCAAAAATACAATCAGATGGCAGAATTCTAGCTGCTGGACACGTTTATAATGGTACTAACTACGATTTTGCAATTGCCAGATACAAAGTGGATGGTAAGTTGGATACAAGTTTTAATTTAAATGGAAAAGTAACTTTTGGAGTAGGTATAGAAAACGATTTTGTATATTCAATGGTAATTCAAAATGATGGCAAGATTTTAATTGGAGGACAATCAATATCTAGCTCAAAAGGATACTTTGCTTTAGCTAGAGTTAATTTAAATGGTTCTTTAGATAATAGTTTTGGCAATAATGGAAAAGTAGTAACTTCTCTAAGTGGGAAAAAAGATTTAGCCTATGCAATAGCAATTAAAGATGATAAAATTATTTTGGCTGGATATTCTACTATTAATAATGGCAATAGTATTGCAATAGCAAGGTATAATATTAACGGTGAAATTGATACAACATTTAATAGAACGGGAAAGTTAATAAAGAAAATAACTATTGATAGTTTAAATGAGATTCAATCAATAGCAATACAACCAAATGGGAAAATTGTAATTGCAGGGTTTTCAGGTTCTTCTACAGTATCCAAATTTCTTATTGCAAGATATAATGAACAAGGCACATTAGATACAGGTTTTGCTAAAAAAGGTTATACATTAACAGATTTTGGGAACAGCTATAACAGAATATCTTCAGTTGCAATTCTTAATGATGGGAAAATTTTAGCATGTGGTACTGTATCAAGCCTGTTTGGTTATGAGTTTGCCTTAGTAAAGTATAAATACAACGGAATGTTGGATACTACTTTTGGAAATAAAGGTAAAGCAACTTCAGAAATTAATGGATTTAATATTGCAACATCTATGGCTTTGCAACCTGATGGAAAAATTATTTTAGCTGGCTATTCGCAAATTAATTCTACTATCCAATTCTGCATGATAAGATTTGATAGTGTAGGATTTGTAGATACCAATTTTGGTAAAAAAGGTTTTTCTTCTACTGCAATTGGATCAAAAATGGATATCGCAAATAGTATTTGCCTTCAATCAAACGGTAGAATTATTGTTGCGGGTGGGTCAAATAATGGTATAAAAAATGATTTTGCTATTGTAAGATATTTGGGAGGAGAAACTAGCTCCATACAAAATTTAAAAATACCCAAGTGTTTGGTTAATATTTATCCCAACCCTTCAACAGGTATTATTAACTTTGATTGTGATGAAAACATGAATATTCGGATTTACAATTCTATTGGGTCATTGGTTAAAGAAATAAATTGCTCTGGTATTCAAACTTTGGATATGTCAAATCAGTCCGCAGGATTGTACACAATAAAAATTAAAACAAGTAGCAGGCAGATTATTCAGAAGGTTTTTATTATTGAAGAATAAATCTATTGCCGTTGCTTTAAAGCAACGGCAATAGATTTATATAAAAAAACATCTCCCAAAAACTTAAATTTGCACTCTTTTTAAAAAATTTATGATTAATGTAACACTTCCTGATGGCTCGGTGAGGCAGTACCCAAAAGGTACTACTGCCATGGACATAGCCAAGGGGATTAGCGAAGGATTGGCTCGCAATGTTTTGGCGGCCAAAGTAAACGACGAGGTTTGGGATAGTTTTCGCCCAATTAATAACGATAGTTCATTAAAATTATTGACTTGGGACGATAAGGAAGGGAAATCTACCTTTTGGCATAGCTCTGCACATATTATGGCTGAGGCTTTAGAAGCCATTTATCCGGGGGTTCAACTTGGAATTGGTCCTCCCATTGAAAATGGTTTTTATTACGATGTGGATTTTGGAGGAATGCCATTTACTGCTGACCAACTGCCCGCAATTGAAGCAAAAATGCAGGAATTGGCGAATGCTGATAATACATTTACCCGTCAGGATGTTTCTAAAAATGATGCTATTGATTATTTTACCAAAAAAGGCGACCCCTATAAACTGGAACTAATTGATGGATTGCAAGACGGACAAATTACGTTTTACCATCAGGGCAATTTTACCGATTTATGCCGAGGGCCACATATTCCTTCTACAGGAAAAATAAAGGCTGTTAAATTATTAAACATCGCCGGAGCCTATTGGCGTGGGGATGAAAAAAATAAACAGTTAACTCGTTTGTATGGAGTTACGTTTCCAAAAGCAAAAGAATTAGCAGAATTTCTTTTTGTGTTAGAAGAAGCCAAAAAACGCGACCACCGAAAGTTGGGCAAGGAACTGGAATTGTTTATGTTTTCGGATAAAGTAGGAGCGGGGTTACCCATCTGGTTGCCGCGCGGTACTATGATTCGTGAACGCTTGGAACGTTTTATGCGCCAAGAGCAATTGGAAAGAGGCTACGTGCAAGTAGTAACGCCGCACATTGGAAAAAAGGATTTATATGTTACTTCAGGTCATTATGAAAAATATGGTAAGGATTCATTTCAGCCAATTCATACACCAGAAGAAGGAGAAGAATTTTTCCTGAAACCAATGAATTGCCCGCATCATTGTGAAATATATGGACATAAGCCAAGGTCGTATAAAGAATTGCCGGTGCGAATAGCCGAATTTGGAACAGTTTACCGTTATGAACAATCGGGCGAATTGAATGGATTAACTCGCGTACGAGGATTCACCCAAGACGATGCTCATATTTTTTGTACTGCCGACCAAATAAAGGATGAATTTAAATCGGTGATAGATTTAGTGATTCATGTACTAAAGAAATTGAATTTTGAAAATTACACTGCACAAATTTCTTTGCGTGATCAGGTAAATCGTGAAAAATATATTGGAAGCGATGAAAACTGGGAAAAGGCTGAAAATGCAATTATTGAAGCTGCCGCTGAAAAAGGTTTGATAACAGTAACTGAATACGGTGAAGCTGCCTTTTATGGTCCTAAATTAGACTTTATGGTGAAAGATGCCTTGGGCCGTTCATGGCAATTGGGCACTATTCAGGTGGATTATAATTTGCCTGAACGTTTTGAATTAGAATATATAACTTCTGAAAATACAAAGGCTCGTCCTGTTATGATTCACCGTGCACCGTTTGGTTCATTGGAGCGATTTATCGGAGTTTTAATAGAACATTGCAGTGGAAATTTTCCGCTTTGGCTAACCCCTGACCAAGTTGCAATATTGCCAATCAGTGAAAAGTTTGAGGAATTTGCAAAAAGCCTTTTAATTTATTTAGAAAAAAACGATATTCGCGGCCTTGTAGATTTTAGGAGTGAAAAGGTAGGCAGAAAGATTCGGGATGCAGAAATGAAAAAAATCCCCATCATGCTTATTATTGGTGAAAAGGAACAAGAAAATAATGAAGTATCAGTGAGGGTGCATGGAGAAGGAGATGTTGGTTCAATGAAACTTGAAGATTTTGTAAGTTATTTTAAACAGAAGCTAAATTAATTAATTATAGAAAACCCAATTAAAAATACTCCGCCTGAAATACCGGCAGTTCCCGCAGGGAATGACCGACCGATAGTTCCGGCTCCTCAGGTTCGTACACCCGGTTTTAGAAGACCGCCTGTTAAGGTTGAACTCCACAAAATAAATGGCAAAATTACTGCTGACCCGATCCGTTTGGTTGGTGAAAATGTTGAGCCTGGTATTGTTAGTTTAAGTGAAGGTATTGAGCTAGCAGAAGAGTTTGGATTGGATTTGGTTGAAATATCGCCAAAAGCTGATCCACCAGTTTGTAGAATTGTAGATTACAATAAATTTTTATACGAACAGAAAAAGAAGGCAAAAGAAATAAAGGCCAATAGTTCTCGAGTAGAAATAAAAGAAATACGATTTGGACCAAATACTGATGAGCATGATATTGAATTTAAAACCAAACATGCTACTAAGTTTTTGAGTGAAGGCCATAAAGTTAGAGCTTACGTATTTTTCAGAGGAAGGACAATTGTTTATAAAGAACGTGGTTCAAAACTTTTAGAGGAATTTGCAGCCAGCCTAAGTGACATAGCAAAAGTAGAAATGGAACCTAAGATGGAAGGGAAAAAAATGTTCATCATGCTAGGACCAAAAGTTAAAAAATAAAAAGAATTAAGAACGAATAGAATCATGCCAAAATTAAAAACCAATTCAAGTGCCAAGAAGAGATTTAAAGTTACCGCTACCGGTAAAGTTAAATTTAAGCACGCTTTTAAAAATCACATTTTAACAAAGAAGTCTCATAAACGTAAAAAAGGTTTAGGTGCACCTGCTTATGTAGATGATACCAACATGGCTAACGTTAAGTTCATGCTAAGAATGTAATTAGATTTTAGATTTTGAGTGCAGAGATATGAGACTTTAAAACATTTTCAAATTTCCAAATCTTCAAATTTTCAAATCAAAAATAATTTAACCCGCAATGGCACTTAAGATTGTTGAAACATTACAGCGCCGTGCATTAATCAAATAAAAAAAAATGCCAAGATCAGTAAATCATGTTGCCTCAAGGGCACGCAGAAAAAGAATCCTCGAATTTGCCAAAGGCTATTGGGGTCGTAGAAAAAACGTTTGGACGGTTGCTAAAAATGCCGTAGAAAAAGCATGGGGCTATGCCTATCGTGACCGTAAAACCAAAAAACGCAACTTTCGTGCATTATGGATTCAGCGTATTAATGCTGCCACCCGTATGGAAGGATTGTCTTATTCAAAGTTTATGAGTTTATATCACAACTCAGGAATGGAATTGAACCGTAAGGTATTAGCTGATTTAGCTATGAATCATCCTGAAGCTTTCAAAGCTGTAGTGGATTATGCAAAAGCAAACGGTGCTAAAGTAACCGTGGCTGCTAAACCAGCAGCGAAAGCCGCTCCTAAAGCTCCTAAAAAGGAAGCAGCAGTAGCAGCAGCCGAAGCACCTGTAGTAGCTGAAGTTGAAACAGCAACAGAAGAAACTTCAACTGAAAACGATTCAGCAGAATAATATTCTTTAACGATATTTAAAATGAAAGCCTCGAGAAATCGGGGCTTTTTTATTAAAGAAGAAATCCAATCTTTAAATTTCCAATTATTACATTATTGATGGGTTTAGGATAAAAAGGCTGGACATTAACTAGTCCAATCATACCTGGCAATTTTAAAAAATGATAATACCCAATATCTGCTGTTAAATAAAAACGTTTACTGACCTTATAATTTATTCCATTTCCTAAACCCAAGCCTAACTGGTGGTTGTAATATATTACATCATATTCAGGCAAATACCAACGTAAATTACCGGCTGCTCCTTCAACACCATCTCTATAGTTTATGCTAATTTGTCCAAAATATTTAAAATTATTTTTTTGAATCAGTTTTTTTTGTAGATCAAGTGAAATAAGGATAAAATAGACACTGATAACATCACCCTTTACTTCTTTCGAATTAAATTTTTGAAGATATTCTGAAGTTGATATACTGGCTTTATAATTTTTATTGATTTGATATCCGAATCCTAATGAAGAAATACCTATGAAGTAAAAATGCTTATTTTTGGGATCAAGATATACATTTTTGTAATTATTTTTAATTCTATTTGTTAAAAGAATACTGGTATTAACTCCGGGTTCAATTGAAAATCGCCTTTGCCTTTTTTTTGTGTCATTTCCAAATGAAGGTATGATTTTTAAAATTAAAAGAATTAGTATTATAAATCGCATTTTACCAACTGATAGCGAATCAAAATTAACAATTTAATTTGGATCAAGGGAATTAAAAAAATCAGTTTATTCAGTTATTTGCTTGAGATTACAAATAAATCTTTTCAAAGAAAGTTATGTAAGTGCCTTCTTCCATTTCCCGCATCAGGGTTTTTAAATTATCTGTGGAGATAACAAAATACTTAACCGTAGTACCCATATCAGGAACAAATTCTTTAAAATTAACAATGAAAGATTTGTAATAATCCATTGCTTCTGATTTGTTGGCAAATAGCTCAACACCCAGCATATCCTTGGTTCCAAGCAAAAATGATTTGGTTTTTAAACTATTGGAAGCAAAGTATTTAGTATTGAAATTGGATAAGGCAACTTTTATTCGGTCGGATTGGCCCTCTTCGGTTACAATTGCAAAATAGTGTGATTGTGCGCCATCGTATTTATAAATAGATTTTGGATCTATCTTGGCTACTTTATTTCTGTTTTCTACTATTTCTAATGTATAACCTGCTTGAACTCCTATTTCTGTACCGGGATAATTATCCCTAATTTGTTTCAGCAATTCCATAAATTTTTCTACATTTTCAGTTTTTGCTACAGCTAATGCATATAGATAATCAAACTGAGCCTGAATGGCATTGCCGGCATATTTACTATCTACTTCTTGTTTTATTTTTTTTACTAAAGCATAATCCCCTGCATTGAAAGCATTATACATATTTTCATAAGCATCCAATACGTCTTTCTTTTCATTTTTATTGTTTTTTGATGGGGCTTTAGGTTGGGTTGAATCGTTAGCATTAAGAACCTGATTGTAGGGCGATTCGGGATATTTGGTTGAAAGCTTATCCTTGTTTAGCTTGCTTAATGCCTTATCGGTAAGTGCATCATAGCATTTTGTTAAATAGTAATAAATTTCGGCTTCAAAAACATTGGCGGGATAACGATTATTAGCTTCCTCAAAATGATAAATGGCTTCCTTATATTCCTTAAGCTTTTCATTATAAATTTTACCCGCTTCATAATGACTTTCTAATATTTTTTTGTTGGCGAGTTCTTTATCCTTAGCGTTAAATGGTATTCCTGTATAGTATTTTTTTAGATCATCAGGTGCATTTTCTCCTGTACTGGTATTCTCTGCTTTTTTATCAGGAGCAGTTTCTTTTGGTTGATCAGGATTTTCAGGTTCTATAGTTAAGTCTTTTTTGATAGAAGTAATTCGCCAATTATCAGTCAATTTTCGGTTGCCCCATCGTTTCAAAAATTCATTATACTCTTTGCCTAATAAAGATTGATTATCAAAGATAAACATGTCAGTACTGCTATAGGTGGTGGTGTTAGTATTAATGATTTGCATATCAGGTGCAGTTTCATTGTCCTTAGCTTTCTTTTCTGCTTTTCTCTTGGCAGCTTTTTCATTTTCAATAATTTTTCTTATTTCCGCTTCTAGTTTTTCCTTTGGTAATTCTGCAAGGCTTAATAAACTGTCTTGGGTATGAATTGTTATTAGATGGTCAATCAATGTAGAAAGTATGGATTGCTGCAACTTGATTTTTTCGTATTCAGGATGAGTTTCTTTTATAAATAATGCGGTGCTATCAAAAAACTTTTCTGCCAATCTGTAATTTTTATTTTCATAATAAATTTTTGCAATTATTAAATATGAGTTGGTTTTAAGGTCCTGATTTTTGGTAGCTTTTTTTGCTGCTAATTGATAGTTTTTAATGGCCTTACCATAGTTTTTATCGGCGTAATCCAAGTTGCCTAATTCAAAATATAATTGATCGAAATAATCAATATTTTTATCATCCTTAAGCATCTTTTTTAGGTTTTTGCGACTTTCTCGTGTATCCGTTTTTCCTGCTAATGCATTTGCTTTTACTAGGCCAATATTTGACTGAAAGGCAAATTCATAAGGGGCATTCATTTTAGAAACGGTCCTGAAATGGCTTCGGGCCGCTGCATAGTCTTTAGTAATTAGGTAAAGTTGTGCTAGTAAAAAATTAATACGGTACTTAAGTATTTTGTCTTTCGTTCCTTTTAATCCAGCCTCAAGGTATTTTTGAGCTTCGGTATAAAGCCCCATTTTAGTATAAATATCTCCCGCTATATTATTTAAATCATTCTTAAACTTACTTGGAAATTTCTCTTCCCGTTGAAATGTTTTAAATATTGCTTCAGCGTCATTTATCTTGCCGCTTCTAACTATGGTCTTTAAAATCCAAATTTTAGCTTCATAATGAATGGGTTGGTCAGCATATTGAGAGTTTACAAACTGAAAATTTTCATCAGCGGAAAACAAATCCCCTCTAAAAAAGTGAGCTTTTCCGGCGAGCAGCCAGCAATCATCAACCCACTTACTTTTACTTTTTTTGTTAATAATAAAAGAAGTTTTTTTCATTACTTCTTCCATTTTTGGTTTTAGTGTGGTGGCAGTGGCTTCATCTCCATAGGGATAGACCTCTATGGGTTTGCTGAAATCATCTTTGTTCAACAATACCAAATCTTGAACGGTCTCGTCCAATATTTTTTGGCCATGATAAAATACGTTGTATCGCGCCACCATATTGGTAAAGTTTCGGCGCAACCATGTGTTTTTCTTCTGGGCAATAGACCCGAAAGATGAAAATATTATGAGTAATGTAATTAACCGGAGCTTTATCAAATCAGGATTATTTATTAATCTACTTAGTATATAACTTTGTAACCGCAAAAATATTTCTTTACACCGTAATATTTTTATCATTCCTAAATTGAATTTTTACCTCAATATGAAATGTCATTTAGATTGCACTTTTATTAAAAACAATAATAATTGGGGGATTCCATGTGACCTTAATTTTATATTTAGACATTAACAACCAATCTCGTATTCGTAAAATACTTCCAATAGAAAAATAAATATTAAAAAATATCGTATGAATTTTAAAGACTTTAGAAATTATTTGGCTGTAAAAAGCAGAACCCATTATATTCTTGTTTTACGTAATCGTGAAACCTGGGAAGATAAGTTTAGTGTTATCCTTACACCACTTAATTTGTTATTAATTTTAAGTAGTATCATAGTCTTATTTACTATGGTAATATTATTGCTTTTAACCCGAACTCCATTGCGTGAATACGTTTATGGAAGCAGTTCTGATAATGGTTATAAAGTAGAATATTTAAAATTAAATCATCTTAAGGATTCGTTGGAGCAAAAAGTTCAAACTATCGACAATGAAAGAAATAATCTACTTAATATTTTAATGGGTCGTGATTCAATCTATAGGAATGCCCCAAAGGCCGACTCAGCTGATATTAGTAGTAATGTTGATTTAGATAATATTAGTCCTGAAGAACAGGAATTGCGCAAGCAACTAGAAAACGGAGATATAAATGAAATGGATATTGTGGCTTACAACGGTAATACTATGTTCACACCATTGCAAGGGTTTATAACCGACACCTTCAACATTAAAAAGAATCATTATGCGTTAGATATCGCCGCACCTGAAAACAGTGCTATAAAAAGTGTACTCAATGGAACAGTTATTTTAAGCACATGGACTCCCGAAAACGGCAATACTATTATAATTCAACACCCCAATGATTTAATTTCGGTGTACAAGCACAATTCGGCATTATTAAAAAAGAATGGCAATTATGTAAGCGCTGGTGAGCCAGTAGCATTGGTAGGTAATACAGGTGAGCTTTCCTCGGGTTATCATCTTCATTTTGAACTATGGCAAAACGGAATACCAGTTAATCCAAAGGATTTTATATTGTTTTAATAATCTTACTTTTAACTTTTAGTTATTAACTTATAACTTTTATTATATTCGCCGCTATGTTTGGTAAACAAGATAAAGTAGCCACATTTGGCCCGGGATTGGTTCTTAATTTGGTGGGTGACGGAACTGAAATAAAAGGGAATATTAATTCTGACGGTGATATACGAATTGACGGACGAGTTATAGGAAATGTAATTACCAAATCTAAAATGGTATTGGGAACTTCGGGTTCTATTGATGGCGATGTGTCGGCTAATAGTGCTGATATCTCAGGAGCTATAAAAGGAAATTTAACAATTACCGACATACTTTTTTTAAAAGCTTCAGGCCATATTGATGGCAATATTTCTACCTCAAAAATGGTGATAGAATCGGGTGGAGAATTTAACGGAAGCTGCCACATGCACGGGCAATAAGCAAATGGCCAAAAAATATTCAATAAGCAATGCTCAAATTTCAAAGTCCAATGCAGCTTGCGCCAGCCGTCCCCCTTTGAAGGGGGTAGGGGGATGACCTTAATAGTTAAATAAATGCAAACTCAAAAACAACCCAACTCCTTCCTAAAATATAGTGGTCTTGCTTTGCAAATGATAGGAACGCTTTTGCTGTTTACTTGGCTGGGCCGCAAAGGTGATACTTATTTCAAAACAAAAACTCCGTGGTTCATTATTTCGGCTATGTTGCTAGGCTTGGTTGGGATAATGTATAAATTGATTAAGGATTTTTCGAAGAAGGGGTAAATTGCCGGACTAAATCCCAGTATATGCTTCCCAGGCTGAACTGGCAGCGGAATGAAATAGAGCTTTGTCTGCATCATCATTTGAAAAATTCCCATCTTCTCCGATAGCATCGGCCCAAGCCTCTAGGTAAGCTAAAACATCTTCAAAGGCAACTTTCTTTACCTTGTTAGTTGAAATCATAAAAGAATGCCAAGGATCAAGAGCATTACTATATGCTCCTTCCCAGTAAAGACCGCTATTCATCCCAATTGCAACAGCACCTAATAAAATTCTTGATTCTCTTGGTGTAAGTGATGAGCTAAAAATATCATCCTGAATACTACTGTAATATGGCTCAGGTGGATAACTGGGTTCAGTTAAAAGTTGCTCAAGGAAAATAAGTTGTTGCCCATTCCACCTAATATTTGTTTTGACAATATTTTTATCTACATACGAAGTGTTCATTGCAAGACCCGCAAGCATTTTACAGTTACTATTAAATGCCGGTATAGTATTTACAAAATAATCCGACATATAATCCGCAATCATTTGCTGAAACTCATCTTCAGTAGGGTCAGCATTATGAGCAATGCAGT
Organism: Bacteroidota bacterium; assembly: GCA_947468275.1. Classification (GTDB taxonomy): domain Bacteria; phylum Bacteroidota; class Bacteroidia; order NS11-12g; family UBA9320; genus JABWCE01. Next base: position 184,011 of record CANIKO010000005.1, read on the forward strand.
AGTCGAGTACATCATTATGAATTCTGCCAAGTTCGGTGTAGGGGTTAATTTGAGCCATAGTTTTATAATTTTGATAACAAACTTTTTTTTTACGCAAAATCAAAGCATTGTTAATAACTTTTTATTATTTAGAATTCAAATTAGAAATTTGTTTTTAGCAATTTGAATAAATTTGAATACTATTTTATTTAAAATCAATAACGGCATGAAGAGAATTTGGATTATCTTAATAAATTTGGTTATTTTATCCTCTAAAATTTACTCTCAACCCGGATCATTAGATAATACCTTTGGTAATAAAGGGATTTTAATAGAATCTGTAGGGAAAGGAAGTGATTACGGAAAAGCAGTTTCCTTAAATAAAGATGGTAAAATAATATTGGCCGGTTATAGTCACAATGGAACAAATTATGACTTTGTCTTAGCACAATTTAAGGAGAACGGAACCTTTGATAGCAGTTTTGGTATAAATGGATTTACCACTGTTGCTATAGGTTCTGACAATGATTATGCTTATACTTTAGCTTTACAACCAGATGGTAAAATTCTAATGGCAGGTGCTTCAAAAAATGTCTCAGATTATGATTTTTCATTAGCAAGATTTAATTTTAATGGAAGTTTGGATACTAGTTTTAGTAAGGATGGGAAGTTGACATTATCTTTTGGTTCAATGGATGATGTTGCCTACTCAATTGCGGTGCAAGCAGACAATAAAATTGTAGCCGCCGGATTAACAAAAACTAGTATCGGGGAGAGTTTTGCCCTTGCAAGATTTCTTTCCAATGGAACAATTGATACAAGTTTTAGTAATGATGGAAAACTTACTACATCTTTTGGTACGAATTTTATAGATGAAGGAATATCGATGGCTATTCAAAAGGATAATAAAATCTTAGTAGGAGGCAACACAGGCCCTTCATCTATTTCCTACTTTGGTTTAGTAAGATATTTATCCAATGGAAGTTTAGATACCGCTTTTAGCAACGATGGATTGTTAACTACTGATTTTGGAAATAAGGCCTATTTACGTGCTATTGCAATTCAATCAGATGACAAAATAGTAGCTTCTGGAACTGTATTTAATGGTGTTACCTACGACTTTGGTTTAGTAAGATATAATAAGAATGGTTCAATTGATAATAGTTTTGATAATGATGGCAAAATAATTACTTCAATTAGTGATGGCGAGGGCACAGATGGTGCTTATGCTATTGTAATACAAACTGATGGAAGAATAATTTTGGCTGGTGATGCTCAAGTCGGAAATGGTTTTCAAATTGGGATGATTAGGTACAATAAAAATGGGTCTGTTGATACAGATTTTGGAACTGATGGTATTGTAAGGACAAATGTTTATGGGAAAAATGATAAGCCTTATAGCATTGCTTTACAATCCGATGGTAAAATTATTTTGGGAGGCTATACTTATAACGGAACAGATTATGATTTAGTGTTAGCTAGGTATATTGGGGGAGATAATATCGGAATTATAGACTTTTCTGTTTCTAAATATTCGGTATTAATTTATCCTAATCCTATTTTTCAGAGTTTAACTTTAGAATACACCTTAAAAAGTGAAGAAGAAATCTCGATTCAATTCTTAGATATGCAAGGCAAACTTGTAAAGACATTCACAAATAAAGAAAAGCAATCCGCCGGTAAATATGAGAAGACTTTTTGTTTTCCTGAGAACGTAGAATGCGGGAATTATATTCTTAATATTTCTTCACCCAATGGGCAGTTAAGTTTAAAAATAGTAAAGCAATAAATCATTTCTTTAACAAACAGTTCTCAACACAATTTGCCAATTAGCATCATCCTCTTACCTTTGCCCCTCCAATTCCCTATGTCAAAATTTGTATCTTAACTATGAGTAATATAAAATTATTTGAAACCAAAAAGGTACGCAGCCATTGGGATGGAGAAAAAGAAACATGGTATTTTTCGGTTATTGATGTTATTGAAATATTAACCGATAGTCCTCGACCGAGGAAATATTGGAGTGCCTTAAAAACCAAGTTGCAAAGTGAAGGGAGTGAACTGTCCCAAAAATTGGGACAGTTGAAAATGGCCGCCGAAGATGGGAAAATGCGGGAAACAGATGTAGCAGATACTGAAACCCTACTTCGTATTATTCAATCCATTCCTTCGCCCAAAGCTGAACCTTTTAAACAATGGCTGGCAAAAGTAGGCTACGAGCGAATGCAGGAAATAGCGGACCCAAGCCAAAGTATAGATAGAGCCAGAGAGAACTGGCAAAAATTGGGACGTTCTGAAAAATGGATTCAGCAGCGCATGACTGGGCAGGAAACGAGAAATAAACTTACAGATTATTGGAAAGAAAGTGGGGTGGAAAAATCGGATGAGTTTGCTTTGCTTACAAATATTATCCATCAGGAATGGACCGGGTTAACGGTAAAAAAACACAAAGATTTAAAAGGCTTAAAATCGCAAAACCTAAGAGACCACATGAGCGAAGCCGAATTGATTTTCACAGCCTTGGCAGAACTATCCACTCGCCAAATAGCCGAAACTGATGAAGCAAAAGGATTGCAAGAAAACGCAAAGGCAAGCAAAAAAGGAGGAAAAATAGCCAAAGATGCCCGATTGAAACTGGAACAACAAACCGGAAAAAAAGTGGTAACGGGAGAAAATTTTTTACCACCAACAAAAGAAAAAAAGAAATTGAATTAAACGCTAATTAATTGCAATTGTTTGCCATTTAACCTCATCCCCTTACCTTTGCCCCTCCAATTACCTATGTCAAAATTTTATACTCAACTTTTATTAATAACCCTTGTTTGCGGAGCTATTCTCTTTAGTTCTGATCTAACAGGTTTTACCCATATCGGCTTTATCGGCTGGATAGCTTTAGTTTTTTTTGCATTGCTTACTACAGTGCTTACCAATATGTCGTTAAAGTCGGCAGCCAAAAGCGGCTCGCGGTTTGTTACCGGCGTAATGGGCGGGGTAGGCTTGCGAATGATGTTCTGTGTTTTGTTCGTAGTTGTTTATTGGGTAACCGCCAAAGAACGGGACACATTTTTCATCATTTATTTTTTTATTTTATATTTATTTTTCACAGTATTTGAAATTCAGTTTTTACTACATAAATTGCGCACCGATAAAAAGGATGGCCTTGAATCTTAAAGTAACTGAAAAACAGAATTTTATATCAAATATGAATTTTAAAAGAAACATAGTATTTGTTCTTTTTACGCTTTTTTCATTAGTATCGTTTGCTTCGCATGATACTATTTATCATGAAAATGTAGCAATAGAAGCTCATTCTTCAGAAGTTTCGCACGAACAAAAATTTGATGCTGGTGAAATGATTATTCATCACATCACTGATGCGCACGAAATTCATTTCTTTACGCTAAATGAAGGAACCGAAAATGAAACCCATTATTCCATTTATCTTCCAGTAATAATTAAAGATGAAACAGGTTTTAAATGTTTCTCTGCTTCCCATTTTTATCATAATAAAAAGAATGTAGAAGTGAATGGTAAGCATCAGCATTACTATGAGCATGATGGTTATATATTGCAGGGGGAAAAAATATATAAAGCCGAAGGAGTAGAAGGTATTGCATTTAATGCCGAAGGTAAAGTAACCAATACTTCTGTTTTAGATTTATCGCCAACCAAGAGTGTTGTGGGGATGTTTATCACCATTGCAATTTTGCTATTATTATTTGGTGGTGCTGCTCGCAAATACAAAAAGAATCCTAATATGGCTCCGAATGGAGTTCAAGGATTATTGGAACCATTGATTTTATTTATAAGAGACGAAGTTGTTATTCCAGCCATCGGTCCAAAACACGCCCATCGGTTTATGCCATTTTTATTAACTACTTTCTTTTTTATATGGATAGCTAATATTTTAGGTATGATTCCTTTTATTGGTGGCTTCAATATTATGGGAACTCTTGGGGTAACAATAGTTTTAGCAACTATAGTTTTTATAATTACAATAGTTAACGGAAAAGGATATTATTGGACACATATTTTATGGCCACATGGTGTTCCATTACCTATTAAATTTATTTTAGTACCTATTGAAATCATTGGTCTTTTTATGAAGCCATTGGTATTAATGATTCGTTTAACCGCTAACATGACAGCGGGCCATATTATATTTTTAGCTTTAACAGCTTTGATATTTATATTTGGTGCAACTAGTGAAGGTGCGGGTTATGGAGTAGGAATAGGTTCAGTAGCATTTATGGTTTTTATGTATTTTATTGAACTATTAGTAGCCTTTTTACAAGCGTATGTGTTCACGCTTTTGGCAGCCTCTTATTTTGGCTCAGCCTTAGAAGAACCGCATCATTAATAAGAACTTAACAAAACAAAAAAAACAAATAACAAACATGGAATTATTAGCTATTTTTCTTCAAACAGTTGTATCTGAAGGTACAGGTTTAGCAGCTTTAGGAGCCGGTGTTGCAGCAGTAGGTGCTGGTATTGGTGTAGGTCGTATTGGTGGTTCTGCTTTAGAATCAATCGCTCGTCAACCAGAGTCTTTGGGTGACATTCGTGCTAATATGATTGTGGCCGCGGCCCTTGTAGAAGGTGTTGCGCTTTTCGCAATTATCATCTGCCTTTTGGTAGTATTGAAGTAATTAAAAATAGCTTTAGTCCCGACACAAGTCGGGATTAAAGCTTAAACTTTTTTAAACAATTTAACATTAAACAAACATGTTATCAGCCGGATTAGGTACCATTCTCTGGACTACAATCGCGTTTTTGATTGTGTTGATGCTATTGAAAAAAATGGCATGGGCTCCAATTTTAAAATCGCTTAAAGACCGTGAGGATTTTATTTCAGACTCATTAAAATCTGCCGAAAGTGCCAATGCACAACTTTCTCAACTTAAAGCCGACAATGAAAAATTGTTAGCCGAAGCCCGTGTAGAACGTGAAAAGATGCTAAAAGAAGCCAAAGAAATTGGTGACGATATAGTAGCTAAAGCGCGCAAATCAGCGGTAGAAGAGGAGCAGAGGATTATGAACAAAGCCAAGCAGGATATTGAAAATGAAAAAACTGCTGCAATTGCTGAACTTAAAAAACAAGTAGTAAGCCTGAGTATTCAAATGGCTGAAACCGTTCTTAAGAAAGAATTTGAAAACAAGGATCAGCAAATGAAACTTGTTGAGGAAAACTTAAAGTCAGCATCTTTAAACTAAAATGTCAGAAATACGGATTGCTTCACGTTATGCCAAATCCTTAATAGGATTGGCCACCGAACAGGGAAACTTGGATAAGGTGTATGAGGATGTTCAAACTATTTATGATACTGCTATACACAGTCATGATTTGGTAGCTATGCTTAGAAGTCCTTTGGTTACTGCAGATACTAAGAACTCTGTTTTGACTTCTGTTTTTAAGGATTCAACATTGCTCATGCAGCTTTTTCTAAAAAAAGTAATAAGTGCTAGACGTGAAAGGTATTTGGTGGAAATAGCCAATCAATTTATTGCTATTTACAACGATCAAAAGGGTATAGCCAGAGCAACGGTAACAGCTGCTACTGCGCTAGACGAAACCAGTTTGAACCAAATTAAAGCTTACATTTCTAAAAAAATAAATAAGCCGCATGTTCAACTCACTGTGAAAACAGATGCGGATATCATTGGAGGTTTGGTCATCAATTATGAAGACAAATTGCTGGATATGAGTATAAAGAGTGAATTAAATAAATTAAAACAACAGTTAAATTAATAAAATAAAATGGCCCAGATAAGACCAGATGAAGTATCATCAATAATTCGTGAGCAATTATCCAATTATAAAACAGCGGCACAACTTGAAGAAGTAGGTACTGTATTGCAAGTGGGTGACGGTATTGCCCGTATCTATGGATTGACAAAGGTAAAGTCAGGTGAATTGATTGAGTTTGATAACGGACTGAAAGGTATCGTTCTTAACCTCGAAGAAGATAACGTAGGAGCTGTATTACTAGGTAGTAGCGCTGGAGTAAAAGAAGGTGATACTGTAAAACGTACCAACCAGATTGCTTCCATACAAGTTGGACAAGGAATGTTAGGTCGTGTTGTAAACACACTTGGTGAACCTATAGATGGTAAGGGGCCGATTTCAGGCGATAAATATGAAATGCCTTTGGAACGCAAAGCTCCAGGTGTATTGTTTCGTGAACCTGTAAAAGAACCATTACAAACTGGTATTAAGGCTATTGATGCAATGATTCCTATCGGTCGTGGACAACGTGAGTTGATCATCGGTGACCGTCAAACTGGTAAATCAGCTGTAGCGGTAGATACCATTATTAACCAAAAAGAATTTTACGAAAAGGGAAGTCCTGTATATTGTATATATGTCGCCATCGGCCAAAAAGCTTCTACGGTAAAACAAGTTGTTAAATCGTTGGAAGAACGAGGTGCTATGGCTTATACTATTGTAGTAGCTGCAACTGCTGCCGATCCTGCACCATTGCAGTTTTATGCGCCAATGGCAGGTGCTGCTATCGGTGAGTTCTTCCGTGATCAAGGATTACCAGCATTGGTAGTTTATGATGATTTATCAAAACAAGCGGTAGCTTATCGTGAGGTTTCCTTGTTATTAAAGCGTCCACCGGGACGTGAAGCATATCCTGGTGATGTGTTTTATTTACACTCTCGTTTACTTGAAAGAGCTTGTAAATTGAACAGTACAGATGCTATTACATCAAAAATGAATGATTTGCCAGATAGCATCAAGCATTTGGTAAAAGGTGGTGGTTCATTAACAGCCCTTCCTATAATTGAAACGCAAGCTGGTGACGTATCCGCTTATATTCCCACCAACGTAATTTCTATTACGGATGGTCAGATATTTTTAGAAAGTAACTTGTTCAACTCAGGGGTTCGTCCAGCTATCAACGTTGGTATTTCGGTATCACGAGTGGGGGGTAATGCTCAGATAAAGTCCATGAAAAAAGTGGCAGGTACTTTAAAACTTGACCAAGCTCAGTATCGTGAGTTAGAAGCCTTTTCTAAATTTGGTTCTGACTTGGATGCTGCTACTAAATCGGTTTTAGAAAAAGGTGCAAGAAACGTAGAATTACTTAAGCAACCACAATATTCTCCGGTACCTGTAGAACAACAAACGGCTATTATTTATTTAGGTACGAAAGGATTATTGTCAAAAGTTCCAGTAACTAAAATACGTGAATTTGAAGCAGAATTTTTACAAGTAATGCTAAGCAAACACAATGATACTTTGAAAAGTTTAGCTGCTGGTAAATTTGATGATGAAATAACTGGAGTTTTGGAAAGTGTAGGTGCTGACCTTAGCGCAAGTTATTCAGCTTAATGAGGAATTCGAAATCTGGAATTAGGAATCTAAAATAATATGGCGAATTTAAAAGAGGTTAGAATACGGATTAGTTCAACGATAAGCACACAGCAGATTACCAAGGCAATGAAATTGGTATCGGCTACTAAGCTTCGTAGAGCCCAGAATGCTATTATTCAGTTGCGCCCGTATGCCGAAAAATTGCAAAGTATTTTAGGGAATCTTGCTGGCAGTGCGGATGATGCCAAATTGAAAGCCTTCTTTACACCGCGTCCTATAAAAAATGTTTTATTAATTGTAGTAACCTCCGACCGTGGATTATGTGGGCCTTTTAACGCTAACATAACTAAGGCCACACGTGCTATGATTGAGACTAACTATAAAGACTTAGCTGCTAAAAATATTACCTTAATGTTTATGGGTAAAAAAGGCTTTGAGTTTTATAAAACCACTTCATTTAATCTGAACGTGGATAACCGTGAGATTTTTGCGCAAGCCAATGCGGAGCATATATTTGAAGTTGGACAAACCATTATTGATGATTTTTTAACTGGTAAATACGATGAAGTAAGGGTATTGTATAACCAATTTAAAAATGCGGCTACCCAAATTATCAGAGAAGAACGAGTACTTCCTGTTGACCTTTCTCATTATGGCGCGGGTAAAAAAGCCGCTTCCAACGATTTTATATTTGAGCCAAGCAAAACGGATATTTTACAAGATTTAATACCACGTGCTGTGAAGACCCAATTGCTGAAAGCTATATTAGATTCAAACGCATCTGAGCATGGCGCCCGAATGGTGGCCATGGACAAGGCTACTGAAAATGCAGGAGAATTATTAAAATCATTAAGACTTCAATACAATCAAGCCCGTCAGGCGGCCATTACTACTGAAATTTCGGAGATAGTAGGTGGTGCAGCTGCAATGAGCGGAAAATAAGATATTCACCACGCAGAGACGCAAAAATTTGTATCTCTAATAAATAAAAACCTTAAAATTTGTTAAAATTTTGAGGTTTTTTTATGTCTTTTAACTATGAGTCTTGTCATTAAAATATACTTTTATTTGAATCTAATATTATTACCTTTGAGTACTTAATTCGTAAAACTCATGGAAACAAACAATCAAATTGACGTTTTGCATTCCGAAAACTTGGAATGGTTGAAAAAATTAGCTTCTTATTCTGATGAAATTAATGCCATGCAATCCAGCATTGAAAATGTGGCGGCAAGTTATACCTCGCGATCGGTGATGACGGAAATAGAACATTTTCAAAATCAACTTACTATACAAAAGCATCGAATCAATAGCCTAAAACATTCTATAAAAAATAATGAAAAATTATTAAATGTTGATGATACTGTGGCTGATACTGACCACGCCACTGCCAAAGATCAAGTCAAGACCTTCGAGAAAATAATTAATGATTTAAAACAGGAATTGAATAGTTTCATACAACAATCTATATAAAAACTCTTTTATGATGAAAGCCCTTATTTAAAAGTTCAGGGCTTTTTTTATGCAAAAATTTAACTTATAAAAAACAGTTTATCTATGGTTAATTGTTTTATAGCAAAAGCTTTAACTAATGAATGGCAAACCTTGAGTATTGCTCAAAAAAATTAGAAGATAATAATGCTGATAAATTTAGCAAGGATAAAGGAAAAAGGCATTTTGTGTAATCCTAAAGAATATTCTTACTTCTCATTTTTGCCAAAAATTCATCTTTATAATTTTTGCCCACCGGTATTTTTACAGGTCCAATTTCTAGTTCACTGCTGTTAAATGATGTGATATATTTTATTCCAACAATAAATGAGCGATGCACCCGAATAAATTTATCTTTTGGTAGTTTTTGTTCCATGTTTTTCATGGTTTGAAGAGTTACATAACGTTTTTCACTAGTATATAATTTTACATAATCAGCAAAAGCTTCTACATAAAGAATTTGGTCGTAGGATAATTTTATTTGCTTCTGATTGGATTTAATAAAGATATAATCGTTATCCAAATCAGAGGTCTCTACTGTATCGTTCTTTTTTAAAGCAATATATTCCTTGGCTCTTTCCACAGTTTTGGCAAAGCGCTCGAATGAAACTGGTTTAAGTAAATAATCAATAGCATCCAACTCAAATCCTTCTACCGCAAAATCGGAATAAGCAGTGCAAAAAACTACCAAAGGTGGATTGGAAAGGCTACGCATAAATTCAAGCCCAGTTATTTCAGGCATTTGAATATCCAAAAACATTAAGTCTATTTTGTGATTCTTTAAAAATTCAGAAGCTTCCAGAGCATTGCTGCACTTGCCAATAAGCTCCATGTTCGGAATTCTTTGTAAATAGCTTTCCAGGATATCCAAAGCCAACGGTTCATCATCTACCAGTAAACATTTCATATATAAATAAGTGTTATTTTAAAGTTTATTCAAAGCAAAAATATTAAAACTAAAGTATATTTATTTAATGATTAATCTCTCTATATTTCCGATTAGGGAATTATTTACTTCCATTCTATAATTAGTTTTACAAGGAAGGTTTCCCCCTCTTCATCAATCTTTAAAATGTGTTTACCCGGATATAAAAGATGGAGTCGTTTTATAACATTGTTGATACCAATACCACCTTGATAATCTAGTGTTTCACTAAGTTTATGCGGTGGCTTATTATTTTCAATTTTAAAGGTTAAACCTGTGTCATTAATATCAAAATGGATGTTGACAAAGCTATTTCCAATATTTGCATTTACTCCGTGTTTAAAGCTATTCTCAATAAAGGGTAAAAAAATCATAGGGGCAATTTCTCTGCCAGAAGTTTCACCTATTATTTCCATTTTAGTTTGCAATCGATTGCCATGACGAATTTCTTCAAGCTCCAAATAATTTTCAACGTATTCCAATTCTTTTTTTAAGCCTACCACTTTTTCGCCACTGTCGTATAATATGTAACGTAAAATGTCAGATAATTTGAGAACTACTTCTGGGGCTTTGTCACTTTTGGTTAGGGTAAGCGCGTAAACACTATTAAGGCTATTGAATAAAAAGTGAGGGTTTATCTGACTTTTAAGATATTTAAGTTCAGTTTCAATATTCAATTTTTCTAATTTGTCGGTAAGTCGTTCCTTTTCAAACCATTGTTTAAAAAACATTAAAGTCATAGTGATGGCCAAAGTATAACTAATACTTATGCTGTCATTTATAAAAAATTCAAAACTCCAAAGGCTATATTTTTCAGTGTCATCAATAGTATCAGTCCATAACAAAAAAATTAAATGGATGAAACATATAAAACTTATGGTAAGAAAAATGGAGACAAAATATAAAAAATACTGACGTCGCCGAAGGAAAACAGGTACTAAATAATAATTATTAAAATAGGCCGCTGAGCCATGCAATATGATAACCGTTAAAGCATTTTCAAAGGATTTACTGAACCCAACTGCAGGTTCGTAAAGAAATATCCATAATATAAAATAAAGAAACCAAAAGATGACGTGATGTATCTTATACCTAATTATTCTCAGCAGTAATGTTGTGGTGTTTAATTTCAACCCGTATTAGGTTTTTTAAAGTATTTGAGAAGATTATAGCTCCAATTTACTATTTGCCAGCCTTTTTCAATATAGTTTAGATTTTTATTTTCGTTCTCTATTGTATTGGGTGGTGAATATTTATCGGCAATTGATTTGGTAGCTGAAAAGGCTGCAATATTTATCACTAAAAGGATAAGGATAATTCGGCTGGTTTTAGATAAAGAAAATTTGAAGCTTCTCATATATTGTTATTACCAAATTATTACGGAATGGACCGTGTAATAGTTTCAAAATAAAATGATTTTTTCTGTTTAATCTATTCAAATAGGAAATAAGACGAAATTCTGAAAAATAATGATTTGACTTATACTAGCCAAAGTAGTTTAAAATAAATTTTCGTTGACTTATCAGCGAATTTTTCATGGTACGGCCTTTTTTTGTTAATAAAATTATTAACCAATATTTAGTGTTAAGGGCAGCCTCTTGCCAGTATAAAAATAAATACCCCAACAGTCTTATTCCTATTCCCATAAAAATACCAGACCATCCCATAAAACACATACAAATAATAATAAGAATCATGGAGTAAATTATTCCGATAATTGCTGCTGAACCCATGTATACTGAATCATAAAATTCCACCTTTTTTACTTTTGCATTCGCAATATTTTTAGCCAATCTTACTGGGATGAAATTGAGCAAAAATCCTGCTAGCGCTGGCACTGTAAATAGTATCGTGAAAAGGAAATATAGTATTTTTTCGATCAAAGGAATTGAAAAATATTTGTCCTTTATCCTTAATTTGTCAAGAGTTGCAAAATAGTTAGAAATGTTATTTCTAAAAGTTTCAAAACTTTCTGGATTGCTTTCTGATAAATGATTCAAATCATTTGCAGCACGTTTTTCCGCCAAAAATCTTTTTTTAGTTCTCTTGAAAAACCCAAAAAAAGCTGGTTTATATTGATTGCGCGCCATAATTAAGTATTGGTTTCCAACTAAGTCATTGGCGGTTTCTTTTATAATTACCATTTCTCGTTCCATGGCTTCATATAATGTGCTATTAAAATCGGTAATAGCTTTGGCATTTTTACCTTCTTTTAGCAATTCCATATAAGATTGAACGGCAATTGGTTGTCCGAAATTTATACAAACTTCCTCTCTAAAATGGCCGGAATTGGAATAATTCATACCTACAGGAATAACTTGTAAATCCAAGTCAGGATATTTTTCAATAGCCTCAAAAGCCATTTTTGCAGCTCCTTTTTTCATCGGGCGCAATCTCCTTTCACTCACGCAGTATCCTTCTGGAAAAATAAGTACCATTCCATTTTTCCTAAAAATTTCATAACATTCATTAAAAGTTAGTTGGTTTTTGGCGGACTGTTCATTGCCTGCCCCATCCTCCATCCTGTAAATTGGCAATAATCGCATACTGCGCAAAGCCTTGTTAGCCGTAGGTTTTTTAAAAACATCTCCGCGAGCTAGAAGACTTAATTTTTTTCTAAGTAATACAGATAATAAAACTCCGTCCATAAATGAATTGGGATGGTTAGGAGCTAATAAAATCGGTTTGCCTTTTGGTATTAAGCCCGCGTTAATAATATAAATCCGTCTGAAATAGGTTCGGAAATTAAAGTAAAGTACATTGATTAAAACCCAGTAGAGTATCACAGTCCGCGAAGTAAGGCAAAAACGCTTGGCTTACAAAATGGAATATAAAAAAGAAAAGGGGGTTAATGAATAATAATACCGTGCAGCGAGGCCAACTGTGTTCTGATTTCAAGCAATGCTTTTTGGATTTGCATCAATTGAATTTGTTCTTCTTCTGTTTTGCTATCCTTAAGTTTGTCGTTATTTTGCCGCAATAATTTTGAAATATGAGACAGCTTTAAATAGTTTAAATTATAAACTACTTCGCTTTTATAATTATCGGTTTCGTTTTTAATTTGCTTTTCAGCATCTGTTTCCCAACGAGGGCTAAGCAAATGTTTTTGGGAGTCAATAATTATGGCAGAAGCAATTTGGGTGGTTATTTCATTGTTCTTAAAAAAATACTCGTCTACAAATCCATTGGCTTCAAAATGAATTTTTGTAGCATTTACCACCTCGTTAAACTGAACATTGATAAATTCCAATCCATCGGCTTCAATTTCATTTAGAATAAATTTAGCCACCAAATTTTCATCATCCAAAGGAAGGTTACCGAATAATATCAACGAACGAATAATTGCTTTTTCGCGCGATTCATGGATATTGATATGAGTCTCTGAAATACCTTCTTCACTTATTATAAGGTTTTCATATTCCTGCTCAATTTGTTTAACTACTTTTTCATTGCCTTTTAATCGCAACCGGTTGGTTTCAGCAATCAATACTTGCTCATCCATATCGAGCATTGTGGCAGTAGCTTTAATAAAAACGCTCCGTTTAATAGGGTCAGGAATTTTTACAATGCTTTCAACCACTTCCCTGATTACCGTTGCTTTTTTTATAGGGTCACCTTCCGTTTCGCCCAATAAATGGCGGGTTTTAAAAATTATAAAATCAGTTTGGTTGGCTTTTATATACTCTTCAAAAGCAGTTCCTCCCACTTTTTTACAATAACTATCAGGGTCTTCTCCCTCCGGAAAAACGACAATTCTAACGTTTAAATTATTTTCAAGTATAATATCGGTTCCTCTTAGTGCTGCCTTTATTCCAGCCGGGTCACCATCATACAGCATGGTTATATTATCCGTAAAGCGGCTAATTAATTTTACTTGTTCCTGAGTAAGGGAAGTTCCGGAAGAAGCCACCGCATTTTCAATCCCATTTTGATGAAGTGTTACCACATCTAAATAACCTTCAGTAAGATAGCAGCAATCCTTTTCTCGAATGGCTTTTTTGGCTTGAAACATACCATACAACACTCTCGATTTATGGTAAACTTCGTTTTCAGGTGAGTTTATATACTTAGGGCTGCGGTCGTCCTTTTTTAATTGTCTAGCACCAAAAGCAATCACCCTACCGGTAATATCATGAATAGGGAATGTTACCCTTTCTCTATAAACATCAAAATAATCATCGGCATCGGTTTCGTCTTTTTTGTCTTTCTTTTTTACCAATCCTGCTTTTTCGAGAATCGATATTTCAAAACCGCCTTTTACAGCTGTATCAAAAAAATGCCGCCATTCTTTTTTGGCGTAACCTAATTCAAATTTTTCAATGGTATCCTCCCGCAAGCCCCGTTCAATAAAGTAAGCTTTGCCAATGGTTTTGCCTTCCTCATCGCTTTGCAATAAGTTGATATAGTATTTATTGGCAAACGAAAGAGCGGTTAAAAGGGCTTCCCTATCCGTTTTTTGTTGAGCAATTTCAGCAAGGTTGGCCTTTTCTTCTTCTATTTCAATATTGTATTTGGCAGCCAGCCAACGCAATGCTTCCGGATAACTCAAGCCATTGTGTTCCATAATAAAACCGGCTGAATTGCCTGCTTTACCACACCCAAAACATTTAAAAATTCCTTTGGTAGGCGAAACTACAAACGATGGCGTTTTTTCATCATGAAACGGGCAATTGCCCATTAAATTAACACCGCGGCGTTTTAGGGTCACAAATTCTCCAACCACATCGGCTATATCAGCCGTGTCAAGGATTTTTTCTATGGTGGTTTGATTGATCAAATTTGGTTAATGAGTCGTTTGCCGCTTCGTGCAAATTTAAAATAATGAATTAAGGATAAGTAATTAAATTTGAAGTTCATTTTTTAAAGACTATATGATTCACAAAATAAAAGACCTGGCCTCCAATTTGCACGAGGAAATAAGAACCATCCGACGCCATATTCATCAAAATCCTGAACTTTCGTTTCATGAATTTAACACCCAAAAGTACGTGTGGCAGCAATTGGAAGATGCAGGAATTGTGAATAAGCAAAAAATCGCTACTACTGGAATAGTAGTTATTATTGAGGGTAAAAATCCTTCAAAAAAAGTAGTGGCATTGCGCGGTGATATGGATGCCTTGCCAATTGTGGAAGCCAATGATGTTCCTTATAAATCCAATAACAATGGGGTTATGCATGCTTGCGGACATGATGTGCATACGAGTTGCCTATTAGGGGCCGCTAAAATTTTAAATCACCTGAAAGGCGAATTTGAAGGAACGGTAAAATTACTTTTTCAACCTGGGGAGGAAAAACTTCCAGGTGGAGCTTCGGTTATGATTAAGGACGGTGTTCTGAAAAATCCTGAGGTAATTAATATTTTAGGTCAACATGTAATGCCACTTTTACCAGTGGGTAAAGTTGGTTTTCGCAAAGGTTTATACATGGCCAGTACCGATGAAATTTATATGACCATTCGCGGCAAAGGTGGTCATGGTGCCCAACCGCATCAAAATATTGACCCAATTGTGGCTATGGCACAGGTTATTATAGCCTTACAGCAAGTGGTAAGCCGTGTGGCAAGTCCTATTATTCCTTCGGTTTTATCCTTTGGTAAAGTGATAGCTAATGGAGCCACTAATATTATTCCGAATGAAGTTTATCTGGAAGGGACTTTTAGAACATTGGATGAAGAATGGCGGGCAAAAGCGCATGAATCCATTGTAAAAATTGCCAAAGGAATATCTGAAAGTTTGGGTTGTCAATGCGATATTGAAATACGAAAAGGGTATCCATTTTTAAAAAACAATCCTGAACTCACCCAAACAGCTATTGACAATGCTATAAAATACATGGGTGCTGAAAATGTGGTAAACCTTGATATTTGGATGGCGGCAGAAGATTTTTCGTATTACAGTCAGGAATTACCCGCTTGTTTTTACCGGTTAGGAACACGCAATGATGCCAAAAATATTACTTCTCAAGTTCATACACCAACGTTTGATATTGATGAAGATGCTTTGCCGATAGGTATGGGTCTAATGGCATGGTTAGCTATAGCTGAGTTAAATGGCTAAACATAATGCTATAGGAAAAGAAGGGGAGAATTTAGCTGCAGCTTTTTTAAGGGCCAAAGGCTATCAAATTATTGAAATCAATAAGCGATTTGGCCGGGCCGAGATTGACATTATTGCTAAAATTGGAAACGAATATGTATTTGTGGAGGTGAAAACACGTACCTCTGATTACTTTGGTTTTCCTGAAGAAGCGATTGATAAGAAGAAAATTGCGCTGATGGGAAAAGCGGCTGAACAGTTCAGTTTAGAAAAAAATGATGATTTAGAAATTAGGTTTGATTTGATATCACTCGTTTTTGGTGATGATAAACATAATATTCTTCATATCGAAGATGCTTTTTTTCCCGGCTTCGAAGCGTTTTGAAAATGTCTTATAATGGCATTCCATAGGTAAATAAAAAGAGAAAATAAATTACCTATAAAAAATCTGAAATAAGTGTTTGAATTTTTAAGTAAAAATTTTACTTTCGCAGTCCTTTAAATAGAAGCATTTTATGAGACCAGAAATACATCCAAAAAATTACCGTTTAGTAGTGTTCAGAGATATGAGTAATAACGAATCTTTTATGACTCGTTCTACTGTTGAAACTAGAGAAACTGTTAAATGGGAAGATGGAAACGAATATCCATTATATAAATTAGAAATTTCAAATTTATCTCACCCTTTCTTTACCGGTAAGATGAATTTTGTGGATACTGCAGGACGTATTGATAAATTTAACAAGCGTTACGCAAAAAAATAATTTTAGGATGTGCAATCCTGTAAAACCATCAACGAAAGTTGATGGTTTTTTTTTGCTTTGGTGATTTATGTCACAAAAGATTTATTTTAAAAGAAGGTGAAAATCACGGAAAATTTCTCAAATTTACACCACTAATTAGATACAATATGAACGTAGTACTTTTTGACGATGAATGGCGAATAAATCTGTTTCCACTAAGTTATACAAGACCTTGCGGAGCCTTTCGTGTGGGCATTTTAACCATTGCTGAAAAATGGGCAAAGCACTTAAACACTAATGTTTCCTATAAAACCAAAGAATATTTAAAAGTCAAGTTTCCAGCAATACTTGATATAGAAAATATTTTCATCAATGGCAGATATATGCCCGATGCTGATTTAATAAAAGCAATAAAAAATTTAAAGAAAGGTGAAATAATAGCCGACGGGGATAAAGTGGTAGCCTGTATTTTGAATCATGAAAATGGAGCCGAGTTTTTGGAAGATAATTATACTTTGGCCGACCATAAAATTATAAAATTAGAAATTAAGCTTTCACACATTTCTAAGTGTCCGGATATCTTTTCATTGAACGGGCAGGAAATTGAAAATGATTTTGAGTTGATTACTAAAGGACGGAAATCATCCACTGTAAGTGCCACCAATATCTTAATTGCTCCTGAAAAGATTTTTATTGAGGAAGGTGCCAAAATGGAATGTGTAGTTCTAAATGCCACTTCGGGTTCTATTTATATTGCAAAGGATACCGAATTAATGGAAGGCTCGATGATTCGCGGGCCTTTTGCATTAGGAGAGCACAGCCAGCTAAAAATGGGGGCTAAAATTTATGGTCCTACCACAATTGGCCCGCATTGCAAGGTAGGTGGTGAGGTAAATAATTCTGTAATTTTTGGGTATAGCAATAAGGCTCATGACGGATTTATAGGTAATTCTGTAATTGGTGAATGGTGCAATATTGGTGCTGATACCAACACCTCCAACCTTAAAAATAATTATGCCGAAGTGAAACTTTGGAATTATCCCGCTGAAAAGTATTTAAAAACGGGTTTGCAATTTTGTGGCACTATAATGGGCGACCACAGCAAATGTGGGATAAATACCATGTTTAATACCGGTACAATTGTTGGAGTTTCGGCCAATGTATTTGGTTCAGGTTTTCCCCGCAATTTTATTCCTGATTTTAGTTGGGGTGGGGCTGCGGGCTTCGAAACATTCTCAATTGCTAAATCGTTTGAAGTAGCTAAACTGGTATTTCAACGCCGCGGATTAGAATTTAACGAAGTAGACAAGGATATTTTGGTTTATATTTTTAATGAAACTCAGAAGTTTAGAGTTTGGAATAACAATATTCAGAAAATTGTTTCATAAAAACGACTGAATTTTAACTTTTACCAACGACTTTTTTGGTCGGTTTTCTCAAATTTTGTTCACTACTTGGGAAAAGTTTAACCCCAAAAGTCCTTTCATTTTTAGTTCATTTGCATTTCGTTTAAAAATACTATGCGTAAATACATAATAGCCGGTAACTGGAAAATGAATTTAACCCTTGAAGAAGGGTATGGATTGGCCAGTGAAATAAAATGGATGGTGGCTGATGAGGTAAATAATAAGGCTGAGGTGGTGTTGATTCCGCCATACTTGCATCTTTCGGGTATCCAAAATTTGTTAAAGGATTCTAACATAAAAACCGGAGCCCAAAATTGTCATCATAAAAATAAAGGAGCTTATACGGGTGAAATTTCTCCAGCGATGCTGGCTAATATGGGAGTAACTTACGTTATAATTGGCCACAGTGAAAGGCGACAATACAATGGTGAAACCAATGAACAATTGGCTGAAAAAATAAATGCGGCCTTAGAAAACGGATTAACTCCCATCTATTGTTTTGGCGAAACATTGTGGGAACGAGAAAGTAATCTGGAACTGACTATAACCGAAAGTCAGGTAAGAGAAGGATTATTTCATTTAACCGAGGAGCAAATTAAAAAAGTAGTATTGGCTTATGAGCCGGTTTGGGCCATTGGAACCGGAAAAACGGCAACTTCCAACCAAGCTCAGGAAATACATGCTTTTATTCGCAGTGTGTTGACTGAAAAATATACTAAAGCAGCGGCGGAAAGTATATCGATACTTTACGGCGGAAGTATGAAACCCGAAAATGCCAAGGAACTGTTAAGTTGTGCGGATATTGATGGTGGACTTATTGGTGGCGCAGCTTTAGAATCAAGAAGCTTTGTAGAAATTATTAAATCGATTTGAAGATTTGGAGATTTGAAAATTTGGAGATGAAAAGATTTAGACAATTATTAAAAGAATTTTAAATGAATATTTCTAATAACCTAATAACTATTACACCTAATAACTAAATAACGATTTTGTACTTAGAATTTACAATATTTTGTCCCGATGAAACCAAAGAAATATTAGAAGCAGAGCTTTTGCACGCTGGTTTTGAAGGGGTATGGGAAAATAATGACAGCCTTTGTTTTTATATTCATGAAGAAGCTTTGAATATGAATTCACTAAAATCAATCCTTGCCCAATACAATTTGATTGAAAGTTATACCTATAAGTCTATTGAAAATATAAACTGGAATGCCAGTTGGGAAAGCAGTTTTGAACCCATTCAAATTGGTGATAAATGTTTGGTGAGAGCCTCCTTTCATGAGTCGATGGGATTGCCTTATGAAATTATTATCACTCCAAAAATGTCTTTTGGCACTGGCCATCACGAAACCACCCATATGATGGCTGAAACCTTAATGGAAATGGATTTGAAAAATAAGGAAGTTTTGGATATGGGTTGCGGCACTTCGGTACTTTCTATTTTGGCCGAAAAGCTTGGAGCCTCAAAAGTAACCGCCATCGATAATGATGATTGGGCCGTTGAAAATTCGAAAGAAAATATTGAGAACAATAATTGTCATTCAATTTCAGTTTTTAAAGATGATGCTAATTTCAACGGAAAATACGATGTCATTTTGAGCAATATTAACCGAAATATAAATTTAGAAATGCTTGTAAAATATGCTCCTGCACTAAACAATGGTGGTAAAATATTACTTAGTGGATTTTATAATCATGATGTTCCCGATTTTGAAAAGCTTGTAAATACTCTTGGCCTTAAAATTGTAAATGTAAAAGAACGAAATGCCTGGGCTTGTATAATTATTGAACTATGTTGAAAAAACTTGTACTCCTCTTTTTATTAATAAGTATTGGTGTAACTGCCTTTGCACAGCCCAAATCATTCTCAAAAAAGCCGGAGGTTTTTATTGTAGAGTTAAAGGATTTTATGAGCAGTACCAAGGAAGCGCAAGCTATTGAAGCATTTACCAAATTTGAAAAATATTGGAAAACCAATAAATTTTTGGAAGACCATAAACTGCTAATTATTAAAGTGGGAGATGAAATGCTTTTGAATAAAATGAGAATTACTCCCGATTTTGAACTGTATTGCCGCACCTTGGTAAGTGCAAAAGATACCGCCAAAGGATTGAGCGACCAAAAATTTGACTTTTGGATAAAAGCAGTTTTAACAGCAGCAAAAGCAGGAACTAATCAGGTGAGGCAATTACTGAAAACCTCCAAAGGAATGTTTGAAGAAAATGCCGTGTATGTGTCTGAATCTAAAAAATGGTATTATACGCCTACTGAATTTAAGTACAATTTTAGCGGTGGAAAATATCTGATAGAGTTTAATAATATTGATTTAAAATGTGTAACCATAGATGATAAAATCGAAATCAAGGGTACTTCAGGAGTGTTTGATCTAGAGAAATCAATTTGGAAAGGTAAAGGAGGGAAAGTTGATTGGAGTAGGGTCGGATTTGGGTCGGTTGACGTGTTTGTTGTTATAAAAACTTACTCCATTGACATGAGCAAAGCTGAATTGGAAGCCGATTCGGTAACATTCACAAATAAAGCCATAATTCCTGCTCCAGTTTTAGGGAAACTAAAAGATCGAGCCATGTTTGAACGTTTAAGCGAAACCCAAAAAGATTTTAAAGATTCAAAATATCCGCAGTTTACAGCCTATAAAACGGATATGACTATTGAGAAATTTTCGGGTGGATTGGCTAAATATCTTGGGGGATTTAGCATGCAAGGTCGCGATATTGTTGGTATTGGTACACCTGAAAATCCTGCTTCATTTGGGTTTTATTATAAAAATAAATTAAAATTGAAAGCTGAGTCTCAGACGTTTGTAATTCGCGATAATAAAATTACTTCTCAGAAAACGGCAGTAACAATTTTTACAGACAGCGGCAATATTTTTCACCCCATGCTAAAGCTCAATTTTAATATGGCGGATACTTTAATGGTGCTAAATCGCGGTGAAGAAGGATTGGAACGGTCTCCGTTTTTTGATAATGACCATGCCATTGAATTTTATGTAGATAAAGTAAGATGGAAATTGGGGCAACCTAAAATTGATTTTTCAATGAATACTAAAGATGGAACGGCCCGATTTGAATCCGCCAATTACTACCGTGAATTTAATTATGAAAAACTGCAAAGCCTGTTAAATTATCACCCAGTAAATAAGATGCAACAATATTGTATTCAAACCAAAAAACGAGAATTTACATTGGATGAATATGCAATCTGGATGGGTAGTTCGTCCGATAAAATAAAGAATCAAATTATTGATTTGGCGGATAATGGTTTTTTGTATTACAACCCTGATAATGGGAAAATTAAAGTAAAACGCAAAATTTTTGATTATGTAAATGCTCACTTTAAACTGAAAGATTATGATGTAATTCGATTTAGGTCCATCATTGGTGGCCGGCCTAATTCATATCTTAATTTGATAAATAATAATTTTGTGATTGAAGGGGTAACTGCCTTTAATTTTAGTGATTCGCAAACGGTAACCGCATACCCGCATGAGCAAACCTTAAATATTAAAAATAAACGAAATATTGATTTTGGCGGACGATTAACAGCAGGTTGGTTTGATTTTTATTCTGAGAAATTTAATTTTGATTATAGTCAGTTTAAAATTCATTCCGATAAAATTGATTCCATGCGTTTATATTATCCCGACTCGGTAAACGGAAATACGCTATTGCCTGTCACCTCACTTTTAAAAGATATTAGTGGAACCATTTATATTGACAAACCCAATAATAAATCGGGAACGGATACAAGTAATGGGGAGTACCCGATTTTTGTGAGTGAAAAACCTTCAAAAATTTCTTACCAAAAAAATAGCATTTACAAAGGGGCTTATAATGAAAGGGATTTTTATTTTAAGGTAGATCCGTTTACAATTGATAGTATGGATAATTTTACAATCAGCGGTTTAACTTTTCCGGGAACCTTTGTTTCGGCTGGAATTTTACCTGAATTTAGGTTTGATGCTAAAATTATGAAAGATTATTCTTTGGGTTTTGAAAAAGTATCACCACCCGAAGGCTATCCCATGTATGGTACCAAAGGCCATGGTGATATAAATATACGATTGGATGATAAAGGACTTACAGCTCAAGGTGAGGTAGAATATTTGGGGGCAAAAATGAAATCGAAAGACATTGTATTGTTGCCCGATTCTATGAATTCAAATACGGATTTATTTACTATAGATGAGTCTGTAAAATATCCAAATGTGCGGGCCGAAAAAATAAAAAATCATTGGGTGCCTAAAAAAGATAGTTTGTATGTAAATACTTTAGGCCACGCCATTGATGTATTTAGAGCTGGCCAAAAATATACCGGAAATATGGTGATGACTCCTAAGCAACTTACAGGTAAAGGATTGATAGAGTGGGATAATGCAAAACTTACCAGCCGGTTAATGGTGTTTGCAACCAATAGTGTAAAAGCCGATACCGCGAAAATTGAAATAGGATCGATTGATAAAGATAAAATAGCGTTTTCGAGTAGTAATGTAAAATCATTTGTAGATTTTGATAAGCGAATCGGTGATTTTAAGGCAAATATTCCAGGTCAGTTGACCGATTTTGGCTATAACCAATTTGCCTCATCCATTGATCAATATTTCTGGGATATGGATAAGCAAACTATTTTATTAACCAAAGGGCCAAAATTAGCAAAGTCTTATTTTATTTCCCGCCGCCATGATCAGGATGGACTTAAATTTGATTCAGACCATGCCTTATTTGATATGAAGGAAGGAATGATTTATGCTGAAAATGTCCCCTATATTGATATTGCCGATTCAAGGGCTTTTCCAAAAGAGGGTAAAGTTACTATTGCGAAAGAGGCCGATATATTGCCATTATTAGATTCTAAGTTTTTGGCAGCACGTGATAATAAATTTCATGAATTATATGCTTGTACCTTAAAAATAATGGGCCGTAAAGCCATTAGTGGAAGTGGAAATTATAAGTTTAAGGACAAAAATAAAACCGAGCAAGTCATATTTTTCGATAAACTTCGAGTAATGCCTGATAGTACCATTCAAGCATTAGGTACTATAAATGATGCATTGCATTTTAAAATATATCCTATGATTGGATATAAAGGGCCCTTTGAAATTAACTCAAATAATGATTTCCTAAGTTTTAATGGGTATGTAAAACCACTTCATACTTTTAAAATTGGCAGTAATTGGATCCGCTATAAAGAACGACCTGATCCCAAGACTATCGTAATAAATGCTAGCGAACCCAAGAATGATGAGAATAAATTTGTTTCAGTAAGTTTAAATATGGCGATGGATACAGCAATGATTTATCCAACCTTTTTTAATTTTAAAAGGAAATATGCTGACCCTGAATTTACTACTGATACTGGTGTATTTATTTATGATGAAGCTACTAATGAATTTAGAGTAGGTGATAAAAACAGGGTTCTGAATAATGCCCCACGAGGAAGTATAATGACATTTAATGAAACCACCCGAATGATTTCCACTCAGGGTAAAATTAATATGGGATTTTCCATGCCAGTTTTGGATCCATTAGTAGCCGGAAAAATGTATAAACGAGAAGATGACAGCAGTTATACTTTAGAAGCATTCATGGCTCTTGATATTTTACTTCCCAAAGATGCCTATAAAAGAATGATTACAGTAATGAAGGATCAAGGTGCAGGGGCCTCCGGTATTCCATATTCGGGCGAAGATTTGAAATATGAATTAGGAGAATTTTTATCAGATAAGCGATTGGAATCTACTTATAAAAAAGCTACTGAAATTGGTGAAATGGAAGTGTCAGAGGATATAAAGCGGAAGTTCATTTTTTCAGAAACAAAATTCACCTATTCCCCTAAAAATAAATCATGGTTTTCAGCATCTCCCATTGGGGTTTCTGTAATTAATGGGCAACAAATTAACAAACGATTTAATAGTCGTATGCAAATGCAGGTTAAACGAAGCGGCGTAAGTTTAAAAATTTATATGGAGGTTTCTAAATACGACTGGTTTTATTTTGAATATTTTAGGAATAATTTAGTCGCAATTAGTACCGATAAGGAATTTAATGATTTGATACGTGACAAATTTAATGAAGTTCAAAAGGCGGATTATACCATAAGACCCGGTACTACAAGAACTGTCGCCAAATTTGTTGAAAAATTTGATGATAGTGAAGATGAGTAATAGTCCTGTTTTTTAACTTTAAAATAGTTCTCAATTAGAGTTTTGATGGGAAGGTTAAATTAATTCTGATACCTTTGTTTTCGTAAAATTATTATATGGAAGAATCGAAATTATCTCAATTATCGGAAACTTTAATTGGGTCAGAAATAGTAAAACTTGGTGCTGAGATAAAAGAACGAATAAAAGCAGGGGAGAAAATTTATAATTTTACTGTAGGTGATTTTGATCCTCATATTTTTCCTATTCCTCAATTGTTGGAAGATGAAATTATAAATGCTTATAGAAACAAGTTTACCAATTATCCTGCCGCAGAAGGAAATATCGACTTACGGGAAACATTAAGTGAATTTATTGCAAAAGGACAAAATTTAGACTATTCCATATCCGAGATTTTAGTAGCGAGTGGTGGAAGACCTTTAATATATTCGCTTTTTAGGGCTGTGTGTGATGAAGGTGATAAGGTTATTTACGGTGTGCCATCATGGAATAATAACCATTATTCGCATTTTGTAGGTGCCAATCATGAGGTGATTGAAGCTAGGTATGAAAATAATTTTATGATTTCTGCTGCTGATTTAAAGCCCCATATTAAAGGTGCGGCTTTACTATCGCTTTGTTCACCGCAAAATCCTACTGGAACTACTTTTAGTAAGGAGGAGCTAACCGCTATCTGCGATATGGTTGTAGAAGAAAATATTAGCAGAAAGCCTAACGAAAAGAAGCTTTATGTAATGTTTGATCAAATGTATTGGTGTCTTACCTATGGTGCTATTCAGCATTACAATCCAGTATCACTTTGCCCTGCAATGAAAGATTATACGATTTTTATAGATGCCATCAGTAAGGCTTTCGCAGCTACAGGGGTTAGGGTTGGTTGGGCTATGGGGCCGCAAAAAGTAATTGGTAAAATGAAGACATTATTGACTCATTTGGGCGCTTGGGCCCCGATGGCGGAGCAAAAGGCGGTCGCTAAATTTTTAATTCAAACGGATGCTGTTAATATCTATTTAGCCAATTTTAAAAAAGAAATCGAGATTAGATTAGTAACTATTTACGATGGATTTCAAAAACTTAAGAGTGAAGGATTTGCTGTAAATGCCATTGTCCCGCAGGCAGCAATTTATCTCACAATTCAATTTGATTTGGTAAATAAAATAACTAAAAATGGGTTAAAATTAAATGTACAGGCAGATGTTACGGATTATCTTTTAAATAATGCCGGTTTAGCTGTAGTCCCTTTTTATGCGTTTGGTGCGTCGCCTCATAGCAGTTGGTATCGCCTCAGTGTTGGCACTTGTAAGAAAGAAGAAATAGGTGAAATGTTTAAAAAATTACGAGAGGCACTTCATGAATTAAATTAAGTAGAATCAATCTTAATCAATAATGATACATCCATTAAATGGAGCAAAAAAGCCACCTGTATTAGGTGGCTAATTGGTTTATAGGGCTTAGTTAGTTTTATTTGTTTTATAAAGACGCCTTTTAGATGCCTGTTTTTTAAATTGAATTAGATTATATTTCTTTTGTATGATTAACCTACACGAATTTTAAATTAAAATTTCAAACCACATAAAAAATGTTATGAAATCTAGGATACTTGTATATGAAATGCAAATATTTGTATTCGAAAAGAAATAGCCCCAACTAAATATGATTTAGGTGAGTTTTACCTTGCTTAGCAATTCTTCGCGATAAACTTTTCCAATCGGAATTTGCTCTTTATTAATAATTACATGACTTAAACTTAACCCATCCAAGTGTTTTAAATTTATGACATAACCCCGGCTTATTCTGAAAAAAACTGAAGGATCAAAATTCTCTAAATAGGTATTCATGGAAGTGCGTACTAAAAATTTCTTTTTATCAATAGTCACCACTTTTACATATATATGGTCGTTTTCGAGATATGCAATATTGTCAAATAATATTTTATGAAAAAAGTTATTATCTTTAATAAATATGGCATTGCCAATTCTTAATTTCGCTTTAAAATTAGTGTTGTAAGTTTTTTGAGAATGGTTACTAATTGCTACCTCTATAGCAGCAAATAAATCCTCTTTTTGAAAAGGTTTTGATAAATACGCTCCTGGATTGGTTACTTTAGCCCTGTTAACGGTAAAGGAATCTGCATTAGCAGTTAAAAAAATAAAAGGAATATTGTATTCTTCCTTAATGATAGCAGCAAGATCAATTCCATCTTTTGCTCCTTTTAAGTTAATATCTAATAAGAGAATATCAGGTTTTTCATTTTCTATCATTTTGATGGCATCATCAAAATTGCACGCTGGTTCAGGAACCTCATAGCCTAAGCTTTCCAGCACATCTAATATGTTTTCAGCAATTATTAGCTCATCTTCTACAATTCCAATTTTAATACTACCCATTTATTTAAATTATATTTTTACATTTAATA
The DNA here is from genome assembly GCA_947468275.1 of Bacteroidota bacterium. Classification (GTDB taxonomy): domain Bacteria; phylum Bacteroidota; class Bacteroidia; order NS11-12g; family UBA9320; genus JABWCE01. The sequence goes on from CANIKO010000005.1 coordinate 210,508, forward strand.
TCAAATCTACTGCCGTGTTCATATCGGTATTCCATGTTTCCTTGTAATTGTTTGCTTAATTGACGAATAATACGGATTCCTAATGAACGGCTTTTTTGCCAATTAAAATCAGGAGGAAGTCCCGGACCATTATCTTTATAGGTAAGTATAAATTCGTCATCTATTATTTGGACACTTATATTTATGCTTGGCAAACTAGTAGCGTAAACAGAATATTTAAAGGCATTAGTAAAAAGTTCATTTAATATTAAACCAAGTGGTATGGCCGTATCAATCTGTAAAATAATATTTGGAATATGGGTTTCGAACTTTACATTAATTCCGGATTTTTTATAAACTTCAAAAACTTGAATATAAAGATCATGTACAATGCTATTTAATTTTACTCCATTATAATCTTCGTGCTGGTATAATTGGTGGTGTAATAAGGCCATACTTCTGACTCTTCCTCTTCCTTCTTCCAATAATTGTTTTGTATATATATCCGTGATTTCTGAAGATTGAAGGTCAAATAAACTGCTAATTACTTGTAAATTATTTTTAACTCTATGATGAATTTCTTTCAATAAAGTATCGCGTTGTTCAAGAGTTTGCTCTAATTGAGTGGTCCTGTTTTTTACTATTAATTCAAGTTTTGCTTGATCACGTTTGTATTTTGTTATAAAATATGTAATTCCTATACTTATTAAGGTAATACTCAAAACACGCATTAAAATAATAAACCAGTTTTTTTTATAAAATGGGATAATTACTTCAATAGGAATTGAAATCTCGTTTTTTGACCAATAACCAATGATATTCTGAGCTTTAATATGTAATAAATAATTACCATAAGGCAATCCACTAATTTTGATTGTATTCTCGTTAATGTAATTCCAATCCTTATCTATACCTTCTATTTTATAGGCATAGCGGTGGATACCCTCCTCAAAATCAAGAAGTTCAAAATCTAGATTAAAAAACTTATCGCCAGGTTCTAATACTATTTTATTGAAAGTCAAAAGTTTATTGGTCTTGTTAACCAATCTCTCCTTTTTACTTGAGAATTGCGAAAATCCGGTAATTTGAAAAGGATCAGAAATGTTTTCATTTTTTGAAAGGAAATCGTTCGGATAAAATGCGTTAACACCATCCAAACCTCCGAAATACATTTTGCCGTCAGCAGCTTTATACGAAGATACCCTGTTGAATTCATTATGGGTAATTCCATCAACTGCGGTAAAAGTATTAACCAAAAATGTTTTAGGATTAAAACGCATTATACCATAGTCACTACTAATCCATAGGTAACCATAATTATCTGCCTCTATTCTGTATAAAATATTTGAAGATAATCCTGTAGCAACTGTAAAATGTTGGAAGGTATGGTGTTTTCTATTCCAACTATAAAGCCCATTTCCATCGGTGGCCAACCAAAAATTACCTTCTTTATCCTCATTTATATGCATCAGTTTATTATATGGAATCTGATGGTTCTTTCGCTTTGAATAGGAATTGTAATGGTCTGTAACATAACCTTCCTCGTTTAATACAAACAGACCATTTTGGCATACTGCAAATATTTTATTATCCTTACTTCTAAATATCTGATAAACAAATTGAGGCTCTGGAAATTGTTTATTCAAAGGCGGTATAAATATATTTTTTTCTGCAATATTAGCTACAGTTATCCCATTAGAGTTGCCACACAAAAGCTTGTTATTGCTAATGCTATATAGACTCCAAATTACCTCGTCCGAATTAGATGGGAAATTTTTCTTCGATTCAATTAAAAAACAAAACTTCATTGATTTTGTATCATAAATCAATAAATTATCATTACTTGAAGAAATGAGAGTGTCTTTTATTGTAATTAAGGCATAAAGAATACCCTTCCCTTTTTTTATATTTACGTTAAGGGGTGATGCCGCGTTGCACTTTAAAAATTGCCCCCATATTTGACCATAAATATAGCCTCGTTTATCTTCTATTATTCCCCGGGCCTGATTTCCTGCAAATTTTGAAACCACCATATTAGATTTACTAAAGAAATGGGTGAATTTGTTTTGTTTAATTTCAAACATTAGAACCCCATCAGAAGTGCATAGCCAAATTCTGCCTTGCCCATCCGAAAAATAATAATAAATCGACAGGGAGTTGTCTTTTATGTTTTCAATATCATCACTCAGCAGAGTGACTCTTTTATTATAAAAGTAAACCCCTTTACCAATCGAATAAATTACAGCGCTATTTGTTTTAGGGTCATAAAAAGTAAATGTTTTTTCATCTGTTGTTAAATTTTTTTCAGGAATAATATTGTCGCTAAGTGGTGCAATTCCTTCTCTCGAAACTATTTTTAACGAAACCTTTTCACCTTCCCCTTTGGTATATAAAACAATCCATTTATCATCATTAATATGTTTTAAAGGCTTATATGTTGATTTTTGTTGCGTTAACAATGTTTTTGATTTATCCCAAATAGCCATATGATGCTTTTTGAAAAAAAGTAATCCCGATTGCTCATCAATAGCATCAAATTCAGGCCTATAATCTCTAAAGTTTTCTAATGAATTTTCAGCTACTTTAATAAATCCACTATTTTTGGAATATAAATAGTAGAAATTTGGTTTAATCCAGAAGAAGATTTCTCCCTTTCCATTAGACTTTAACCAGGAAATATCTTTTTCTTTAAATGGAGCATTCTTATATTTTTTTGAAAATGGGATAAACTCATTGGTTTTAATATCCATTAAATCTACACGATTATTGGATTTTCGTCCATAGCCATTAGTTCCATAGAGTAACCAAATGAATCCTGAATTATCCTCGGCCATCTCAATAACTTTTCGCCCTTGCATGCCGTTATTCTCTGTGTAAAGTTTGAAAATTTTACCGTCAAAACGATTTAATCCATTACGGGTGGCAAACCAGATAAAGCCTCTTTTGTCTTGGGTTCCGCAAATTACTTCTCGTGATGCAAGACCTTCTTCAACTGAAAAATGTTTTGTATGAATTAAATTTTTGGAGGTATCAGATTGTGAATAGAGCCGATTACTTGATGCTAGCAAACAAGTAAATATTATAATATTTATAATATATCGATAATTCATTAGAGGTATACAATGTTAAATAAATTTACACATTTATTAATTCCATTTATTGAAATAATTGTTAAAGCATTGAATAGTAAAGCTAAATTTAGCAAAAAATCAGCATTAACATTCTTTGTAGTATTATTTTTTTATTCAATATTATTAAAAAGGGCAGTTACTTTTTTGAAAAATTTGATATAAATATTAAATTTGTATGGCAATTAAAAATAAAAATATGAAAAAGATGAAATCCTTAAACCTCGTATTATTTATTACCGTGTTTTCATTAACAGCAGGTAATTTGTTAGCTCAAAGTAAAAGCAAAGCCTTGGCCAAGAAGAATCCAACTAAAGTTGAAAATTTTTCTGAAGGCAGAATTTTAACAGAATCGGATCTTGTATTTTTGAATGCTGTGACAGCAGACAAAGCATCAAAAAATAGAGGAGCCGCAAGTACTGAACTTACAATTGACAATACCTCTTATAAGGTGGGTCAAACTCTTACTACCAGTGATGCAAATAAAATTTCTAAAGTTATTGCTGATTCAAAGAATTCTACTAAGGTTTTAAACAAAGACAAAAGCCGAGGAGATTGTAATTTATATTGTTATTATCTATTACAAGATTCCTATGGGAATTGGTATTATTATTACTATTGTTGCGGATAATTTAACGTCAAAAATTTACTATAAAAGGGCTGATTATTCAGCCTTTTTTTTAAAATTTATAATTAACGCCTAATCTTTATTTGAAGGATTAAAATACCCTTTACTTTCTACCTTATTTGAAAAGTAGTTTATAAATAATACGACAAATGAAATAAAGATAAGAGATTGCACGCATACCAATAATTTGCCAATTCCAGTTATTGGATAAAAATCTCCAAACCCAATGGTTGCCAAGGCAATAAAACTGAAATATATAGGGTCATACCAGTATTGAAATGGATGATTTAGATAATTGCCATGAGCGTAAATTACAGCAAACGCAAAAATTATTTCAAAATAATTTAGGAATAATAACAGCATAGATCGGCGATAAGAACTTGGGCTGGATATGGTATCGGAAGCGAAGATGAGCGATGGTACATATAACATCGTTTCCATCATTAGCCAAATAATAAATCCTGTAACTATATGATTGGACGTTAATTGATAATACACAATAAAGAAGGGTAAGAATACCTTGACTAGTATATAGGCATCCATTGCTAAATCTTGAAATTGTGAACCTTTTTTGCCAAAAATGTGTTTGATGTAGATTCCCGGAAACAGAAACTGAGATGAAGCTAGAAATAACCTAAATATCTTTTCTATTCCTACATCGTCATTATGGTCGTTGTTCCAAATTGCCTTAATATTATTTATCCTTTTTTTTATAGAACCGGAAGGAGTGTTATTAACTGATTTATCGCCTAATACCAGTTTTTTAATAATTCTTCTCATATTTTGTTAATGGAATAACAAAAATAGTTAATAATGGGTCTATCTGATTTAGCGGAGCATCATTATACTAGATGTTTAAAGTTATGTCGAAACGGTTGTACCCTCCCTAATTTATAATCTAAAATAATGATATAAAAAAAAGCCCCGATTTACATCGAGGCTTTTTTTAAAAGGTGATAAATATTATTTATTTATCATAATATGTTTAGTAAATATTTGATTGTTAACCGAAGCGCGTATGATATATTGACCATTAGCTTCTGCAGGTAAATTAACCGGAATAAATACTGGACCATTAAGGTCTTGAGTTTTATTAAAAACTGTTCTTCCTAAAAGGTCAATAACATTGATTTCGATTAAACCCGTTTGAGAAGTGATAATATCAATACCAAAATTACCTTTATTAGGATTAGGATATATTTTAAAACTTGTTTGTGTTGGATCTATCAAACCTTTTTCATCTGTCTCGGTCATTGAGTTTTTATTCAGGTTGGTGCACGATGGATTAGCTGTATTCCAATTCCAATTTGTATTATTACTTGTTACGCTTTTGGCGATGAACATTCCTGTCATGTTGGTTACATTTTTGCTAGTGCCTTGTACTTCTATTTCATCTTTAGAATAGATAGAGGTATTAATGGTAGAGCCGCTACCTATTTCAAAATCATCTTGCACATAAACCACTACCGATTTGCCAGTAGGATTAAAACTGTTACCATCCTTTAAATTAACTTCACCGCATACCATGATTTTTACACATTGTTCAGTAAATTTAATAGTAACATTTTCACTAGTTTTAAGTTCTTTTATATTGATATTTCCACTAGTAAAAGTTACTGTACTTCCTTTTCCAACGGCTATTTCACCAAATATTTCTGCATCTAAAGTTACTGAAGCATTGCTTCCTACAGATACATCATTATGGCCTTTGCAATTTTTATTGTTACAATGTCCGTGACTTTTTTCTTTACAATCCGCTTTACAATGATTGTGGCCTTTATCCTTGCATTTTGAATCACAATGATTATGATTCTTGCTCTTGCACTCAAAGTTGCAATTAGGATTAGACTCAAAATAAGGTAGAGTAAGGGTTAATTGAGTTTCAATTTTATTGTCAACAGTACTTCCTCCCGTTACATTGATTGACTGTCCTTTGGCAAAAGTTTCTGAACCTGTAATTTTTGCATTACCATTCACATCAATTTTTCCATTAAATGTTCCAACGCCACCTTTTTGAACCTCTGATTTTGACTTTAATGCGGTTCCGTTGGTAGTAATGATAGTGTATGAAGACAATAAATTGGCTTTAGAATAGTCAACAGTAGAAGATGCTGTTTCAGTGCAACCATAACTGTTTTTAACGGTTAACGAGTAGGTACCACTCGCATATACATTAATATTAGCTGTGGTGGCAGTATTGCTCCATAAATAAGTTACAGTTTCATTAGAAGTAGAACTTAAAATAACCGCTCCGCCTTGGGTGAATTCAGATTGAACGCCTTGGCTGATGGAAACAGTTGGAATACTACCTATTACAGTTACTGTGGCATCGCACGAGCTGCTGTTTCCTGAAGCATCAGTTACAGTAAGGGTTACTGTGTTAGCTCCAATATTGGTACAATCAAATGATGTTTTGGAAACACTTAGTTGAACATTGTTGTCGCAATTATCGCTGCTATTGTCATTAACAGAAGCTGCTGTGATGGATGCTGCTCCGTTAACCAAAGTAATAGTTACAGGTTTGCACACCGCAGTTGGTTTAGTAACATCTTTCACTACTACCTTTTGAGTGGCAGTTTCGGTATTACCGTTACCATCGTTAAACGTCCAATTTATAGTATACTCCCCTTGAGAAGTGTAAGTTAAAGCATCAGAAGTTGTTCCAGTAATAGTACCGGCGCAATTATCAGTAGTGGTAGGAGCGGTAGCCGTAGCTGAACACTCACCAGTTGCATTAGGGATTGTTGGTTGAACCGGTTTAGTAACATCTTTCACTACTACCTTTTGAGTGGCAGTTTCGGTATTACCGTTACCATCGTTAAACGTCCAATTTATAGTATACTCCCCTTGAGAAGTGTAAGTTAAAGCATCAGAAGTTGTTCCA
>CANIKO010000006.1 GCA_947468275.1 Bacteroidota bacterium
CAAACATCGCCAATATTAAAATCAGCTTTAGACTGTAGTTTTACATTTACTTCTTTAGTCACCACATCAGAACATCCGTTGTTTGATAAAAGATTAAGAGTAACATTTTTTCTGCCTGTTACACTAAATAATTTAGAAGGATTTTCAAGTGTACTTGAACCTTCTCCTGAAAAATCCCATGTAAATGTAGTTAAGGCACCTGCAGGTTTTGTTCCGGTAAAGCTAAAGTTTGTATTTGTTAAGTTACAAGCTGAACCCCAAGTAAAGTCTGCATTTGGAGCTTCTGATAATGTAATGGTTTTGATAGCCGAATCCATACATCCAAATTCTGATACAGTTTTCATTTTAACTGTTTTAGCAGTAGAGGTTGTAAATTGGTGAATCGGATTTGCAAAGTTTGAAACTCCACCATCTCCAAAATCCCAAGTATAACCCATATTTCCCATTTTAATTGTAGAATTATTGGTAAACTGAATATCTGAATTATCACAAATTAAACTAGGAGCCGTAAATTTAGCAACTGGAGTTGCAAACTGATTGGCATTTTTGCTTAATTCTGAAGTACAACCGCTAGCAGATGCTCTAAGAGTCACTTTATAAGCGCCAGCATTTTTGTAAGTAAAAGTTGGGCTTTTTGCTGTACTATTAGCAGAACCAGCTTCTCCAAAGTTCCAAACATAGGTAACTGCTCCAGCTCCAATAGTAGTTTTATTTGTAAATGAAACAGCTACTTTTTCGCAAGCATTACGAACATCAAAACTAATTTTTGGTATTTCGGTAACAACAACTGTTAATGTTTTTGTATCAACATAACCATAAGGAAGAGAAGTGGTTTTTAAAGTTACATCATACGATCCAAAAGTAGGGAACTTAAATACTGTGGTACTAACAGTAGAGGTATCCGCAGGATTACCAGTATTGAAATCCCATCTGTAAGACATATATCCTGAAGCTATTTTACTTAAATCATTAAATAATACAGCGTCACCATCGCATACTGGTTGGTTAAATGCAAAATTAGGATTTGGACGAGGAGCAACATATACGTTTCTGAAAATAGTAGAGTCACAATAGTATGGTCCTAGATCTTTTATTTGCATGCTTATAATAAGTGTACTATCTTCTAATGTAACATCAGGAGATAAAGTTAAAGTTCCAGGAGTACTTCCAGAAGGAGAGCTATAACTCCAAAGCGAACCAGAAGGAATATTTTTACCTTTTTTGGTTGTAATCACCGGAGTTACTGTAATCCATTTTGAACCGTAACCAGCGTTGGTATAACCAGTTGGAGGAGTTAATAAATAGGTTAATTTATCACCTTTAGCTACGATATCTTTACTACCAACAGTTCCTAAAGTGTTAGGTTGTGTAGTTTGGAATGGAGTTCCCTTTGTAAAGGCAGCACCATTTGGACTTGGGTTTACAGTGATTTTAATTTGAGTTCTTGTGCTTGGGCAAAATGCCAATCTGTAATTAGCTTTTACACCCATTTTATAGAAATAATAATTACCACCAAACTCAGTACCTGAATAGAAATAAGCACCTTGTGACATTGTAATATCACTATTAGACGTCGTTTCAGTACTAGTGTTATAATTATTAACCATTGGATAAGAACCGGATGTAGGGGTTGAAGTTAGATAAAAACCGTAAGTAGTTCCTTTGGTTAAACCTAATTCAGAAATAAATATCGTAGCATAATAAATACCACTAATTTGATAAAACTTAGCAGCTTTATTGTTTACAACCAAGGTCCATGCAGCTTTATTTGATTCATAACCTGCATAGGTACCCGTTTTATAATATACATTATATGTTGGGTTAGTTGCCACATTACCGATTCTAACTGTAAAACTATCAATTACCAAATCAGAGCTTGGTATCAAATCAAACATACCACCAATGTAACTTCCGCTGTAATAGGTATAATAATTTAATCCGTTGGAAACATTAAAAGAAGAAGACATTTTTACTGCCTGTGCCCAAAAATTATTTACACCTAAAAATAAAGGTGGAGATAAAGTGTTTTTACCTTTAGCTACAACGCTTCCACCAGTGGCAGCGTTATACCAGTTTATTGAATCCGTTTTATAAGGAGTAGTACATTTCAGTGGCGCTTGACCTGGTCCACATTTAATTGCATCGTAGGTTGTAGGAGTTCCTGCCGGACCAACAAATTTGAAAGTAATTTTGGATGTATCATCTGTTTTATCAGCATCCGTTGTATTGTTTGGGCTATAAGTAAATACTTTAACTGTATATGTAGAACCATCTGTAAAAGTATAATCAGGGGATAGTTTAATTGTAGTGGAACCTCCTAATTTAGCAATAGCAGTAGAAATAGTATTAACCGTTTGGTAAGTACCATTTACTGACCAACCCACTTGAACAGGGTTAATATCATTTGTACCAACATTAGCAACGGTAGCAGAAATAGCATAACTACACAAAGGTGGGGTAATTTTAGTTACCGCTGCATCATTCGCGTTAGATACTAACGTAATTGTATAATCTTCGCATTCGCCATACCACAAATCAGAACACCCTGCATCAGTAGTACCAAGACAAGCACCCTTACCGGCATAACCTGACCGCAGACGCATACGAGTAGTTGTAGCCGTTCCACCTGTTGGAATGGTAACATCAAAATATTTAAAGGTAGTGACACCTGGTTGAACATTACCACTATTAGCAACGCATTTAAGGTCAAGCTTTTCGTTAGCATCTGCAAAATCATTATCACCATTCAAATCAATCCATCCATAAATATTTACTTGATAATTTGGACCTGTAGTTAATCCAAACTGGTAGGTTGAACCACCTTTAAGCTTAAACATTGAAGAGGATGACATTAAATAATAATCACCAGAAGCAGCATTGCAACCACCATAAGTGGAGGTATGCGCTCTACTATACAACTTAGTAGAACCTTGTAGGATTTCAAAACCATTTATAGACATACCATAGCTATAATTGGTGCAATTTCCATACTGATAGTTATAAGGAGCTGTACAATAAGGCGATTGTGCCATAAGTGGCGCAATACCCATAGAGAAAAGTAGAGCTATTGTTAGCAATACTTTACTGGATTTGATAATTTTTTCAATACTTAAAGTAGATAATTTTTTCATATTCTAATTTCGATTTTATTTTGCTCAAATATAGAAGTAAAAATTATACTCACTAAATTTATTTTTAAAAATTTTTTAATAATCCTATTTTACCAGTCAATTATTATGCTTAATTATTGAATTTCAATTTATTAAACTCATGTATTGCACCTCATTAATTACACAATTATGATATTTTGACAGAAATATTTTTACTTTTTTTTGCAACCTTTTTGATTTTTCGTGTCCAATATAAAGCGTGTCGTATATATTATCGTCTAAAAACGTCGTCCATTGGAATAATTTTGGTACGATGTAATGTTTTTTGTCCTTCAATTTTCCTAAATTCTTAGAGGATAAATTAAGGATTTTTCCTTTGAAAAATAATACTCCATTATTTAAGACTAAATCCATTTCGGGCAATGCTACTTTTAGTTTTTGAATAGTATCTAAATCATACATTTTATAAATAGGCCAAACCCTATTATGAATTAACCATCCCCTGATATAAAACAATTGTTTGCCCAAAGTACAATTATCGGAAATCAATACACTTCTTCTGCCGTCGGACAATAAAATGGCATTTTGATTGGGAATATTAAAAATAATCATATGGTTTTCTTTCTTCAATTTCCAATTATCATAACTTGATATACCGACTAATAGTGAAAGGCCAATTAAGAAAAAGGCAAATCCTTTTTTTTCCGTTTTATTAAACCAATAAATTAGATTTCCTATACATATATATAATAGTATAAGCTGAAACAAATTTAATTTTATCCCATCTATAAATGATAAAGGTAAATTTTCAATAGTAACCACCATGTGGTTTGTTAGCTTTACCAAATTTTCTGTAAGCCAAGAAAACAGAAATAAAAGTAGTGGTATTTTACTCACCACCACCATTCCTATTCCAGTATAAATAACTAGAGACGTGAGAGGAATAATTATAAGATTAGACAGTAAAAAATAATTCGGAAATTGATTAAAATAGTAAAGACTTAATGGAAAGGTTGCTATTTGGGCACACATTGAAATTATAAGAATATTCCACACCGCATTTAAAAATTTGTTTGGAGGAGTCCATAATGGCAAGAGGTATTGCTGCAGATACACTATCCCAATTACGGCAGCAAACGACAATTGAAACCCCACATTGAGCAGCCAAAAAGGATTAATTAATAAAATAAGAAATGCTGAGACGGCTACGGTATTAAAAATATGGGCCTGTCGATTAAGTGCTTTACCAAGTAAAACTAAACTTATCATCACCCCGGCGCGAATAATTGATGGCGACATACCCGTGAGTATGCAATATCCCCAAATGCAAATTATGACAATTGCTGTTTTGAGCCACACACCCCTCCTCCATTTATCTAAAAACCAGAGAAACTTGGCTAACATTAAAAATACAATAGCCACATGCAAACCCGAAACAGCCAAAACATGTAAGGTTCCGGTGCGTGAATAAGATTCTACCAAATCTTTAGGTAAATCTTCTTTGTACCCAAAAATAAGAGCTTCGGTTACCCCCAAAGCTGTTGAATCATGAATATTTTCTTGAAAAAGATTTTTTAAATAACGGGTTCCGGAATAGGAAAGTTTTTGAAAAAATGTTGCATTATTTATCCCTGTATTTTTAATATTATTGGGATTTCTTATAAAGGTTTGATAATAAATTCCCTGCCATTTTAAAAAACGTTTGTAATTAAATTGATACGGATTTTCAGGTTCAGGAATGGGTTTAAAACTGCATTTCACGAGTAATTCATCTCCTGGTTTTGGCACTTCAATTATTTTATCAAAATAAAAGAGCGCCAGTTCATTTGCAGGCACCATTTTACTATTTTCCTGAATTTTATAAATGACTCGAGCCTGAATTTTTGTGGTTTTTACTTTTACCTCCGGAATTTCAACAATCCTTATTTTAAAGATTCCATCTAGACCTGTCTTTTCGAGATTATACTCATGATTGCGAGGATTAGTGACATGTGTTAGCCACCCTCCAAATGCAAAAAAAATCAAATAAACACAGGCATTTGCCATGCGGTTAGATAAAAGACTTTTAGATTTAAGATTTAAAAAAACAAAAGCCGACACAAAAACCGTTAAGGGAATAAGTGTATATGCTCCTAAATCAGTCTGCAAAATTACCGAAGAAATTCCAGCTATAAAGGGCAGTAAAAGCTTAACAAATGGCAGCTGTTTTAATACCGACATAATTAGGCATTGAAAATGCTAATGTCGTATTAATATTTTGAAATAAAAATTATGAATTATACTTTAAATATGATGTTTTCTGTAAATAAAACTTTTCAATTCCAATGCAAGTTCATTATCCTGTTTCCAATGATATTTTGAAGCAAAATTATTAAATAGACTAAGAGCTGCTTCTTTGTTGGAAGCATTATCCATTTCACCTAGCGAATTATTATATGCATTTGAATCCCCTTCAAATAAATTAGACTGCAACTCAAAACGCTTACTTATATCAATAGCACTTTTAATACTTTCAATTTTAGAATTGGCAAACCGATGAGATAATTCATTTTCCTCATTTTTAGTTGAAAAGGATTCGTGAAGTGTAGCATTGGCATTGTTTTCACCTATCTTATCCAAAACACTTTTTTCGTCAATTTTTAGGCTCGCAGGAGGAGGAGTCACCACAATTGGTTTTTCAGCCACGGGCTCAAATCGTTGCGGTTCATAAGATGGAGTACTTTTAATTTCAACCACAGGTTTTGGTATTTCGGGCTCAGGGATTGAAACAATTTCAGGCTCTTTTATTTCCGCTTCCATTTCCATTACTGGCGTTGGTATTTCTTCTTTTATTACTGGTTCTAATCTAGGTTCAGCCTTTACTTCCTCTATTTTAATTTCCTTTATTTCAGTCTCTTTGGTTTGTAAATTAATTGCGGGTTGGCTGCTTTTGTCCATCATATTTAAAAGGTGCAACTGATTAATGACATCGTAAAGTTCAATGCATTGCTTGCGCAACAAGTCCGTTTCTAATTGCGAAAATTTCCCTTCATGAACGGATAGATTTTTATTATTTGCCGTAAGTTTTTCAAGCAATGATTCAATTTGGTTGTGCAGTTCGTTTCGTTTCATACAATAAATACCCTTGTTTTTTTTAAACGACCAAAGTTAATTGCTTTGTATCTTTCGCTCCTAATATTTTTATTAACGGTTGTTAAAAATGGACATAAAACATAAAAGTATCGAAATTATAACGGGATGCATGTTTAGCGGTAAAACTGAGGAATTAATTTATCGAATTAAACTAGCCGAAAATCAAGGCTTATCAACAGCATTGATTAAACCTAAAAAAGACAATCGATACCATACCAAAAATATTGTTTCGCACAATGGCACAAGCATGGCAAGTATTGCCACTGAAAATTCAAATGACATTTTAAAACTCGTTGAAAATGTTCAGGTAATAGGAATTGACGAAGTCCAATTTTTTGATAACGATATTATAGATATATGCCATCAATTGGCTACTAAAAATTATAGAATAATTTTAGCGGGTCTTGATAAAGATTATCTGAACAATCCGTTTGGGCCCATGCCGGGTTTAATATCCATTTCAGAAAATATCACACAATTGGCCGCCATCTGTCATCAATGCGGTGACAAGGCTTATAATACCTTTAAAAAAACCAAATCGAATACTATTATTGAAATTGGCGAAAACGATATATATGAAGCCAGGTGCAATGAGTGTTATATTAAGGGCATGCGTTTTTAAATCATTCAGGTTTAAAAAACGGAATATATACTCTGAAACAGTTTTAATAAAGGCCACATTAGAGCAAATATAAAATCAGCCCAAAACCGATACCTGCGATTTTGACTGAACCGATTGGGATATCGCAAAATTATTCTTAAAAACAGTGCTATTAAAAACAAAGAAGCCACAAATGGCCAAGCATTTGGAAGCAATAACATGGATAAAATAAGGGCAATACTTAGTACTATAGTTAACCAAATAAAAACCCGCTTGGCAAGGCTCATATATAAATCACTTGAATCAGGCTGCAGTTCTTTATGTTCTTCATGATATTCAAAATGTTCCAATACCAATTGATTTAAAAAAACCAAAAGGGCCATTATAAGATTTTCGAAAGAAAAAAAATCTATAAAAATATTGGAACTATGGTAAAACGAAACCATTACTGCCGATACAATTATTGAAATAATCAGCATTTTAGCCAACGGCTTTAGTTTGCCATTTATTTTTAAAATATAATAAACCACAAGCAGGGGAATAAGCCACAAACCGTTGGTAATAAACAGGGCCGATTGGTTTTTATATACAAGCCAACCAATTGTTATCGAAATAACAATACAAATTGGAAACAACGCCCAGCGGTATTTATAATGATAGTCGTATCTAAAAATTCCTGACTGGCCTTTAGTTTTATACCCGTCCATTATATGATCGGCGGTATAAATAATCCAAACGGCACATACCAATATTAGGATAAAATCTATTTTGGTTCCTTTAAAAGGATTGGGCTCCAAAAAAAAGAGGGCTGTACTAAGGCATCCCAACACCACATTGATGCTAAAAATATTGGTATACTTAACAATTAAATTAAAAATTTTGATGGCTCAAAAATAGGTTAAGTACCACAACCCCCAAAGACCATATCTTCAATAATATTAATAATAATGCTAAATAATATTAGTAGTATTACAATTCCCCCTTTGGGGGTTAGGGCGCTTTGAATTATCTTTGCTCCCCCAATGATTGAAACTGCTACAGAAAACGCCGCTATGACACGTGATGAGTTTAAAACAGAAGTATTAAATGATTATAGAATTGCATTTGAGAGCAGGCAGGCCAGTTTAATAGGCCGAAAAGAAGTGTTAACTGGTAAAGCTAAATTTGGAATTTTTGGGGATGGCAAAGAGGTGGCTCAAATAGCAATGGCTAAATTTTTCAATAAAGGGGATTTTCGCTCGGGCTATTACCGCGATCAAACTTTTATGTTTGCCAAAGGAATGAGCAGCATTCGCGAATTTTTTGCCCAATTATATGCCGACTCGGATGTTAACCATGAGCCTTGTTCTGCTGGACGAAGCATGAATGGTCATTTTGGAACCCGATTATTAAACGAAGATGGCAGTTGGAAATCGCAAACGGATAATTATAATTCTTCGGCTGATATATCTCCTACAGCTGGGCAAATGCCACGATTATTAGGGTTGGCTTATGCTTCTAAACTTTATCGAGAAAATAAAGAGCTAAATAATTATACTGATTTTTCAATAAATGGCAATGAAATAGCTTTCGGAACAATAGGTAATGCTAGCACTAGTGAAGGAGCTTTTTGGGAAGTGGTAAATGCCGGTGGCGTTTTGCAGGTGCCTATGCTAATCAGTATTTGGGATGATGAATATGGAATATCGGTACATGCCAAATACCAAACGACCAAAGAAAATTTAACCTCCATCTTAAGCGGATTTAAAACTGACGAGAATGGCAAAGGTTATGAACTGTTTACAGTTAAGGGTTGGGATTATGCTACCCTAGTCAAAACCTATCAAAAAGCAGCAAAGCTTTGTCGTGAATTTCATACACCGGTTATAATTCATGTAATAGAAATGACCCAACCTCAAGGCCATTCTACATCTGGTTCACATGAACGATATAAATCAACAGAGCGATTAAATTGGGAAGCTGAATACGATTGCATACCACAAATGCAAAAATGGATATTAGATTCAGGTATTGCCGATACAACTGAAATTGATGCGCTCGAAAAACAGGCGCTAGCTTTTGTAAAAGTGGAGCAAAAGGCTGCTTGGAATGATTATTTACAACCCATTTTAAACGACCGAAATAAAACTATTTCCGCCTTAAAAAACCTTTCAGAATCCTCCTCAAAATCTGAAGAGATAAACAATCTTATATCGAATTTAAGCGATCAAAATGAGCTAAACCGCAAAGATATTTTTACTACAATTAACAAAGTGCTTCGTCTTAGTATTAATGAAAATAATGAGGGCAGAGAAGAACTTATATTGTTGAATAAACTTTTCACTGAAGAAAACAACCAACGCTATAATTCATATGTATACAGTCAAAGTAAAGAGTCAGTATTTAATGCTATTGAAATAAAGCCAATTTATAGTGAATCATCAAAAACACTGGATGGAAGAGAAATTGTTCAGGCTTGTTTTGATGCTGCCTTTGCCAGAGATAGTAAAATTGTAGCCTTTGGTGAAGATGTCGGAAAAATAGGTGATGTAAACCAAGGATTTGCGGGAATGCAAGAAAAATATGGCGAATTAAGAGTTACTGATACGGGTATTCGCGAGCTAAGTATTATTGGCCAAGCCATAGGATTGGCAATGCGAGGCTTGAGACCTATCGCTGAAATTCAATACCTAGATTACCTACTTTACGCCATTCAAATAATTAGTGATGATATAGCTACCTTGCAATACCGAACTATGGGCGGACAAAAAGCTCCAGTAATTATTCGTACCCGCGGACATAGATTGGAAGGGGTTTGGCATGCGGGTTCACCAATGGGAATGATTATTAATGCCATTAGGGGAGTTCATGTTTTAGTCCCAAGAAATATGACCCGAGCTTCGGGTTTTTATAATACTTTGCTAAAGAGTGATGAACCTGCATTGGTTATTGAATGCCTCAATGGATATCGATTAAAAGAAGTATTGCCAGATAATATTGGTGAATATAGCCTGCCATTGGGCATACCAGATATTATTAGGGAAGGAACAGATGTAACCCTGGTTACTTATGGTAGTTGTTGCCGCATAGCTGAAGAAGCTTGTAATGAACTAGAAAAACTAGGCATTTCAGTTGAATTGATAGACGTTCAAACCTTATTGCCTTTTGATATTAATCATGCCATTGTTGAGTCAGTTAAAAAAACCAATAAAGTAGTTTTTTTAGATGAAGACGTTCCAAGCGGCGCTACCTCATTCATGATGGCTCAAGTTATAGAAAATCAGTCTGCTTATAAATATTTGGATACTGAACCACTCACTATAGCTGCAAAAGAGCATCGTGCATCATATGGTACAGATGGCGATTATTTTTCAAAACCCAACGCAGATGAAGTCTTTCTGAAAATTTACAATTTGATGCATAATTATAATCCGGCCAAATATCCGGCTTGGAAATAATTATCCAAAATTGATTTCAGTATTATCACCAAGATTAAGGCTAAGAGCGGTTCCTCGTAAGCTGGCATCATTTCCTATTACACTGTTATCAAGGTTTGTATTTTCTAAATGAGATTGAGGGCCAATAATGGTATTACGAATAATGGAGTAATCTACAATTACATTTTCGCCAATTGAAACATTTGGGCCAATAATAGAATTTGAAATTTTAGAGCCTTTTGCAATATATACAGGATCTATAATAATGGTACGTTCATAATCTTTTGCTAAAGCTCTAATATACCCTTCGCCTTTTAAGAGAATAGCATTGGTTTCGAGTAAAATATCTTTTTTACCACAATCAAACCAACCGTCTACATTATAAGCATATAATTTAATGCCGGTATCAATCATACGCATCAGTGCATCTGTTAATTGATATTCGCCGCGAGTTATTACATTGTGCTCAATATTATAAGTTAATGCCTGCTTAAGTTGTTTTGTTTCACATATTTTATACATTCCAACCAAGGCCTGATTAGATTTAGGAATCGTTGGTTTCTCAACTAATTTTGTAATTAGCCCAGTTTCATCTATTTCAGCCACCCCAAATTCACGAGGATCTTCAACCCGCTTAACGCCTAAAAGGGATACTTGAGAGGAAGCAATCATATTTAAATCAGCTTGAATAATGGTATCCCCAAAAACTATAAAAACAGGTTCATTGTCTTTTAGCAAATCTTTAGCCAGCCATATAGCATGTCCCGTGCCTTTACCATTGGTTTGAACCACAAAATAAGATTGGATATCAGGATAGTTAGTTGAAATATACTGCTCTATTTTATCACCAAGATATCCAATAATAAATACAAACTCATTAATACCTACTGCAATTAGGCTATCAACAATATGAGCTAAAATGGGCTTACCGGCTACCGGTATTAAAGATTTTGGCTGAGTATGGGTGTGAGGCCTAAGCCTGCTTCCTATTCCAGCAACTGGTATTAAGGCTTTCATAATATATTTAAATTGTTAAATACCTATAATTAGAAACATTAGTCTCAATTGACTTTGTATTTAAAGAAAATGGAGTGACCTCTAATTATTGTTCAAACCAACTACAAAATATGATAGTATGCAATATTATTTTAGAGTCTTTCTAACATTATTTCATTAGTTCAAAAATTCAGTATTATTTTTGGATACTTATGAAAAGTACACAGGTTAAAACCTCATCAATATTTCTGGGAAGAATTATAACTACAATATTTCTTTGCTCAATGTCCTTTTATGCAATGTCTCAAATAAATATTTATGAATTGATGGAACGCAGAGACATCAATATTAGTGAAATCGAAAAACTTGCCACCCAATATTTTGAAAAAGTAGGCACGGGCAAAGGCACTGGGCATAAACAATATTCAAGGTGGTTGTATGAACGGAAATTTCACTTAGATGAAAATGGATATTTAATAGCACCTGAAAAAGAAAATTTAAATTATCAAAAATTCACAAGTATTCAGAAAAACAATAAAGCCACAACTATTAACTGGAAAGAATTGGGGCCGGATTACCCATCGTATGTAGGTGGTATCGGACCCGGAATTGGAGTAGTCTCATCCATTGCTATCCTACCCAAAGATACTGCAACGATATATGTTAGTTCGTTTGGCGGTGGTATTTGGAAAAGCACCAACAGTGGTAAAAACTGGAAGCCATTACTTGATAATATTAATAGTACATGGATGGATGTATTTAATTTATGTATTGACCCCAACAATTCAAACACAATTTATGCTGCGTTAACAGGAGGTGGTGTAATAAAATCAACCGATGCCGGCAATAGCTGGGCTGCCACAGGCAATGGCCCTGTCGTTTCAAAAAAAGTGATGGTGCACCCCAAAAATTCAAAAATTGTTTTTGCTACTGCCAATACAGGCATTTGGCGGTCAACAAACGAAGGAGTCTCTTGGACAAAAGTAAGCGGCAATTATGGTTTTGAGGATATTGAATTTAACCCGGCTAATCCCAATATTATGTATGCTTCCAGAGACGATATGTCCAATCTTCTTTGTGTTTGGAAATCTTCAGATAATGGCAACACTTGGAGTGTAATTAGTTTCACTAATGGAATTACTTCCAGTGGAAGAACCCTTCTCGCTGTATCCCCCGATGATCCAGCGGTAGTATATGCTGTGATGTCAAAAGGTTTGGATCAAACGGCAATTTTTAATGCTTTATTTAAATCAACGGATTCAGGGTCTAATTATAAGCTAATTGTTAAAGGGTCATCCTCCAATAATTTTTTTGGGAATGAAACAAATGGAACGGGAACTACAGGCCAAGCATGGTATGATATGGCAATATGTGTAAATCCGTCAAACGTGAACGAAGTTCATATTGCAGGTACAATTTGCTTCAAATCTACTGATGGTGGAATTTCTTTTACTGCTGAAACAGAATATAGATATCCAAGTACAATAGGATATATACATCCTGATGTTCATGCCTTGGAATATGTTAATCATACAATTTACTCAGGTAGCGATGGAGGAATTTTTAAAAGTGTCAACAATGGAGATGATTGGATTAATCTATCCAATGGATTAGGCATTAGGCAACTTTACAGAATAGCCTGTTCAAAAACAGATGCCAATGTTATGACATCCGGAGCTCAAGACCAAGGCTCTGCCTACCGCAAAACAAATGGTAGTTGGATAGATTGGGCCGGTGGCGATGGAATGGACAATATTATTAGCCCAACAAATGCGAATATTGCCATTAGCACAAGCCAATATGGTAATATCTATAAAACAACCGATGCCGGGGCAAGTTTTACTTATCTCAGCAGACCTAACGCAGGCAATTGGGTTACACCATTAGTAATGCACCCCACTAATCATGATACCATTTATGGAGGATGGCAAGGTATTTACAGATCAAGCAACGGTGGAGTCAATTGGTTAGCCATATATCCGGGGTCAAAAACCGGAACACTCGTAAACTTGAGCATTTCACAGTCCAATCCTCAATACATATATGGATCATCAGGATGGTTATTATTTCGCACGAGTAATGGAGGGACGTCGTGGTCGATAGATACAGTAAAATCAGAAATAACCTCAATATTTGTAAGCCCGACCAATCCTGAAAAAATTTGGATTACTTGCAACAATAAAAGCTCTCAGGTATTTGTATCTACAGATATGGGTAATAACTTTACAGATATTTCATCAGGTTTACCTGCCTTGTCCGCAAGAAGTGTTGTTGTGGAGGATAACCCTTTAGAAGGGGTATATGTCGGCATGAATGTTGGAGTGTATTACCGTGATAATAAAAATAAAAATTGGGCACTTCATGGAGAAGGGTTACCCTTAGTGGCCATTAATGAAGTTGAAATTCAGGAATCATCCGGAAAATTAAGAGTGGCCACTTATGGCCGGGGGGTGTGGGAAAGCGACCTGCAAAGTAATGAAGGTTGCAAATCACCCTCAAAATTGTTTAGCAAACCTATGAAGCCCAATAGTTTGAGATTTAGCTGGAACAAATCTTCGGAAATAAAAAATTATACGTTACAATATAAACTGTCATCCGATTCACTTTGGACAAGTGCTAACACCACGGATACCTTTTTAACTATTACCAATCTTAAACTGGACAAAGATTATGATTGGAGAGTAAGAACAAATTGCCCTATGAATAGCTCTTTTATAAAGGCAAAATATACTAAGTGTGCAACACCGGCAGGACTAAGTATAGATAGCATAAGGTTTAATAGTGTAAAATTGCGATGGAAACCAGTTGCTGGTTCAATAAACTATTTGGTGTATTATAAGGAATCTTTTTCATCACAATGGAATACAACGGCCAATATTAACGATACTATTATTACTCTTAAAGGACTAAATGCAATGAGTAAGTACGACTGGAGAGTAATGTCGAACTGTACTTTTGATAGTGGAAGTTCTACCACGTCCTCCTTTACTACATCCAATTGCGGAGCCCCTAATAATCTTAGTATCGATAAATTGTCCCAAACTAGTGCCATCTTTAATTGGACTCCTATTATTGGAGCTTCCTATTATACATTTGAACTCAAAATCAAAACAAATACAGTATGGGAACGAACCTCAAATATTCCCGACACAACTTTAACAATGATTGCCCTTAAACCAGATACACGCTATGATTGGCATGTTAAACCCAATTGCAGCAACACCTATTCTCAGTCATCCTTTATATTAGGAGTTGATGCTATTCAAAGCACGGCTGGAAATAAAAATACTTCACTGCTGGTTTACCCCGTTCCGGTAGATAAGGTTTTGAAATATCAATTTTCAATCACAAAGGATATGAAGGACATCAATATTACGGTAACTAATATGGAAGGCAAGGCTTTATACAAGAATACCTTTAATCATAAAAAAGGTTTGGTTGAAGAGCAAATTAATGTTGAGCAATATCCCAATGGAATCTATTTAATTACCATTATAACTGAAAATAATTTTTTGGTTCAAAAATTCAGTATTTCAAAATAGGCGATAAAATTTAAAGACTAATACAGTAGGTTGTCAGTAGGTATAGCATAAAGATTAAGCAATACGTTATTTGAAGTCAGACTTCAAAAAATTATTTTTAAAAAAGTTTATACTTGCTTTAGGTGTTGTCAGCCCTTCTAACCCTGAACTTCTTTTTATATTGATAAAAAAAGAAGGCAAAAAAATTAAGCCAAAAATATACCCCCTCGGTACCTTGCTTACCAACGCCCGTATTTTTGTCTCATTCATTTATATTTAATTTTACGGGCATTCGCTAACCTCGTTCCTCGGTTTGGCATCCCAACGCACCTTAACCCGATACTTTTCTAGTTAAACAAAACTTGTCAGTTTGCAGTTGTGCGATGGGAGGTCAGAAACCGAGGAACGAGGTTCGCAAATGCCTTAATTTAAAAAATAAACATACTCATGAGCCAAATGCGGGCCGCGACCCGGCCTGCGGGAGGAAGCATTTTTCTGATTTGAAATGCAAAGCATTCGCAAACGCAATTGAAAACAAACATAAAAAGGTGAGCATTTTTTTGTTTACTTTTTTCATCAAGGACACCGTAGGTTCATGAACACCTTTAAAATAAATAGCAAATCAGTGAATAAAAAAGTGAATAGGAGTTATAGAGGGCAAAGCCCTCTAATAGTAGAATTTCTTTTCATCAAACTTTGCAAGAATTTTAACATCCTTTCGAAAACCTTGAAGTTAAATTGTTCATTAAACCTTTAATAATTCACTCTTTTTATTTCATCCCTAAGGGATTTAAGATTCTTCGATGTATCTATATACCAATATTGTCCATAACTGGATCATTGATTCCCCGCAGGGGTTAAATATTGTTAGAAAGATTTAGCCTCCGATTAACCTTCCGTTCGAATGTCTGAATCAGTTTTGATAAATAGAATTAAAAAAGTGGTCTATTAAATTAGTATTGCTATTATTAGTCTGGCCCCTTTTCAGGTTAGACCATACAGAAATTCAACTATAACCATATTGAATTCCAAACCTTCAAAATTATTATATAAAAAAGACCCATCTGATTAAATCAAACGGGTCTTTTTCATATAAGAAATAATGGATTACTATTTACCTCTTATCAGAGTAACAGTTCCACTAATTGGTTTCCCCTTATTTTTACCATCATTCAATTTCTTCTCAATAATTTGATAATTTATGAGGTAGAAATAGGTTCCTTCAGGACATTCGGCTCCAGTATTTTTAACCTTACCATTCCATCTGAAATTAGAATTTTTACTTTCAAACACTACTTCACCCCAACGATTATAAATTATGATATCAAATTTCTCGAGTCCAATTGCTTTTACTCTAAATTCATCATTAAATCCATCTTTAGGTTCGGGAGTAAACACGTTATAAGGTATAAATACTGCCACAAAAGAAGAACAAACTGGCTGAATCATTGTATCGGTGCATCCAATAGCATTAGTAGCTATTAAAGTTACATTATGACAACCTGTATCTGCCCATTGGTAACAAGGGCTTGTATCTGAAGAACCACCATCTGCTGGAAAATCTTCAAAGATCCATTGGTACTTAACTGCACCGATTGACTTATTAATGAAACAATACTTAGGCTTGAGTGTAGAATCGATAGTGAAATCAGCTTTTACATCCAACACAACTATATTCTTTTTCACTGTGTCAAGACATTTATGAAACTCAGGAGTATCATAGTTTGGAACCATTATTACTTTATAGTTACCCACTTTTGGATAAGAATACTTAGCTGTTTTATCAGTCGTATTCAAAGTATCGGCAGTACCAAATTTCCAAGTAAATCTTGTGTAAATTGTATCTGATTGTGATGTAAAGCTAACTAACGTATTTGGACAAATAGTATCATTGGGTGCAATACTAAAGTCTGCAGGTGCCACAGGTTTAACCCGAATCAATCGTTTGATTTTTATAACTACGTCTGCACTTGTATCAGGATAAATTGCCGAACAACGTTGACTAGTTCCATTAATATTATCGAATTGAGTTAAATATACCTCATAAGTTCCTGGGGTATTATATCGGTGCCCAACTGTATCTCTAAATAAACTTGACCCAACTTTTCCATCACCAAAATTCCATTCCCACTTAGGACTATAAAGCGGATCCAAACTTTGGTTTGCAAATCTTACAGAATCCCCAACACAAATAATAGTATCGCTAATAGGATTAAAGTAAGGACGCGGACCAGCTATGAACACAACCATACTTGCACTGTCAATACAACCCAATTTTGTTCTAACTTTTAATCTGACTGTGAAATAGCCGTTTTGAGTAAAATCATGTGATGGATTTTTTAGCTTACTCCTTTGTTTACCATCTCCAAAATCCCAAGTGTATTCTATAATATTATCACACGGTTTACCTTTAGCTAACACACAAGGGTCTATCATAGTACTTGAGTCAAAGAACGAAATGATGTTTTTGCAACTCAAAGTTCCTGCATTTAAAATCTTGAAAGCAGCATTTACTCCAGTAACATAAACTTTTTGGCGAGAAGTATCTACACAACCGGTACTATCTTTCATAGCTATACGGATGGTATAAATACCTGGATCGTCATAATGCCATGCAAATGGAGGTATACCAATACCTGTAGTTCCAAACATGTTAATCTTTAAACTATCGCAATATGGAGCAACCTTGCTTTTTATAGTGGTATCATTATGCTCGTTAAAGTCAATTTTTTTGGTTTCACGCTGATTAATAAATCGAGTAGGCGTATTCCAATATGGGAAATTATTCAGATAATTAAATGGATCTTCATAAGCAAAATAGCGAATATAGTCACTCAATACTACGTTGGTATTTCCATGGCAAATGATGGTATCGGTATAAGTCCACTTCCAGTAGAACCCAACATCTACTTCCTTATTACGACCTTGGAAACAACCAAGAGTATTTTTAAGGTAGAAAGTTGGATAATAACGATCAGGCGTTCTGTAGGCATGACGATAAACCCCTGAGTTAACCTGAAGTCCTGTAAGTTTATTAACTTTCAAACTATCTCTCCAAGAAACAATTCTGCTTTTCACAAAACTATCCAAATAAGGTGGTTTTTTACTTTTCAATACAAGACTATCTCTATAATACTTACTCTTGATGGTACTATCGCCAAAAGGACATACTAAACTAGCGGTTTTAACACGTTGTTTCAAAGTATCAAATCCCATCATACTAATGGCACGCCAATGTAAGGTTTGAGAAATAATTGTAGAATCCTTTTTAGTAGCGTCGGTATATCTAAACCAATTTTGAGGATAATAAATAGTATCCTTATTGGTTTTAGGACTTATACCTTTTGCAGGGAATGGTGCATTGCGATTAAAGGTTAAATTATCACGATATGGTGCAACACCAAAATCAATTAAATCTCCCATTCCTGAGGTATCAATACATCCAAATCCAGTTCCATTTCCAAAATATAAAGCCATTTCAGTCGATGGGATATCATTTATATCAATACCGATAGATTTAAATTGATTGGTTAATTGAGTTCTTGCTCTTGAAATATTAGTCCCAATAATCCACTTACGCGTGATAGACAAGACAACTGTATCTAGTGTTTTATAATTAAAACCATCAAATTCAGTTCTAACTACATAATTGTATAGCCATTTATCTGTTTTTTTCCATGCAATACCTTTGTCGTTACGAGTAGGACTTGGGCCTTTATAAGGTTTATTATAAAATGTTTTCTCATCATAACTTGAGTTATTTGCATCATTCCAACTCCATGACAAGGTAGTAATACTATCCATTATCGGATCAGGAAGACTAAAGGTAATTGTATCACCAACACAAACGCGTTTTTGATCTTTTTCAGGCACTATTACGTCATATAATGCATTCAGATACAGATACCTAAAAGCATTATGATACCAAACTGTATCCAGACACTCAGGCACACCTTTAACTATTCGTCCATTACCAATTATCAAACCTACAGTAACCCATCCAGGATTTCTTTCCTGAATATCACCAGCTTGGTAATTTTTTACAAATGTATTTGGCCATGCTCCTGAGGCTAAGTAACTCGGATTCGTCATAGGCCATGGAGTTCCTGGCAATGGAGGTGCCATAAATCCGCTGTGAGTTATCCATTTATTTTTACCTGCAGTTGAGTCAAAATTAAATTTCAATAAACGTTGAGTGCAGCCCGGTTTGGTTTTATCAACGTGAAATTGCAATCCGTAAGGAGGACTTGGTGAGCCATAGCATGTAACACCTTCGAACCATAATCCTTTAGCATTTGGTGGTATTAAGGCTAAGGAAATTTGATCTAAGCTTTTGCATCGTAAAGAGTGCACGGTATCCTGATGAAATAACTTAACCTGATTACATTGTGAACTGTTGGTATAAAAACTTTTACGGTGAAACGCTGAATCAATAAATATGCGAGACCGCTTAATAAAAGTGTCTCTTCCACCTATTATGGTATCAACATATATAGTGGTAGCTGCGGCAGTAATGGTTTTACCGGCAGTAATAAATACCTGTGCGCTTAAAGTAGCTGAATCTCCTTTTTTCAAAGTAAATTCATCTGCCATATTTTTAAGAGTATACGTGCCTGAACTCTTTGCAGTCCAAGTAGTTGTTTTAATATTTTTTATTTCTACAGTAGTACTATCTGCATAAGGAGGCACTTTCTTTTTGTTTGTAATATAAAAAGTCCATTTTTCATCACTCAATGTAGGTATATAAGTGGCGGGACCTACAATTCGTATGGGCACCTTTTTTATTCGGAACGACCCCGTCATTATTTCCTTGGTAGCCGGTGTTATCGTTCGTCCGGCATAAGTGTATGTGGCATTTTTAGGAAGGATAACCAATGTATCGGCAGGAATTGTGAATGACATTGCAGGATAGTAGTTAACCTTATAACAGAATCTACCATTTTTGCACAATACTGTTTTTGAAGCAGGAGCGCTATAAAACTGGCCATTATTATAAATTTTATAAATTTGATCCCAAGGCGTATACCAATGCACCGGAAGAGTATCCATACTCCAATTACAATTTAGTCCTACGTTTTTATTCTTTTTGGTATCGGTAGTACATTTAGGGGCATAATTATCTCCAAAATCCCAAAGTCTTAATACGTGGTCCTTATGCCTTTGAGTTATAGGAGGAAAGCTTGATTTAATAGCGGTTTGGTCACCAGGCCATTTAAAAGCATATTGTTTACGTTTAATAATTTGCAAGGTATCTTTACCCGAAATAATTGGGTTGTTTACTGGTTTCTTAACCTTTTTGCCATTGACGTAATAAATTATACTATCGGCAGAAAGGGCATTCTGAACAAACGACTCCAAAGTGTCCTTATCCAAATAAAATATTGTAATTGTGGTAACCGGTCCTTGGAAGGTACCTTTAGAAACAATAGTATCTTGTTTGATAGGTGGCTGCCAGTATCCAACTTTGCGGCTACTTAATAATGAATAATATCTCCATACTGCGGAACTATCTTCAAACACAGGATAATCATCGGTGTGATAGAAGGTAGAATGGTTCACAAAATGAACTGAATCCCTAATAATACACTGATATTTTTCATCTTCTTTAACACGGGGTGTTATAGGGTCAACCATTGGAGATACTTCAATGGTTGAAGTTGGACCAATCTTCACTATTGGTTCTTTTACTATTGTTAAGACACATGGCCCCGATTTTAATTTTAATGTTACCATCCAAGGTCCTAAGCCATAATCATGCGTAGTACCCACAAGTGTTTTGTCATCAAAGTTAGCAGGTCCACTTGGAGGATCCCCAAAGTTCCATAAAAACGATGTAACTCCCTGAACTGGCAAACCGGTGGTTTTATCTATTGGCGTAAATTTAACCGTGGGCTTATCAGAACAGGACGAATCATCCTCTGCTATTATTTCAACATTGAGCACGGAGATAGTAACAGCAGCTTTATATATAAATGTTTCTGTACATCCAAATTTGGTTCTAATAGTTAACTTACCGGTTAGCGAATACCTTCCACTAGCTCGTCCTGTAAAATCATATCTATGTTTAATAATTTTATTTCCAGATTTACCAGTTAACCATTCGGTATTGGTAACAGAGTCACCAATTACAATATTATTAGGTCCGCCCTTATCTCCAAAATCCCATTCAAAATAAGCAATGTCTTTTAGTTTTGTAAAGGTATCGGTTGTATTTTTAATGGTAACTGTTGCTTTAACACACGAATCGGGTTTATCGGAAGTAAATGATACTCCAAGTTTTGGAAAAACTCTTATAAATTTAGAATAGAAAACTTTGGTTATACATCCGTTGTAATCTTCTACCTCTATGGTTAAATCAAAATAACCTCCATTGGGATCAATAACACTATGACAAATGGTGTCACCACCTTTAGGGTCGTTGATGGTATAAAGTGCACCATCACTAAACAAATAACGAATGGACAATATTTTACTTTGTACTGGGCGTGAAGCCGCTTTTGAGCTATCTATAAAACAAAACTTATTACCTAAAAAACATTGGCTAGAATTGAACAGAGCTCTTGTTTTTACTATGGGGCTTTCCTTAATAAGCACCATAACCGTATCACTACATGGACCAGCCCCACCAGAACCTTTAAAGGTTACAATATAAAGACCGGCTTTAGTGTAGGAGTGAACTGGGTCACGCAATGCCGTGGTTGCTCCAGGACCAGCAGTGTACCCATCCCCAAAATCCCACTCATAGGTGGTTCTTCCTGGAGAATTTGATTCAAACTGGATCGGTGAATTTTCACAATTAGAACTTTTTACTTTGTTCCATCTTGGATCACATGGCTGTGCTAAACCAATTTTTGCAGCTGTAAATAATACAAGCAGCATTAAGGCTTTGAGCAATGTTGAGAGGGTAGTGTTTTGTCTCATAATTTTTATTTTTTTTGTTTTTAAAAGGGCTTCTTTTTCAAACAGCCCGCTATTTTACGACTTAAAATTTAATTATTATTAATTTTTTACAATAAAGTAATTTTTCCGGGTATAATTTTCCTGTATCCTGATTTCAATTCAATGATTAATTTGTAGCGATAAACAGCTTTTGGAGCCATTTCTCCGGTGTTCATATTTTTACCATCCCAACACTTATTTTTATCGGTACTTTCAAAAACTTTCCTATTTTGGTTATCACAAATTAGAAGTATAAATTGGGTTTCATTTTCTATACTAATTTTAAAACAATCATTTAATCCATCGCCATCAGGTGTAATAACATCGGGAATAACCATTTCATTTATCAAAGTCTGATCTTCAGAAGTGATAGTTTCCTGTTGATGGGATTCTATAGGTGTCACTTTTGTATAATTAGGTTCAACCTCTTTCTTAATTTCAGGTTTTATTGAAGGCGCTACCACAACTTCACTTTTTACTGGAACATCAATTTTATTATTAGCGATTTCTGAAGCGGTTGCTGATACTTCGTTTGGAATATCTTTAATCATCGAATCCTCATTTTGAACAAAGATTTTAGTTTCTTTAATTTCTGAAGGATTAGCTGATATCGATAATGCGGTATCTATGGTTATGCCGGTTTCAGTTATTGCGTTATTGATTATTGGGTTATTAGTTACAGGTGTAATTTCCGCAGGTTTCAAAAGTTGATAAGCTCCAAATCCGGCTCCCCCCGCCAATAAAACACCTACCACTGTTTTTAAAATTAATAATTTAAGGCTCGTTACTTTAGCCACCACAATGGCTTTGGCACCAATGGAAGAACCTACAGTTTCCCAAACCCCGGCAGGAACCGGCATTTGAGAACCCTGAAGCGATTGCTTAAGCATCGCATCAAAGTTGTTTATGTTTGGGTTGTTTTCCATTTTTTTGTTAAAAATTATTTTTAAGCATTTTTTGTAACATGTGCCTTCCCTTATGCAATTGCGTTTTTGATGTATTCTCAGAAATACCGAGCAATTCGGCAATTTCTTTGTGGCTATAACCTTCAATAATAAAAAGGTTAATGACAGTTCGGTAGCCGGTTGGCAATTTCTGAATCTGAGCCAAAATTTTAGCGGCATCCAAACCATGAAATTGAAAAGAATCGGATGATAAATCATGAACATCATCTAAATTAACCATGTTGGGCTGCCTCAATTCTTTGCGGATATACTCTAAAGCGTGATTTATAAAAATCCGTTTTAACCAACCTTCGAATGAACCTTCAAATTTAAATTCACCAAGTTTGGTATAAACCTTTACAAATCCTTCCTGTAGTAAGTCTTTAGCCTGATCAGAATTTTTTGCATACCGGTAACAAATAGCATACATAGTGGGGGCAAATGTGTCAAATAACGCTTTTTGTGACTTTGGATTTTTTGCCAAACAACCCTTTATCAGCACTATATTCCTTTCTTCGGGTTGCGACATATTTTAACATTCAAAATCTTTAGTCCACTTTATATGGATGGTATTTGTTTCAGTCAGGTTGCCTGAAAAAATCAATTATTCTGATAATTTTTTTACCCCGTAGTTTTTTGAATAATAATCGGCGAGCATTTCGGCATAATAACCTGTGCTTTCGACGGCTTCAACAACTGAGGCTTCAGTTAATCCTGCCAATATACATTTGAACTTTAATGCCAACACATTGTCCTTCCGATTAATAATTACAGAAGCTTGGTAAAGATGAAAATTCATATGAAGTAATTCTTCATAAAATTTAAATAATTTATCTTCCGTGGGAAGTTCTGTTATTGGCGCTATTACTTGAAAGGTATTTACAGACTCTTCAGTGCCTGTATAATTCCAATCGGAATTATGACTTGGTTTCCAAACATCGATAAATATACATATTGCGCCTCTGAAAACCTGCCATTGTCCGGGTTCTTCACCTCGGGTTTCCTCTGGATTAAGCCCCATTTTGATTATGGCACTTTCAATGGTGGTGATATAATTTTCTGTCATAAGAGGGGGCAAAGATAATTACATTTTAAACTTGCCAAAGGCAAAACGAATATGAAACTTAAAAGAACTTGTGAATCGAATTCTTTTTTTTATGACCATAAACCCAAACTAGGGTGAACTAAATAATATGTACGTTTGTAAAATAAATATAAAAAAAACAATACTCCTGTGTTTTCTTATCATTAATGTTTCTGTTTTTGGACAACTACCTCAAAACTCAACTGATTATATAAAATTAATTCTTAGTCAAAACACCGGACTTAAATCTGGAGATTTGGACGAGATGAAAATCTCCTCTCAATCCACTGACAAACAAAATGGTGTGACCCATATTTATTTTAACCAATATTACAAAACCCTTCCAATTCACAATTCCGTATTGGGTTTGCATTTAAATAAAGAAGGTAAAATTATTGCATTAAACAGCACCTTTTTTAAAAACCTGAGAATAGTTTCTGGATCTTCAAATCCTTCTATCACAGCTGATGAAGCTGCTATTTTTGCGCTTAATGAAAAAAATAAAAGTTCTAAAATTTCCATCTCTGCCAATTCATTAGAAAAAATTTCTTTCTCTCAATTTGAAAGCACTTTTAAAAACAGTGAATTAGGACAGGGAGATATTAAAGTTAAACTAAAATGGGTTTCTGTTAATGCTACTTTAAAATTGGTTTGGAATGTAAACTGGATAACTAAAGATGAACAAAACTGGTGGAACATAAGAATAGACGCCATCACCGGAAAATTGGCCGATGAAAATAACTGGATAACGGAATGCCATCCTAAAAATATTAGCAATACCGAAAATCATCCCTTCAACTTAATATCTCCAGGAACTGGAGAAGGCTCTGGCGAAGGAAAATCAATTGCAAAGTATAAAGTATTGCCTCGTCCGGTGGAAAGTCCAAGTCATGGTAATATGGTTTTGCTAAACGACCCAAGCGATAGTTTATCCTCTCCCTTTAGCTGGCATGATAACAATGGAGTTACCGGTGCTGAATACACCATAACCCGAGGAAATAATACCTATGCTTATGAAGATAAAAATAATGACGACCTCCCGGGCTACAGTCCTAATGGTGGAAGTACTTTAAATTTTGACTTTGCATTTGACAAAACAAAAAAGCACACCGATTATTTGGATGCCGCTATTACCAATTTATTTTATTGGAACAATTTGATGCACGACGTTTGGTATCATTATGGATTTGATGATGCTTCCGGAAATTTTCAAGTAAATAATTACAACCGAGGCGGTGCAGAAAATGATGAGGTAAAGGCCGAAGCTCAGGATGGAAGCGGCACAAACAATGCCAATTTTGGAACCCCACCCGACGGACAAAATCCGCGAATGCAAATGTATGTTTGGAATGTGAGTAGTTTATCTTTTTTGTTAAGGGTAAATCAGCCCTCAAATATTGCCAAACAATACTCCGCAGCATTGGCCGGCTTTGGCCCAAAATTAACCACTACTCCAATTTCCGGCAATCTTGTATTGGTTAGCGATGGCACATCAAACCCTTCCTTGGGTTGCAATGATTTCACAAATGGCTCGAGTATTAATGGACAAATTGCATTGATTGACAGAGGCACCTGTACTTTTTTAGAAAAAGTGCAATTTGCTCAAAATGCCGGCGCTAAGGCGGTTATCATGATCAATAACGTAAGCGGAAACCCAATAACCATGGGAGGGACCGGTGGCACAGGCATTACAATACCTTCAATAATGGTAACCAAAGTAGACGGCGATATTTTAAAAAATGCTTTAAAAACCGCCACAGTAAAAGTTAGTTTATACGATTCAACCGGAACTCTTGCTAAACAGTATGATAGTGATTTTGATAATGGTGTAATTTGTCATGAATACGGACATGGAATTTCTAACCGACTTACTGGAGGCCCGGATAATACGGATTGCCTAACCAATGAAGAACAAATGGGTGAAGGCTGGAGCGATTTTTTTGGATTAGTAATGACTCAAAAAAACGGAGATAAAGGACCCGACAAACGGGGAATTGGAACTTATGTTATAGATGAACCTAATGATGGCGATGGCATAAGAGATTACCCATACAGCACTTCATTGGCTATCAATCCTGTAACTTATAAAAACATTAAAACATTCTCTATTCCTCATGGTGTAGGCTCGGTTTGGTGCAGTATGATTTGGGATATGTACTGGAATTTTATTGATAAATATGGTTATGACGCTGATATCTATAATGGAAAAGGTGGAAATAATATAGCTATGAAATTGGTTATAGACGGGATGAAATTGCAACCTTGCAATCCTGGTTTTAAAGATGGAAGAGATGCTATATTATTGGCTGATCAACTAAATAATAAAAGTGCTAATCAGGATATAATTTGGGAAACATTTGCCCGTCGCGGATTGGGATACGGCGCTAGCCAAGGTTCCAATGCCAACCGAAGTGATGGAACCGAAAGTTTTGCAGTTCCAAAATTTGATTTACCAAAAATCAGTAAAACAGCCGTGGCAGAAACTAAAAATGGAGATACACTTATTTACAAAATTGTATTAACAAACAACACTACCCAAACCTTAAAGCAACTTACATTTAGAGATACTTTAAAAACTGAATTGAAATTTATTAAAGCTACAGGGTTTTTAAAGGGTTCTTTTGCTAGTCCGGTGTATGCATCATTAATTGATTCATTAAAAACAGGGGATTCATTGGTGGCTTATATTTACACTAAAGCTAATTCGGGTTCGTACACTAATTTTATCGAAACCACAGATTTTGAATTAGGCCCCGGCCAATGGAAAGACTCAACCCTTGAGGGAGTTGGAGCCTGGGTTTCGAGAACCAATCAAAAATACAAAGGGGCCCGTAGTTATTTTATAGCCAATGCCAGTGCTAAAAGTGATAAAATATTAATGAAATCGTTTGACCTTAAAGTGTTATCCAAACCTTCATTGATATTTTATCATTTATACAATACCGAAGCCGATTGGGATGGAGCAGTAGTTGAAATAAATAAAAGCGGAACCTGGGAAGATCTTGGCCCGCAGATGACACAGAATGGTTACAACGCTGTAATTTCTGTAAATCCGGAAAGCAATATTAGCGGTCAGAATGCATTTAGTGGGAATAGCAATCAATTTATTAAAACAATTATTGATTTAAGTCCTTATAAAAATGAAACCGTAAAAATCCGTTTCAGAATGGTGAGTGACGGTGCTCAAGGTGCCGAAGGGTGGTATCTTGACGATATTTCGTTGGTTGATAATTTGGTTTCAATAAATAATAATGCTTTTATTAAAACATTAACCGCAAGTTCATCCTCAAGTATGGCTTCCACATTAATTTTAAAAGGTCCAAATGTTAGTGTTTCGTCTCCAAAACTTGCAGGATTTAAGGTGTCTCCAAACCCGTTTAATGAGCAAATAATTGTAAGTTCGGCCAATGCCAATTACAAACTTACCATTACCGATATCACAGGAAAAATAGTATTAAAAAATAACGATGCTAAAAACATAACGGTTATTGAAACCCTCCTGCTTACGCATGGAACCTACTTCCTAAAACTGGAAACCACCAACGGAACAGATGTAATAAAACTGGTAAAATAATACATACCTGACCAATTAAAATCCTAATTTCGCAATTTTAAAATAGCCAATGGAAATGTCACACAAAGTAGCCATAGTAATGCCCGCCTACAACGAAGGAGAAGTAATAGCCGATGTAGTAGAAAAATGGACTGGTCTGCTAAAACGTGCATTTAATGATACGGATAACCCAATTTTGATTGTTGTAAACGACGGTTCAAAAGACAATACCGGCGAAACACTTATTCAACTGGCCAAAACCAATCCTTTATTAATTGCCGTGAACCAACCCAATGGCGGCCATGGCAATGCGGTGGTCAATGCCTATAAAAAAGCGTTAGAATTAAATGCCGAATATGTTTTTCAAACCGACAGCGACGACCAGTTTGAAACCGAAGATTTTTTTAAGCTTTGGGAAAAACGCAACGACTCTAATTTTATTTTAGGTTATCGCAAAACCCGTTTTGATGCGCCCATCCGTCTCATCATCACCCGAATTTTAAAGGTTTCTATATTTCTGTTTTTTGGCACTGCTATTGAAGATAGCAATATTCCTTTTCGATTAATTAAAGGTTCTTTCCTTAAAAAATTGATTGATAATTTGCCCGAGCCTACTCCCTTTGCCCCTAATATTTTTATAGCAGTGATGGCCAAGCGGGCCGGCCAAAAATTATTCAGCATACCCATTACCCACAAAGACCGCCACACCGGCGAAGTAAGTATCAAAAAAATGAAACTGCTGCAAGTGTGCTGGCAAAGTTTTAAAGAACTGATGGCGTTTCGCCGGGCATTGCCGGGCATTGTGAAACGGATTAATGGGTAGTTTTCAGGAAGCTATTTAAAAACTCTCACCTTCTGATTCCAAACCGAATCTCCATTTTTCACCCTTACCCAATACATTCCATCTGCCACATCTAAGTCTAAACTATTCACTTTTCCAACCTTTTCAACCCTTCCAACCCGTTCACCCAAAAGGTTAAAAATTTCAATGGAAACATCCTTTGAAGGATTTTCAATTTCAATGGTAAAGCTTCCGTTGTTTGGGTTGGGGTAAATTTTGAAGCCGTGTGGTTTTGGTATTGCTGACACACCTACTGTTATATTTATAGTTTTACAGGTTTCAGAGAAACAATTTGCCGTATTTATGGTTTTTAAACAGGCGGTATATTTGCCTGAAAGTTTTGAATAAGTATACGTGTAAGTACTAGAACTACTAGCAGCACTGTCGCCATTGCCAAATATCCATTTGTAGGAGGTATTGCCTAATTGGGTCGCCTTAAAATCAACTATATTCTTATTTGTAGTATAACCAAAATCTGAAATAGGATTAGAATTAACGGTTATCGCATTTACAACCGAATCGGAACAACCACCGCTAACTACTGCCACCAAAGTAACGTTAAACGTTTGGCTAACGCCGCCAATACTGTAAAGGTGCTTGGGCGATTCTAAATTTGATTTAAGTCCGTCACCAAATTTCCAGTTGTAGCCTGTGGCATCTTGTGATTTATTAATAAAAATAGCACTCTCACTTTCACACACATCAGCAGCTGTGAAGGCTGCTTTAGATTGTGGTTTTATATCCAATGTTTTTTTGATGGTATCGGTGCAGCCGTTGCTCGAGGTTATGGCTAATACAGTGGTTGATGCTCCTATGGATGCAAATTTATGACTTGGATTTTCAAGGTTAGATGTAGCTTCATTGTTGAAATTCCAAGCGAATGTTTGAATTGATTTTGAACCGGTGTATTTAAAATTTGTTATAGTTCGGCTACACGCCAAGTCCCAAGTAAAATCAGCTTTAGGCGTTTCAATAATGGTGATGGTTTTGGATAGTGTGTCAGCAGCTTTGGTGCAATTGTCGTTGAGGATTAAGGTTAAGGCTGAGGTTGAGTTTGGTTTAAGCCGCAGGGTATCAGATTTTGATACGATGTTTCCGTTCCATATCCAGCTATAGATATACCCCTTACCTGCCCCTCCTTTTCCTTTGGCAATAAGAGAAAGTGATTGGCCTGAACACAGTGTTGTATCATTCAAACTTCCTTTGGTTGTAAGGATGTTAGCACTCAAAGGGGGATTTACATTAAGTATAAATATATTACTATCTATGGTGCAACCATTGGTTAAAGTCAGTTTTATTTTTAATGTGGTATTGGCTGTAATGCTTAATGAATTAGTGGTTGATAGAATACTATTATTGGTAATATCGCGCCATTGCCACACGTAAGGCTGGTCAAACCATACTTGGGCTTTATAGATTACCGCAGTTCCTTTGCACACCAAAGTATCAGTAAATTTATTGGTTATCACGCTAGGTTTTAATAAGCGTATAATTATAAAAGTTGTATCGTTTTTATTGGTGCAATTGTCTTTTAAAACTATCGCCAATGTATCATTGGTATAAAGCGTTGCTGTTGGCGTGTAGGCCAAGGTATCGCTTAGTTTTAGTTTGCCTGTGTTTAGCTGCTTCCATATTTTTTTAGATTTAGAAACTGCATACCATTGCCATTGATAATTTAATGAATCACCGCCTGTAAACCACGCAGGTAGTTTAATAGGCTTACTATCACAAACCCCTGTATCTACTGCAATAACCTTTACTTTTAAAGGCCAGCGCACTATAATTTTTTTAAAGGCTGTATCGGGCTTGCCGCATCCGCTGCTGTCGGCTATTATCAGTTTGTAGGTGGTGGTTTTTGCAGGCCATACCCACGGTTTTTTCAAGGTGCTGTCATTAATGTTATACTTGGGGCTCCATGTCCATTTAGTGCCGCCGTAAGTGCTTAATCGGATGGAATCACCATTACATATCGTTTCCGGTTTCCCGGGGTCGGCCTTATCGCGGCTATAGATAAGCAACCGCAAGGTATCATACTTGTAATAGCTTTGCACCACAGGGTCGGTGCTTATAATTCGTATTCTATAATTAGGGCTGCTTTCTACTTCAAACATCGGCAACGGCCCTTTTATAGTTCCGTCTGTCGTACTTGTCACCCTTCCCAGTTCCCTTTCCTTGCCTGTAAAGTTTCCATCGGCATCGCTCAATTGAGCTATAAATTGGTTGCCGCTATTAAAATCTCCGTCTTTGGTATAGGGTATTTTAATGGTATCTCCTGCACAGTATGGGCCTTTGCTCACTTGCCCTCGGTATATTTCTATATCATGGATTTTAGCAACTATAATATCAATACTTCCACTTGAAATAAATTGTTGGGAATTTAAATAGGCAGTATCGCTAAATATACTTACCATTAAAATTTCTTTACTAAAAGCTGATACATTATTCACATATTGTAAACTATGGGATTTTGCAAACCTTTTAGCCCAAAGAAAATTCCCCCTTAAATCTAATTTTGTCATTATATTAGCCCCTTCTGATGTATAGGTGATAATATCACCAAATGTAAAATCTCCACTTATTTTACCACCTGCATAAATAAACCCTCCATGATATATTAATGTAATATATTGACCACTGCTTGCACCAATTGGGTAAGCTGCATATTTTAAATTACCACTACTATCAAAAAACAGAACTACTGGTAAAGAGTTTTTACCAAAACCTATTTTCTTATTTTTAAACTGTATTGAATCTTGGAAAGCTGTTCCTACTACTATTTCTCCATTTTCTGTAAATGAGGCGGTGGCTTTTGAGTAACCTAATGAATAAAGTTTTCCTATCTTAATCACTTTTAAATTATGATTTAGATATATTGAATAATAACCATCTATTTTATCAGTAAAACTTATAAAAGAATCAGAATAATTAACTGGTGATCTAGAAAAAAAAGTCAATAAAACATTTTTATCAATTTTATCAATTTTTGCCCCACCAATAGATCCTTCTATTAATCCAGTGTTAGTTTTTATACTAAAATTACTATCAATTCTACATATAACAATTCCAGATTTGGAATAACAGGAGGAGCCTAATGCACAAAATTTATTACTTGTATTTACAATAAAGTCTGCTGAAATTATTAATTCTGAGTTAATTGAATTGATGCTATTAATATTGCTATTATTGGAATCATTTAAAACTAATACCTTTTCCAATTGCCCTTTATTGTTCAACCTAATTAATAAACCATTTGCAGAATACTTATTTTTCGATTTACTATAATAAGAACTCCAAACTTTACTACCGCTATAAAGTTTCCCTTGTAAGTATCCTGAAATAAAAATTTTTGAATTAATTGTATCATAAAATACGGATTCGATACGGCCATTTTCCGTAATACTATCAGCAGTCCACATCCATTGAGAATTTCCAGACACATCAATTTTCCCTACAGCCAGAATAATAGAGTTTTTGCTTGATTTACTAAATGAGCCAAATTTCGTATTAGAACCACCTGTCCAAGCTATATATGACGCATCTTTAGTATGCAAACAAAGCGGGTTATTTTCAGCCCC
Source organism: Bacteroidota bacterium (assembly GCA_947468275.1). GTDB lineage: Bacteria > Bacteroidota > Bacteroidia > NS11-12g > UBA9320 > JABWCE01. Next base: position 31,713 of record CANIKO010000006.1, read on the forward strand.
AACTCCCCCATAATTTTTTACCCATTTGAAATTTTGGGAATTGCATAATAGTGCTACTCCCAAAATTAACAGAAAACAAAAGAGAATTCTTTTTATCATACCTATTTCTAATACTAAAATTATTAATCGGTAGCTTTTGAAATAATCATGTTCTTGGTATCTACCGCTTGATTATTTACCAAAAGAGTAGAATCAGCCCTTAAACCAAAGAGAGCATCATAATTCCCCCAAAGATGTTGAGTGGCCAAAAAATTTAAACCATAAACCGTGCTGCCAACTGCCGGTATACAGCCCCTTTGGTAGGCTCCAGTAATACTCCATTTCCCACCATAATTGCCAAATAAAGCGGTAGCCTGTGAAACACCCAAATTACCTCCATAAAATATACTATGGATTGGTTTAAAAGTGAATCCTTTTCCTACTTCAAAAGTACTTGAAGTTGAAGTGGAAGTTGGGTAAGGATTGCTTTGAATAAAAGTAGTCGGACCATCAATAAGAGTAATGTTATCTCGAATAATGTAATCCTGCCCTTTGGCAAAATTGGTGCAAAGAACCATGAACGAAAGCATAATAAACAGCTTAAATTTGAACGCCTGAATGTCTGAACGCCTGACCGCCTGAAACCGAAATTAGTAGATTTTTTTTCATAATATTTGTTATTGGGTTACACAAATATAAACACTAAACATACCGCAAAAGCAAGTTTTATAAAAGAAAAAACAAGTAAGGTGCAAGTCTGTATTACTAATTATTCAGCCATTGTTCAGGATCCATGCGTTGGTTGCCTTGCCACACTTCAAAGTGCAGTTCGGTTTTTCCTTCACTATCCGGCCCCAAGGTTCCAATACTTTGGCCGGCTTTTAGTTTATCTCCCTTTTTTACTTTCACAGTTTCCAGTTTTGAATAAACGGTAAAATAATCTTCGTGTTTTACTAAAATAGTATTTTTCATTCCCGGTATTTTCAGAATGGTGGATACCACTCCTTCAAACACACATTTCACATTATCTCCCGGAGTTCCCGTTATGTTTATTCCGTTATTAATTACAGTTACATCAGGCAAGGTGGGATGCCTGTGACTTCCAAATCCTTGAGCAATGCTACCTCCAGGTACTGGCCAAGGCAACTGATTTTTCATTTTACCAAAACTAGAACTATTGGCCGGAGGCACATATTCTTCTTCGGCTTTTTGTGTGCTCTTTGGTTTGCTTTTATTTTTTTCTTTCAGCCGAGCAATTTCTTTCTGACGTTCTTTTTCTGCCTTTTTTCGGGCATTTTCTATTTCTTTTTCAATGGCACGTTTTAAGGCTTCATCCAATTCACGATATGCTTTTTCCTTTTTCCGAAGGTCGGCCATCAATACTGACTCTTTTATTTGTAAATCAGCAAGCAGCATTTCCGCAGAGTTTTCATCCACTTCCAACTCTTCCTGAATTTGTACGTTGGATTTTACAATCCCTATTTTTTCAGCTTTTATTTGTTCCCGTATAGCCAAACTTTTGGCCTTCTCTGCCTTTTTAACTTCAATTAGCGACATCTGTTTTTTCCTAAAATCCAACAGTTTTTTAAGATAAACAAACCGCCGTATCGTTTCAGGAAAGGTATTGGCCGAGAATAGAAAATTTACTTTAGAGCTGGCAGAACGGGTTTTGTATCCTTGAACAACTAGCCGGGCAAATGAAGCTTTTAATTTGTCTATTTCTGAATTAAGTGTCTGAACTTCTCCATTTAAACCGTCGATTTCGACATCAATTTTTTCTACCTCCTTGGCATACATTCCTGCCAATTCGCGCTTTTGAGATATTTGCTCGCGAAGCGTAATAAGCACTTCCTCTGATTTTTCTTTTTTCTTTTTGGTTTCCTCTAATTTTTTTTTGGTGGTGGCAATTTCCTTTTCTTTCTTGGTTCTAAGTTTTTCAAGTTCCTTTCTGCTTTGGCCATTTACGGCCATAAAAAAAAGGAATGATAATCCTAAAATAAAAGACAGTTTAATTACCTTTTTCATATTTGCTCGAAATTTCGAAAGGGAAAGCATCAATAATATTAGAATTGATATTGCTATTTTCCATCAATAAACTTATGTTATGTTTGGGAGTAATTACCGATATATCTACCTTACCTGGAAATTGTTGTTTATCCGTTTTTTTATAATTACTATAAAGCACATTAGCATTAGATTGCTCCACTAAGTGCTGAAGCAGTTGTTCTAATATTTTTGATTTGTCATCAATAGACACCGTATTTTCAATATAACCTTCGGTAGTTTTAAACTTATTTTTTTCGGCTGTTGAAGTATAGTTTTCGGGCAAATAAATAAGGTTGGCGGTAAGTAAATTTTGTATTTGCATCAAAGTCAAAGTGGTTCCACTTAGCTTTTTGATATAATCATAACCATAGGTATAGTATTTTTTTTCGAGTCGTGATATCACTTTCACCGAATCACTATCCAACTTTGCTCTCGCCACTTCAAACCCAACTGCGGTAATTGAAATCCACAAAATGCTATCCCGTTTCATACGAATATTCATGGTAAAGGATTGATCCATATTCGGATCCTTGTAATCACATTTGGCTTTGTAGCTTAAATAATCAAATTCATAAATGTTTTTTAGTACACTTTTTATTTCAGGCAATATAGGTTTAGCACCTTCAATTGGCGTTTTGGTAACTGATTTTTTTCTTATCTTTTTTCCTCTGCAAGCATTAAAAAAAAGGATTCCTAAAAAGGATAATATTAGTATTTTTTTCATACTTATCCGCCCAATTTAGATAGTTTGATTGCTATAGATTTGTTTTCGGGGTCTTTCAATAGTGCTTTCTTATACGCCTCAATTGCTAAGTTTATTTTACCTTGCTTTTTATATAAATCCCCCAAATGCTCGAGTACCTCTGCATTTTCACCTTCAAGTTCCAATGATTTTTTTATCCAGATTTCTGCTTCAGTTAATTTTTCTTGAGCCATCAATAAACATCCATAAGTATCAGCATACGAACCATTGTTTGGTTCAATAGCCATTGCTTTGAGTACCATTTCTTCAGCTTTTTGAAGTTTAGCATTTCTTTTAAATAAATTATAGGCAAAGTCATTTAAAATCATTGCATTTTGCTGGTCTATTTCCAATGCTTTTTCAAAATACTCATCCGATTTTTCAAAGTTTTTATTTTCACACCAGGCGTTGCCAAGTGTTAAATAAAGTTGAATTTTTTCGTCAGCCTTAAATGAGATTTCCAATCCTTGTGATGCGGTTTCAATGGCCTTTCCATATTCTCCAATTCTCAAGGCTGCCTGACTATGAATAATAAATATACCCGGTTGAGTGGTAAATAATTCAAGGGCTGCCCTACTATCTTCAAACAAAAATTGATTATTATTTAATTTTATATCTATCCCAAAAAGTTTTTGCCAAACCCGATAATCTTTACCATCAATGGCCAATCCTTTTTTCATAAAAATACGACTTTCTGAAAACTCATCTGCAGCAAGAAGCATATCACTGTATACCTGATAAGCCGTTGCGTCATCGGGATGAGCCTGCAATAATTTTTCACTTAATTCAAAAGCCTGAGCTTTGCTTTTTTCATCTTTGGTAACCAAAAAATAATACGAGGAAATAACTTTTAGCTTATGTTGAATATTTACCCGTTTGTCAGCAAAACCTTTACTTAAATATGCAAACGATTCATCATTCTTACCTTCACGCCTGAGGACATCGGCCATCCCAAAACAGGCGTAGCCATTATTTTCGTCCAACTCCAGCATCCTTAAATAAGCAGCTTTTGCATCCCCAATTCTATTAACTTTAGTATAGCTTTCAGCCAAAAGACCTAAAAATTTTACATCTGTTGGATAGGCGTCAGAGAGTTTTTTTATTATCCGAACCCCATCGTTTGGCTGATTAATATCGAAATACAAAGCTTCTAATTTTCGACAAATATTTTCTTCAGCACCAAATTTGGTAATATAACGCTCAAAATATTTAGCGGCTTCTTTAGGTTTTTTGGCATTTAATAATTGGTTTCCGGCTTCTTCATAATTGCTTTTTCGGTCTGCTTCTTTTTCTACCATCTCAGCAAATACAGTAGCCGATTTATCATAAAGTTTGGCCGTGCTATATATTTGTGCAAGCTGCCCATAATACCAATAATTATACTCAGGATTATTTTTAACTGCCAGTTCGGCCCAATGAATGGCCTCATCTAATTTTTTATCTTTAAAATAAATATTGGCCAACTGATACATGACCTCATGACTGCTTGGTATGGCATCCAATGCCAGATTAAATTCTTTGGATGCAGATACATAATCCCCTAAAACTTTAAGTTTAGCCGCCTCGTAATAATGTTGATTGTATATTTTGCGGGTATTGTAACTAACCTTATCTTCCTTGCTTATTGCATTTTTATGCAACTTACAACTAGAAAAACTTACTACCAAAGTCAGTGTTAAAATTTGCAAATACCTCAATAATCTCATCCAATAATTTAAAACAGCTAAATTAAGACGGTTATTGTGTATTGACAATTAATTCACCTTTATTTTTTAAACATAGGTATTGTCACATATTTGATTTAGCAATTTACTAGAGTTAATTTTTTTTTAATATCTCCATCAATTTTCAAATTTCCAAATCTTCAAATTGATTACCTTTGCACCTACTAATGATTGGCCATTCTTATCTATCTAATGCCGATGTAAATTCCATCGAAGACCTTTACATTCAATACCAAGCCCAAAAAGACTCTGTAGATTTTGGCTGGCAAAAATTCTTTGAAGGTTTTGACCTCGCTCTTGACAATAGCGGAATATCATCACAAGCGGTGTCAGAGGACATGCTTAAAGAAATCAATGTTCTTAATTTAATAAACTACGGTTATCGCACCCGAGGGCATCTTTTTACTGAAACCAACCCTGTAAGGGAACGCAGAAACTATGACCCCAATTTGGATATTTCTAATTTTGGACTAATCCATACCGACCTTGAAAAAACCTTTAACGCAGGAATAGAAATTGGTCTAGGACCGGCCAAATTAAAAGATATAATTGCTTTTTTAAACCAAACGTATTGCAGGCATATCGGGGCCGAGTTTATGTATATTCTTGACCCTGAAAAGAAAAAGTGGCTTATTGATAAAATGGAGACCACTCGCAATACTCCAAATTTTAGTATTGCCGAAAAACGAAGAATATTAGAAAAACTAAACCAAGCCACAGTGTTTGAAAATTTTTTACATACCAAATACATTGGCCAAAAACGATTTTCACTAGAAGGATTAGAAGGGCTGATACCAGCATTAGATACCCTAATAAATATTGGGGCCGATATGGGCAGCCAACATTTTATATTGGGAATGGCTCACCGCGGAAGGCTTAATGTATTGGCAAATATTTTAGGGAAAACATATGAAGAAATTTTTACAGAATTTGAAGGAAAAGCATATTCAGAGGCTTTATTTGAAGGGGATGTAAAATACCATATGGGATATAGCAGCCACATTACAACTGTCAATGGTAAAAACGTAAAACTTAAATTAAGTCCTAATCCATCTCATTTGGAAGCTGTAAATACAGTGATAAAAGGAATGGCCCGCGCAAAATTAGATTTGCTATATAACCACGATTTGGATGCTGTTATTCCAATATTGATACATGGAGATGCCTCCATTTCAGGACAAGGCATCATGTATGAAACTGTTCAGATGAGTGGCTTAGACGGCTATAACGTTGGCGGAACGATTCATATTGTAGCCAATAATCAAATTGGATTTACAACTAATTATCAAGATGGCCGAACTTCAATTTATTGTACCGATGTGGCCAAGGTAACCAAGTGCCCTGTATTTCATGTGAATGCCGATGATGCCGAAGCTATAGCTTATGTGATGAAATTGGCTGTTGAATACCGACAACGCTACCACGAAGATGTATTTATTGATTTACTAGGCTACCGAAAATACGGTCACAATGAAGGAGATGAACCACGATTTACCCAGCCATTATTGTATAAAGCTATTTCTACACATCCTAATTCCAGAGAAATTTATACAAAACAATTGACCGAAGCCGGAAGTATTGAAGCTGAATTGGCCAAGGAAATGGAAACCAATTTCAAAAAATCGCTTCAGGAAAAACTAGATTATGTAAGGGCTGATAAAAAAGTAAAATCAAATTTAAAAGCAAAAAATGTTTGGGCTAAATACAGAAAATCTGAAATTAAAGATTTTGACACATCGCCTGAAACTGCTGTTACTGAGAAAATATTTATTGAAATAGCTCAAAAAATTACAGTCATTCCTGAGAAAAATAAACCCATTCAAAAAGTTATAAAACTATTTGACGACCGTGCTAGTATGATTAAAAATGATAAATACGATTGGGCCATGGGTGAATTAATGGCTTATGGAACTTTGCTTACAGAGGGTTTTGCGGTTCGTATGAGTGGGCAGGATGTGGAGCGAGGAACCTTTAGTCACCGCCATGCCGTCATCAAAAAAGAAGATACCGAACTGGAATATGTTCCATTAAATAACATCAGTTCCAAGCAGCGAAAATTTGAAATCTATAATTCGTATCTTTCGGAATATGGGGTATTAGGGTATGAATATGGATATAGCGTATCAGCTCCTGAAACTTTAACTATTTGGGAAGCCCAGTTTGGTGATTTTGCCAACGGAGCCCAAATTATCATTGACCAGTTTATAAGCAGTGGCGAAACCAAATGGAAATTTTCGAGCGGCTTGGTATTGCTATTACCTCACGGTTATGAAGGCCAAGGACCCGAGCATTCATCGGCTCGGTTGGAACGGTTTTTACAACTAAGTGCCAATGGCAGCATGCAGGTTATTAATCCTACCACACCGGCAAATATGTTTCATGCACTTCGCCGCCAAATGCACCGCGATTTTAGAACGCCTTTAATAGTAATGACTCCAAAATCATTGCTTCGTCACCCTATGTGTACGAGTGCAATCAAAGATTTTACCAATGGGGGTTTTAAAGAAGTGATTGACGATGAATTTGTTACTGCTAAAGAAGTTAAAAAAGTGATATTGTGTACTGGAAAAATCTATTACGAATTATTAGCCAAACAGCAAGCCGAAACTGTGAAAGATATTGCTATTGTGAGGCTGGAACAATTATACCCCATGCCGCAAAAGCAATTGGCCGAATTATTTGATAAATACAAGAAAGCCGAATTTTATTGGGTGCAGGAAGAACCTAAAAATATGGGCGTTTGGCTTCATTTAGGTCGGTATGACTGGCCGGTAAAACTAAACCGTATAAGCCGTAAGAGCAGCAGTACACCTGCTACAGGTTTTGCTTCGGTTCATGCTAAGGAGCAGGCTGAAATACTAGAAAAAGTGTTTGCGTAAATCCATTGCAATTGGTTTAAGCCAACGGCAATGGATTACTTATAAATTTCAAAATAAATTAATTAATATTTCAGCCCTATTTTTGAGGGATACAATGGCACGGGCAATAACTCTTTTAATTTTCTTTACGGCTTGCCTGCCGCATCTATTTGCCCAAAAAGGATTTGTTTTATTACTCAACGATTCATTACCCAAAGAAATAACCTTTGAAAAAAAAGTAGCCGATAAAGCGGGGGCTGAAATGCAGGCCGGTAAAATAATAACTCAACTTATGAACCTTGGTTTTTTAACCGCTTCGTCAGATGAGATTTCATTAAATGAAGATACCGCTTTTGTTAAGATCTATAAAGGAAATCGGTTTGATTGGGGCCAAATAAATTACAAATATTTACCTAAGCCAATGATTAAACAATTTGGATTTGACCAAGCCACAAAAGGCTTGGCAAGGGTGGAAGAATTAAAACAAGCCATGACCCACACCATTAATTATTTTGAAAACAGAGGCTATCCGTTTGCCTATTTTTATTGGGATTCATTGGTTATAAAAAATGATACTATTGCTGGCTCACTATATTTTGAAAAGAATATTTTAATAACTTTCGATACCATTGCTTTGTATGGCGATGCCGGAGTAACCAAGAATTTCCTTTACAATTATTTAGGGTTTAAACCGGGGCAACCTTTTAATGAAACCGTGATTGCCGAATTAAATAACAAACTTTCTAAATTGCCATTTACTAACATTTCGGCAAGACCACAGCTGTTTTTTGTAGGTCGAAAAGCCATTATTTTATTAAATCTTAAAAAACGAAAAACCGACCGGTTGGACGGATTGGTAGGGTTTGCACCTAATACAGGAACACCAGGTAATACCAAATTATTAGTAACCGGCGAATTTCATTTAGACTTTAAAAATATGAAAGGAACCGGCAAAGGTTTTAAAGTGGATTGGCAAAGTTTTAAAGCCCGCAGCCAAACATTAAATATGTCCGCTTCATTACCCTATTTATTTAACCAACCTATTGGCGCTGAATTGGGAGTTGATTTTTTAAAGTATGATACTATTTATACCGAAACCCGTTTTAATATTGGAACCCAATATATCTTTTCAGGGTTGGATAATATTAAAATTTTTTATGAACAAAAGAACACCAACTTACAATCAGTAGATACAAATCTTATAAGGCAATCCGGCAAACTTGGAAACCTCACTGCCATGAAAACCAACCGTTATGGTATGGCTATTAATTGGGTAACTTTGAATAATCGAATTAGCCCTACCAAAGGTTTTATCATTGATGCCACCGCTTCTATTTATAAACGGCAAATAAAAAAAGACCTAAGAATCGAAAAGGTGAGATTTTTCAATTCGGCCTCATCTTCCTATTTCAATGTTTATGATTCCACCCAATTAACCTCTTACCAATTATTATTTCAGTATACCTTGGCTAAACCATTTTTACTATCCAAAAATTTGGTAATTTATAACGAACTAGTCGGTTACCATTTCGTTTCACCTTCGGTATATTTTAATGAGTTGTATAGGTTTGGCGGAAACAAAACATTAAAAGGCTTCAACGAACAATCATTATTTGCCAGTTCAGTATCCATTATTACCGCGGAATTACGTTATTTGCTGTCGGAAAATTCCTTTTTAAAATTGTTTGGAAATGCAGCATATTATAATGACCAAAGTGAAAGGTTTGGCAAAATAAATTCGGATATTCCTTTTGGATTTGGAGGAGGATTAAATCTAGATACAGGTAAAGGAATTTTTAATATTAGTGTTGCTTTGGGCAAATCAAAATACAATCCTATTGATTTTAAAAACACCAAGGTTCATTTTGGATTGATAAATTATTTTTAGTTAAAAACAATGAGGTTCGTTTTATATACCATTCTATTACTATTCATTTCGGCATTTGCATTAGCCGACACCACATCTGTTGCAAAATTGGACAGCATAAAAACACATTCAGACACCTTAACAAAAGACTCATCGATTATCAATTTGGATACTTCGCAGGTCATTAGCCCTCCTATAGCAATCCCTCGCCATCAGGAAACAGAATTATGGGTTTTCATAGCGTGTTGTTTCACATTTTTATTAGCAGGCTTAAACCGCAGAATAAATGAAAAAAAACACGACCAATCCATAGTGGGATTTATGAAAATTGGAATACTAGGACAATCCATAGATCGTTCTTTTTATGAATTTAATATTCATCAAGTTATTGGATTGGCCGTTCACAATCTAATTTTGGCTTTATGGACTTTTTATTTTTTAAAAGGATCAGAATACCAGTTTGTAAATAATACACTTTTGTTTTTTATACTTCTCTTTTTCCTAGTTAGCATTATTTATCTCTTCAAATTTTTCTTCCAATATTTAGCTCTAAATATTTTACAAATTAATGACCTGCCGGTTTTATTAGTTAAGTGCACTATTGGTTTGGGGTACTTCACTACCTTAATAACATTACCTTTATTTATGGTTATTTACTATATCCAATATACTCAATGGCACGATATTTTAGTCGGGATTCTTATAATAATTTTAGTCACATATTTAATATTTAGAACCTTCAAATACCTACAATTATTTTTACAATTTTTCAGTGGTTCGTTTTTTTACAATATTCTGTATTTTTGCGGCTTGGAATTAATACCATTATTAGTCTTTATAAAGATTAGTTTTAGTATCTTTTAAAACAAACAAATAGAGGTACACTAAATTGAAAGTTAAAAGCATTCTTATTTCCCAGCCTCTTCCCGGCGACAAAAAAACTCTGTATCATACACTTGCAGAAAAACTTAACTTGAAGTTGGACTTTCGCCCTTTCATAGAACTTGAACCTATACCTGGTAGAGATTTACGAAAGCTAAAAGTTAATATTCTTGACCACACAGCTATTATTTTCAACTCACGTCATGCGGTTGATAATTTTTTCAGAGTGGTGGAAGAGTTAAAGGTTGACCTACCTATTACCATGAAATATTTTTGTATCAATGAAGGTATTTCATTATACATACAACGATATACAATTCTCAGAAAACGGAAAGTTTTTTACGGTAAAGGCACCGAAAAGGAATTTTTAGCCGAAATAAAAAAACATGCGAATGAAAATTATTTATTTCCATGTTCAGATATTAGAAAAAACACTATCCCTGATTTTTTGAGAGAGCATAACATTGAACACAAGGAAGCCATTTTTTACAAAACAATCACTTCTGACCTGAGCGACTTAGCCAATGTTTATTACGATGTAATCGTTTTCTTTAGTCCTGCAGATATCAAATCATTGTTTGATAATTTTCCTGACTTTGATCAGAACGACACACGAATTGCAGGCTTTGGCGCCACCACCGATGATGCCATTCGCGACGCAGGCCTTACAAATAATATTCCAGCCCCAACACCTGAATCAGCAAGTATGGTATCGGCCTTGGAAAAATATATTATCAAAGCCAACAAGGGCTAATTTTATTAACTATTTAAAATTTGACTACAATGAAAAAGCCAACTTTGGCCTTCATTATCTATTGTAAAACATAAAGTGGTATTTCCTCCGTCTCTTAATTTAAATCTAGACCTCAATTCTTCTGGAGTTTCCCTAAAATTGCGAGTGGTTATATTGGCCTGCTTTATTCCTATTTTATCTAAATAGATTTTAATGGTCTTTGGTTTGTATAACAATCTTTCAATTATTTCAAATGTTCTACCATCAAAATCAGGCTTCAAAATATCAGCAATAAAAAAATAACTATTCTGTGAAATCATTGCCAATTGAGTGTAAACGGCATATTTGGACCCCAAACCAGCTTTTATTATTGAGCGATTAGGCTCATATAAATACTTCCCCTTATTTCCAAAATTTACAGGACCACTCTTTTCCTTATTTTCAAAAACAGTTATTTTATTAGAACCAATATTTACAGCAATTATTTGGGAGGCAACCATTTCATTTTTTGAACAACAAATCAAAATTTCCTTTACTTCACCGAGCCATGCAATAACATAGAGCTTTTGTATACTAGGTATTGATTTTTCAAGATACGTGATATCAGCCATCGGCGATATTTTTATCCATACTTGATCCGCTTTTTCAAGCAACATTTCAATATTATTTAATACATTGGGTTGGCTATCCTCTAATCGAAAAACCCTTGAAGCATCGGGTCGTCGATCTGGGTCGATATAGATAATATCACATTTATCTTGGTTCTTTATAAATTCTATACCATCGGCCAAATGTCTTTGAATATTCTTAGTATTGTATAAACTAATGTTATACGATGCCATTTCATGAATATCTTCATCGATTTCACACGAATCAATCCTAGATGCATATTTTGACATGGCCCAATCGTCAATTCCAATGCCCCCTGAAAGATTAATTACTCTTTTATTTGCTAGCATCATAATACTAGCTTTGTAATTTGCGACCGCCTCTGAGGTACTTTGCTCATAACTTTTAGCATTAAAAGCGGCCATCATCTTGTAATGTTCAGGTAATTTTAATTTAGCCTTTTGGTATAAAGAAATCAGGGTTAATACTACCTTGAAATCAATATCGGCGTATTTTTTCGAATCTAATGCAAGTTTTTTTACATCATCATTTATATGCTGCCTAATAAATTTGGCAATTGTTTCGTTACATAATAAGTTTATAATTGTTTTACTTTGCACTAATTATTTAAAATTATGAAGTTTAAAAATGTGATTTTGTTGGCCATTTTGGCATTGTGTATTGGCGTTACATCATGTAAATCAGGTGGTGGGATTCGTAAAAAAGACAAGTGCCCCGGATTAAGAATGTAATTGATTGTATTTCTGAAGTGACTGAACTTTAATTATCAGGAGTTTATGGAAAATAATTTCTGAAAAAAAAATTTATCATTTTTAAATTATTCGATTTTTCTCTAGAGGATTTTCTTGAATTTTTAATAATATATAAAACTTATAGTCTGAACCAAATCGGCGGAAAGACTTTTACTCACAGGGCAGTTTAGCGCGGCAAATTCTAATAGTTGCTTTTGTTTATCTGTAAAATTTTTATCTTCAATTAAAAAATCAATAACAATTTCACTTATTCTTCTGGGATTACTTTCCATTATTTTTTGGACTGAGGCATCAATCTTACCTAACTCTATGGAATGTCCATCAGCAGCAATCCCCATTAAAGTTATCATGCAGTTACCTAAGGCAGTGCTTACAAGGTCGGTGGGAGAAAAAGCCTCTCCTCTACCATGATTATCAGTTGGAGCATCTGTACATATCTGTTCACCCGATTGTAAATGCCTTGACACCACTCGTAAATTTTGTTGGTAGGAAATTTCTGAAATTTTTGTCATTGTTGTATCTATGTGTTATGGTTTCTCAAAATTAATATTATTTTTACAATCAGGAATGCATAAGCTGTTTTTATCGATATTGTTTCTTTTAATTGGTTTTATTTCAAAAAGCCAATCATCTGAACGCACATTTTATGGCGGCGCTTTATATAAATCTTCTGGATTAGGTATTTGTTTTCAAAATAAATTTGATACAAAAAAAGAAATTGGCAAACAATTTGACTTAGAACTCTCCACCTATCACCACCCTCAAGAAACCAAAACATTCAATACAGAAGTAAACAATCCTTCAGGATTTGTTTTTGGAAAACTTAATAAAGTCTTACTCGTAAAATCACAATATGCATTTAGGTATAAAATATCTCAATTTTCTGATGCTCAAAGGGTAGGCATTGATTTAATATGTGGAGCTGGAGTTTCATTGGGAATTTTTAAACCTGTATATATTAATTTAATTTATCCTGACCCATCTGGTTATGAGGTAATTGTTTCAGAAAAATATGACCCCACAAAACATACCGATAAAACAAAAATAGCCGGATACGCAGATGAAAGGGTTGGCTTGAATGAAATAAATTACAAAGCAGGAATTACCGTTTCAGCGGGAGTAGGATTCACTTGGGGTTATTTCACTAGCTATCCCAAGCATCTTGAAACAGGATTTTATATAGAATATTTCAATAAAGGCTTGCCTGTAATGGCATTAACAAAAAATAAAAGTATTCAGAATGGGATATTTTTAAAACTATTTTTAGGAAAAAAAGTCGCTAAAAATTAAAGCAAAACGATATTGGTGAAACGAAGTTATAAAAATATATTTGCGGCTTAGCAGATGATAGAGTTACCTACCCTTGAACAACCGCGGCAAAGGACAAAACCGGATTGGTTAAAAATACAATTACCAACTGGTCCTAATTATGCAAGTGTTAAAAAAATTGTTAGAGAGAACAAACTACATACTATTTGCGAAGACGGCAATTGCCCTAATATGGGCGAGTGTTGGGGCTCAGGAACTGCAACACTAATGATATTAGGCAATGTTTGTACACGATCATGTTCATTTTGTGCAGTAGCAACGGGCAGACCAAATGAATATGATTTGGACGAACCCAAAAGAGTAGCTGAGGCAGTAAAACTTATGAAACTAAAACATTGCGTTATTACATCGGTAAACCGCGATGAGCTGAGTGATAAAGGAAGCAATGTGTGGGCGGATACAATAAGAAGGATAAAAATAATGAATCCTGAAATTACCATTGAAACTTTAATTCCTGACTTTAAGTCAGATTGGGAAGCATTGGAACGAGTTTTGAACGAAAAACCAGAAGTTATTTCACATAATATGGAAACCGTGAAACGACTATACAGAATTGTTAGGCCACAAGCCAAATACGAACGCAGCCTTGAACAAATAAAACGAACCAAAGATTATGGCTTAAGGACAAAAAGCGGTATAATGGTAGGGCTAGGTGAAACTGAAGAAGAGGTATTTGAAATAATGGATGATTTAGTAGTGAATGGTTGTGATGTAATGACAATAGGCCAATATTTGCAACCCACCAAAATGCATTTACAGGTAAAAGAATATGTTACCCCAATGCAATTTGCCAGATATAAAGAAGTTGGCTTAAAAAAAGGATTTAAAATTGTAGAATCAGGACCAATGGTTAGATCCTCCTACCACGCTGAAAAACACGTTTAAAAAGTAAGTTAAAAACAAAAATAAAACAAAAAAACAAATGAAGAAAATTATGCTATTTTCAATTGGATTTGCGCTAGTAGCAGGTTCAATTTTTTTCTCGGTAAATTCATTCAAAGGATATTATACCGCAGAAAATCAAATCAGCCAAAAGCAATTCTCCTCCATGAAAGGATTAGAAATGCTTTATAAAATGAAGGCCAATCAAAACACAGGATTGGTTGATTTTGCTGATGTATCTGCAGCAAGATCTCAACTTAATTCGATGCGCTTATTCAAAGCTGGGTTTCCTTTGATATGGGAAGAATCAGGTCCTGATAATGTTGGTGGCCGATGCAGAACTATCCTAGTCGACAAGACTAATCCAAGTATAATTTATGCTGCTGGAGTTTCAGGTGGTATTTTTAAATCCACAAATTACGGAGCTTCTTGGAATGCAATAAATGACGCCTTCCCAACCTTGGCATTTCAAAGTTCTTGCCAAACCATAGATGGTACTGTTTATTTTGGTTCTGGTGAATATGGTGGAGGATTTGGCGGCGGTGGTCCTGATGTTGAGGGAAGTTCTAATATTGATGGTGAAGGAATTTTTAAAACAACTGATGGCAATACCTTTACTCAAATTTCTACAACGAAGTCAATCTCTCAAATATATTCTATGTCTGCTGACCCAAAATCCAATATTGCTTATGCAGGAACCAATTTAGGTCTCAAATACACAGATGATGGTGGAACAACTTGGAAAAATGCATATACAGGCTCATGCCGCGATGTAAAAGTGGCGAGCAATGGAACAGTAATCGCTTATATAGGCGGTAAAATTTACCGTTCAACAACTGGAACAACCTCCGGAAGTTATGTAGCGTCAACAGGCATTACAAATTCATTTAATCGTTTAGTTATTGGAATCTCCCCACAAGACCCCAACTATGTTTATGTGTTATTATCATCAGGTGGTAGCAACCCAAATAATTTTGGTGGATTGTATCAATCAACCGACGGTGGTATTAGTTTTAGTTTATTAGTTGCAGCAGGAAGTCTTACTTTCAATCCTTTAAACCAAGGAGCTGGTGGACAGGGCAATTATGATCTTTGCATTGCTGTTCATCCGCGAGATAAAGAAAGAGTTATGATGGGTGGTGTGACCATGGCAGAATGGACTAAAGCAAAAGGACCATATGAAATGAATAATGGAGTTCATTCTGATCAACATTGGATAACGTTTGACACAATGTCTAGCCCAATAAGAATGTATGTTGGTAGCGACGGGGGATTTGCCCATTCCTATAATGATGCATTCACCTATTTTGTAGCATCAAATTTAGGATTTAACGTAACACAGTTTTATGGTATAGCTGCTAGTTCTGACGGAGATATAATAGGTGGAACTCAAGACAATGGGACACTTCATATAAGTAAGGTAGGAACAGAAAAAAAACGTGCCTTGGCTATTTATGGAGGAGATGGTTTCCGTGCTGAAATTTCACAGATAAACCACAATTACTTTATAGGTGAAACTTATAATGGTGGTATTGCCCGTTCGCAAAATAAAGGAGCAAGTATGTCTTCCATTTTTGATAAACGCGTTCCTAGATTCAAACACACTCCAGGAAGTCAGAATCTAGAAGCCGACCCAAGTGGTCCGTATATTAAGGCTCCATTTAATACACCCATTAAATTATCGGAATTTGATTCTGTTTCGCGTTTATATGTTGGTGCGGATGAGTGTATATGGATGGTAGAACATGTACTTAATTATATTAAAAGCCCAGTTTGGTTCAAAGTAAGTAGTTTTACCGGAGCCTTTATAATAGAGGCATCGACTAATGGCAGGTATGTTTTTGCTGGAAGATCCAACGGACAATTGGTAAGAATAAAAGTTCCCGTAACATATTTAGATACTGTAAAAAATCTAAATCCTACGGTAATTTATCCAACTTGCGTTACTGATAATATTACTGGAAACCTTCCAAGTGGTCGCTTTATCACCGGTATTGCAGTAGATAAAAGTGATAGTAACCGACTTATTGTTACACTTGGTAATTATGGCAACGCCAATTTTATTTATTATACCGAAAATGCTTTAGCTCCAGTTCCTACCTGGAAAAGTGTTCAAGGAAATTTACCGGCTATGCCTGTTTATGACGCCGAATTTGTTTATGACAACCCTAATATGATTGTGATTGGAACAGATTTAGGTATTTATGGAACTACAAATATAACCTCAAGTAGTGTTAGCTGGACTGCTCAAAATACAGGAACTTCTGCTAGCAAGCCATTCCCTATCGTAGCTACTTACGAACTTCGCCAGGTAGAAAATAAAGCAGGGGATATAGGTTCGGTAATAGTTGCTGGTACACATGGACGCGGTATTTTTGAAACTCATACCCTGTTTACAGGTATTAAAAATCCTGATGGCACAACTTCAGCTCAATTAAGTATATATCCAAATCCAGCCACTGAATACACCACTGTTCAATATTCAATTTCTCAAAAAGACAATATTGCAATATCTGTTATGGATTTAACTGGAAAAATTGTTTACCAAAAACAAATAAACAATGAAACTCCAGGTTTGAAAAAACAAAGAATTGAAACTGATAATTTACCAAAAGGCACTTACATCATTCAAATAGCAGGCACCAAACATAAAGGCGCTGCTAAGATGATTGTTCAGAAATAATTTTAGATTATAAAAAAAAACCGCTTGAATTACTTCAAGCGGTTTTTTTTATGGTTATTTTTTCTTTAAACCATTTAGCTTCCAAGTTCATCTTTGAGAATTTTTTGCCTTTTGCGGGCTTCTACTGAATATAGGCTACTGTTAAAATCAAAGATTAACTTTTCATAGGTTTCTTTGGCTTTCTGCTTATCTTTTAATTTAAAATCATAAATGCGAGCTAAATTATACAAAGCATTGTCGGCTAAAATATCATACCCGTATAACTTTACAATAGCCTCATACAATTTTATCGCTTGTGGTAAATCTCTCTTTTTTTCCATGATACGAGCCTTGGCAAATAAAATATCATCATCCAAATCATGCTTAGGAAATTTAAAAGGAAAAAGGTTCAAAATTTCTAAAGCTTTATCCAGATTATTTTGAAAAATATAAAGGTCCGCTTTGGCAAACTCAGCCAAGGCATCTGTTGTACTGTCGAGCCCTGTATTTTCTTGAATCATCAAGCTCAATTCAATAGCATCATTAGATATTAATTGAGTCGTGGCCGTTTTTAAAATATCCAATTGCTCCTTGGCCCACTCAAAATCTGCATTGAAATAAGACAAACGAGCATTCCTGAATTTAGCTTCCTGCCCCAAGGGGTCTTCTTTAAAATCTTTATCAACCTGGCTATAAAGTAACTGAGCTTCCCAAATATCGCCACTTACAAGGTAGGCATCCGCCAATTGCAGTTTTGACTCTGCAGCAAAACGCGGTTGCACTCCAGGTATGGTATTTATTTCTTCTAAAAAAGCCATTGCCTTAGTAATATCATGCTGATAAAACATATACAAATCAGCCAATTGTTTAACACACAATGAGGTGTTAGAAGTTTTTCCAAAGCGATTTAAAAAAGCATTAAATTCTTGAACCGTGCTATTGACATATTGTGCACTATCATTTATTCCAGTGGTAATAACGAGATATTTTGTTTCGAGCATACCATAGGTGGCATTAACAAAATAGGAACCCGTTTCACCATAAAGAATAACATTTTTATAACATTCTACAGCAGTTTCAAAATCCTGATTAGTGAGGCAAATTTCAGCTAAATCAATTAAACGCTGCCCTTCTCCTTTTTCACGTTTATCAATTGACAAACATTGTCTGAATGCACCTGCGAAATCTCTACTTTGAATAAAAGTCCAGATAAAAAGATCATCAAAAATAGGACGATTTGGAAATCGCTGGATATTTTGCAAGCAGTTTTCTTTTAAAAAATCAATATCCGCTTTATTTTCAAATACTCTATAAAGGTATCCTTTGGCTTTATCTAGATGGTCATCAGACTCCTTAATCAATTCAAAACACTCAGTTACCAATGCTTTATTACGCTTGGTTAAAACGTAAAGGTCTAATAAATTTTCAGAGAATACAGTTTCTGATTGTAACGCTTTTCGTGCTACCATATAGGCACTAATTGAAAGGTCAGGCAAATCCCTTCTTAAAAAAGCAGTAGCCAATTGCAAAGTATTTTCAGGATTTTTATTGAGGGAAGCAAGCAATAAATTGTAAATATCAAATGCATCCTTCGTTTTACCTTGACGTTGCAATAAAAAGCCCTGATCTACCTTGTAAAAATAATTATCAGGAAACTTCTTACCTTGCCGCTTTATCATTTTTTCAGCATCTTCATATGCCTTGAGTTCGAGATAACAACTCAATAAATTTTGATAGTAATAGGGCGATGAATAGTCCTTTTTTAAAAGCTTTTCATATAGAATTACGGCCTTATCATATTCCTTATTGTTCAAAAATTCAGCCGCAAGTTCTTCGTCATTTACCTGACTATAGCTCATAAAAGGAAGTATTAAAAAAAGGAATACCCAAAGGTTTTTCATTTATTAGCTAATTAATTTTTATTTTCAACTAGATGCATTATCTAATCTGTAATTTGATTGCAAATATCGAATGTTATTAATTAAAAAATGTTGTTTTATCGTAAATAGTCAACAAATCTCAAATCATAAATGCACATTCATTTATATTATTTTTTTAAAATAAAGGCATTCGCGAATGCTTCGCATTTCTCAAATCGCAAATAGGTTTATCTTTGCGCTTTACAAATGGCAATTATACCAATTAATATAAAAGACGGAACCATCAAAAAAGAAGACTACATTGTTGGTATTGATTTAGGAACAACCAATAGTTTGGTAGCTATTATTGATAAAGCAACCGGAAAACCGGTGGCCATTGAAGGAAAAGATAAAGAGGTAATTGTTCCATCTATTATTTACCTAAACCCAAACGGAGAAATGCTGGTGGGGAACGAGGCCAAACCATTTTTAATTACTGACCCTTCCAATACTATTTTTTCAGTAAAGCGATTGATGGGAAAATCCTATAATGATGTTGCCGAAAAAGAATCTTTATTTAGCTATAAGGTAATTGACGATAATAGCGAAAGCCTTGTAAAAATTCAGTCGGGCAATAGATTTTATACGCCTATTGAGCTGTCTTCTTATATTTTGAAAGAGCTAAAAAATCGGGCTGAAACAGCCTTGAATGCTAAGATAAACAAAGCGGTAATTACAGTTCCGGCTTATTTTAACGATGCTCAACGACAAGCCACGCGCGATGCCGGAAAAATAGCAGGTTTGGATGTTTTGCGAATTGTAAATGAACCAACAGCGGCAAGTTTAGCTTATGGCTTGGGATTAAATCAGGAAGAACAAAAAACGATAGCCGTATATGATTTGGGAGGAGGGACCTTTGATATTTCTATTTTAAATATTCACAGCGGAATATTTGAAGTGCTTTCCACTCATGGCGATACTCACTTAGGTGGTGACGATTTCGACAAAGCTATTTTTAACTATTGGCTAGATAATAATCCAGAGTTAAAAAATCTTTTAAAAACAGATTCCTCGCATCTTCAAAATTTGAGATTAATGGCGGAAGAAGCAAAAAAACAACTTTCAACTTCCCTCAATTTTGAAACAAATTTTATCTCGCCTAAGGCAGATCAAAGTTCAAATTTCAAATTAGATATAAGCCGGGAAAAATTTGAACAACTCGTTCAACCTATTGTGGCATTAACCATCCAATCTTGCAAGCAGGCCATGAAAGATGCAGGAATACTTAATAAGGATATAAATGAAGTGATAATGGTCGGAGGAAGTACACGGGTAAATTTGGTAAAAGAAGAAGTTAAAAAATTCTTTGATAAAACCACCTTGAATGATTCCTTAAATCCTGACGAAGTGGTGGCTTTGGGCGCTGCTGTGGAAGCAGATATTTTAGCCGGAAACCGCAAAGATATTTTACTGCTGGATGTAACGCCATTATCATTGGGTATTGAAACTTTAGGAGGCTTGATGGATGTAATAATTCCCCGAAATAGCAAAGTGCCGCAGCGGGCTGCCAGAGAATATACTACTTCAAAAGACGGTCAAAGTAATTTGCGAATTAGTATTTATCAGGGTGAACGTGATAATGTTGATTTTAATCGAAAATTAGGAGAGTTTAACTTATCCGGAGTTCCAGGAATGCCAGCAGGAATGCCAAAAATACAAATATCATTTATGTTAGATGCTGATGGGATTTTAAAGGTTTCAGCTAAAGAATTGCGTTCAGGAGTAGAACAAAACATTGACGTAAAACCGCAGTACGGTTTAACCGATGCTGAATTGGAAACAATGCTTTTGGATTCATTACAAAACGCTAAAGAGGATATGAATTTCCGTTCAATTCAGGAGGCTAAAACCGAGGCCGAGCAATTAATTTACGCAACTACACGTTTTATAGAAAAAAACCAAAATGAACTTACAGCTGTTGAAATAAACACCACCAAACAATTGGTTGAATTGCTTGAAAAAGCAACATCTGCAGAAAATAAAGACCAAATATTAAAGGCGCATGAAGAACTTAATGACTTTACAAAAACCTTTGCCGAACGGCTTATGGACAAAGCCATCGTTATGGCACTTAAGGGAAAAACAATCGATGGCAAATAGATATTTTATAATTCTTTTGGTTAGTTTTATTCTTAGTAATACAGCTAAAAGTCAAACGTATTTGCCCGATGACAAATATCGTGTGGGACTTAAAGCTGGCCCGTCAGCTAGTTTGCTTTTGGGCACTGCATTATCTAAGCCATCTGTAAATATGGGTTTTACTGGAGGGGTGTATTATAAATACAAACTTAAAGGTGGATTTCATTTTCAAACAGAGGTTTCAGCCACTTTTAGAGGATCGCGATTTAAAGGTAATTCTGATTCGGGATATAATAAATTCAGCCTATTTTATATGGATGCAGCCCAATTAGTGCTTTATGATCTTCAAAAAGGCAAACTTACTCATGCTGCCGTTTTGGGAGTTCAACCCTCTTTTTTAATTCAATCATGGGTTTACAGCCCTAACAATCAATATCGCCCTGCGGCTAGAACTATAGCCCTTAATGGTGCTGATATTTTTGTGGTTTTTGGGTATCAGTACAATAAAAAAATTATTGGCGTACAATCCGTTTTTAAAATTGGTTTAACCAATATTAATCGCGGTTTAAATATGTATACTTTTGATAATAGACATCTTGGACCAACCAATAACAGTGGAACAATTAGAAATATAAGTTGGGAAACAACCATCTCCTTTTGAAAAAACAAATAGCCATCATTGGCGGCGGAGCTGCAGGTTTTTTTTGTGCAGCAATACTTGCTGAAATATTCACTCCCAATCAAATCACAATTTTTGAACGGGCTGAAAATGTACTTCAAAAAGTAAAAATATCAGGTGGTGGCCGCTGCAATGTAACCCATGCCAGCACTGAGCCTAAAGAACTTGTAAAAAACTATCCGCGCGGAACCAAAGAATTATTAGGGCCATTTTATACCTTCGATACTCAAAATACCATTGACTGGTTTGCAAGTCAGGGAGTGGAACTGAAAACCGAAGCCGACGGACGGATGTTCCCTACCACCGATTCATCACAAACTATTATTGACTGCCTATGGAAAGCTACGGTTCTTAAAGGCGTTGTTCTTAAAACCCGTTGCGGAGTTAGTAATTTTAGTAAAGAAAACAACCAATGGAAACTAACCACAGATAAAGGTGAATTTTATGCAGATGCTTTGCTAATAGCCAGCGGAAGCAGCCCAAATTTCTGGAACATTATTACCAACGCTACCAACCATACTTTGGTAGCTCCGGTTCCATCATTGTTTACGTTTAATTGTTTGTCGCCTTTGTTTCAAAACCT
The DNA here is from genome assembly GCA_947468275.1 of Bacteroidota bacterium. Classification (GTDB taxonomy): domain Bacteria; phylum Bacteroidota; class Bacteroidia; order NS11-12g; family UBA9320; genus JABWCE01. Next base: position 54,059 of record CANIKO010000006.1, read on the forward strand.
TTCGGGCGTGGCGGTGCAAAATGCGGAAGTAAAAATTTTAGAAAGCAAATTTGCAGCCACCGGCCCGGTTTTAATAACGCATTGGGGATTGAGTGGCCCGGCAATTTTGCGCTTGAGTGCTTGGGGTGCAATATGGCTCAATGAAAAAGATTATAAATTTACGATAGCGATAAATTGGAAACCCGGCTGGAACAAACAACAGGCGTTTGACTGGTTGCAACTGATGAAAAAGCAACATCCCAAGAAAAAACTGGCTACCTTAAATCCTGAATTGCCCACCCGATTATGGCATAGTTTAATTTTAAACTCTGTTGGAAATGAGGAACGAATGCTAGCCGACTTAACCAATATTATTTTAGAAAAAATAGCCACGGCCCTAACTTCCACCCAACTTAACATCAATGGAAAAAGCACCTTTAAAGATGAGTTTGTAACCGCCGGAGGTATTGCTTTAAACGAAATAGATTTTAAAACCTTTCAAAGCAAACTGCACCCGGGTTTATTTTTTGCCGGTGAGGTTTTAAATATTGATGCCATCACCGGAGGCTTTAATTTTCAGGCGGCTTGGACAGGTGGATATTTGGCGGCGAAGGGGATCGAGGGGTATTTGGAATATTTAGCAAAATAACCCACGATTTAAATGGTGGGCTATCGAAATATTCACATCCCCAACCCCGGAATATTCGGCACTTTATGTTTCATTTCTTCCGCCATCAGGCGGTCGGCTTGGTCAAGGGCATTGTTTACCGCTGTCAATACAAGTTGTTCTATCTCCAACTTTCCTCTCACATTTAGCACCCCTTGGTTAATATCAATTTTGGTAATTTTTCGTCCTCCGGTTGCAGTAACAACTACTTCGGCATTATACGATTCGCCGGTTACTATCATGGTTTCCAGCCGTTTTTTCATTTCTTCGGCCTTGGCTTTGGCCTCCATCAGTTCTTTTATTTTTCCAAACATGAGTGCAAATTTAAACTTTCTCAAAGTTTAAAACTTTGGGATGGTTATGGAATAAAAAGCGGTTTTGTGTTTCTGATAAAAATTTCCATCTCCCAAACCAATAACCCTATTATCTTTGCCTTTTTTATGAAATGCCCATGAGTAAGTTTATTCAAACCGCGAATGAAGTTAGGGCATTCCATATGGCTTATAGCTAAAAAACAGAAAACTACAAATCAAAGATTCGATAATACCTTAAACTAAATATATAGATTAATTATCAAATGAAAATTTCGCTCAATTGGCTCAATAAACACATAACATTACCGGAAACTCCCGAACAGGTTGCAGAATTATTAACCAACTGCGGCCTAGAGGTGGAAGACCTTTATAAAACAGAAGCGGTAAAAGGTGGTTTTACAGGCTTGGTGGTGGGACATGTACTTGAAGTAATTCAGCATCCCAATGCCGACCGGTTGCGGCTTACCAAAGTAGATATTGGAAACGATGTTCCATTAAATATTGTTTGCGGTGCACCCAATGTGGCCGTCGGCCAAAAAGTGATAGTAGCGCCTATCGGAACCACAATTTACCCGGTGACAGGCGAACCCATGACCATGAAAAAAGCTAAAATCAGAGGTGAAGAATCGGAAGGGATGATATGTGCTGAAGATGAAATTGGCTTGGGAATCAGTCACGATGGAATACTAATTTTGGATACCGGTTGTAAAGTTGGAACTCCTGTTTCGGAAGTTATAAAAACCGATTCGGATACTATTTTTGAAATAGGATTGACTCCAAACCGCGGAGATGCAGCTTGTCATTTAGGCATTGCAAGAGATTTAAAAGCTATTTTAAATCGTGGTTTGATGCAAGAAACCGACAATTTTTCATCCAACAAAAACGGGAGCCCAATCAATGTAACAATAAATGATAGCAACATATGCGGACGATACAGCGGATTATTAATTAAAGGTATTAAAATAAAATCTTCGCCGGATTGGTTACAAAAATGTTTGAAAGCCATTGACATTAATCCAATAAATAATGTGGTGGATATAACCAATTTTATAATGCACGATGTTGGGCAACCCATGCATGCTTTTGATGCGGACAAACTAAAAGGAGATATAAAAATACGATTGGCAAAAGCAGGTGAAACTATCACGACGCTTGACAAAACAGAACGAAAACTTACCGGTGAGGAACTAATTATTGCCGATGATAACGGACCATTGGCTTTGGCAGGAGTTATGGGAGGTTTGGCATCAGCTATTAGCGATACCACTCAAAATATATTTTTGGAAAGTGCATGGTTTAATGCATCTAATGTTCGTAAAACCGCTAAAATTCATACCATCAGCACCGATTCATCCTTTCGGTTTGAAAGAGGAATTGACCCGCATCATACTGAAAAAGCTTTAAAAAAAGCAGCGAATCTTATTTTGGAAATTGCAGGAGGAACCATTTCTTCTGAAATTATTGATGTTCAGCTGGAACCTATCGTATCGCCTAAAGTCCATTTTTCTTATAAAAAATTCAGAATATTAGCTGGAGTTGAAATCGACAAAAAAACTTTAAATACCATTTTACAAAATTTGGATATTAAAATTGTATCTGAAAATAATGATGGGTTAGAAATTGAAATCCCTAATTACCGAACCGATGTAACCCGTGATATTGATGTATTTGAAGATATTTTAAGAATTTATGGTTACAATAATATCCCGTTTCCAGAAATAATGCATAGCGCCGCGGTAGTTCAGCCCAAGCCGGATAAAAATTTCATAAAACAAACCATTAGTAATTATCTTTCAGCGCGTGGGTTTAATGAAATAATGACCAATTCATTAACCCGCGAATCCTACTTTGAAGAAGCCGAAATTACTAAGGCTGTAAAATTACTAAACCCTCTGAGTAACGAACTTAGTATTTTGCGTCCAAGTATTTTGCCTTCGATGTTAGAGGCTGTTGCCTACAATAAAAATCGCAAAGCCAATGATCTTAAATTTTATGAGTTTGGAAAAGTTTATCAGCATTCCGAAACTGGTTTTAAGGAATTTGAAAAGCTTTCAATTGTTGTTACTGGGAATAAAGAAGCCCCAAACTGGCTTCAAAAACCAGCCAAAGCCGATTATTATTTTATAAAATCTATAGTTGAAAATGCGCTGGCATCCGTTGGTGCAAAAAAAGCCAAAGGTGTAATTATTGAAGAAGTTAGCCATGAATTTTTAAAAAAACTAGATATCAAAGGAACAGTTTGGTATGCTGAAATGAATGTGGATGCTATGATTTCGGCCCATTCTAAAAATAAATTTAAACTACATGAAATTCCAATATTCCCAGAGGTAAGTCGTGATTTAAGTTTGGTATTGGATAAATCCATTCCTTATAGTGATATTGAAACCATAGTGACCCAAACTATTGGAAAGTATTTAAGAAAAATTACGGTGTTTGACGTATTTGAAGGCAAGCCATTAGAGGAAGGACAAAAATCCTATACCATCAATATGGTTTTATACGACAATGAAAAAACCATGAACGACAAACAAATAGACACCATAATGCAAAAACTAATTACTACATTTGAAAACCAACTTAAAGCAATAATTCGAAAGTAAGTTATGTCCGATATTCAGGTTTTAATACAAAATATTAAACAGAAGACAGAAAAAATTGTAGAAAAAAACCAACTGTTGTTGCAAGACAATTCAATTTTGAATGAAAAAATAGGAGCACTTCAGCGCTCCATCGACATTCAAAGAGAAACAATAAAGGATTTAGAAGAAAAGAATAAAATGCTTAAAATTGCACATTCAATTGCATCAGACGACGAAGGAAGAAAAGCGTTAAAGCAAAAAATTAATTCGGTAATCCGTGAAATTGATAAAAGCATGTCATTACTTAATGGCTAAAAAAAGATAATTAAAGGTGGAACCACAGGAAATATCCATCAAGGTATTAATAGGAGACAGACAATATCCGCTCAAAATTTCTTCTTTAGAAGAAGAGAATATTAGGAAGGCGGCTAAATTAGTTAATGACCGTTCAAAGTTTTATACCGATAATTTTTCGGTACAGGACAAACAGGACGCCATAGCGATGACGGCACTTGAGTTTGCATCAGAAAATCTGAATACATCCACAACTGACCAATCAATATCAGCGGAATTGGAGCAATTACTCATTGACCTGGATCAATACCTTGACAAGCAAGATATTTCTTAAAGTATTCACCACATTTTTACAGTATTAACCCAATAAAAACAAAAGATGGATGCACTATCATTAGTATTAGGTATTGTAGCAGGAGTGGCCGGTGGAACTTTTGCAGCAATATATTTAGTAAACAAAAAGAACGAAAGCAAAGCTAGCAGCAGTGTTAATGAGGCTAATCAAAAAGCTACCAGCATTATTAGGGATGCTAATCAAAAAGCCGATGGCCTAGTTAAAACAAAAGAATTAGAAGCTAAGGAACGATTTTTTGAATTAAAAAACGAGCACGACGAAAAGATCAACAGCAGGAACCGTGAACTAGCCGAAGCAGAAAACAAAATCAGAGGAAAGGAACAGAGTATAAACGACAAACTATCCAATCTTGAAAAGAAACAAAATGAAGCCGATGTGCTAAAAGAAGAATTAGCTGCGCATTTAGAAGTAGCGAAAGTAAAAAAACATGAAGCCGAAAAATTACACGCTAGCCAAGTTCAGCAACTTGAAAAAATTGCAGGTCTATCAGCAGAACAGGCTAAAAATGAATTGATAGAAGCATTAAAAGCTGAAGCTCAAAATCAGGCTTTATCTCAAATGAAACTTATAATTGATGAAGCAAGGCTTACTGCCACCCGCGAAGCCAAGCGCATGGTCCTTCAAACTATTCAACGAACCGCAGCGGAGCAAGCCATTGAAAATACAGTTACCGTATTTCATATAGAAAATGATGAAGTAAAAGGAAGGATTATTGGAAGAGAGGGAAGAAATATCAGAGCCTTAGAAGCCGCCACCGGTATTGAAATTATTGTTGATGATACACCAGAGGCTATTATTCTTTCAGGATTTGACCCAATACGCAGAGAAGTGGCTCGTTTGTCATTGCATCGATTGGTTTCTGACGGAAGAATACATCCTGCTCGAATTGAAGAAGTGGTAGAAAAAACTAGAAACGATGTGGAACAGGAGATTATTGAGATTGGCCAAAAAACAGTGGTCGACCTTGGAATTAACGGACTGCATCCAGAATTAATACGCATGGTTGGAAGAATGAGATATCGTTCATCGTACGGCCAAAACTTATTAAAACATAGCCGCGAGGTAGCCAATCTTTGTGCCATTATGGCTACTGAATTTGGTTTGAATGCTAAAATGGCGAAACGTGCCGGATTGCTCCATGATATTGGAAAAGTTCCAGAAGATGATCCAGAAACTCCACACGCATTGTTAGGAATGAAACTTGCCGAAAAATATGGTGAACATCCTGATGTAGTGAATGCGATTGGTGCTCACCATGACGAGATTGAAATGACTAACCTTATTTCTCCAATCATTCAAGCGTGTGATGCAATTTCAGGTTCAAGACCAGGAGCTAGACGTGAAGACAGTGAAGCTTATATCAAACGATTGGTTGATTTAGAAAAATTAGCCGTTGGATTTGATGGAGTTGATAAAGCATTTGCGATACAAGCAGGCCGCGAACTACGTGTAATTGTAAACAGCGACGTATTAGACGACAAACAATCAGATTTATTATCGTTTGATATTTCACAAAAAATAATGAAGGAAATGATCTATCCAGGTCAAATTAAGGTTACTGTTATTCGAGAAAGAAGAGCGGTAGCATTTGCAAAATAAAAAATGTTGCTATGAAAAATATAGTATTATTTGGACCTCCGGGGGCAGGTAAAGGAACCCAATCAGAAAGATTAATAGAAAAATACAAGCTTATTCATCTTTCTACCGGAGATATCCTTAGAGCCGAACGCAATGCCGGAACTACTTTAGGAAAAAAGGCCAATGAATATATTGAAAAAGGTGAATTGGTTCCAGATGAGGTGGTAATTGGAATGGTAGGAAATAAAATAAATGAAAATTTAAATACTGTAGGTTTCATTTTTGATGGTTTCCCAAGAACTCAGGCCCAAGGAAAAGCGTTGGATGAAATACTTAATAAATTGGGGCATCCCATTACCAAAATGATTGCATTAGAGGTAGATGAAGACGAACTTACCAAACGCCTTTTATTGCGAGGTAAAACGTCGGGTAGAGCCGATGACCAAGACGAAGCCACCATTCGAAACCGTTTTAAAGTTTATAACAATGAAACTCTTCCGCTGAAGGATTTTTATGAATCACAAGGAAAATATGTTGGAATAAACGGAATGAATAGTATTGATAAGGTTTTTGATGACCTTTGTAAAATATTGGATTAATCCAGAATATTGTCATTCCGACAAAGGAGGAATCTGAAAAAAAAAAATGATTCGTGCCTCAGCATGACAAAATAAAAAAAAATCTAAAATCGCAATTCTAAAAATTAAATCTCTTGGCCGAATCAAATTTTGTTGACTATGTAAAAATCTTTTTCCGCTCGGGAAAAGGTGGTGCAGGCTGTATGCACTTTCACCGTGATAAACTAACTGCAATGGGCGGTCCTGATGGCGGCGATGGTGGAAATGGCGGTTCTGTAATTTTAAGAGGTAATGCCCAAATGTGGACACTTTTGCATTTAAAATTCAAGAAACACATTCACTGTGATGATGGAAATAAAGGCGAAGGAAGTAATAAAACTGGAAAGCAAGGCCAGCATGAAATTATAGACGTCCCTTTGGGAACAGTAGCTCGTGACGCTGAAACCGGTGAATTTATTTTTGAAATAACTCAAGATGGCCAACAAGAAGTATTGATGGCCGGAGGAAGAGGAGGATTGGGAAATTGGCATTTTAAATCCCCAACAAAACAAACACCCCATTACGCCCAACCCGGCGAAGACGGAATTGAAGGCTGGCGAATTTTAGAACTTAAAGTATTGGCTGACGTAGGTTTAGTGGGATTTCCAAATGCCGGAAAAAGCACGCTACTTTCGGTAATTTCTGCCGCTAAACCAGAAATAGCTAATTATGCATTTACTACATTAGTTCCCAATTTAGGAATAGTAAAATATCGAGATTATAAATCATTTATTGTTGCCGATATTCCTGGAATTATTGAAGGTGCGTCTGAAGGTAAAGGATTAGGAACTCGTTTTTTAAGACACATTGAGCGAAATTCTGTATTACTTTTTATGATTCCTGCCGAAGCTGGTAATATCACAAAAGAGTTCAATATTTTATTAAACGAACTTGAGAAACACAATACAGAATTACTCTTTAAAAAACGATTGGTGGCCATCACCAAAACCGACCTTATTGATGATGAATTGATGAGTTTGCTAAAGTCTGATTTGCCTCCGGGAGAAGAATGTATCTTTATTTCTTCAGCCACAGGTTTTAATATACTTCCATTGAAAGATAAGCTTTGGAGTATGTTGCAATAAAGGAAAAATTTAAAGAGCGACTCGCAGAATACTAGAACAATAACCACTGAGAAAAAAGTGGGGAATAAGCTAAGAGATTGAGGTTTGGAGCATAGCAAAAAAATCATGGAAAATAGAATTACTTTTGTCAAATTCCTTTTTTCAACCAGTGATTAATCTTACGACCCATCAAAAAAATTCTATTACAATACTTATAGTTCTTAGTATTTGTATAGTTGCATTTCACGTTCCACCTCATTTTTCTTTAGCTATAGGGCTTATAATAGGATTATCCGTTGACAATCCTATTCAAAAAATAACAAAACCTATTACCAAATATTTATTACAAGTTTGTGTAATTGGGCTAGGCTTTGGTATGGATTTTATGAAAGTCGTAGATGCTGGAAAAACAGGAATACTTTTTACCCTGATTACCATATTTGGAGCCTTGGGTTTAGGTTTGCTTTTAGGTAAAATATTTAAGGTTCCCAGCAAAATAACTTACCTGATTTCTTGTGGAACGGCAATTTGCGGTGGAAGTGCCATTGCTGCCGTTAGCCCAGTTATGGAAGCCGATGAAAAAGAAATATCAATGGCTATGGCTACTGTTTTCACCTTGAATGCTATTGCCTTGCTCCTGTTTCCATACATAGGCCATATTTTAGGTTTATCGCAACATCAATTTGGCCTTTGGTCGGCCATTGCCATTCATGATACAAGTTCTGTAGTTGGAGCTGCTGCTGCTTATGGCGATGAGGCGTTAACAATTGCTACTACTATAAAATTAGCCCGTGCTTTATGGATTATCCCTATGGTAATCATTACGGCTATGATTTATGGTAAAAAAGCTGGAGTAAAATCGTTTCCAGTTTTTATTTTATTGTTTGTTTTAGCATCTTTGGCCAACACATATTTAAATATTTCCAAAGAAGTTTCAAGTGGAATTGTAAGCCTTTCCAAATCTGGTTTAAGTATTACCCTGTTGCTTATTGGAGCCAATATTTCGATAAAAAACATTCGTGAAACGGGCGTTAAAGCACTTCTTCTTGGCTTTTTATTATGGTTCATTTTACTAATCGGAACTTTACTGGCGGTGATGAATTTTTAGAATCAATATTTTCTTAAATGTTTAATATTTCATTATTGATATAATCCGTTTTTTAATGATTTACTTTGTAGTAATAAATACGCAAAACAATGAAAAACACAAAATTAAAAAGTGAAATTGAAGAGAAAATTGCCTCTAAAATTAATGAAATTGCTAAAGAACTGAAAGTAGAAGGACATGCTATAAGCAAGTCCATTACTGATGCTTCAAAAAAAATTGCCAAACATCTTGCTAAGAAATTAAAAGAGTTTGAAAAGAATAATACCCCTGCAAAAAAGGTTAAACCAACACCAATTGCAAAAAAGTCATCAATGACTTTGACACCATCTAAAACACAAAAACCTGTCGCTAAAAAACAAAATAGGACTGCTTCTACAAATACGGTGGAAGCCTCCCCAAAAACGGTCGTTGCAAAAGTTGCGACAACAGCCCCAAAGCCAATAAATAAGAAGAGTGTAACTTTAAAAAAGGCAACTTCTACGATAAAAGGATCTACCAAAAAGTAAGAATATATTTTCTAATACATCAATTAATGCCATACCAATTAAAGAAAATATTGGTTTGATAACTTAATCTGGATTAATGTATGATAACCATTGCATTATATAATTTTAAAGGTGGTGTGGGCAAAACAACCTCCGCGGTAAATCTTGCATATCTGGCTTCAAATGAAGGAAAGACAACACTATTGTGGGATTTTGACCCTCAGGGTTCCGCGTCCTATTTTTGCCAAGTTAACACTAAAATAAAGGGCGGTGCCAAAAATATTATTGGAGGCAAAAATGATATTTTAGAGGCTATAAAAGAAACGGATTATCAGGATTTAGATGTATTGCCGGCAGATTTTTCAATCCGCAATATGGACATCATTCTGGATGACACCAAAAAATCTAAAAAAAAGCTAAAATATATTACAGACCAATTTAGTAAAAAATATGATTTCACATTTATTGATTGTCCACCAGGACTATCACTTTTAACAGAACATATTTTTCATACCGCCGATTATTTTATAGTTCCTATAATCCCTAGCACATTGTCCATTAGAACTTACCATCAGGTAGTGGATTATTTTAATAAAAACAATCTGGATACTAAAAGAATTCTGCCCTTCTTTTCTATGGTTGATATCCGAAAAAGTATGCATAAAGAAACAATGGAAACTTATTTCAAAGAAGAATCAAATATCTTAAAAACCATAATCAAATATTCTTCTGACATAGAAAAAATGGGCATTGAACTTGCTCCATTGCCTGCTTTTGCGCCAAATTCTAAATCAGCTTTGGCCTATAAAACTCTTTGGAAAGAAATTAAAAGGAAGATTAAGTAGATTTATTTCAACCCCAACTCTTTCTTTTGCTCATCACTAATCGCCGACGGGGCGTCAATCATCACATCTCGGCCCATATTGTTTTTTGGGAAAGCTATAAAATCGCGAATGGTTTCGGAACCACCGAATAAGGAACATAAGCGGTCAAATCCAAAAGCAAGTCCTCCATGTGGCGGAGCTCCATATTCAAAGGCATTCATCAAAAATCCAAACTGTGCCTGAGCTTGCTCATCGGTAAATCCAAGAAGTGAAAACATTTGTTTTTGTAAATCCTTGTTATGGATGCGAATGCTTCCACCACCTACTTCCACACCGTTTATTACCATATCATAAGCATTGGCTCTTATTCTGCCGGGGTCAGTTTGCATTAGCAAAATATCCTCTGGCTTGGGCGATGTGAATGGATGGTGCATGGCATGCCAGCGGTTCGTTTCATCATCATGCTCCAACAGCGGAAAATCAATAACCCAAAGGGCTTTATAATTATCCGGTTGGCGCAAGCCTAGTTGTTTCCCTATTTCCAAACGAAGTTCATTCATTTGCTTTTGGGTGGTATTTAGGTCGCCGCTCAATACTAATATCAAATCATTTTTTTCAGCTTTGCAGGCAGTAGCCCAAAGTTGCAACGCCTCCTGATCATAAAATTTATCAACCGATGATTTTAAAGAACCGTCTTCACCCACGCGGCAATAAATCATTCCTTTAGCTCCTATCTGCGGCCGTTTTAGGTATTCAGTTAATTCATCCAATTGCTTGCGGGTATAGTTCGCAGCCCCTTTGGCATTTATAGCAATAATGGTTTCTGCAGTGTCAAAAATCCCAAAACCATTGCCTTTAGCCACTTCATCCAAATATACAAACTGCATATCAAAACGAATATCTGGCTTATCACACCCATAGAGCCTCATAGCGTCATCATAACTTATGCGAGGTAAATCCGGAACAGAAATTCCCTTTACCTCCTTAAAAAGGTATTTAATTAAATCTTCAAAGAGGTTTAAAATATCCTCCTGCTCCACAAAGCTCATCTCACAGTCAATTTGAGTAAATTCAGGTTGACGGTCGGCTCTCAAATCCTCATCTCTAAAGCATTTTACAATTTGATAGTATCTATCGAAACCACTTACCATTAGCAATTGTTTAAAAGTTTGGGGACTCTGTGGCAAAGCATACCATTCTCCTTCATTCATGCGAGAAGGCACAATAAAATCACGGGCCCCTTCGGGCGTAGATTTTATTAAAACAGGAGTTTCTACTTCTATAAAATTTTGAGCATCCAAAAACTGGCGTGTATATTTTGATACTTTATGGCGCAATTCTAAATTGCGGCGAACTACTTCGCGTCTCAAATCCAAATAGCGGTACTTCATCCGCAACTCATCACCCCCATCGGTTTCTTCCTCAATGGTAAATGGCGGAGTTTTTGATTCGTTCAAAATTTCAACATTGGAAACCTGAACTTCAATATCACCCGTTGACATTTTAGGATTTTTAGCCGTTCGTTCAATTACAGTTCCTGTGATGCGCAAAACATATTCACGACCCAAATTTCTTGCTTTATCAAAAACAGCCTTGTCTCTGTTTTCGTCAAATGATAATTGCGTCATTCCATAGCGGTCGCGCAAGTCAATAAAACCAATGGTTCCAATATCGCGGCTTTTTTGCAACCAACCACTTAAAGTTACTACTTTTCCAACGTCTGAAAGGCGGAGTTCTCCGCAGGTATGAGTTCTTAACATTTTAAGGTGCAAATATATTATATGTAATTCATAACTATTTTTTAAATCAGGGTAAGATGTTTTTTGTATGGGTAATTTATTTAAATTTGTTAAAAAAATTACAGTTATGAAAAGATTTGTTTATTCCTTATTATTCCTAGCATTACCAACATTTTTATTTGCGGGTGACACTGAATTCTCTTATGATAAAAGTTCTTTAACAAACGAATTTAGACAATTGGACAAAGTCGCTGCTTATGTTGACGAAACCAATATTTCCTACACTGAACTTTCTAATTCCCACATTTTTAAAGGCAATATTGAACTAACCAATGCCATAGCCGTTAAACCAAATTTAAAATTTGAAGATGTAGATTGGGGAGCATTTGCTTGGGGGTTTTGCTGCTGGCCTATTGGTATTTTTACGGTTATATTGAAGGAGGATGCAGATAAAAATAGCAAAAATTCTTTCTTCGCCGGTATTGCTAGTAAATATATTGCTACCGGAGTTGCCTATGTTATAATATATGCATATTCACTAAGCTCGGGATTTGCTTTTTATTAAAATTTGAAGATGAAAATAATTTTATTTCGATAACGAATTACATTTTATTTTCCAAATCTGTCCTTTTCAAGTTTCCGTTCGTTCAATAATTCTATAGCATTATTAAGATGCATATAATTTTTTAAATAGGTCTCAATAGTTAACCTATTCATTTTACACCGGTATTTTTTTATCAGTTCAATAGAAGCTTCAGCAAAGTGTTCAAAAAATCTTTTTTTCACCAAGCCTAAAGCTGCGGCATTGGCAATATGCGCTTTTTGTTTATAAAACTTTAAGGACAAATCCGTTTCTGAAATTTTTTCTGATTTTAAAGCATTGAATTTAAAATCATTGCTATTAAAGGCAGTTTTCCAATAAAAAACATACTCTTTATAGTTTTCTAATTTTGAAAAACGCGTGAACAAAATGGAATTTTCACTCAATAATTGCACATCCCTTAACACCTTCATGGTATCGAAACCTAAATCAAGTAAGGCATAAATATTGGCATTACGAATAATCATCGCCCTATTCCACTTATCTTTATTTTCGGATACTTTAGCCCAGTAATGATTTCTTTGATCAGTGAAAAAACTGTCGGTTTTTTCGTCAAACCATTTATAGTTGCCATCATTATCCCTATATCCAAAATTTTTATTGGCAAAGCAATTGGATAGTGAAATCGATAAGAGTAATACTAATATGAAACTTTTACACTTCATCTATTTAATGAGATTATTTTAAAAGTGAGACAATAACAAAAAGTTAATTTATTGCAGGATGGCTATAAAAAACTTCAATTATTTTCTATTATTAAGTACAAATTTACACCCTTTTTAAAGGAAAATCTTTCACCTTTCGATTAAAAATAAGCGGGTAGGTTTCTGTGGTTACTATGGCTTGATCTAACCCAAAACCTTTTTCATCAGACAATCCAAAACGCTTAATAACGGAATGCCCAAATACCAAAAGTTTATCAAAAAAGCGCATTTCATTTTCATATGAAAATTCTTTGGCTATCATCACATACCTAAAATCTCCACCAATAAAACTGTACTGGGTTCTGTACTCTTGATCTACGTCTAGTTCGTGGGTTGCTATTAAATCTTCAATAACCTTGCGAAGTAAAATATTTATTTTTTGCTCAACCCTAAAACCAAGTTTAAAATCAACACGGACAATATCATTGGGCACTATCTGGGTCACTACATATTCGCAGGTATATGGCTGATCCTGAACATCTACATGCACTAGCCAATATACATCAGCTCGCTTAGGTTTGTTTTCAAAAATGGAATAAATAATCTTTTTTTCAACCTTATCCACCTTCTCACTACTAGTTAAAAACACTAAATTGGTTGCATTTTTTGGAAAAGAAGTATCATTACTCAATTTTTCTAGCATTGGTATAAAAGGTTTTAACTCTACAAATTCTACCAATTGGTTTCGAATTTGACGGGCCCTGTACCATACCATCATAATAGTTACTAATAGTGCAGCTATGATTATTGTAACATAACCACCATGACTAAATTTTTGAAGGTTTGCGAGTAAAAATGACACCTCTATAATTAAAAAAGTGATCATAAATAACGCCACTAATATGGAGCTTACCTTGAGCCTTGTTCGAAGATAAGTGCCAAAAAGCAAGGTGGTCATCATCATACACAATGTAATGGCTAATCCATATGCTGCCTCCATATTGGTTGATTCACGGAAAAAATAAACAATAAAAATACAACCAACCCACAAAAGAAAATTAATGGCAGGCACAAAAATTTGTCCTTTTTGCTCAGTAGGATAAACTACTCGCATTTTAGGCCAAAATCCCAATCGAATGGCTTCACTTATCAATGTAAATGAACCTGTTATAAGGGCCTGACTTGCTATAATAGCAGCCAAGGTAGCAATGATAACTCCAGGGATCAAGAACCAGGATGGCATAGTTTCAAAAAATACTCTTCTATCCCCTAATGGTTCTCCCAAATGAGAAAGTAACCAAGCCCCTTGCCCAAAATAATTAAGCACCAGACAGGTTTTTACAAAAATCCAACTAACTCTAATATTTTTTCTTCCGCAATGCCCTAGGTCACTATATAATGCCTCGGCCCCCGTAGTACATAAAAATACGCCACCCAAAAGCAAGTATCCTTGGGGATAATTACGCAATAAATCATAGGCATAAAACGGGTTAAATGCTTTAAAAACGTTTGGAAAAGTGGCAATTTGAGATATTCCCAATACGGCCAACATACCAAACCATATTACCATTACTGGAGCAAATGATTTGCCCACTGCACGAGTTCCAAATTGCTGGATAAGAAAAAGTAAACTTAAAATCACCACAACAATCTGAACCGTTGGAAGGTTAGGTATTCTTTTTTCTAACCCCTCTACAGCTGACGCCACAGAGATAGGCGGTGTAATAATACCATCGGCTAAAAGAGCACTCCCTCCTATAATTGCAGGAACGAGCATATATTTTGTTCTTCTCTTAATTAAAGCGTATAAAGAAAATATTCCGCCTTCCCCGTTGTTATCAGCCCTTAAAGTTAGCACAACATATTTAAGTGTTGTTTGTAACGTTAGGGTCCAAAAAACGCAACTTAAAGCCCCTAAAATAAGTTGTTCGGTAATTATTTTTTTCTCCCCAAGTATTGCATTAAATACATAAAGAGGAGATGTGCCTATATCGCCATATATAATGCCGATTGCAATTAGAACTCCGGCCATATTAAATGGAATATGGTGGGATCCATTTGTGTGTTTCATTTTTTTAAAAAATATAAGGGGGCAAAATTAAATGAACACTTAACACAAAATCAGATTTTTACTTAATTTTTATTCCCTAATTATCAACGCATTAAAACAGAATTTTAACTATTCACAAAAAACGGGTCATTAATTTAGCAACTATTGTTTTATCTATAGGAAAGGTGACATCCTTTTCTTCAATTGCTTTAATATCAATCCAAAAAAACTCAAGTTGGTGGGTTTCGCTTTGTGAAAGCAACATTGGAAAACTTTCAAAATCCGGACAGTTTAAAATATCAATAAAATAGTACACAGAAAGAAGTTGTTCGTTTTGATAAAACGCACTGCGTTGAAAAAAATCAGTGGTATAAAAATGGTCGTTAATTTCGCAATCCAAGTTCAGTTCTTCACGAATTTCACGCTTCAACCCTTCTGTAAGTCCTTCGCCAAACTCAAGCCCGCCGCCCGGAAATTTTGTAAATTCATAACCATTCATATTTTCTTTTACCAACAATACTTTTTGGTATTTTATAAAAATCCCATAAACACGAATATTAAACTTATCGATTGGCTCCGGTTCGTTACCCATTATTTTTCAAAAATAATTCTTCCCGACATGGTTCTTATAGAATATTTATAGTTGGATTGTTAAATGGCATTAACAATAGACCGTATTGTAGGTATGAAAAATTTCAGACATGATTGAAACGATATTTAAATATTTTCAATCATTATAGCCCAAGATTTAAATCGTGGGTTACAAATCATAAAGTCTTTTGTTTTTTGTTCTATAATTAGCTGAAATTTGCAATTAATTACAACCCGATTATGAAACCCACACTTATAAAAAACGCTTTAATTATTAACGAAGGAAAATCATTTACCGGCGATTTGCTTATAAAAAACGGACGAATAGAAAAAATAAGTCAGCAAGGGATAAGTGATAATAACTATGAAATAATAGAAGCCGGTGGACTTTGGCTTATGCCCGGTGTGATAGATGACCAAGTACATTTTCGCGAGCCGGGACTTATTCATAAAGCTACCATAGCCACTGAATCGGCTGCTGCCGTAGCCGGAGGAACTACCACTTTTATGGAAATGCCAAATACAGTGCCTCATGCGGTAACACAGGAATTGTTGCAACGCAAATACGACATTGCCCAAAATTGTTCACCGGCCAACTATTCGTTTTTTATGGGTACTACTAATGAAAATTTGGAGGAAGTATTAAAAACAAATCCAAAGAATGTATGTGGAGTTAAAATTTTTATGGGCTCCAGCACCGGCAATATGCTGGTAGATGAACCCGATATTTTAGAAAATCTTTTTTCAAGATGTGAGTTGCTTATCGCCACGCATTGCGAAGATGAAGCAACCATTAAAGAAAACATGCGGATATATACCGCCAAATATCATGAAGATATTCTACCGCATTTTCATCCTGAAATAAGAAGCCGCGAAGCCTGTTTAATTTCGTCATCATTTGCTGTAGAATTAGCCAAAAAATACGATACTCGATTACATGTACTGCACATTACCACATTGGATGAAATTTCACTATTTTCAAATAGTATTCCTTTAAAAGACAAACGAATAACATCTGAAGTATGTGTGCATCACCTCACTTTTGATGCCGGGGATTATGAAACTTTGGGGAATAAAATAAAATGTAACCCGGCTATAAAATATGCTGAAGACCGCGATGCTCTTTGGCAAGCATTAAATAATAACCAATTGGATATAGTGGCCACCGACCATGCCCCGCATACTTTGGAGGAAAAAAATCACCCTTACTTAACTTCACCATCCGGATTACCCTTGGTGCAACATAGTTTGCAGCAAATGATTGAACATGCCAATCATGGATTGATAACAAAAGAACGAATGGTTGAAAAAATGAGTCATGCACCCGCAGAATGCTTTAAAATTTCGAACCGGGGATATTTACGTGAAGGTTATTTTGCCGATTTGGTTTTGGTAAATCCTGATGAAAGTTATACGGTTTCACAAAACAATATTTTATACAAATGCGGTTGGTCTCCGTTTGAAGGAAAAACGTTTTCATCCAGTATTCACAGCACTTATGTGAATGGAATAAAGGTATTTGACAAAAATGGTTTAAAAAATGAATTGGCCGGAATGCGGCTTGAATTTGAACGATAAAAAATTATTGTCTCAGCACAAAATTTTGCCCTAAATACACTTTTCTAACAATTGGATCAGCCGCTAATTCTTCTGCTGTTCCAGCCATCAGTATTTTTCCTTCAAATAATAAATATGCTCTATCAGTTATGGTTAAGGTTTCATGAACATTATGGTCGGTTATTAATACCCCGATATTTTTATCAATCAATTTTTTAACAATGGCCTGAATATCTTCCACAGCTATTGGGTCTACTCCGGCAAAGGGTTCATCCAATAAAATAAATTTCGGATTAACAGCCAAAGCTCTTGCTATTTCAGTCCGTCTTCTTTCACCTCCTGATAATACAGCTCCCATATTTTTTCGCACATGGGTCAAGTGAAATTCGTCCATCAAAGTTTCCAAACGGTTGGCTTGCTCGGCTTTAGTGAGTTTAGTCATTTCTAGTATAGCTTTCACATTATCTTCCACACTCAGGTTTCTAAAAACCGAAGCTTCCTGTGGCAAATAGCCAATACCATATTGCGCCCTTTTGTACATGGGCATTTTAGTAAGTTCAATATCATCTAAAAAAATGCGACCCTGATCTGCCTTGATTAATCCTACGGTCATATAAAAGCTTGTTGTTTTTCCAGCACCATTGGGGCCCAATAAACCTACAATTTCTCCTTGGCTCACTTCTATCGACACATCGTTTACAACCTTTCGACTGCCATATTGTTTTATAAGATGCTCGGCTCTTAGTTTCATTAGTTACTTAATTTGGCAAAGATAATCCGATTTTAGATTTTAGTTCATTGGATAAAATCATATAAAACACAATTGAACTCATAAAATAAACGTTATAATTTTGCATTCATTAAAATTCTGATTACGTTTGTAAACTTTAATAAAATACATGAGAAACAAGATTATATTATTGACCGTGCTTTTAGCCGCATCATTATTAAGCAATGCCCAGTTATTTCTAGGCGCTAAAGTAGGATTAAACGTTGCCAATGTATCGGCAAGTTTCCCTAAAACTTCATTTAGTACCAAAATGGGTATAAATGGCGGGGCTACTTTAAAATATAACTTTATGAGTACTTTTGGTTTGCAAATGGATATGTTGTATTCTCAAATGGGTGCCAATTCAAAAAAAGTGGAAGCACTTCCTGATGATGCAGGTGGCACAATTACCACAACTACCGAAACTGTTTATGATTTCAGTTATTTGCAAATTCCTATTTATGCGAATTGGGAAATCCCTATTAAATCAGAAAAATTAGTACCCTATCGTGTTAGAGAAAATGTTATTTCCATTCATTTATTTGGAGGAGGTTTTTTTGGATACGGTCTTGGCAATAATGCGGCAACAAGTGTAAAAAAATATTTAGTAGATGTAGACGGAAATGCTTCAACCACTGTTATTCCAAAAGTAAGCGGAGCCAACTCCAAATTCAATTCTATAGATTTTGGAATTGCTGCTGGTGCGGGAGTTTCATTTAATATCAGTAAAGTTGGAAAACTTACTGTAGATCTTAGGTACATAATGGGTATGGGAAATTTCAATAGTAACAAGGCGTTTAATGATGGGGGTGGAAAATATCCAGTGATGACCAATTCAGCCCCTCAAATACAACTAGGCTATATTCATAGAATTACCAAGCCTAAACGCTGGTCAAAGTAGTTATTTATTTTAAGCAAGGAAATCAAGCTTTTTCCTTTCCATTTGTTTAGATGAATCTATCTTCAAAAAAGAATTTTTTAAACTTCTTTCTGCTTGCTTTTCTCTTTTTGTTAAATATTTCCTTTGTAGCTCCAGTTCCGATTGAAAGTATGTGTTTGGATATGAGTGCCAAAATATTGAATAAAGGAAAATATGTGGCTGTGAGTGGTCAGGTTTATTATAAAAAATCAGGTGGATTAATGGTAACTAAATTTACTAAACCTTCTGAAACAATTACTATAACCAATGCTAATGGTGAAATGAAAATTTATGACATCAAAGCCAATACAGTAATGCAAATGCAAGGTTTGGATTTCAGTTCTGATAACAGTTTTTTTTATTATTTCTTATGTGGCAAAACTCAGGATATGGGTTTAAAATCGACCGGCTTTAAATTGGAAAGCACCAAAATTGAAGATGGTATGGTAGTGACCCAATGGGTACCCAACAAAAGCGAATCCAGTGATCTTAGCCGAATAGAAATGGTCCATGAAAAATACAAACCTATTTTTATGGCACTTTACAATGCTCAGAAAAAGGTTATAAAAAAAACCTATTACACCAATTATCAAAAAATTCAAGATATTTCATTTCCCTTAAATATTACTGAATTTACTTATACCACCAAAGGCGATTCCACCATTACCCGCCGATTATACAGTAATGTAAAAACCAATAAAGAAGTAGATGGATCTGTGCTTAATTTTAAAATACCGAGTGATGCCAAGGTTTTAGCACCCGCAAAAAAATAGAAATGACAGCTAAAACACTTTTTAATTTCCTATTTCTATTCACTGTTATTTTTATTTCCAATGGTGTTTTTGCTCAAAACAAAAGTGATATTCAGTTAATAAAGGAGCAGGATTTTAAAGACAATTCATTTACAACAAAGCGAAAGGTTTCTTTTTTATTTACCAAAAGCAATAATTTATTAGTCCGTTATAATCCAATAAGTTTATCATTAGGCGGAATGATGTATGTATATCAAAAATTTATTTCGGCACAAATAGGAGCCAATTGTCCTTATGAAATAAGTTGTTCAGCTTTCAGCAAACAATGCATTCAAAAATTTGGATTAATAAAAGGAGTGGCTTTAAGTGCCGACCGATTGATGCGATGCACCCGACTGGCTTCGGCAGATTTAAAACTTTCAGAAATTAGCGAGGAAACCCATGCTATTATTGATCAGCCAAACAGCTATCAAACATCCAAAAAATTAAAGTCCGACTATTAAAAAACAAATGCCAAAGGTTCTACTTCTATTCATAACCTGTTTGATTTTTTGCCTTCCAACTTCAGCTCAACAATCGTACTTATTTCAAAATGAAATAAAATTTGCAAGCCATTTGATTGATAATTATGAATACAATGATGCCACCTTGGTATTAAAAAGACTGGCGCAATCCAGAAATCTCAATAAGTCGCAATTGGATTCTGTCAACTATTTCAGAGGTTGGATTTATTACAATCTAAAAAAACTTGATAGTTCATCCAATTATCTAAAACTAGTTTCGCCCAACTCCAATTATTTTTACAAAAGCAAATTTTACTTTGCTTTTAATACTGCTTACAAAAGCCATTATACAGAAGCCATAGCTATTATTGACTCTGTAAAAACCGATTCAATAGCAGACTATCACAAGCTTAAAAATTTTGAAATGGCAGCTTTTTCATTGCTTCAGCAAAATTATCCTAATTTCGAAAAACATGCGGCTCAATTTACCGGCAGTTATTTTCCAATATCCACTGAGGAAAAATCATTAACAGATTATTATTCCAAGATCCAAAATCATAATGCCAAATCTCGTTTACTTGCAGGAACCATGTCAGCTATTGTTCCCGGTTCCGGCAAATTCTATACTGGTTTTCGCGGGCAAGGAGCCACAGCTTTGGTTACCGTGCTATCGCTAGCAGCTATAAGTGCTGAAAGTTATTACCGTGCCGGCCCAAAAAGTATTCAGTTTATTTCTTTCAGCAGTATATTAAGTATATTTTATGTTGGCAATATTTGGGGCAGCGTTAATAGTGTAAAAAAAAGAAATGATTTATTTTATAAAGAACTTGAGCGGAATGTGTTGCTTGATATGCACATTCCTCTTAGGCGGGTATTCAATTAGCAATGCCCAATCGGGAGTTTTTAATGAACCCGATAGTTTAATAAATATCAAATTATTCGACGAAGCTTTAGTAGCTTTTGAAAGGATAAATTATTTTTCGGAAGATGAAGGATTAAAAACTGAGGCACTTATCCAAAAAGCCGAATGCCTAAAACAATTAAAACGATCTAAAGAGGCTGAAAATTGTTTGAACCGAATAGATCTAAGTGTTTTACCAGACAGTATTTCATACAAAGTAAGGCATCAAACTGCTTTGTGCGCCTATCTTGGAGGCAACTTTACAGATGCCGAATCTTACTTAACCCAACTATTTTTTTTTCTACCCGACAGTAAATTAACCTATGCATCACTGCCCTTGTTTGCGTTGGTGCTTAATGAACTTCAAAAATGGAAAGAAGCTGAGCAGAAACTGATTTTTTATTCATCATCCGTAAACAAAAAGGATTCTTTAACAAACCAAATAAAGGCGTTATACAATCCTAAAAAAATTCCTAAACTTAGAAATATGGAAAAAGCTAAGCTCTTATCGAGCATTATTCCTGGTTCAGGACAAATGTATGCCGGCTATTTTTGGGAAGGATTAGGAAATGCTTCTTTGCAGGTAGTAAGTTTAGGAATTACCGGAGTGGCTATTTGGCAAAAATATTATATCTCCTCTTTGCTCGTGGGTTATTCTACTTTTTTTAGGTTTTATCAAGGCGGAGAATTAAGAACAGAATACCTTGTCAATAAAAAAAATTATCAATTAACGAGAAACTACAATGATTCGTTGAAGCCTTTAATTATTGCGTTAATGGATTAAATTAACCTTAATATTTTCTGCCCGCATAGCTCAATCCATAATTAGGGGCTGTCAGCCCCTATAACCCTGACCTTCTTTTTTTCTTGACAAAAAAAGAAGGCAAAAAAGTCAAGCCAAAAATATACTCCCTCCGCACATGCTTGCCCACGCCCGTATTTTTGGCATCCCAACGCACCTTAAACCTAAATTTTTCATGTAAAACAAAACAATGTCATTTTTCAGCCGTGCGATGGGAGGTCAGAAATGCGGGCCAAGCCCCGGAATGAGCGTGGAAGCATATTTCTGACTTGATTTTTTTGTTTACTTTTTTTATCAAGAAAAAAAGTGAATAGGAGTTATAGTGGGCAAAGCCCTCTAATCGAAGAATTTTTTTATTCAAAAAATTCAAGGTTTTTAATAACATTGCTCAAAATCTTGCAAATAAATTTGCCTTAAATTTTAAAGGGAATATCTTTATTATTGGACTTCATAGATTTTTGACGCTCGACTAAATAATTAATTAAACGGTTGAAAACCGTTGAAAAAATTATAAACTAAATAGCCCATGATTTAAAACCGTGGGCTATAAATAAGATTTAAAGAAATACTAACTATTTTACTCTTTCCACATAATGATTTGGCCATTATCTTCATAGTTCGATTCATCCATGTGAATTAAAAGAAATATAGCATCCACTATTAACCCAACTCCGCAACCACTAGCTGTACAAAAATAAGCAAAGAAAATTGTCACATCATTTCCATTGGTTCCAAGTATAAATCTATGGATAGGTACAAAAGCTCCAATTCCAGTAACTACTTGCACAATGGATACAATAGCGGCGGTTTTCTGCTTCGAATCTTCTTTAGGTTTATTGGAAGTTACCGAAAGTTCATTGGCCACAAATAATTGGCTAACTTCAGAAGTGATGTCCTGCCCTTGGTCAAACTGAGCGTCAATGGAAATTTCGTCAATTTTATACTGGCTAGGTTTACCATTTTCGGCTTTACTTACACTAAAGAAAATGGCAACAAAAACAAAGGAGGCTATTATTTTTTTCATAAAACAAAATTAATAAACCTATTTTATAAAAAAAACGCTCCAAAGATTATTTGGAGCGTTTTTAAATAATTATTTTATTATCCTCATTTAATTCTTAGTTCTCCATACTACCCATTTAGGGTTATCAATAAAGACATCTAAAGCTTCCTGACCTTTGAAAACGGTGTACCAAAAATCAACGGTATTAACTAAACCGAAGGTGATGCAATATTTAAAAGCTAAACCTTTAGTACCCGCATAGCTTCTATGAACAGCAAAAATGCCACAAAAAAGACTTCTTAATAAAAATCCGCCCTTAGTAACATCAGTATTTGGGGCAAGAGCCATAGTATTAACGTCGGCTAAAGCCATTTGTTCAACACTAATTTCGGTAGCAGCAGCAAATTTTTGATCTACGGCCGATTCATCTAATTTGTAGGGATTGGCCATAGCCACTTGCGAAGCAAACAGTACCCCGATACAAGCAAAAGTGATTAACAGTTTTTTCATGATTTTTTTTATTTAAATACAATTATAACCCATTTATTTTTATACTAAACGATAATTATCAACATCGCCTTTTTTTATTCGGCATTGAGTCTAATTCCTTCTGGCTCTATCGTTATAATCCGACTTTTGTATAATGAGCCCACCGCTTTTTTAAAGGTTTTTTTGCTCATACCCAGTTGATGGTATATTATTTCAGACGGGCTTTTGTCGGTCAATGGCAAAAATCCATCCCTTGCTTTTAATACATCCAACAGTTTTTGAGCAAGTTCGTCAATGGCGTGATAACCGGGCTTTTGAAGTAGCAAATCTATTTTCCCATCTTCCTTTATTTGCTTTATATAACCTACCATTTCCAATCCCACATCCACATTCATAAATATATCGCTAGTATGAATAACTCCAATATGCTTTTGGTTAATAATCGCTTTGTAACCAATATCTGTTTTTTGATAAATTAAAAGGGTTACAGCTTCGCCTTCGGTATATTCAGCCGGCTCAAGATTTAGGTATTTTTCAAGTTTAGCCGTTCCCGCAATTCGTTTTGATTGTTCATCATAATATATATAAACAACGTATTTCCTTTTTTCGCCCATTTCCATTTTCTGTTCGCGAAAAGGAACCAAAAGATCTTTTGGTAAACCCCAACTTAAAAAAGCTCCGGTTGGATTGACCGATGTTACTTCTAAATAGGCAAATTCATCGACTTGGGCAAATGGCACCAAAGTGGTAGCGATGATTCGGTCTTCCGAATCGAAGTATATAAAACAATCTAAATAATCGCCTGGAACCGTGTTGGCCGGAACATATTGCCGCGGCATTAGTATTTCTCCTTCATTTAACCCGTCAAGGTAGATACCAAAATCCAGCTCTTTGATAACTTTTAAGTGGTTTGTTCTTCCGATTTGTAAATTTTCCATTTGCTGTTTTTAGCCAATACAAAACAAATGGAAATAAACGGAAGATGAATAGATATTTATAAAAAGATATTAGTTAATTATATATATCTCTATATTATAAAAATATAACCCTCTGAAAATGGCAATTAAGTGGCCGTTCTCGAATGATTAAAATCAACTTAGATTTTGATTTCAATCATTACCCAAATAAAAATAGAAGCTGAAATTTGAATCGAAATTTAAATACCTAGAAGCTCCCCCTTAGATATATCCAAACAAAAAACAACAAAATAATACCTAAAAATAACATTTATAACAATTTCGTAACAATTTTTTTTTCAATAAATAAAATGATTTAAATTTTGCAATATCAAATTAATCGAATTCAAAATACTACTGCTATTTCAATTACTAATTAATAAAAATCATGACCCATTTAAAAAAACTTATCGTCTCAGCTCTTAGCTTTTTCTTAATTTTAGGAATTGCCAAAGCTCAATCCACCACTTTTACCAAAGGCTCCTATATTATTAATATGGGGCTTTCGCAAACTGAGGCCAATGCCTTAAAGCCTTACGGTTTGATATACGATTTATTAAAAAACTACAAAGTACCCGTGTATTGGGTTATCAATCAGTCCAAAATTAAAGATGGTATTGACTTTACCTACAATGGGGTGCCCTATAAGGGCGGAACCTTTATCGTAGCTAAGGGGTTTATTACTGATGCTGTAAGAGCACGTTTTGCTGCATTTGGATTGCAAACCAGCACCACTAGTACCGATACTGTAACCCCTTCAACTTCTTTAACTGTGGATGTAACCTATATTCTTAAGGCCGCACCCCGCTGGACATTAGATGATCAAAATGGTGCAATTGCAGCGGTTTGGTTTTCTAAGGCGGGCATACCCAGCACGGCTTACAATTGGAAAAATCCGTCCGCTTTGGGCAATTGTGATGACATATTTGTTATGCCACATGCCGACCCCACTTGGGCTACACACAGTAATTTATATACCTGGAATCGCACCTATTTTGGTTCCATTTGGGCCGGTTGTCATGCCGTGAGTGTGTTGGAAAATTTATATAATCCTAGTAGCACTTCTCAGCAAATGAATTTTTTGGCTAACAATGTTGGCTCCGCCGGAAATGCCTTGGTATATTGGACCGACCATGCAGCGGCCTCTCCTCCTTATACCCATCAATATCCAACCGCCGGTGCTGCCCAATATATGGGAGTCACTGATGGGGCTCAGACTAACGGCTCGGAGCAGGTATTTCTTCCTAAATTAGGTGGAAGTTGGAGATCTACTACTAAATTAATTGCCTATGACCCAACTCAAGCCAATGTACCTACCCTTTCTCCAGGGCCTGCCGCCATTATTGCCTGGGGTCGTGCTTTTGGAAACAATAATTACGGATGGGTCATGTATGAAGCCGGTCATAATATAGCAAAAGCCAGTAATCCTGAAAATATTGCGGCACAACGCGCCTTTTGGGATTTCTCGTTTATTTCCGATATTGACAAAACCCCTTTTGTTTCGGCCACTTCCGTTCCAAATCCCTTAACCATAAATACGGCGAATGCCGTCACCGTAACCTCTACTTCACCCATTGGTTCTACCTTATATTATGCTTGGAGCGCCACGCTTAATGGCACGGCAGTTTCATCCAGTTTGTTTGCTTCACCTACCAGTGCCACCACTACCTTTAGGCCTACCTCTACAGGTAATTATGTAGTTACTTGCACCATTACCGATGCGTGTGGACATATCACCTTTGAATCAAAAGCAGTTGTGGTTCCCAGCGGACCTACAGCCAACGCTGACGCACTAACCATTAACCCAGGATGCGGAGGTGTAAATGTTGGTTCAATAAATATACTATCCAATGATGTGGATGCCTCCGGAGGAACCTTAAATATCGTTAATAACTCGGTTCAATACGGAACGCCATCTAGCCCCGGTTTAGGAACCTACACAGTTGATAATACCACAGGAGTGGTTACTTTTACAGTTACTTCAGGCGTTACTAGTGGAACTCAAACCCTAACCTATTCTGCGCATAGCAGCAATGGCGGAACCGATGCTACCAATGGTTTGCTAACTATAACTATTGGATCAACAGCTCCTACCGTTACCAACGAAAGCTTTACCGTTGGGAAAAACAAAACAGCCACTTTTAGTGTAACCCTTGCAAGTGGTGTTACTATTAATAGAATATCCACTAATCCAAATAATGGAGGTTCAGTTTCTATTAACACTGCCGGAACAGCGATTGATTATGTGCCCGGATTAAATATTCCAGCCTCAGGTACTACGACCGAAACTTTCAGCTATGAAGTCATTCGAACTTCAGACGGTGTTACTAATACGGCAACAGTTACTGTTACAATAAATGATGAAGGTTGTGGAGATGGAAAATATCTATCAGGCACGGCTGCACCTGCACTTGTAAGTGGCAATGGCTGGAGTCATGTATATACAAAGTCTGCCGGTGCAGACCCAGCATCCTCTTCAGCGGCCTACACAGTTAATTCCGGTACCAATAGGTTATTAGTAGTGGGAGTAGAGGTATCGGTAGATGCGGCAAATACTGCCCCCACAACAAAAACTGTAACCTGGGGCGGCAAATCACTCACATTTCTATCATCAAATCCGAGTGCAGGAAACCGAGTATTTGCCTATCTTTACTATCTAAAGGAATCAGACATAGCCTCGGCTAGCGGTACCAGTCTTGCGGTTACAATGGGTGGATCCACTATTTATGGATTTGTCACATTTGCAGCTGTTTATGAGAATGTAGATCAAACTCAAATTGTGAGGAACGGTGCTAGCCTTGAGGCAACTACAACCACTTCCACCACAGCATCAACAACTGCTAATTTTACTGCCGGAGATCAGGGAATATTTCTTGCTGGATTTGGATTGAATGCCGCAACGGCTGCTGCTTATAGTAGTACTGTCAGTGGCTGGACCGGCAGTTCAGGTCTGTTTGCCGGCGGTACTGTTAACCCTAGTGGGGGAAATAATGATGGCGCATTTTACGGGGGCATAGGTACTAGAAACGCTACGGGCGCTGCTAGTGGTGAAACCGTATCGATGACCGTGAATGTTGCAGAAAGGACAAGTATGAGTATTGTGAGTTTAATACCCGGCAACACCTGTCCAACAGTAACCACTCGTGGCCCCATGGCCAACCCGGATTTTGGAACAGCCGTTAATGGTGGATCACCTATTAGTATTACCGTGGGAACCAATGATTACTTTGTATCAGGAGCAACCTATTCCGTTACCTCTAGTCCAAGTGTGGGCACTCTTGGTAGTTTTACCGGAAGCACTATCAGTTATACCCCACCTTCTTCCGGTGCATTGCCAGCAGGCAATAAAGTTACTTTTACCTATACCGTTACCAATAACAGCCAAACCGATGTAGGCCTAGTAACGGTAACTCTTACCAATGGCCCAATTGTAGCTAATAACGATGCACCAACAGCGGCCAATTCAGGAGTAACGCAAACGGTTACCGTTACAGGTAATGACAGCGACCCCGAAGGAGTTATTGGTGCCAATACCCACGTGGTTACCATTACCACCCAGCCAACGCATGGCACTGCAAGTGTTAACGGCAGCAAACAAATTGTGTATGTACCAACCACAGGATATTACGGAACAGATGTATTAACCTATACCCTCTGCGAACCTACCCCAAGTTGCGGTCAGGCCAATTGCGATGATGCCACTGTTACATTTACTATTAATAACCAACCCCCCCCTAATCCAGGAACAACCTCTGTGAATGTAGTATTGTGTTCCCCAAAAACAATAACCCTTATCATTTTAGTTGCCGATCCTGAAGGAAGCGCCTTAACCCTTTCGGCTCTTAGTGCCATAAGCGATGCCACCAAAGGAACGTTGGTAAATAACAACGATGGCACCGTTACCTTCACTCCTGCCATAGGAGCTGCCACAGGCACAGGTGTTGCTACTTTTACATTTTCTTTAAGTGACGGCGTCAATACAGTTAACGGAACGGTAAGTTTAAACTTTACTAACCCAGGAAGCAATAGTGCCCCAGTTGCCTATCGTGACAGGCCGGATGCATTTACCTACAATCAAGATTTATATTATGATGTAAGAGAAAACGATTATGACCCCGACGGACAAGATTTGAGTACTCCATCCATCGTTTTTCAGCCTACAAACGGAACTGTAACAATTGAATCAAGCGGGTTAATTAAATTTCATCCAACAAATGGCACTTATTTTTCTACAGATCAATTTGGATATAGAATATATGATATGGTAGTAAATACTGCCACTTGTGCCCTTACTCCCACCTTATCGGATACTGCTTTTGTTTATCTTACTTTATTAAACACGCCTATTCAATTAAGTGGCACTGTGTATAATGACGTGAATGGTGTAAACGGCAGCCCCACCAATACCATTGATGGTGTCGGAATGGGTTCATTAACAGGAACTCCACTTTATGTATACTTAGTAAACGGTTCGGGCAATATAGTAGATGCTGCTCAGGTCAATGAAAATGGCACTTATTTATTTAATAATGTAGCCGCAGCAACTTATAGTATTAGAATCAGTCCTACTTTAGCCACTGTTGGTGCTGCTGCACCTTCCTTAACTTTGCCATCAGGTTGGGTTAATACCGGCGAAAATAATGGAACCACTTATTCAGGAACTGTAGATGGTATAATACCAAGTGTGGTGGTTACAACAAGCAGTATCTCAACTTTAAACTTTGGAGTAGAACAACTTGCTACACCTTCGACTATAACTGCTGCAACAGCATCAGCTCCAGCTAGTACCAATCAAGTTTCTGTAGCATCTACATTATTTGCTGGTAGTGATCCTAGCACCAGTGGTGTTACAGGTAGTATTTCTTCAATAAGAGTTACAGCATTTCCTACCAACGCTACAACAGTTGTTATTAATGGAACGTCATATACGAGCGGCACGTTTCCTGGAGGAGGAGTAACATTGACAACAAATTCTGATGGATCACTTGCAACAGGTCAAACAATAACTGTTGACCCATCCGGTGATGCAGTTGAAATGACCGTTACCATTCCATATAAAGTAACTGACTTAGCTGGTTTTGAAAGTACAGCCAGTGGAAGCGCAATACTTCCTTATGGTAATACCCTAAGTATAACCGGAAGAGTATACAATGATGTAGATGGTATTTCTTCTACAGGTGTTGATAATCTTTCTGGATTAGGCAATCCTCAAGGCGTAACATTATATGCCAATTTGATTAATGGCAGTAATAGCGTTGTGGCCACAGTTGCTGTAAGTGGCAATGGAGTATATACCTTCTCTTCAGGAGTAGTTGCATCTACAACTTATACGGTGCAAATCGGCCTTAATCAGGGAGTAGCAAGCAGTGCAATGCCTACCACATTGCTTCCTGATGAATGGGTTAATACCGGCGAAAAACTTGGTACGGGCGCAGGAGGTACCGACGGAACACCTAATGGTTTATTAAGTGTTACCGTTAGTAGTTCAAGTATTTCCAATGCCAACTTTGGTATTGAAAAATTACCTTCTCCATTAACCCAAACCGCTGCCAGTGTTGTCAATCCGGGGGGCACAAATACGACGACAGTACCTGCCTCTGTTTTTGGCGCCACTGATGAATACAGCGGAACCATTGCCTCAATAAGAATAACTTCGTTTCCAACTAATGCCACAACTATATCTATAAACGGTACATCCTATACTGCTTCCCAATTTGCTTCAGCAGGAAGCGTTACGGTACCAACCAACAGTAGTGGCCAACCAACACAAACTATACTTATTGACCCAATCGATGGAGCAGTAACTTCAGTTATTAGTTACAAAGCCACAGATAATGCCGGTAAAGAAAGCGCAACTACCGGTGTGGCTAATATACCTTTCTTTACAGTAGGGATAAGTGGAACTGTATTAGATGATGCCGATGGATTAAAAGATAATTTAGTAGACGGAACCGGAAAAGGAAATCCTTCTTCTACTGCACTGTATGCGTATTTATTAAATGGAAGTAGTACCATTTTGGCCAAAGTAACCGTAAATGCTGATGGCACATACAGTTTTCCCGCCGTTGATCCCGGCACCTACAGTGTTCAGGTATCTTCAACCTCAAAAAATGTAAGCGAAACAGCTATTGCATCCACTCTACCTGCTGGCTGGGTTAACACAGGTGAAAACTTGGGCATATCTGCAGGCAGCGATGGCACAGCCAATGGCATTTTAACAAGTATAACTGTTGCCAGCGGCGATATTATAAATGCTAACTTTGGTATTGACAATACTCCAACGGCTTACAATAAAACCTATTCTGCGCTAGATCCTGCTATCGTTACCGGATCTGGAAATAGTAATTATTCAGGCAAAATAAGTTTATCAGATAATTCAGGAAATAATGATGGGGCCGTTAATTCTAGTAATCCAAATATTAAACCTGGTAAATTATCCGGTTCTGACACTGAAGATGGTCTTTACGCAGGTGCCACCGGAAGTTCATTAGGCAGAGTGGTGTTAACACAACTTCCACTTGTTGCAAAAGCAGTGTTGGTTTATAAGCCTGCAGCTACAGACATTTTACTTATCCCTAGTCCACAGCCTTCAGACCCTTCCTATATTTATTGGAATAGCAGCACAGCATTTTATGAAATACCTAAATACTCAGGTTCATTACTTAGTTTATTTTTAAAACCAGGAACAGACAGTGTTTCCTTTAAATATGCATTTAAGGATACTGCGGGGATAATGAGCAATTTAGCCACCTATACAATTATTGGTGCCACACCACTTCCAGTGAAGCTTCTGAATTTTGACGCGATAAAACTTAACGCTGAAGTATTAACTCAATGGGTTACCGCTACTGAAATAAACAATAGCCATTTTGATTTACAACGCAGTGTTGATACTAAAAATTGGATAACCCTTGGAACAGTTTTTGGAAATGGAAATTCAAACTCTAATATTCATTATTCTTTTGTAGATACTAAACCATTTAACGGTATTAACTATTATCGTCTTAATCAGGTAGACCATAACGGGGTATCCGAATACAGCGATATTCGATGGGTTAATTTTGATAAAGAAGGCAACAATAATGCAATTGTTTATCCGAATCCAACAGACGGAATAGTGACTGTGAGCATGACGAATCAAAATTATTTTGAGGATGTTACTATTAAAATATTTGATATGGCTGGAAGAGTGGTTTTTGCGAACACATACACAGAGACCATCAATAATAAATTTGAAGAAACCATTAATTTGAAAGACCTTGAAAAAGGTTTCTATCAGGTGACTATTTCAAATTCAAGTTTTACAAAAACCGTGAAGGTTTTAAAATTATAAATTTTGCAAATAATATTATTGAGTACTAAAAAACTCCCGGCTAGTCTGGGAGTTTTTTTTTATACCAAATTTCTATAACCTAAAATCCTCTTATTTTTCAATCACATTAAACGATTGCTTTTCAAGTTCACCAATGGCAATAAAATAATTGCCAGATGACAATTCACTAAGATTAAGAGTTGATATTTCAGCTTCTATTCGTCCGATTTTTATCACCTTGCCATTATTATCTGTAATACTATAAAACGAATCCAATAAATTTAGATTAACCTTGATGGTAATAAAATTACTAGCCGGATTAGGAAAAATAAAAAAAGTTAAGTTCCCCTTTTTAATTTCAGAAATTGAAGAAGTAGATGGGTATTCGACAATATAGTATAAGGTATTTTCCTCGTTCAAATCATTCCACTGCCCCGCCACTCCTAATGGCCAGTTGGTAAAGGCCAACCCCAAACAATCCTGATTTAGGTAATCGTCGGGTTCATTACCCCAATTATTATAAAATCCACCAACGGCTGAACCTGTCCTTGTCCCCTGCCAAAACTGAACTGATGTTCCGCTATTATCTCCATCCCAAATCCATTTTCCTTCTATGGCTCTGTCATTACCACCAAGCCATAAATAGGAAGCACCGCCACCATCGGGAGCGACAGTATTAAACGATAAAATGCCCGCATTATTTACATAAAAAAACAAACTGTCTTGTTCAACCTTTGAATTTATTTCGGCCAGTTTTCCTCCACGATACATAGCACAAGCAGCTGCGTTTACCCAATTCAGCTTTTCTTTTATTATTTCATACTTGGTTCCTTTAATAGTAACCGTATAAATATTGGCTAAAATTGGCGAACATTGAGATTGAGCTACCTGGTTGGTAACTAAAAATAACAAGATAAGTAGGACTGAATTTTTCATTATTTTAAAATAAATGGTTGATTAGTATTTCAATATTAATTTTTTTATAAGACTTTATTAAGTGATTATCGTTCTACCACCATAAATTATCCGAAACGGTATCGATGTATTCTGAATTTGCTCTGCTAAATATTTTGTCCTTAGGAAACCAGGCCTACCTATTACCTTAATGGACTAAGTTTTTATTATCCTTTTTTGATATTTATCACTAACTAAAATGCTGCTAATCATTTTATTAGAACCTATACCATTCTAGCTTTGTGGTGTAAATAATAAAATCATGAAAAAGAAATCATTTACTTTAGGATTAATTGCTTTTTTGGCATTAACAGCAACAAGTGGATTTGCACAAAAAGGAGTTTGGGTTCCTGCAGGTGGAGATATAGAAGGCTTTCAAATAGCGACGGGTACTTTCCAAAATAATTTATATGTTTCGGGTATGGATTATAAGTCTGCTATGCCCAAAAGCTATATAAAAAAATTTAACGGAGTTTTTTGGACCACTTTGGTAGAAATTGGCGGATTCAATAATTCAATCAGCGTAATGAAAGAGTATAACGGTGAACTTTACGTTGGTGGCCAATTTATAGAATTTGAAGGTATTACCAATGCTAACAGTCTTGTGAAATGGAATGGCTCAAAATGGTCAGCTGTTGGTACGGGATTTGGCAAAACCTCTTTTGCTCAGGTTAGAACACTCGAGGTTTTTAATAATAAACTTTATGTGGGTGGAGGATTTGATAGTATTGCAGGAATTCAATTAAAAAATATAGCTGTATGGAACGGTACCGCTTGGTCAGCTGGTCCAAAATGTGAATCAAGTGTTGGTACCTATACTATTGTTCAAAGTTTAAAAACCTTTAACGGCAATTTGTTTATTGGTGGTACTTTTGATAAATTAGTTGGAGTGCCTCATACGGTTAATAGTAAAAATGCAGCTAGATTTGATGGAACAGAGATATACTCTTTAAGCAATGGCCTCAGTAATGGCACCAATTCTGAGGTTTCCGGCTTTGAGATTTTCAAAAACGAATTATATCTTTATGGATATTTTTCATTACTTGACACCATCCCTGTTAATGGAATAGCAAAATGGGATAATTCAATACTTAAAAAATTAACAAAACAACCTAGCGGAGGCACTCAATCAATGAAAGCCTTAGGCAATAATCTTTTTAGTTGCGGTAGCGGTTGGAACTCAAATGTGGAATATTATGATGGGAGTATTTGGGATGCAGCTGGACAAAGCAAATTGGTAGGTGAAGGAGCCAAACTTGAAGTATTTAAAGACCGACTTTATGTATTTGGTGGATTTATTTCATCCGACTCTTCTTCCTTTGTGTTTTCAGGTTCAGCTATGTTGCTTGATGCTAGTGATGCCTGCAAAGTAGAAGGTGTTGTATTTCTTGATTCTGATAAATCATGTACCAAAAATAATGGGGAAAAAGGTATTGCCAAAAGAACCATTGAAATAAAGCCAATTGGATTAAAAATATTTACCGATAGCATTGGCTATTTCAGTTTGTTTTTGGAAAAAGGTAATTACTCAGCCAAATTACTTCCTTACCCATATTATTATAAAACTTGTAAGGACTCTATAGCTTTTTCTTTTACCCAAAAGGGTGAAAAAACAGATACTTTATATTTTGGTTCCTATATAAAAGATACAGTGTTTGATGGCAGTGTAAAAATCACTTCAAGCAATGCCCGCCCTGGATTTACAATTTATTATTATGTAAATGCTGTAAACAAAGGAACTGCCTCTCAAAATTGCACTTTAAAAGTAATTTTAGATAATAATTTCACCTATTCATCCTTAAAAGGCCGGAATTATTCTCGTTTTTCAGGAAACACAATGGAATGGGATATTGCAGCATTTAAACCCAATGAAATAATACATTTGGATTTAATCGGCACAGTTAAAATCGGCACCCCAATTGGCACTAAAATGAAAACATATTCAGTAATTGTACCTGCAACAGCCGATGCCAATATGAGTAATAATTCAGATACTGCATTTAATTATGTCCGCAGTTCATTTGACCCAAATGATAAACAAGTTTATCCTATTGGAATCGGAGCAAATGGGTTTGTAGGTAAAAACACAAATCAATCTTTACGATATCATATTCGTTTTCAAAATACAGGAAACGACACTGCCTTTAATATTGTGATTATAGATACTCTTAGTAGTAATTTGGATCCTTCTACATTTGAGGAAGTCGGAGCTTCACATTCATATATTTACGAACTACTTAATGGCAATGTGTTAAAATTCACCTTCCCCAATATACTATTAGCCGACAGCGCTATCAACAAGGCTGAAAGTCATGGCTATGTAACGTTTAATATAAACCCTATAAAAGGGTTGGTCATTGGGTCAAAAATCAAAAACAATGCCGATATATACTTCGATTTTAATGAACCCGTGAGAACCAACACAACTATTACAAGTTTTGATAATGCGGCATCTGTAAATTCTATAATTACTAATGATATATTAAAAATATATCCAAATCCAGGTTTAGGAGTTGCCACAATTGAGTTGACAAGTCCTATTAATTGCGATGAAATAGTTACCCTTGAAATAACTGATTTATATGGCAAAGTGATTTATCAAACAACTGTGAAAAACAACAAATTTGAAATAGATATGACTGGATTTGTCAATTCTGTATATATATTTAAAATTAACAGAAATAACGACAAAACGATTAACGTCAGATATATTAAGGCTAATTAGGGGGTTTTTATTATTTATAGTTTCCTCAGGTCTCTATAAAGAAGGCCTGGGGATTTTTTTTACTGGTTTGATGGCTCAATTATATTTTCACGTAAGTTTGCCAAAAAAAAATTTATGACAAATGAAATTTGGATAAACTTACCCGTTAGAGACATTAATAAATCTGTTGCTTTTTTTACCCATCTTGGGTTTTCCTTAAATCCAAATCACGGACAAAGTGACGAATCCGCTTCTTTTGTCATTGGAAATAAAAATGTTGTAATCATGCTTTTTGAAGAGCCAACCTTTGCTAAATTTTCGAGAAATGAAATTTCTGATGTAACCAAAGGCACAGAGGTTTTATTTTCGATTGATGCTGAAAGCAAGGAGGAAATAGATGAAATGGCAAAAAAAGTGGAACAAGCCGGAGGAATAATTTATGGTGGACCTACGGAAAATTACGGATGGTTGTATGGATGTGGCTTTCTTGATTTGGATGGGCATCGTTGGAATTTGTTGTATATGGATATGAGTAAAATGCCTCAGCCTTAATTGAAGAATAAATCTTACTGATTTCCCTTCCAATCCTCCGCCACACTCTCCAATACCTCATACCATTCGGCACCCATTTTTCG
This sequence comes from Bacteroidota bacterium, assembly GCA_947468275.1. Classification (GTDB taxonomy): domain Bacteria; phylum Bacteroidota; class Bacteroidia; order NS11-12g; family UBA9320; genus JABWCE01. The sequence goes on from CANIKO010000006.1 coordinate 89,804, forward strand.
AACCAATGGCTCTTTAAGAAATTGATAAACCGGAAAATTAAGTTCCTCGCCTAGACTGCAAGCCGGGCTACAAATATCCCATTTGTCATAATTGAGCACGGTATAATCGCCATAATGGGCAGCACGTATAGGGTAAAGGTGACACGACATGGGCTTTTTAAAATCTGTTTTTCCAGCTTTATGCGCTTTTTCAATAGCACATTGGGTAATACCTTTTTCAAAAATCACAAATACACAGGCTCCCCCTTCGCGGCAAGTGGTTATCAATTCACCATCATCGGGATCTATTTCATGAAAGCCATTTTTGCTTAATAAATCCAAACCAGCCGCATCCATAAAGGGCTTTATTGCCTCTATATTATTTTGAATAATAACAATTTCTTCCCCCACCAAAGGAGCTCCCCTATCACCCGATACACAACATTGTCCCTTGCATTTTTCCAAATGACAAACAAAATTTTTTTCAAATATATCCTCCGATACGAGGGCTTCGCCAATTATGAGCATTAATTCGTAATGTTAAGATTAAAAGGTAAAACGCAGTTTTAATAACTTAATAACCAATAACTAACCTACAACTCCTTCAAATACTCCGCAAATCCTTCTCTTTCCAATCGTAATGCCTTTACTTCAACTTCCTCCATCATTGATTTTTTATAGTCAATCATTTTGTTTGTCAGATCCGTATTGGCCGTTGCTAAAATTTGAATCGCTAATAAACCGGCATTTTTTGCACCGTTAATTGCCACTGTGGCCACAGGAACACCTGGAGGCATTTGAACAATTGACAATAAAGAATCTTCTCCGTTAAGATTACTTGATTTTACAGGAACACCTATTACAGGAAGATGAGTAAGTGATGCCACCATACCTGGCAAATGCGCTGCTCCGCCGGCTCCAGCTATTATAACTTTTATACCTTTAGTATGTGCATTGGTGGCATAATCATACATTCGCTTAGGAGTTCTATGGGCTGAAACTACAGTTAAATCATAGCTTACACCAAAGTGTTCCAAAACCAAAGCGGCTTCTTTCATTACTGGAAGGTCGCTATCGCTACCCATTATTATTGCTACATTCATTTCGAGGATATTTTTAATGTTTCTTTTATTTCTAATGCTTTTTTTATGGCTTCGTCCACAGTAGCTGCCAACACTGTATAATGTCCCATTTTTCGTCCAGGACGAGTTTCATTCTTTTTATATAAATGCAAATAAAAACCAGGTATTTGCATGGCTGTCTCTAATCCTTCTAATTTATAATCGCCGGTAATATTATCCGGTCCTATAAGGTTTACCATTGCGGCAGGCATTATTAAATCGGTATTTCCTAAAGGCAAATTTAATAAAATGCGGTTGAGTTGCTCATATTGTGAAGTAATGCTCGCTTCAATAGTATGGTGTCCAGAATTATGAGGTCGCGGAGCTATTTCATTTATTAAAACTTGTCCATCAGGAGTAATAAATAATTCAACAGCAAAAACACCTTTTCCATTTAAGGCTTTTATGGCAGATACCGATATTTTTGAAGCTTTTTTTTCGGAATTACCATCCAAATTTCCAGGAGAAAACAAAAGGTCAACCAAATTAAGTTTTGGGTCAAAATCCATTTCTATACTTGGCCATGTTACCGTTTCCTGGCCATTACTTGCTACCAAAATAGCTATTTCGCGACAGCCTGAAATAAACTCTTCAATAATGCACGGCTCATCAAAAGGTATTATCCCGGCTTCAATATCTTTTTTGTTACATATAGAAACGCCTTTGCCATCATATCCGCCTTTACAAAGTTTTGCTACTATTTTATCACCTTCAAACTGATTTAAAACGTTACACCAGTCTTCCTTTTTTTCAACTAATCTATATTTAGCCGTTGGTAAATCATTGTCACTGTAAAATTGTTTTTGTAATCCCTTGTCTTGAATAATCCTAAGAACGGAAGGAGATGGAATTATCGTTTTGCCTTGGCACTCCAACTCTAACAATACCTCTGTATTAACATGCTCAATTTCATAGGTAATAACATCACTTATCTTAGCTAATTCCTTAATAGCCTCACCATCTTTTAGTCCAGCATTGATAAAGGTATTTGCATAAAATCTACAGGAAGCATTAGGGTCAGGGTCTATTACATTGTATTGTAGGTTCCAAGGCATGCCACTTTCTATAAGCATTTTACCTAATTGCCCGCCTCCTATGATTCCTATTATGGGATGAAATGGTTGTTTCATGTTATGGGTGCAAAGTTAATTTATTATCTAAAGTATTTAAGTCCTGAAAGGTTTTAAAACACGTTAAGACTTAATAGCAAGTTGCTTATTAAATTTTTAACAACGTAATTTGACCTTTTATACTCCCACATATGATCAGAAGCACACTTATACTCTTAATTTTTAGTATTACATCAAAATTTAGTTTCAGCCAATGTGCCATTGAGCCGTGGTCATTGCAAAAACGAATTGACTTATCCTCGTTGGTAATTGAAGGGAAAGTTATTGACCAATATCCATTTCGAGAAGTTGGTAAAAATGCTATATATACCGCTTCAGTTATTGAGGTGTATAAAGTTTTTAAAGGACAAGTAAATAGCCCTTATACTATTGAAATTATCACATTTGGTGGACAAATAGGATTAGAGAAACACCATGCCAGCCCTGAATTAGAATTACAAAAAGAGGCAGTTGGCATATTTTTGCTAAATACCAACCAATTGGATGTTCCTGATTTTATAAAAAATAATAGCCGTGCTAAATATCAAGGAACAGCCAGTGTTCAATCAATAATTACATATGATTTGGACGAAAATAAAGCATATGATATTTCAAATTCAATTAATGGGATTTCTACAACACTTTATGAAACGATTCAAACGTTAACTAAACAAAAATTTACGCAAGTAAAATCATTTGGATACAATCCTGAACGATTAAAATACAGACCCGTTAGTTCACCTGTAGTGACGGACTTTACTCCCAGCAGCGCCAATGCAGGAACAGGAGATATTATTACTATTAATGGCATTTATTTTGGCACTACTCGCGGCAATGGTAGGGTTGAGTTTTTGGACGCAAATTATGGAACAGGACAAAGAATTAAAACACCTTATGCGGCAGATTATATAGTTTGGAATGATACTCAGATAAAAGTAAGAATACCAAGCAGAGCAGGAACAGGAACTGTAAAAGTAGCTACCAACGATAGCGGTTCGTCTACAAGTTTTACAAGTTTTAAAGTTAATTTTTCTCACCTCAATGCTAGCTATACTCCGAGCGGCGGCTCTGAACAATATTATACCACCGACCACAATAATGATAATAATAAAGGAGGGTATACCTTTCAAATGAACAACCGTTTTAAGGCTAATAATAATATGGTAAATTCTTTTTTAAGATCTCTGGAAACATGGCGTTGCGGGACTTTAATAAACTGGGAAGTTGGAAGGGATACTACCATAAAAGTAACTGCCGGTGATCAAGTAAATATTGTTAGACCAACAAAATATACCGATAGTCGTTTAGCTGTTTGTTATAGCTACTGGCAAGGTTGCTATATTAGTGGAACCAATATGGAATGGTATGTAAGTGAATTGGACATAGAAGCCGACAGTACAAGAAACTGGTATTATGGAACAGGAACCCCAGGGGGGGCACAATATGATTTCCAATCCGTTCTTACTCACGAATTAGGACATGGACATCAACTGGGACATGTTATTGCATCCTCCGAAATGATGCATTATTCGATTAGCAATGGACAAAAAAAATCATCTTTAAGCACCAATGATCTTAGCGGTGGAAATTATGTAATGGGAAAAAGTGTAAAGTCAAACACTTGTTCGGGTGGATCTATGAAAGCCCTCACAACTAAAAATTGCGGATACACAAAACCATTTTCAGGGTTTAAAGCAGATAACACAGTCATTTGCCCGAATAGCAATATAATATTTACAGATACATCCGCAGGAATTGTAAAAACCTATTTATGGAATTTCGGCAAAGATGCCACTCCTTCCACAGCCAATACCCAAGGACCCCATACTGTTAAATACAGTACCGATGGCTCAAAAATTATTAAATTTTTCACCACCAATGATTTTGGCACAGATTCAACGATAAAAAATAATTATGTAACTGTATTACCCTCCAAGCCCATTGCTCCAGTTAACTTGACCTATGAAGATACAGCATGTCTAGCATTAGCAGTTTTAAAGGTAGATAGTTTTTCAGGACCAAATACATTAAGTTGGCAATTGCCAGCCGAAGCGAGTGTATTGGGAAGTACAAAATATACGACTACTATAAGTTGGACAAGCGCCGGGGGGCCCTATAAATTTTTGGCAAGGACAGTGAACCTTTGTGGAAGCAGTGACTCCTTGGTGGGTAAGGTTTTAGTTTTAAATAATCCAACTAGTTCGTTCACAGCAGTTGAGAATGGAAGAACTGTAACTTTTACCAATATAAGCCAATTTGCTACTTCCTATAAATGGTATTTTGGCGATGGGGATAGCAGCCAGCAAACCAATCCTGTGCACATATATCCGATGGGTAAAGCTTATACTGCCAATTTAAAAGCAATTAATAATTGCAAAAAAACATCATTTAATAAAGTGGTAAACCCTTTTCATCCAGCAGGTATTAACACATCAGAAATATTGAACACACTTATTTATCCTAACCCAACCCATGACTTCTTATATCTACCTAAGCAAGTGGTTTCCTATACTTTGATGGATGCAAGTGGAAGGGTATTATTGGAAGGAAACGTCAACTGTATAGATTTATCTAATAAAGCAAATGGTATTTATTTATTACGCATCATAATAAATAGTGGTGAAAAAACTTTTATCAAAGTTGTAAAAAACTAATCTGATTACAAATCTTATATCCTATCCTTCACTTTTAATCAAGGCCTAGGCAAATCTATGATTTGATAATGAAAGCCAAATTTCATTCTGCTTTTACTAGCGCAAGGTGGTTATCAGCAATGGAATAAACGAAACATTTTCAGTTTTTGTTTGCAGTTTTTTTATATTAAAGCAGTTAACGGATGAATTTTTAACTTTAACCAGGTTTTGCCTTAAGTTAAAATACTAACCAATGCCGATGGATGGACTAATATTAGAACCAACAAAAAACTATATGGCTAATAAATAGATTCAATTATTAATTCTTAAGGAATAACGCGTAATATAATATTGCGCAATTCTAATCGGTCTATTTTACCACCTTCATTTAAAGGTATAGATTCTATTTTTACAATCCTTTTAGGTAACTCGTAGTTCTTTAGAATTGGTCTTAGAACTTCGAAAATTTCAGAATCAGAATGAAGGTTATTAATAAATATTAACACTATCTCTTCACCCCATTTATCATTAGGTATTGAGGTAATAGCCAAATTAATATCCCAATTATTTTTATTTAGAATATTTTTTATCTTAATTTCTAATTGTTCAGGAAACACCTTGAATCCTCCGGTATTAATTAAAAAATCAGCTCTTCCTAGGAAATCAAAACTACCATTAGGGTATAATTTTACAACATCATTAGTATCTACCCATTCATTGCCTGTTTGATACGCTTTAATGGAAAGCAAACCATTTGAATTGGTCTTTAATTCAACAAAGGGATTGGGTTTAAATGACGCCCAAGCATTATTATTTAGTTTTTTTAAAGCAATATGACTGCACGTTTCGGTCATTCCATAGGTATGGAAAACATTTGGCCTCAAAGTTTGAATTCCTAACAAAAGCTGATTATTAATATCTGCCCCTCCTAAAAGTATATTTTTAAAACGATTTAACTTTACAACGCTTTCAGGTGATTCAAGTATAATTTTTAATTGTGATGGAACCAATGAAACAAACGAAAATAAATGATCAATATCAATTTCTGCCATTGGATCAGATTTAGGTTCTATAATTTGAATATCAAAATCTGCGATTAATGCTCTAATAATCATCATTAATCCTCCTATTTTATAGATAGGTAAGCAACATAAAACCTTTTCATTCCAAAGATTTAACAAATTGATGGTTTGCAAGGCACTTACTTCCAGCCATTCACGTTTCAAGATTATATTTTTAGTTTCCCCAGTTGACCCAGAAGTGGATATTTCAAACTCCTTTACTCCTAAAATCCATATCCTAAATAACTTTAAAATATGCTTATTTAGAGGGTAATTCTCATCCATAATATGGCTATTTGTCGAAATATTTTTCAATTCATATCTAATATTATTAATTATTATCGTCATATTACATTCATATTCAGAACACTATACTGTTATTTTTTAAAATTGAAAATATTTTTCTAAAAATTTCTTTTTATTAAAATTAGAACTAATATTGCTACTCAAAATAGATATATTTAAATTTATGAACAAAAAGTTACTTCTGTCCATTTTCACTTTATTAGTGATATTAAGTTCAAACCAAACACAAGCGCAAAATTACGCTCATCGATTGGGAATTGAAGCATATGGTGGTATAAATGAATATGGTGGCGATAGAGGAACTCGCTACTTTTTTGCCTCAAAGCCCACCTACCAAGGCGGTGGCGGAGCAATAAGCTATTACCTCACCCCATCTTTTGATGGATTATTAGGTGTTGATGTTGGTGACATTGGTCATATTGATGGGTCTTTTGAAGTAGAAGGATTTAGAGCTCATATATTAAGTGTTATGCCAGGTGTGAGATATAAATTTGCTAATAATAAAATATTAAGCGAACAATCTAAACTTAAACCATACTTGCAAGGTAGCTGGGGAGTGATCAATTATACAACGCACATTAGAAATGCCCCAAGTCCTGCTAGGCCTAAAAGAGATTTCAGCCGTTCTGCTGTGCAATGGGCGGTTGGAGCTGGAGTTAAATATTCTATTACCGAATCATTTGATGTAATGGCTCAAATCTTGTATAATTATATGTATGACGATAATATAGATGGATTACCATACGATCCGTTTGTGCATACCCGTCATCAATTAATGGATGCTTATTTAACCCATCGTATTGGTATCGCTTACAACTTTGGAAAGGGAACCGGTTATGTTCCTGGTCCTGAAGATAATGATGTTCCTAAAGAGGTTAGAACCAAATTGGATTTATTTTCAAAGCAAATACAGTTCGAAACTGGAAAATCGACTATTACTCCAGACTCATATGCTGCTTTAGATTCTGTGGTTATGATAATGTTAGCTTATCCAACTGTTAACGCTTTCATTGAAGGCCATACTGATAATGTTGGTGTTGAAGAGGAAAATTTAGCTCTTTCTCAACAAAGAGCGGATGCTGTAATGAAATATCTTACAGATAAAAAAGTGGATTCTGCTAGACTTACAGCTCAAGGTTTTGGACAAACTCAACCTATAAGCACTAATAAAACAGAAGAAGGAAGAGCATTAAACAGAAGATGTGTTGTAAAAGCATATATTAAGAAATAAAATTTAAATCATAACATTTTAAGGTCTGTTCTGTTAATATGGAACAGGCCTTTTTATTTAATATTATTTGAGAATCATGAATTATAAATTATTAGGAAAATCAGGATTAAAAGTTTCAGAATTATGTTTGGGAACCATGGGCTTTGGTGAAGATTGGAAATGGGGGGCAGATTATGATACGAGTAAAAAAATATTTGATACTTTTTCAGATAACGGGGGTAATTTTATTGATACGGCCAATCTATATACCAACGGTACCAGTGAAAAATATTTAGCAAACTTTCTAGCATCTCAAAGAGACCACTATGTATTAGCGACGAAATATACATTGAGTGACACTCGATCAAACGTTAATGTAAATGGGGCAGGTAATAACCGCAAAAACATGATGCGAAGTGTGGAGCAAAGTCTTAAGCGGCTGAATACTGATTTTATTGATCTGTTTTATCTACATGCTTGGGATAGTCTTACTCCTATTGACGAAGTTATGAGAGGGCTAGATGATTTGGTAACTCAAGGAAAAGTAAATTACATAGCTCTTTCAGACACTCCGGCTTGGGTCGTAGCTTCAGCACAAACTATGTCTGAATTAATGGGTTGGAATAAATTGGTAGCATTACAAGTAGAGTATAGTTTAATGCAACGCACCCCTGAACGTGACCTAATTCCAATGGCCAAGCATTTTGGACTTAGCATTACGCCTTGGGCGCCTTTAGCTGGCGGTGCACTAACTGGTAAGTATCTAAAAGGAGAAAAAGGCAGACTTCCAGAAACTAGTCAAAGATTAAATGAAAGAAATACAGCAATTGTTAACACAGTAATAGATATTGCAAACGAAATTGGCACAAAACCTTCCAGCGTGGCGTTAAAATGGGTAATTCAAAAGAATTTTAGTTGTATACCAATAGTTGGGGCAACTAAGGTTTCGCAAATTGAAGAAAATTTAGAGTGCTTATCAATTAATTTAACAGATAAACATATTGATTTACTTAATAAAATCAGTGTAATTGAACTTGGGTTTCCTCACGATTTTTTGTTAGCTGAAGGAACACGCGAAGTAATTTATGGTGGCTTTGATAAGAATATTAATAGTTAAATATAGATATTATCTAATAACCTAACTCCAAAATAATTAACAACTACCAAAGCTAATGAACTATTCTCAGTAGTTAAAGATTCTTCAGGTAAAAGCGTTTGCGGATTTACAATAGTTAAATAATCAATTTGCACTCCTTCCTCTTTCAAAAGTACATTTTCGGCCTTTATTAGCGCATCTTTTATTGTCAAAACCTTAACATCCTCCTTTAATTGCAATAACATATTATAAATAAAAGAGGCGTGTTCTCTTTGCTCGTTATTGAGTCTTATATTTCTAGAACTCATAGCTAATCCATTCTCGTCTCTAAGAATATTACAAACTGCTACCTCCGTTGGAATATTAAATTGTTTAACTATTTCTTTTATAACCAAGGTTTGCTGATAATCCTTTTGGCCAAAATATGCTATATCCGGCTTCACACAATCAAAAAGCCGTTTTACAACCAGCGCAACCCCCTTAAAATGCCCTGGTCTTATCAAGCCTTCCAATACATTATCCAATCCATAAAGATTAATTTCAGGTTCAATATAGGTCTCAGGATATATATCTTCGTAATTTGGCAAGAAAATTATATCAGTTCCAACCTCTGTCAATAGTTTTAAATCATTTTCAATTGGTTTTGGATAATTTTCAAGATCATTAGAATTATTAAATTGTTTGGGATTTATAAAAATACTGCAAACCGTTGTATCATTTTCTATTTTGCTGCGTTCTATCAATGAAATATGCCCACCATGTAGAGCTCCCATAGTGGCAACAAATCCAATTTTTTTATTATCAACCCTAGACTTTAGTAATAAATTTTCAAGGTCAACAGGGGATTTTATTACAATCATAATAGTAAAAAATAATTATAAAACAAGTGCTTTTGTTTAAAATAATGCCGAAAATATGCTATAAATTTGTATAACCTTTAAAAATTTATAAATCCAACATGGAAAATACCCGTAAAAAAGTTCTGTTTGTGTGTTCCGAAATGAATCCTTTTTTAAACACATCCAACATTTCTGACATTGCACGCATGGTTCCGCAAGCAATCCAAGAAAACGACAATGAAGTTAGAATTATGGTTCCAAGGTTTGGTGTTATTAACGAACGCAGAAACCGTTTACACGAGGTAGTTAGGTTATCGGGAATGAATATTTCTATTGATGATAATGACAATCCTTTAATTATTAAAGTGGCTTCTATTCCGGGTACAAAGATGCAAGTTTATTTTCTAGACAACGAAGATTATTTTCATCGTAAACATGTTTATACCGACGAAAATGACAATTATTTTGCAGACAACGACGAACGCACTATTTTCTTTTGTAAAGGAGCTATTGAAACTGTTAAAAAACTAGGTTGGTATCCAGATATTATTCACTGTAAAGGTTGGATGACCAGCTTAATCCCTCTTTATTTAAAAACTATTTACAAAGATGAACCTGTATTTAGAGGATCACGGGTAATTTATTCTGTTTTCAATAATGAAGTTCACGGTGATCTTGGTTTGGATTTTACTAGAAAAGCAAGTTTAAACTCAATTTCTGATGAAGATCTTGAAACATTTGGGGTGGGTGAACTTACAAATCTTCACATTAGCGCTATGAAGCACGCTGATGCTGTCGTTAGATGTGGCGAGTCATTGCATCCGCAAGTTGAAAAACATTTAAGTGAAAACTCTGAAAAACCGGTAATGCAACACGAAGAAGAGGAATTAGCCAGCAAGTATTTAAACTTCTATGATTCAGTTTTGGCGGCAGGCAGCTAAGCAACCTTTTTTTCTTAAGCCAAACGGCTTAATTTATTTCCTTACCTTAATAATTCTGATTTTTGCATTATCGTGCAAAAATACAGAGTCTGACCTAGGACTAAATTTAAGGCCCGATAAAGGCGAGTTTTATTCCGCTATTACCGATACTTTTACGGTGAATGCTTTTACGGTAAAATCAGATTCTATTAAAACAGATTCTTTAAGCACAAATATACTTGGTGCTATGAACGACCCTGAATTTGGAATTAGCACGGCAGGTGTCGCATCTCAACTTACCATTACTCAAGTAAATTTAAGCTTTGGCAAAACACCTAAAATAGATTCTGTTATACTTTATCTGCGTTGGGATAAAGATTATTACTACGGCAATCTTAATACACCACAGGCAATGAGTATTTATTATGCAAATGAAGATATTGAAGATGCTAAAAAATATTTTTCAAATTATAAGATAAAATTAGGTGCTGAAATTGGTACATGGAATGGTTCGTTTAATCTTAAAGATAGCGTAAATCTTCGAATAGGTAAAACAACACTTAAAAAAGCCCCTGGCTTAAAAATAAAACTATTTAATAAAGCAGGAGAAGATCTTGCGGGTGCAGATTCAAGCATATTTAGCTCTGTAGCTTCATTTAAAACATTTTTGAAAGGAATTGTTTTAATACCTCAAAAAAGTGGAATAGCGATTGGCCAAGGCGCAATAGCAGGAGTTGATTTTTTTACCGGGAATTCACAACTTATAGTTCATTACAATGATTCAATGCAGCATTCATTTGTCTTTAACAATAACTGTGAAAATTTCAATATCTATGATAAATTTCACACCAATTCGAAATTAATAAATCAATTGGCAAATCCAGGTAAGCATTATAATACAACCTATGTTCAATCCATGGGAGGCTGTAAAACAAAAATTGAAATCCCTCATTTACTAAATTTAGTAAAAAATATTTCAAACGAACGGTTGATAGTGAATGAAGCGGCATTGGTGTTTACACCGCAAAATGGATCTGTAAGTTCTGCCTATTCTTTACCATATCGACTAAATTTATTCCAACCAGGCAAATTAAATCAGGACACCACAATTATTGATTTTATTGACTATTTAAATCCTCAATTAGGTATTTATTCTATCTATGGTGGAGTTTATAATCCCCTTTCCGGAGATTATACCATTCGATTTACCCGCCAGTTACAATACATGCTTGATCAATATGTAATTAATGGTCAAAACCTTAATAGAGGTTTCTTTGTTACCATACCAAGTGACAAACCAATTACCCCAACTCGGTTGATTTTGGACAACACAAGATTACCCAATTACAAGGCATTAAAATTTAGAGTTACTTATTCAAAAATTAAAAAATAATCATGGCATTTAACAATGCTTTCCCTCTAACTAAAAAAACAACAGAAAACCCACAAACCATTATTGAAGTCAATGGAATTAAAATTGGGGGTGAAGATTTGGCAATTATTGCCGGACCATGTGCAGTAGAATCAGAAGAGCAACTTTACACAATTGGAGCATTTTTGGCTAATAAAGGAATAAAAATAATGCGGGGAGGCGCCTATAAACCTAGAACATCTCCTTATTCTTTTCAAGGTATGATGCTAGACGGGCTTAAGCTACTAAAGGGCGTTTCTCAAAAGTATGATATGGCCATTATCACAGAAGTGCTTGATTTAAGCTTATTAGATACCGTTTATCCTTATACCGACATCCTTCAAATTGGCGCAAGGAATATGAAAAATTATCATTTTTTGAAAGAACTTGGCAAAACGGATAAACCCATAATGCTGAAACGCGGCATGGATGCCACACTTGAAGAATGGTTATTGGCTGCCGAATATATTTTGATGGGGGGAAATCAACAGGTTATTTTATGCGAAAGAGGAATCCGCACTTTTGACCACACTACTCGCAACACTATGGATATTGCGGCAATTCCTCTGATTAAACAATTAAGTCATTTACCAGTAATAGCGGATCCAAGTCAAGCAACAGGGAATAGAGAAATAGTTGGCCCATTATCCTTAGCTGCTATGGCTGCAGGCGCTGATGGACTTATGATTGAAGTACACAACGACCCTGAAAAAGCATTGAGCGACGGCCCACAATCTCTTTATTTTGAACAGTTTTCTAACCTTTTAGAAAAATTAAAACTACTAGGTAGAATAAATGGAAAACAAATACCTGAAACAATTTTAAAAACTCAATTTATTTAATCCATGTATAAAGTAGCCGTAATTGGAGCTACCGGTTTAGTAGGTAGCACCATGCTTAAAGTTTTGGAAGAACGCAATTTTCCAATTTCAGAATTAATTCCAGTAGCCAGCGAAAAATCTGTTGGAAATACCTTAAAGTTTCAGAACAAAGAATTTAAGATAGTAAGTATGGCCAATGCCATTGCTCAAAAACCGAATATTGCTATTTTCTCAGCAGGGGGAAACGTATCCGCAGAATACGCTCCTTTGTTTGCCGAAGTTGGAACAACAGTTATTGATAATTCATCGGCTTGGCGTATGGACCCAACAAAAAAATTAGTAGTTCCTGAAGTAAATGCCAATGTTTTAACCAAAAGTGATAAAATTATTGCTAACCCCAATTGCAGCACCATCCAAATGGTGGTGGCCTTAAAACCATTGCACGATGCTTTAAAAATTAAGCGTGTAGTTGTTTCCACCTACCAATCCGTTACCGGAACTGGCATTAAAGCAGTTAATCAATTAATGAATGAACGCAGCGGAGCAGCTGGTGAAATGGCTTATAAATATAAAATAGACCTTAATGTCATTCCTCAAATAGATGTGTTTATGGATAATGGATACACCAAAGAGGAAATGAAAATGGTGAATGAAACCAAAAAGATAATGGGCGACGATTCCATTAAATTAACGGCAACAACTGTTAGAATCCCAGTGATGGGCGGTCATTCAGAATCTGTAAATATTGAATTTGAAAATGAATTTGAAATACCTCAAATTTTAAAACTTTTACAAAACTTCCCAGGCATTACAGTTGAGGATGATATAGCCAACAACATTTATCCAATGCCTATGAATGCTGAAGGAAAGGACGATGTGTTTGTTGGAAGAATACGAAGAGACGAATCACAATCAAAAACCTTAAATATGTGGATTGTGTCTGATAATTTAAGAAAAGGAGCTGCTACCAATGCCGTTCAAATAGCTGAATATTTAGCTGCGAACAAACTTATTTAAAACACTCTATTTACGATTTTTGGTGGTATTCTTTTATTATTAAAGAATTAACAAAATAATTTTAAATTTTCTTTTTCCAAAAGGGCTCACTTATCAGGTAGTAATACCCTACGGCTAAAAATCCCAAGTAAAAAAAAACCATAGCAAAAGGTCGGGTAGTATCTTTAAAATAGAACTCTCCTATCATCCATAAGCTATTGGCACTTATCCAGCATACTATGGCTAAATTATGCCACAATTCCGCAACTAAACTTCGATTCTTATAAGTGATACAAATGGCAACAGATACAGTTGGAACAATCATTATCAACCCTAAAATTTTAAAATTGGAAATCCAACAATAATCTTTGATTAACCATAGTAAAATATGAAGATTTTCGAGGCGGCGAAAGGGCAAGTACATGGTATTAAAATTTAAATATAATCTTTTGATAAAGGACCTTCATTAAAAATCAAATCCAAAATACTGAGGTTAGGTAAAAAGCCGTTTTTTTCAACAAATACCTGATTGTAGTTTGAAGAAAGTTTAAAATTTAAAGGTTTCAAAGTCTCCCGATATTCATTATTCAGTTCTATAGAAATTTTAAGCTTTGCTATTTTTAAAATTGTTTGAATGGCTTCCAAATTTAACTCTGCCAATAAAAAATATTTTTTCGTAAAAAGCGGTTCAAAGTAATGGGCATAAAACTCAAAAAAGGGAGCCCGGCGATAAGCTGTTTCTATGCTTCGCCAATGTTTCACGTTCCAGTTTTGCGAGTAATCTAATTGCACTTCGGCATTGGAAGCATGTGTACTTTTATGAACCAAAGGAATACTTAATAATTGACGGCCTTGCGGACCGGCTATTTCAAAACGGCTGCGATAGGTTTGCTTTTCAAACCGTTCACCCAATAAGATTTCGGCATTGGGCATGGCTGATAACTTGGAAATAAATCCAACCGAGGGCAAACAATATAAAGGAAATGGATTTATGATTTGTTCCATTTTTCTACGTTTAAATTATCGGCACATTGCTTTAATAATTTAGCAACGGTGTTATTTAACAAAGGATGAATATACTCCGGACAAATTTCATTTAAAGGCACCAATACAAATTTACGGTTGTGCATTTGGGCATGAGGAATCTCTAAATTTTGTTCCTTAACAATTTTATTCCCATAAAAAATAATATCAATGTCTATTTCACGTTCATGCCAATTTTCACGGGGTTTTCTGCCTATTCCTGTTTCCAGTTTTTTAATGGTTTTCAAAATAGTTTGGGGTAAAATAGCCGTTTCATAAATAGCTGCTAGATTCAAAAAATCAGCTTGATGAGTATTTCCCCAAGCCTTGGTTTCATAGATGCTTGAAATTTTTAAAGCTTTTTCCAACTCCGATTCCAATAATTTTAAAGCATTATTTAAATAATTAATACGGTTACCCATATTACTTCCCAAATGCAAAACAAGAAGTTGCTTATCCAAAATTAGAGAATTATTTAGAAGACGACAATCGTTTCTTCATCTTTGCTGTTAGTGATACATCGGGATTAAAAACCCACAGTTTTTGTCCCAAAAAATTTATTATAACACTTAAACTAGTAGCAAATAAAAAAGCTGAATCTTTCACTTTTATAATAGGAACTAAATCATCCGGCCAAGTCAACGCCCATTTATTCCCTAAAATATTCATCACAAACGAAATAAAATAAAGGGCAAAAAAACGTGCTAACCGCCGATTATTGCGGTCCTTCTTTTTCCAGGTAAACCGCTTATTCATGTAATAGGTATACATGGAACCACACATAAATCCAGCAGCTTTCGCCAAATCAGCGCTGTTAAAATTTAGAAAATATTTCTTAAAATTAGTTTCATCAGCGCAACCGGGGCACAACCAATCCAACACGTAATTATAAACTACAAAGTCGAGTGCAACGGCTGAGCAACCTATGATAAAAAATATAGCGAACTGTTTTACTGCAACTTTCATTTGTTAATGAGTAGTGCCAAAAATAAGGCAATTATTTTCAATTTTTACGTGGGTGCCAAATATTAAAGGATGATTCATGCGCATGTGGCCAGCATCAAAACCAAAATAACTTGGTATGCCTAAATCTTCGGTATGTTCTTTTATGATTTCTTCAGCCGTTTTGCCAAACGGGGTTCCCCTATCATGCATATCATTCATATGGCCAACGATTATTCCACGCAACGAATTAAGTTTTCCGGCCCGTTTCAGGCCCACCATCATGCGGTCAATATGATACAGATATTCATCCAAATCTTCTAAAAAAAGGATGGCATCTGTGGTGTCAATTTCAGATACCGAACCCATAGTAGAATAAATAACAGATAAATTTCCTCCAACCAACGTTCCATTGCAGTTGCCTGCATTATTTAAAGGATGTTCCGGTAATTGGTACATTGGTATGTTACCTTGTAAAACCTCTAACATTTCTGTGAAAGACTGAGCCACTTCGGGCTTGCTGTCAGGCTTTAAAAAAGCCGGCATAGCAGCATGCAGCGTTGGTATTTTATAGCGGCAATTTACTTGAGTATGAATAACCGTAAAATCACTAAATCCCATTAACCACTTTGGCTTTTCGATAAAGCGAGAAAAATCTATTCCATCTACCATTCGCGCAGTGCCATAGCCACCACGTGCCAGTAAAATGGCTTTTACACCCTTATCATCCAACCAATGTTGAAAATCGGCTGCACGGTGTTCGTCCGTTCCGGCAAACTGGCGTTCCTCATTAAAAAGTTCGGGAGTATATACCACTTCAAATCCTGCATTTTTAGCCATTCCAATAAATGGCTGCAACTCGTCAAGGTTGGTTTTGCGGGCTGTAGCTACAATGGCTATTTTATCACCTTTGGTTAAAAAGGGAGGATAGAGGAACATGGTGCAAATGTAATTTCTTTTAACTTTTCCAAAGTTTGAAACTTTGGAAAAGTTTGCTTTAATGCGAAATATGTTTAACTCCGCTATTAATTAACTGCTAAATATGATTTCCTGAGTTTTTTAGCGGAACCAAAAATAGCATTCCAAAACGCCAGTCAAATTTATTTTAGCAGTTTCCATAATAAGTTTTTGGACGCTTATGCCCGAGGTTAAGGATATTTCTCTGATAAATGTTTTTGGTTTTTCATTATATAACTAATCTTGGGGCATTAAACGATGTCTAATTAAAAATTTAGATGAACGCACTTTTTATACGTGCTTTGCAAAATGATTTTTCGGTTTAAACAATTTGCTGTAAGCCATGCCAACAGTAGCATGAGGGTAGGAACCGATGCCGTAATTTTAGGTTCGTGGGTTGAATTAAAAAATTCTAAAAAAATTTTAGATATTGGAACCGGAAGTGGAATAATTGCTATGATGATGGCTCAAAAAAATGAAGGAGCCCAAATAAAAGCCATTGATATTGATGAAAATTCAATCAGTGAAGCATCACAAAATTTTAAACAAAGCCCTTGGAGTGAAAGATTGGAAGCGGAGTGTATTGCTTTACAAAATTATGGTTTAAGCCATAAAAATCAGTTTGACCATATCGTCAGCAATCCTCCTTTTTTTAGTAAAAGCACACCTTCTCCGGAAAAGGCTCGTCATAATGCACGACACACGGATACTTTATCAGCCGTTGATTTTTTTAACTATTCAAAATTGCTTTTGAGCGAGATCGGAAGAATTTCTTTAATTATCCCATTTGATTCATCGGCTTATTGGATAAAAACTGCGGAAAGATGTACCCTGTTTCCATCACGAATTACGAATGTTATATCCTATCCCGGTAAACCCTTAGAACGGCTTTTAATAGAATTTTCAAACGAAAAACTCATAATTGAATCCAGTGAGTTTTGCATTAGAAAAGGTAAAGGTTTGGCCTATTCGGAGGATTACATGCAACTGACGCAAGATTTTTATTTATAGATTTTGAAAACTTCTTATTTCCCTCCAATGGTCACAGTTTTCTTTTTTACATGTTTTTTTCCATCCAAACCAAACAACTCCGCATAAACAATATAAATTCCTATGGCGGTTTTTTTTCCGTCTTTATCCATTCCGTCCCAAAACCAGGTTTGATTAGTTCCAATTGGCGCATTATTAACCAAAGTAATTACTAATTTTCCATAGGTATCGAATATAATAAGCGAGGCTTGCTGATTTTGCGAAGTGGATTGAATAGTAAATGATACCAAATCATCCACACCATCCTCATCTGGCGAAAACAAGGTTGGTGAAATACTTAACCAATCGTCCGATTTATTTACCAATAATTTATGAGAATTAACTAACCCCGGAGTGGCAAAACCACTTGTGGCAGCCGACGAAGTCCAGTTTGAAATTTCTGAAGATAAAATATCATAACTAATCCTTTCCAAAGAAACGCCTTCAAAATCAGTAAGAAATTGTAAGTGCATGGATTTGCTATAATCCAATTCATCAATGATGGTTTTTGTTTCATCCGCCAAACTTATATGTCCATAGTCATCAGCCATTGTTGGTAGAGAATACATTTTAAAAAAAACCGTTGAATCACAATTTTTATAGTAGTCAGAAACCCAAGTAGGATTGGTTGTAAAAACCATAAACGCATTTGGCAAAAGTACTGCTCCCGAAGTATCAATTAGGGTAATATCATCGGGTTGTTTATCCTTATCCAAATTATAAAGTATTAGATTTTTTAAAGAAAGAATTTTATCCGTTCTATTATAAATCTCAATAAAATCACAACCGCCTGTGGCTGGATTAAATAATATTTCATTAATAACGATATCGCCGGGTTTTGGCCTTTCGGCCATGATAATTTGAATACTCGTGTCGGAAACATTATTGCAATTGTCCATTATCCCTTTTACAATTAGGGTATAAAATTTATTCGGTTTCATTGGATGAACAAGCTTTAATTCGAATATTTTCATAGTTACCAATACACTTTCAATAGTATTTTCGGTAATTAAATAATTTTTAATATCAGATGCCTTCAAACTATCTATTGATTCATTAAAAGTTAGCTGAATTAACACATCCGATTTAATAGTTACTTTTTTTATAAATGGCTTTTCATTGTCAGGATTTAATTTTTTAACCGAATTTTTTTGGCCGGGACTTCCGCCAATTTTAGCTACCGATGCTTTAAAATTATTTGGATTACAAAGATTGTTATCATCAACCAACTCTATACTCCAACCGCCATCGGCTTTTAATTCATCTTGATAACTAGCTAAATCATATTTCACACCATGGATCAATTCTCCAGCAGCATTTTTCAGAAAAATTTCATCACCTGAATTGTTAAGAGATGGAAATCCTTTTATGCCCAATGTTTTTCCAAACGGAGTAAACAAATTTTCATTACCAGCTTCACAAATAATTATAAAACTATCAGGTTCTAAAATACAATAAGGCAATTTTCCACCTGAAGTATTATCAGATAAAACACAATTTTGTACTTGCAATATTTTACCAGAACGATTATATAATTCAACATATTCCTCTTTTGGTAATCCAACTAAAGGTTCAGGGTCGGGCATCAATTCATTTATAACAATATCATATTTTTGAGGCTTTTCAGTTTGAAACCATTTGAGTTGAAAAATGGTATCAGTTAACAGATTTCCAGCCTTGTCCACACAATTTTTAAGACCAAAATTATAAGTAGTATTAGCTGCCAAACTATTTACCATTGCTAACTCTACAACCGAGCTATCGGCTGAAATAAACCGGCCGCTAAAAGGATTGCCAATAGTATTATTGATCTCAAAATTCAAAAGGTTTAAGGATTTCGAACTGAGTTTTTCCGAAAAGAAAATTTGTAGAGTATCGGGACTTTTTATTTCTACATTTTTTACAAATGGCTTGATGGTATCAGTAATTATTTTACCAATATAAAAATCATCAAAAATATGGCGGTTATGAAAACTAGTGGTGGATTGGCGAACTACAATTCCAAAATAATTAGATTTCTTAATTGTTGTATCCAAAACTGAGCCTACATAAATAAAATTATCGCCCAACCCGGTACTATCAAGCCATAGCATAAAATTTCGTTTTGCGTCGGAGGTTACTTTTATTTTAAAAACAGAACTTGAGTGATTCGTTGTTCCAACTTTTCCGTTTATTAAAGGGTTGTATAAATTACCCATCTTTTTGAGCAAACTTATATTATCGCTTGTGGTTCCAATTCGTAATAAATACCCTGAATTATTACTTAATAAATTTGAAGAATCAGAAGTTAAAAACACCTCAACGTAATTAGTCGATGACGTATTAAATTGAAGATTAATGAAAAATTCCCATTGGGTATTTTCAACAGATTTAGAAACCGTAGAAAGATTAAACCTATCGTTTAAAACTGAGCTATTAGATTGAAGTTTACCTGTAATAACTTTAAATTTTGCAGTATCACCAACCCATTGAGGATTAGATAGAAAATTGCCATCATCAAAGTTTTCAATGAATTGGGCATTGGAATCAATTGCTATAAATATTAAAACAAATGCCCAAATGCCATCAAACAAACAATTATATAATTTCATTATAATTGCGGATTAGACCTCAATTATAAGGGTTATAAACCAAATTTCCCAATAATATTCATTGAAAACAATCAACTACATAAAAAGTCTTTTATTTTTGCTAATAAATTAGTATCTATTAAGAATTATAATTGAGTATTAATAATGCCCGAAAAACACCCCAAACTTCTCATTCGTGATTCCTTTCTTTCTTCGGTATTTGTATTTTTTTGCATAGCTTTCTTTGCTTTGAATCCCTTTAATTTTAATGTATTTAATGTTATAGGCGATAGTTTTAAGGACATTGAAATAACCGATATTATTTTCTCGGGCAAAAACCCAAAACGCCCCGAAATTGAAGCCAAAATATCAAATGATATCGTTTTAATAAATGCTGCCGAACGAAGCCGTTCAGAAATTGCATTATTGATAAATAAAATTAATCTTGAAAATCCAGCTGTTATTGGCGTTGATTTTATTTTTGAAGGGCCTAAAAACTCATTTGACGATAGTATATTGAAAGCTGCATTCGACAATACTCCTAAATTAGTATTAGCCTCGAAATTTAAAAATGAGGAAGAAAATCCCAAAGTGACATACATAGAAACCTCGCCAAGTTTGGGAAAGCAAACAGAAGGATATGCTAATCTAATGATTTCCTCGATGTATAATACCGTAAGATATTTTAGAAAGAGTGATAACAATGGAAAAAATAAGGTAAATCCATTTGCCCTTGAAATAGTTAAGCATTTTGATTCTTCTAAGGCAGAATCTTTTATAAAAAGAGAAAATCAATTTGAAATTATTAATTATGAAGGCAATCTTAACACCCTGTATCATTTTAATGGAAATGATATAGAAAGCAACAACTTCCCAAAAGGATTTTTAAAAAATAAAATTGTACTGGTAGGATTTTTTGGATCCGATTGTAATGCCAATCCTGTATTGGATGATTATTTTTATACGCCATTAAATGAAAAATTAGTAGACCGCAAATTGCCAGATACTTATGGAATAGTTATTCAAGCCAATATTATTAATATGATTTTGAAACAAAATTATATTAATAAAACTCCTGTGTGGTTTGAATGGATTTTCGGATTTTTAATATGCTTTCTCCATAATTTTATCTTTTTACGACATTATGTACACCGCCATCTTTGGTATCATTTTTATGCTAAAATAATTCAATTGGCTACCACATTTCTGCTAATTTTATTTTGCATTTACCTTTTTAGGCAATTCCAGATTAAACTAAGTGCGTCGCCATTTATTATTCCAGTTTTACTTACGGTTGATCTTTTGTATTTTTATGACACCTTAGTGAAATGGTTGAATAAAAAGTATAAAATAAGCACCTATTTCCTTACAGGGCCAATGCATCATTAAAAACAATGTTTAAAAAATATATAACGATACTATTTATCCTTACAAGCATTTTGGCTCAAGCCCAAAAGGTAAAAGTAGAATGGATTTCTGGCAATGTAACCATTTATAAAAAAGGAACTACTTCATCTGCCAAAATTAAGAAGAACGAATATGTGGATTTGGCTGACCGGGTTTTTATGGGCGACAAAGCTTTGTTAGTTGTTTCTGATAATTCAAAAAAACTTTATGAGGTAAAAAAGAAGGGTTATGTTACGGGAAAAGAACTTTCAGAAGGGCTTGAAAAAACTAAAGATAGCGAGTATCAAAGATACATGGCATATATTTTAAAAGAGCTTAAAAGCCATGAGGGGGACATGAAATCTACTGAAAAAGGAATACCTGGGGCACCCAGCCGCGGCGATGAATTTATGATTACAATGCCCGACACTATTAGAGTTTTTACATACGAACAACTGCCCGTGAGATGGATCAGCAGTATTAATACCGAAATGATAAATGTGCAATTGGTAACTGAAGCAAAACATATACTTTTGGATTTGGATGTTAATGGCGATCAGTTTTGGTTTAATAATATCAATACTTATTTTTTAGTTAAAAAAACACTAAATCTTTTGGTGTATGAACTCAAAACAGATGGCACAAAAACACTTAAAAGCAAAATTGTAATTAAGCAAGCAACTATTGACGAAGAAAAGACTAAAAAAGAATTTGATTCAGAATTTTTAGAAATTCAAGATGTTCGTCTAAACCGCATCGCTAAAGCCGTAAAATGGGAAATAAATCAATATTATCTCAAGGCCTTGGATGTATATAAAATACTATTACTCGACTATCCTGAAGATGAAATGGTAAAAACCAGTTTTGCTGCATTTACAGAACGAACTGGCTTGGAATAGATAAAATTAATAGCGGTCTGTTCTTTAAAATGAAGGTCACCGCTCAAATATTAGTATAAAGTCTTTGTTTTAATTTTTCGTTCCCTTGTAATTTTATTAAAATTACTGTTGGTTTGAAACACCTTAATTTTTATTCATGATTTCGCAGGTAGTTTTCTTAATTCTTTTTAGTATAGCCGTTTATTTCTTTGTAAAAAACATTGGTAAAATTCGCCGCAATATCCTTTTGGGAAAGGATAAAGACCTAACCAACAACAAATCGGCTCGCTGGAAAAATATGGCACTTATGGCTTTGGGCCAAAAACGAATGTTTGATCGACCTGTTTCGGCCTTTTTTCATATTCTTATTTATGTTGGATTTATCCTTATTAATCTGGAAGTTTTAGAAATATTTATAGATGGGGCGGCCGGAACACATCGTTTTTTTGAAGAATACTTAGGTGATTTTTATTTTTTCCTGATTGGATTTTTTGAGGTTTTGGCCTTGGGAGTTTTTGTGGCTGCCGTAGCTTTTTTAGCCCGAAGATATATTACCAAAGTTCCACGATTGCGACATTCTGATTTGGCAGGTTTTCCTGTAAAAGATGCAACCTTAATTTTAGTAATTGAATTGGTATTGATGGGAGCTGTTTTGATAATGAACATTACCGATGTGGAGTTGCAAAGCCAAGCGTGGTTGCCCGTTAGCATGTGGTTTGCTCCTTTTGTTGAAAATTTGGACACTTTAGCATTACATTCTATCGAACGGTTTGCCTGGTGGAGCCACCTTGTAGGTATTTTACTATTCCTTAATTATCTTCCTTTTTCTAAGCATTTCCATATTATCACAGCATTTCCTAATACATGGTATGCTAATTTAAACCCAAAAGGACAGTTTGAAAATATGGCTTCTGTTCAGCAGGAAGTTACCTTAATGATGGATCCATCCGCTCAGCCACCTGATGGCTATGAGCCTCCTACTAGTTTTGGGGTAAAAGATGTTTTTGACCTAAGTTGGAAAAACTTACTCGACGCCTATTCATGCACCGAATGTGGCCGTTGCACCTCCGTTTGCCCGGCCAATACTACCGGCAAATTATTGTCACCTCGCCGTGTGGTAATGCAGGTGCGTGATCGATTGGAAGAAGTGGGCAGAAACATTGACAAACATGGCAACGATTTTAAAGATGATAAAGACCTTCACAGTTATATATCTGCTGAAGAACTTTGGGCCTGCACCACTTGCAATGCCTGCGTGCAAGCTTGTCCGGTTCAAATAAATCCTATGGAAATTATTTACGACATGCGCCAGTATTTGGTAATGGAAAAATCCGAAGCACCAACTGAACTAAACGGTATGTTTACCAACCTTGAAAACAACGGAGCCCCTTGGCAATTTTCAGCGATGGACCGGGGAAATTGGGCGAAGGACGTATAATCAATCTTTTTTTTATGTAAACCTTTCTTATTGTTTTTAACAACCATGGCTTTGGGTTCTGGAGCGTTGGGTTGCCAGACCGAGGAACGAGGTTAGCGAATACCCGTAAAAATAAATATTAATGAATGAGACAAAAATACGGGCGTGTGCTTTGTTGTGCGGTAGGAGTATATTTCTGGCTTGATTTTTTTTGTTACTTTTTTCATCTAAGGAAAAAAGTGACACAGTATCAAAAGGCAAAATATAGCTACAACAAACTACTTAGCTATCAAAATTAATTTCACCACGATAGTATTCCTAATTTTCTTCCGGATTAATACTAATTTCATAGGGTACAAACACAAAGCTTGCCCCACCTTCTGAAATTATAAAGATGCAGATATTTTTTTCAGGGTCTTTATAACTGGTTTTAAACAATTCATCTTTACCGGCTTCAATAAGTTTGTGCTCCATAAATTCTTCAATGGTAGAAGCACTTATACTCCAGCTCATGGCCAGTTCAGCGTGGTCTAATATTATCTCACCAATCGGAATTTTTACTTGATGTGCTATAAAAATCGGGTATTCCGATAATCCTTCTTTAATAATATCCCGCGATACTTCTTTTATCGAAGGTTTAAAAAGTATTAAATCACCTTTAAGGCTTTGTAAGTCGGCTTTTAGTATGTCGTTCATTTATGAATGTTCAAAATTAATACTTCTAAAATCTTTAATCGATGTTCTTTCTTGTTAAATAACTTTTTAAATTATTTTCAACTTAGAAGATATTGACTTGCATTAGGGGCTGTCCGCCCCTATAACCCTGACCTTCTTTTTTGCTTGACAAAAAAAGAAGGCAAAAAAGTCAAGCTAAAAATATACTCCAACCGCACTATCTAAAACACGCCCGTATTTTTAGCAACCCATCACACCTTAACCCGAAGGATTTGATATCAAACAAAAATTTGTCAGTTTATAGCCGTGTGGTGGGAGGTCAGAAATGCGGGCCGAGCTCCGGAATGAGCGTGGAAGCATTTTTCTGACTTGATTTTTTTGTTTACTTTTTTCATCAAGGACACCGTAGGTTCATGAACACCTTTAAAATAAATAGCAAATCAGTGAATAAAAAAGTAAATAGGAGTTATAGAGGGCAAAGCCCTCTAATTCTATTAAATGAATAATGCTAATAATTATTTAAAACTAACCCCTTCTCCATTCATAAAAACCCCAATCTTGTAAATTTGGATTTTATTTTCTTTACAAAAAGTCTCAAAATTATTGGTGAAATTTGAATCAATAGCAACCATTAATCCTCCGTTGGTTTGCGGGTCGTTAACAATCGCAAATAAATCATCGGGCAAGTTAAATGTGAATTTTTCAAATGAATTCCAGTTGCGGGTGGTATTGCCGGGAATAATAAATTGCGCAGCCAATTGTTTGGATTCTTCAATTACAGGTAAGGATTTTGAGATAATTTCTGCTCCTAAATTTGCTCCCTTGCACATTTCCAAAAGATGCCCTAATAAGCCAAATCCTGTAACATCAGTCATTGCATTTACATAACTTAGACTACCGAACAAATTACCCTCACTGTTGATTTGTGTTGTAATGGAAATAAGTGTTTTTAATCCATCTTCACTTAGTTTTCCTTTTTTAATAGCCGTAGCTAAAATGCCTGTTCCAATGGGTTTAGTAATATAAATAACATCACCGGTCATTGCCCCGTTATTTGTTTTAAGTTGATTTGGGCTACAAATTCCTGTAACAGACAATCCAAAAATAGGTTCCTGAATTTTTATGCTATGGCCTCCGGCTAAAGGAATATTTACCCTGTCACAAATTTCAATGGCTCCCCGCAAAACCTTATTTGCTATTTCGGGCGAAAGTTTATCGGTGGGCCAACCCAAAAGTGCATTGGCCATCAATGGTTTTCCACCCATAGCAAAAATATCACTGATGGCATTTGCTGCCGCTATTTGGCCATAAATATAAGGGTCATCTACAATCGGAGTAAAAAAATCAGCAGTTTGAATTAATAAGTCCCCATTGGGCAATTTCATTACGGAAGCATCGTCGGCACTATTATTACCAACTATTAAACCCGGAAAGTCGGCTCCTGTTTTAAGGTCTTTAATTATCTCTTCTAACTCACTCGGATGTATTTTACATCCGCATCCTGCGCCACTGCTAAATTGGGTAAGCTTTACTGATTCTGTCATTTCGTTTTTTCTGTTAATTTTTTTGCAATTTTCAAGGGGTTCAAGATCTTAAAGGGAAAATAGGAAATATTGGTAGTGTCCTTATTTTCCAAGCCATACAAATAGGCTTTATCATAATAAATTAAGGCAATGGAAGCAGCTGAAACCAAATCATCGTTATCAATCATTTCAAGGGCAAGCTTCACATTTTGCCCGCCCAATTTTTTACCAATCCGTTCATAGGCTTCCTTTATTTCCTGCACATTGTAGTTTCCGTAAATGGTCATCAAATGATTGAGACGTTCTTCAAACGGAATATCCAAAACATACAAGGGCGCTTTTCGATAGTTATAATAAAATTCGGAAGGGATAAAAACCGTTCCGATGGTATGGCTTTCATCTTCTACCCAAATGGTTTTTTGAGCATCGAAATTTTGAAGCATTTTGTAAAGATTATTCCCGAATTGTTCGGTAGTTGGTTGGGGCGATTCGCCTATGCGCCCAAAGGCCGAGCCTTTGTGATTGGCCAAAGCTTCCAGGTCTATTACTTGTTCATTTTGCTTGGCCAATTCAGCCAATACTTGTGTTTTTCCGCTGCCTGTTTTTCCGCCTATTACTTTAAAATTCCAGGGCTTTTTAAATTCGGATAAAATATGGTTTCTGTAGGCTTTATAGCCCCCTTTTAAAACCACACAGTCAATACCCGCGGTTTGTAATAATATGGCCATACTTCCGCTTCGCATGCCACCCCGCCAGCAGTGAATGTATAACGGTTTTCCATTACTTAATTTTAAAGCTTTTTCGGCAAAGTCTTTTAATTTTGGACCCACAATTTCCAAACCTTTCAGCAACGCTTCGGTTTTGCCTTTTTGCTTGTAAAGCGTGCCTACAATGGCTCGTTCTTCATTGGTAAATAAGGGGAAAGAAATGGCCTCGGGTATGTGTCCGTTTTCAAATTCCTTAGGCGACCGAACATCCAAAACAACTCCGCCTGTAGAAGCTGATAAAAACGATGCAGGTGCGAGTGATTGTGCCAAAGATACCGAAGGAAAAGAAGCGGCTTCGGAGGGAATCGAACCCCCACCGTGAGTACCGGAAACTCAAGTTCTATCCATTAAACTACGAAGCCGTTTGTAAGCTGCAAAGTTAGGGTTTAAAAAATTCGTATCAAATGACTTTATAAAACTCCATTCTCCCGCACCGATTCATGTCCTCAAGAATCAGAACTTTAAGCCCAAAATTATTCTTTATCATTTTTTCACCTTTAAAAACTACATTTGATTCTTAAAAGAATTCCTAGGATGTATTTTGAAAATAACTATTCCGATTCGTGGGGACACGAATCAGGGCTGAGAAGCATCGAAACCCATAAGGTATTACTTACAAAATAATTAATTATTAAAACATGAGGGCTATTTTATTGTGGGTATGGTTATTTTCTTTTGCTGCATCTTATGGGCAGAATACTTGGTTCAAGCACTTGCCGGGGTGGAGAGCTAAAAGTACTATAGTCATAAACGATACGCTATTAACCTGTGGGATGAATAGTTGGGATGATAAATTTGGTCACAAGCTCGGCACTTTTTTAACTTGGAATAGTATTAAGGGAGATAGTATAGATTATTATAAAATTAGTTTAGATAGTTTGGAAAAGGATTCTTCCCGCTCTACTACAATTTCATATAAATATGCTTCATCAGCATTAATAGGTGAACGGCCTTCATTTTTTTTGGCTTTAAGTAATGGAGATAAAAAGGAAAGGGCTTTTTTATTTACATTAGATAAATTTCATACTAATAATTATAAAATGAAAGAGCATACAATAGATACTTTCAATACCTATATCAATAACTTGGTTTACAATCCATCGTGTCATATTCTTTTTCTTCCTTATGTGCTATATACAAAACCACTAGAAACAGAAGTAAATACAATTATTTATAAAGAAAGGAATGGTATACGAGTGAAGATTAATGAAATCAATAATTCATCATCCTATAAGTATGAAACTACTTGTCACATAAAAAATGCTAAATCAGATAAGTCATTTTTCTTTTTAAAAAGGCAGATGTGGGACTATGCTGGTGCCCCAAGGATGTGGGCCGATTATATTATTAAAATGGATACAAATGGAAATCAATTGTGGCAATGCTATCCTAATAACAGAGATAGTATAAATACTGAAGGCATGCAAATGGTACAAAAACCTAACGGAAACCTATTAGTAAGTTGGTGTGATTATTGGTATAGACCTTATAAAAATATGATAGGTAGCCAACAGCCACAACTTAATCGCAGAAATACTGTTTGGTTTGCGGAAATTGATAGTTCAGGAAAAGTGCTCTGGCGGAAGAACATAAAAAATTATCTTAGTGGTAAAATAAAGGATACAACACAAAGTTTGGAACATAATAAAGCAATAGTAACTAGGAATGGCGTTATTTGGACTGGAAATTACTCCTATTACTATAATCATAATTATTTATTAAAAACCGATTTTGATGGCAACCCAATATGGTACAGAGAATATGAATTATATTCAAGTAATACAGCCGAACAAGAGTTTAAGCCTTATGATGTATCGGCAACATCAGATGGAGGCTATGTTTTAACAGGCGAATACATAAGTGATAAAGGAAATATTTTTAAAAATGGCTGCCAGTTGGCTACTATTATTAAGGTAGATAGCTTTGGGTGCTTGGAGCCGGGCTGCCAAAAGGCGGATAGTGCTACTACCAAAATAAGCCTATTGCAAAAAAGTGGTTTTAAAATTTACCCAAATCCCAACTCCGGCAACTTTACCATTGAAATAGAGAATCCTGCAAATGACGTATCCATTGAGGTTTTGGATATGATGGGAAAACATGTAGCCAACGTTGAAAGGGTTGAAAAAGTGAATAATTTAGACCTGGATATAGCCGATGGAATGTATTGGGTGAGGGTAAAAAATGGCGGAGCGTTCTATAATCAAAAGGTGAGTATTGTGAAGTAGTATCTATAAATTCCTTCTTTGGGGGTTACAGGGCTTTGAATTACTTTTGCAGCCTTAAACTATGCAAATAGAAATATTAAAATCAAAGCTTCATAATGTTAAGGTTACCCAAACCGAATTGCATTATGTGGGAAGTTTAACCCTTGACGAAGACCTGATGGATGCTTCCAACCTTATTGAAAACGAAAAAGTGTTGGTGGTAAATAATAACAATGGCGAACGTTTGGAAACCTATATTATCAAAGGAAAACGCGGAAGTAAAATTGTGTGCCTAAACGGTGCTGCTGCCCGCAAAGCGCAGGTTGGCGATATTATAATTGTTATATCCTTTGCCCACATGGATTTTGAAGAAGCCAAAACCTTTAAGCCTGCCTTGGCCTTTGTAAGTCCTGATAATTCTTTACTTTAGTATATGGAGTTCAATCTGAAAAATGTTATAAAATTTGTGCTTTTCCTTGGTTTGGGATTGGCTCTTTTGGGTTGGGCATTCAAAAATATGGACCTTAAACAGATGTTTGAGGAAATAAAACATGCCAATTATTTATGGATTGCAGTTGCCATGCTTTGCGGTATTTTGGCTCACGCCAGCCGAGCCTTGCGCTGGAATTTGTTATTAAAACCATTGGGCTACCAGGCCAATAATTGGAATGCATTTTACGCCGTAATGATTGGCTATTTTTCAAATAATTTGGTACCTCGCTTGGGCGAAGTAACGCGTTGCGCAGCATTGGCCAAAACCGATAAAATACCGGTAGAAAAATTATTTGGAACTGTATTTATTGAGCGGGTGATTGATTTAATCATCACGATGATTGTTACCGTTTTTATTTTCGTTTCCCAGTTTGATTTATTGAATGGTTTTTTGAACGATACCATTTACCCGATGCTGGGAAGCGGTTCGGCAAATGGCTCTTACTTTAAATATATAATTTTAGGAGTTTTGATCATTGGTGGTTTGGCAATTTTTATTATGCGAAACAAAATCAAAAATCTCACCCTTTATAAAAAAGCTGCCAATATTGCTTTAGGATTTATGGATGGAATTAAAAGTGTCCTTAAATTGGAAAAACCTTTACTATTTATCGCCCATTCTATTTTTATCTGGAGCATGTATTTTGCCATGGCTTATTTTACTTTTTTCTCTTATCAGCCCACAGCACATTTAGGATATCAGGCGGGATTGATTGTTTTATTTTTAGGAACAGTAGCCATTATTCTTCCGGTTCCGGGAGGTATTGGGGTATATCATAATTTGGTAGGTTTAGGATTGGTGTTGTTTGGGGTAACAGAAAAAGAAGGCATAACCTACGCCACTATTAGTCACGCTTCGCAAATGATTATGATTTTTGTGGTGGGATTAATAAGCATGGTTTTAATAAGCAATAAGCTTCGCAAACGCATTACGGCTGATGACGTTTTATAAATTAAAAATAGTAAGTCTTGAGGCTTTATCCGTTTTAAGAAAAACATGGAAGGAAGCAGGAGAAACTGTTGTTTTCACCAATGGGTGTTTTGATATATTGCACCGCGGCCATGTGGATTATTTAAATAAAGCAGCAGTATTAGGTACCAAACTAGTCGTTGCCGTAAATTCTGATAGCTCTATTTCAACCATCAAAAGCCCAACACGCCCTATTCAGGATGAAATTTCAAGGTCTGAAATAATGGCTTCATTGGGTTGTATAGATGCTGTAATTCTTTTTGATGAGGATACCCCTTACGAACTAATAAAAACATTGGTTCCTGATATTTTGGTAAAAGGTGCTGATTATAAACCCGAAGAAATTGTAGGCTATGATATAGTAACAGGTAATGGAGGCAAAGTATTAACCATTGATTTTTTACCTGGATATTCCACCAGTTTAATTGAGAAAAAAATTAAAGAAGGGTAGGTAAAAGAAATGTAATTCCTTGTCATTGGCGTCTCTTATAACTAATGTCTGTATATCTGTAATCTTATCACATATCTATCAATCTAATATCTTAATTTTGCACTCTTTATAAAAAAACATGTCATATTTATTTACATCTGAATCTGTTTCTGAAGGTCATCCTGATAAAGTAGCCGACCAAATTTCTGACGCTTTAATTGATAATTTTTTGGCTTGGGATCCTGAATCCAAAGTAGCTTGTGAAACTCTTGTTACCACAGGGTTGGTAGTTTTGGCCGGTGAAGTAAAAACTAACACATATCTCGATGTTCAAAAAATAGCAAGAGAAGTAGTTCGCAAAATTGGGTATACCAAATCTGAATATATGTTTGAAGCTAATTCATGTGGCGTAATTTCCGCTATTCATGATCAGTCTGCCGATATTAATCAAGGCGTTGACAGAGTAGTTGCCAATCAAGATTTTGAATCAAAGGCAAATGCACAAGGTGCCGGCGACCAAGGAATGATGTTTGGTTATGCTACAAAGGAAACAGAAAATTACATGCCTTTAGCCTTAGATTTGGCGCATAAAGTATTACAGGAATTATCTTTTATACGTAATAATGAACCAAATTTAATTCCTTATTTACGTCCAGATGCCAAATCACAAGTTACCATTGAATATTCTGATGAAAACGTTCCTCAACGAATTGATTCCATTGTGGTATCAACCCAACACGATGATTTTGATGACGAACAAAAAATGCTTGCTAAGATAAAAACGGATGTCATTAATATTGTCATCCCAAGAGTTAAAGCAAAATTAAAACATGAATTACAAGCACTTTTTACTGATAAAATCACCTACCATATTAACCCTACTGGAAAATTTGTAATTGGTGGTCCACACGGTGATACTGGTTTAACCGGTCGCAAAATTATTGTAGATACTTATGGTGGAAAAGGCGCTCATGGTGGTGGAGCTTTTTCAGGAAAAGATCCTTCAAAAGTAGACCGCTCAGCCGCATATGCTACCCGTCATATTGCTAAAAATATGGTGGCAGCAGGTTTATGTGATGAGGTTTTAGTTCAAATATCCTATGCAATTGGTGTTGCTAAACCTTGCGGATTGTATATTAATACCAATGGTACTGCTAAAGTTAGTATGCATGATGGCGAAATTGCCAAAGTAATTGAAGGCCTTTTTGATATGCGTCCTTACGCTATTGAAAGTCGTTTAAAACTGAGAAATCCTATTTATTCTGAAACCGCAGCATACGGTCACATGGGTAGGACTAATGAAACTATTGAAAAAACCTTTATTAGCCCTGATGGACAAACCAAAAAACTAATTGTAGAATTGTTTACCTGGGAAAAATTGGATTACACAGATAAAATAAAAGAAGCATTCAAGTTGAAATAATTATAACTTTACATTTCAAACTAAACAATAATTTATGTGTGGAATAGTAGCGTATATAGGACCTAACCAAGCTTACAATTTTTTAATTCAGGGTCTTAAAAGATTAGAATACCGCGGATACGACAGTGCTGGAATAGCCTTGCTCGACGGGGATATGAAAGTATATAAAGAACATGGCAAAGTTCAGGATTTAGAGAATAAAATTGGCAACCAAAATATAGAAGGAACAAAAGGAATAGGCCACACTCGCTGGGCCACTCATGGTGAACCCAATCAAAAAAACGCACATCCTCATTTATCTCAATCTGGCAATTTAGCAGTCATACATAATGGTATTATTGAAAATTATGCAACACTGAAAGAAGCCCTTATAAAAACCGGTCATATTTTTATAAGCGATACCGATACTGAAGTATTGATTCATTTAATTGAAGAGATACGAGATCACGAAAAATGCTCCTTATTCGAAGCCGTTCGTCTGGCATTGAACCAAGTTGTTGGAGCTTATGCAATTGTTATCTTATCAAAAAACGACCCCGATGTATTGATTGGTGCCCGCAAAGGAAGCCCTTTAGTTTTAGGAATTGGCGAAAATCCAGGCGAATATTTCATGGCAAGTGATGCTACACCAATCGTTGAATACACACGCAAGGTTAGTTATTTAGAAGATAATGAGATAGCCGTAATAACTAACGGTGAATTGATAGTAAAAACAATTGCCAACGTAAAAAAGACACCATTTATACAGCAATTAGAAATCAGTTTAGACGCCATTGAAAAAGGGGGTTATGAGCATTTCATGCTTAAAGAAATTTTTGAACAACCAAAATCCATTCTCGATAGTTTCAGAGGAAGAATAGATTCAAATACTTTGCAAATAGAAATGCGAAGCTTGAATGAATTTGAAAATAAAATTAAGAACCTTAAGCGTATAATTATTATTGGCTGCGGGACTTCATGGCATGCTGGTTTAGTTGGCGAATATTTATTTGAAGATTTTGCACGAATACCCGTAGAGGTTGAGTACGCTTCTGAATTTAGATACCGGAATCCAATTTTATATTCCGATGATTTGGTAATTGCAATTTCCCAATCCGGCGAAACAGCCGATACGCTTGCGGCACTTGAATTAGCCAAAAAAGCAGGAGCAACTATTTTTGGAGTGTGTAATGTGGTGGGGTCATCTATTCCACGCATGACAGATGCCGGGGCTTATACCCATGCCGGTCCTGAAATTGGAGTAGCTTCTACCAAAGCGTTTACGGCCCAAGTTACCGTTCTTACTCTTTTAGCATTGGGTTTTGCCCAACGTCGTGGCACTATTTCTGATTCTAAATTACGGTCTATTTTACAAGAATTGGAACGCATTCCTGCTAAAGTTGAAAAAGTGCTTAAATCTTGCCAAGACAGTGTTTTGGCAATAGCAAAAGAATATAGTAATGTTTCAAATTTTCTTTATTTAGGAAGAGGTTATAATTTTCCGGTGGCATTGGAAGGTGCTTTAAAGCTTAAAGAAATATCATACATACATGCCGAAGGTTATCCTGCTGCAGAAATGAAGCATGGCCCAATTGCATTAATTGATGCTGAAATGCCAGTAGTCGTTATTGCGACTCAAAATGATATCTACGAAAAAGTATTAAGTAATATTCAGGAAGTAAAAGCGCGTAAAGGGAGATTAATTGCCATTGTTACCGAAGGTGATACCAAGGTTAAAGAATTGGCTGAGCATATTATTGAAATACCTGAAACAGAAGATGCTTTGGTTCCATTATTAAGTACCTTACCACTTCAATTATTATCTTATCAAATAGCTGTTATGCGCGGTTGCAATGTTGACCAACCACGGAATTTGGCCAAGTCGGTTACGGTGGAATAACCAACCAACGGTTTATACCGTTTACTATTAAATCAAATTTCTTTTTCTTTTTTTAGGCTCAATTATGTAGCCATAAATAGACAATATCAGCCGTTCTAAATTTGGCGTATAAAATTAATCTGCAGATTTTAAGCGATTTAATAGAAACTAAATACTACGGATTTTTATTTGAGTAATACAAGAAAGGAGGAAACAAATTATGCAACTCATTACTCAAAACCCATTTAGTAAGGCTAAAATAGTAGCCTTATTCGTAGTCATCTTTAGTGTGACAAGTGCCATTGCCGGTCCTAACCATAATCAGGGCTCATCGCTTCGGTTATTACTTCCGCCAACAGGCGAACATACCATTTTGATTGACAACATACCTTACACCGGAGTTTATAATAATTTTAAACTCGACAATCTACATCAGGGGAACCACAGACTAAAAATTGTTCAACTGATAATGAACCGCAGAGGTTATGTCGTGAACAAAATGGTGCTCTATCAAGGAATAGTTTTTATACCAAGAAATGCGAAAGTTTGGGCATCAGTTAGTAACAACGGTTGTTTTACAATTGAAAGAACTTATTGCAGAGATAATTATAGCGGAGGGGGAAATAACCAAAACAGACGTTATGACAACCGAGATTATCACAACAACAGCAACTATGACCAAAGAAGGGAAGACCAAGATGAACGACATGATGATTACTATGATGACGATTGGTATGGATACAATAACCAAAACAGCGGAAACAGAGATGTAAACTATGGACACAATGATGACCAACAGTATTCAAATAACCGAAACAGTGACCAGCAGAATACAATAAACTATAACCAACGCAGTGATGAAACCTTAGCCCTTACTTTAAATGCTATAAAAAAACAATCCTTTGATACCGAACGATTGAAAATAGCAAAGAATACCATAGTTCAAGGAAACATGCTAAGTAGCGAAGTTTCTGAAATCACCAAACTATTCTCTTTTGAATCCACTCGATTGGAGTTTGCCAAATATGCCTATACTTATACTACCGATAAAAAAAATTACGTTATAGTACAAGACGCCTTTCAGTTTAGTAGCAGCACATCCGAATTACAGGACTATATAACCCAAGTGGGTAAACGTTAAAAACAAAAAAGCCGTTCCTTGGAGGAGCGGCTTTTTTATGGTATTTTAACCTTGCTATAGCTCTCATCTTTCAATCCATTTTATATTATGCCTCCGGCAATTTTAGGCAAGATTCCATATTTTTCTCCATTGCAAGAGGCAAGCCAGAGCTGAAGATACTAATTTTAGAATATCTTATTTTGCGATAAATTTATTAAACATATTTTTGCGATATGCTTTATAAAACATATTGATGGTAAAGAATATTAAATACAATGTAAGTTTTAGGGTTTGGATTTATTCAGGAGAAAACAAGTTTCTTGGCATCGGTCGTGTTGAATTGCTTGAAAGAATAAAAGCTACCGGTTCTATTTCTAACGCAGCTAAAGAAATGAAAATGTCGTATCGCCAAGCATGGCAAATGGTTACTGAAATGAATCAGCGTTCGAACTATCCTTTAGTTGAGAAACAGCTTGGAGGGAAAGGTGGCGGGGGCACAATCATTACCCCTGCGGGTATAAAAGCCATTGAAACATTCCATGAATTGGAAAATAAAGTTAGACTTTTCATAGAAAATGAAACTGAAAAATTTAATCTATAATATTTTTTACTACCGCTATACATTTACAAACCCATCGAAATGCTAAATAACAGGAAACCATTACTTATTTTTAGCGCCGCACTATTTACTATCAATAGTTTTGCGCAAGTAAAAAGTGATAACCTACTTGTAACCTCTGATAGCTTGAAACACCGCATACTCACTGAAATTGTTATTTCATCTTCACGTAATCCGGAAACAATTTTACGTTCATCTATCAGTATCGTACAATTAAATTGCATCGATGCAAGAAATATGGGTTCACCAACCTGCTTTGATGCAATTGAAAACATGAAAGGAGTACAAATTATTACCCCCAGCTTGGGGTTTAAAGTAATAAACACAAGAGGTTTTGCAAATACAACCAATGTTCGCTTTACGCAATTGATTGATGGAGTAGATAATCAGGCCCCTCACATTGGCGCCCCTATTGGCAATGCACTTGGAGCTAACGACCTTGATATAGACAAAATAGAAATTATACTAGGAACAGCTTCTGCACTATATGGAATGAATGCCATAAATGGGTTGGCTAACATTAGAACTAAAAATCCATTTACACATCAAGGACTGAGCTTTCAACAACTCACAGGCGTAAATCACGTTGGAAATATTGACAATGTTTCACCTCAGGTCTACAGTACAAGCAACATTCGTTATGCCAAAGCAATAAATAAAAAAATCGCCTTTAAAATTACAGGTTCGTATACAATGGCAAATGATTGGGTTGCTAACAATAAAACGGATCTAGCACCTACTCTTAACTCATCAACGGGGTTATTAGGTTCAAATAATCCTGCTTATGATGAAACCAACGGATATGGTAATGAATCTTCTAACAGAAAGACATTAACCTTAAATGGTAAAAAATATATTGTTGCAAGAACAGGTTATAGAGAAACGGATATAGCCGATTATAATATTCAAAACTGCAAAGGGGATGCAGGATTATATTATCGACCGCGGAAGGGTCATGAATTATATTTAACTTACAAAGGCGCTTTAATAAACAATATTTACCAACGCTCCAATCGTTTTAGGTTAGAAGACTACACATTACATCAATTGGCCATTGATTATCATTCGGATATTTTTCAGATTCGCACTTACATTACACTGGAAAACACTGGAAAATCCTATAACATTCGTTCACTTGCAGAAAATATGGATCGAGCATTTAAATCTGATAATCAATGGTACGCAGACTACACAGCCGCTTTTAATAATGCAATAACCGAGGGTAAAGGCATTGCAGATGCTCACAAAATAGCAAGAAAAGATTCAGACAATGGCAGATTTGAACCCGGGACAGATGCTTACAATCAAAAAAAAGATAAATTAACCAATATCAATAATTGGGATTACGGTGCTGCACTCAGAGTCAAATCAAGTTTAAGGCATTCAGAAGGATTGTTGAATTGGGATAAATTGTATCCTTCATTTTTCAAAAAAATTGGAGTACAACTGCAGAGCGGGTTTGATTATAGAACCTATAGTATTGTTCCAGACGGAAACTACTTTATTAACCCTATTGATTCATTAAAAAATCTGACGTATAGCAAAGCCGGCGGATTCACACAGCTCAATAAAAATTTATTTACGAATAAATTACGAATAGGAACCACAATTCGTTTCGACAAATCTGACTATTTTAACTGGAAGATAAATCCACGGTTTACAGCAGTATGTAGTCCAAAAGAAGCTTACAATTTCAGGGCATCATATCAAAGTGGATATCGCTTTCCAAGTATATTTGAAGGGTTTTCAAATGTAAATAGCGGAGGAGTAAAAAGGGTTGGGGGTTTAAAAATAATGTCTGACGGAATTTTTGAAAACTCATATACTAAAGCATCAATTGACGCCTTTCAATCACAAGTTACAAGTGATATTAATACACTTGGATTGACACAATCACAGTCTATTGATAAAAACAAAGGGATGCTCAATAAAAATCCATATACCTATTTACAACCTGAATTTATTCGCTCTCTGGAATTCGGGTTCAGAGGACTTGCGATTAAAAAGAGTTTGATTATTGATGTTGACTTTTATTATAATGCATACGATAATTTTATCGCACAGGTTGAGGCGAGTATTCCTAATACAACTAACTCCGATTCAATACCAACTTATTTATATTCCAAATCGAAACAAAGTCGTTACCGCTTATGGACTAATTCTAAAAGCAAAATTTACACTTATGGAACAAGCTTGGGGTTAAAATATCAGTATAATGAAAAATTTTCTTGTATTGGCAACATGACTTATTCCAAACTTTACAGAACAGACAACAAAGACGGATTAGAAGACGGATTTAATACGCCTCTAATCAACTTAAACGGAACCATTCTCACAGAAAATATTTGGAAAGATTTAGGCGCAAGCATCACCGGACGCTTTCAAACAAAATACAAATATGTTAGCTTCCTTGTAAGCGGCGAAGTACCTTCCTATTGGTCAATGGACGCTCAGGTAAATTATAAATTTAAAAAGGCGGGATTAACTACTAAAATAGGTGCGACAAATTTTCTCAACAAACCATTTTATACAATTCTTGGAGGTTCTTATATTGGGGGATTATATTATTTTTCGCTTACTTGGGAAATAAAATAATAAGTCAATAAACCCTAATACAATTTAAAAGCTTGACATATGTATCTTTTTCGTCTAGAAGATGAAAGTGTAATTAGAAGAACTTCATAATTGGCTCATTTTTACAACCCCAAAACTCCTTTGCCTTGTTCAAAAATTATATCTACTGGGATTTTTTTAGTTTTTAGTTTGTCAAGGTCAGCTTGTAAATCAGGGCTTATACTTCCCATTTTCGCTAATAAATCTTCAATACCTTTAGCATCACCATCACCTTGTAGTTTTAAAATTAAAGTCGATAGGGAATTGGTAGCTTCTTTCATTTTTTGAAGGTTTACCGAGTAGGTTCCATCGGCACTTTTAGTAAAGGCTCCCATTTCTTCAAAATAATTGAAGCGTACCATATTGGCCTGGCCATGGGCGCTGCTGGCTCCAAAGCGGATGGAACGGAAAATCGATGCTAAAAAAGTAACGTAATAATCCATCAAAACCCCTTCTTTTATTTCGCCTTTGGCAAACAATTTATCAATCATGTAAAGCCCCAAAATATCGGCTTTGCCTTCTTCAAGGGCACTGCCTTTTTCACCCAAAGCTTCGCGAACAGTTCCTTTTCCGTTGATGGTATTTTTTATACCCAAACCGTGCGCCACTTCATGAAACATAGTGGTGGCAAAAAACGCATCAAACGTTATGTGCTTGCGCTGGTCGGGACTAATAAGTTCGTTGCTGATAGGAACCAAAATTTTATCAAATTTGGCTTTCATCACATTTTTTAATTGGCTTCGGCGAGTACCTTTGGTTATTTGAACTTCCTCATCATTGGGTAAATTAACTGCAATGGTTTTACTGCCTGCATTGCAATCGCCAGCATAAAATACTACATCGTAAGCATTCAATTCACTATCCGTTCCGGGTTTTTCTTTTTTATATTTAGCTTCCACTGGCAATCCGGTTTGCAGTTCTATTAAAAATGAAACGTAATGAGACAGTTTTTCACTCCAGTCCATATCCTTTATCAGCACATAACTTTCAAAGGCAGCACGGGCATTAAAAACCTTGTCTTCATATACTTCTATAGGCCCTATAATGATATCAATACCATTGGTTTTCATATCCAACCATGCTAAATCGCTAGGTTTGTAATCGGATGTCACTAAAGCTTTAGCCCTGAGAGTTAAATAATTTTTTAAAGAAGCATCTTCACTTAATGCTGCCGCTTTTAGCAATAATTCGGAGGCTTTTGTAAGTTCGGCTTTGTATTCCTCTTGGTAAGGAACGGTATATAATTTTCCAACTTTGTCGCGTTTCACCACGCTGTACAAGCCTTTTTTATCCGCCAAATCGCTTTTTTCAAGTTCATCTTTAGTAACATCCTTCGGATAAATATTGGCTCCATCTGGCTTTTTCCCAAAACCTTCTACAAACGGATTATCATCGTTTAATCTATCCCAAGGGCCATAGTTTATTTCGGCAAACTTTCGGGTGGTAGCATTTTTAATGCTTTTGAGCAATGCATCTTTATCGCCATAAGCTTGTTTCCAAAATAGGCCGTCCATAATTTGCGCAGCCTCAATAAGCAAAGGCAACATTTGGCGTTCATACGGTTTCAATTTGCTTAAATCTGAGGTAAGTTTTACCGTTTCATAAATACCAATTCGTTCATTGGCAATACTATCAAACGAGTTCATTTTTTCGGATTTTGTTTCTTTAGTTTCTGTTTTTGGGGTGCATGATAAGGCTAACAAACAACAGACTATGATTGTGTATTTCATAAATGATTATTTATTTTTTATATAATCCAGCTTCGGTAAATACTTTTAAATCGGCATCACTATAGCCACCAAGTTTTATACCTCTTTCGATAAGTATTTTATAGTTGGATTGCTCCTGAAAATATTTAAGGATTGTTTTTGCAGGCCCAGCCAATCGTCCATTGGAACTCAAAGAAGCATTCAACATTTGGTAAATAGTACCCTCATCACAAATACCTAATTTTTTTAAAGCTTCCATCGCAGATACCCTTGCGCGAAACTCATACAAATCAGTGGCTAACGATTTCAAGTCTGCAGTATAAGTAGGTTCGTTGATGTGATTTAGAATAGATAGTTCAAGGTATTTAATTCGGATATTCTGATTTTGCCCATATACTTTTGGTGTAATATAAAGCTTATCAATTGTATTTAAATACGATTCACTTTCTTTTGGAAACTCTTCACAAAGCCTTATTAAAGCTCGTTCTACCAGCTCATAGGATGGATGTTCTAAAAGCTTTATAACTTTTGGTTTTAAAGGATCCTGAATTTTTGTCATAGCACTTAACAAAGATTTAAGTAATTCAGTATTGTCGCTCGTAAATAGCAAGTCTAATCTTGGTATACTTCCCGCATCATTGGCTAATTGAGAAATAATTTCGGCTCTAATACCGTAAAATGTTTCCTTATCAAACGCCCTGAACAAGGCCTCACGTTTTATATCCAAACTAATATTTTTTAAAGCAAGTAAGGCATCATAACGGTCAATCATATTATCAGCTAGAGCCAATTGCGATAATAGTTCAGCATTGGTTTTATCAAAAGTTACTTTTTTTGTTATTTCCGAATTTTCATCAAACAAAATAAAAGAAACAGTTTTATTGGAAGGGTTGGAAATACTAACAGTTTGGGTTTGTTTATCAATCCAAAATTGTTGGCGACTTACACTTCCATCAATAAAATAAACCGCAAAATTTATTGGCATTTTAAACGCTTTTACCAACTCATTAATACTATGAATTTGGTCAACAGTAATATTTACCGAGTTATTAGCTGATAAGTAATTCACTTTGTAATTAGGTTCGCCACCGCGATATAACCATTGATCAAAAAACCAATCAAAACTTTGTCCTGTAACATCTTGAACCGCCTGATAAAGGTCGTTGGTTTCCACATTTTTATAAAGGTGATTGGTTAAGTAATATTTAATAACTTTTTTGAAGGCTTCATCGCCCAGAACATAGCGCAACATTTGAATAACAGTGCTTCCTTTTTGATAAACTCTTGCAGTTCCTGCTCCAGAAAAACGTATCGGATTATTATCGGTTTCAGAGGCTTTTAAAGCGGCATTTACTTCCTGACGTTGCGACCATTTCACTTTATCCTTACCTTCAATGGTTTCATAAAATATTTTGGCATAATATGTTGCATAGCTTTCCTGAAGCCATGTATCTCCGCCTCCGCGAGCTGTTATTAAATCCCCAAACCATTGATGGGTTAATTCATGACAATTAACACCAACATAATTTCTATCTAAAAATCCACGGCTATCTACATTAAAAAAATCTCCAAAAATAGTGGCAGTTGTATTTTCCATAGCGCCATACATAAAATCCTGAACCATTACTTGCGAATAGCCTTCCCATGGATAAGGAATACCGGTTTCTTCTTCCAAAAATTCAATCATTTTTTCGGTGTGCATGCTGGTTGGCTCTAATTTTTCAGGGGATTCAGGGTAATACCAAAAAGCCACGGGAACTCCGGTTTTTGTCTTCGATTTTTTGATAGCATATTTATCAATGGCCAACATTAAGAGGTAACCCGCATGTGGTTTACCCATTGCATAATTCCAGGTTTTGGTTCCGTTGCTGTTGGAGGTAACCCCTTTTAAAGCTCCGTTTGATAATACATTGTAGTCCCTATCAAAAGTTACTACTGTTTCGGTAGTAAATTTATCATTCATATTATCATACATCGGTATCCAATGTCTATTGTCTATGCCCTGCCCTTGAGTCCAAATCTGGTGGCGAGTTTGATTTTTAGGATCTGTTACGGTTGGGCTATTCCAACCAATAAAATAAATCCCTTTTTTTGGCGTAGCCTCATATTCAAAAGTTAAATTATAGGCTTTCTCCCAATTTAATGCAGGTGAAAAATAAACAATTACACCGTCAGAGTTAGTTTTAAATCTGCACGTTTTCCCATCCAAATTGGCTGACGAAATTTTGATTCCAGGTCCATCAAAAAACAAAGTATCAATGGTTTTACGTAAAGGAGAAAATGTATGGGTTACTTTTCCCCTAACCAAGCCTTTTGGGCAATCAAATGAAACTTCAACTTTCATATTAGTAATATCTGCCGAGTGTTCACGCGGTCGGTCGCCGGGATCGTTTTGGTAGGTTTTTACATTAGACTGCGCAAATACAACTTGGGTTAAAGCTACTAAAAAAAGGGTTTTTAAAAATTTCATATGTAATAAAAAAGCCTACGAATTTAGTTCGCAGGCTTTAAAATCAAATTATTTTTTTCTATTAATTTTTTTTAACCTTTTTTGCTTCGGCATTATACTCTTTGCTAAGCAGTCCTAAAACACTTGACAATTCCTCTATATCAATGTTTTTAATCTTAATGCGCTTGTCTTTATCCAAAATATACATTTGAGGAGTAGCAATAAAGAAATACTCTTTGCGGTAGTTACTTTTACCATACATATTACCAACATTCGTATATTTCAGTCTTTTTTCTTTCAAATATTTTTTCCAGCCTTCCCAATCATCCTGCGTGTATACAGCATATACTTCAAACTTAATTCCTGCTTTGTTTAATGAATCGTAAAGAATATTTAAACGTGGCATCGTTTTTTGACAATGACCGCACTGATGATCCCAAAAAATAACTACCGTAAAAGGTGAATTAATAGAATATAAATCAATTTGTTTCAGATACGTTGAATCAAAAAGATTAACAATTGGAGGCGCTTGAGCCTCGCAAAGTGTTGGACCAATTTTTACAACATGTTCACATATTTTGCGTATAGTAGCCGTGTCGGCCCAGGGTGTTTTTCCGGCACAATAATAGGTCGTTCCCATATAATGGAGAACTTTATCCATACACACAATTTTAGATTCTTCGTAGTGATTGGTAATCCACATGACTGTATATCTGAACAATTCTTTACCTCCAGCTGCCTCAATTTTTTTAATTAATTTATCGGCCTCTTTAACAATGCTGTCTGGAATTTGCATAAAAGTACGAGTCATAAAAACTTTTAATTTAGTATGAAATACAGGTGTTCTTATAAGTCCGTCTTCACCTAAATCGATATTATCCCAGTAATGATCTTTGTAATAAGTATAACGATAGTTAGAATCTTGCAACGAACCATCAGGATTTCTTAAAGGAACAGGCTCATCTAATTCTTTAAAACTTCTGAATACCTTAGAAATAAATAATGAAGGATCACGAAGTGCTATTTCTTGTCTTTTTATTTGAATTTGGCTGTCCAAAACCTGAAACTGTTTTTGAAAAGCTAAAGTATCGCTTTTGGTTTTTGCAAAAACAATTCGAGTTTTGATGGATTCATATTCAATCGATTTTTTTCCTGCAAATATGTTAAACTCAAAGAAAGCGCTATTTTCTTTTGAATTTTTAATTACAAATTTATCAGGATCAAAAAGGGTATCGGTTTCCAGCGTAAAATTTTGGTCTTGCTGCGATATCACCATTTCAAAATAATTTCGTGTAGGAGTTACCACCAAATAGATCCCATTTGGCAATTTTTCATTTCCCGAAAAAATAATAGTTCCATTTTTATCAGATTTTGCTGAATCTTTAAGCTGGTTCTTGTCAGCGTAATAATTAGCAAGTAAATAGGTAGCGTTGGGCTTGGCCCCCTTAATTTTGATTGTAATTTTATAACTCTGAGCAAATGCATTGGTTATAAATAGTAATACCACTGACAGTAAAGTAATTCGTTTTGTCATAATCTTAATGTGCAAATGTAAATAAATTGAGATAATATAAATTTGTATGAATTTTAAGTTTTGTTCAAATTTTATGCCAAAAGGAAATAACGACGGTTTTTTTAATTTAGTATTTGATGTGGTTGAGCATATTCCAATGGGCAGAGTCACGAGTTATGGCGCTATTGCCAAGTACTTAGGTTCAGCTAAATCAAGCCGAATGGTGGGCTGGGCCATGAATTCGGCCCATAATTTACCTCATAAAATTCCGGCTCATAGGGTGGTAAATCGCAATGGACTATTGACCGGCAAAGCTCATTTTAGCCATATAGAAATGATGCAAAAATTACTTGAAGCCGAGGGTTTGATTATCGAAAATGACCAAATTAAGGATTTTAAGACTTTTTTTTGGGATCCGGCAAAAGAATTATCAATTTAAATACGCTTTAATAAAGTCACATTTTCTACATGATGAGTATGAGGAAACATATCTACGGGACAGGTTTTAA
Source organism: Bacteroidota bacterium (assembly GCA_947468275.1). GTDB lineage: Bacteria > Bacteroidota > Bacteroidia > NS11-12g > UBA9320 > JABWCE01. The sequence continues at coordinate 134,382 of CANIKO010000006.1, forward strand.
TGATTTGATACTTTTCTGCAAGCATGGATAAATCTCTTGCCTGAGTAGCCGGATTACAACTCACATACACAATTTTTTCGGGCTCCATTTTCAATAATTGAGCCACCACATCGGGATGCATTCCTACTCGTGGCGGGTCTGTTATCACCACATCGGGTTTCCCCGTTTTGTGTATAAAAGTGTCATTCAATTCAAACCGCATATCCCCAACCGTAAATTCCACATTAGTGATTCCGTTATTTTCGGCATTTTCTTTGGCATCTTCAATGGCTTGCGGAACACTTTCAATCCCAAAAACCTTGGCCGCATTGCGGGCCACAAATAATGAAATACTTCCAGTGCCGCAGTATAAATCATAAACCAATTCCGTTCCTGTTAGCCCTGCAAAATCTCTGGTAATTTTATAAAGATTCATGGCCTGTGCTGAGTTAGTTTGAAAAAAAGATTTAGGTCTAATTCTATACGTAATATCTTCTAATTTCTCTTCAATATAATCCTGCCCTTTAAAGGTTACCAATTCAACATCATATATAGTGTCGTTTACTTTAGTATTTACCCCATAAATTAAAGACGTAATCTGAGGAAAATTATCTCCCAAGGCCTGCATTAATCCTGAAATGGCCTCTTCATTATTTTCTCCGACAATCATCACCACCATCCATTGCCCCAAAGTGGTATTACGAATTATTACGTTGCGCAAAAAACCGCTCTGTCCTTTTATATCATAAAAACTAAGGATATTTTTTAATCCATAATCTTTTATAAAAAGTCTAATTTTATTTCCAAAATCATCTTGTAAATAACAGGTATCAATATCCAAAATCTTATCAAAACGTCCGGCAATATGGAATCCTGCAGCATTTAATTCACTTCCTGGATCTATCTGTTCGTTGTGCATCAACCATCGTTTGTTACTAAATGCATATTCTAGCTTATTGCGATAATTCTTTTGATTTGGGGCACCAACTATTGGCATCCATTCTTCACATTCCACTTTCCCCAACCGCTCAAAGGCATCCTTAACTTGTTGGTTTTTCCAAAACAGCTGAGTGGCATAATCCATCTGTTGCCATTTGCAGCCACCACACGTTCCAAAATGAGAGCAAAATGGCTCAACCCGATTTACACTCGGAGTTATGATTTTATCAATTTCAGCAAACAGCACTTTTTTCTTTTTTGCAAAAAGCCTAATATCTGCTACATCTCCCGGCACTCCATACTTTACAAAAATAACTTGACCCTCTACACGAGTAAGACTTAGCCCTTCAGAACCAGCACTTTCTATGATAACATTTGGCAAAATCTTGCCATATAATTTCCCTATTGACACTTTTATTATATTATTATATATGTAATATTTTAAGATTGCAAATGTACTTATTTTAGTGGGATGGCTAAATTGGAAAGCATCCCAAAAATCTAATTCAATAACTATACCATTTAAAGTATCCATAAAATATTAAAATCGAAACTTTACCTACTTACCTCTTATGAACTATTAAATTATTTAATAATATTGTACCATGAAAAAAAGATGGAATATTTCATTATTAATTACTTTGGTAGTATTTAATTTAAATAGTAATGGCCAAATAAGCAGTTTTAATCCTGTAAATATTATCGGCGGTATTAGTCAAAAAATCACTATAAACGGGAGTGGGTTTGGAAATCTTCAAGGAAAAAATTATGTCACGTTTCTTCAGGAATCCGGATCCTTTTTGGATACTTCAAACGCCAAAAAATTAAAATATACCAGTTGGTCTGACACAAAAATTGAAGTTGAAATGCCAGTAGCTTATTCTGGTAAAATAAAAGTCAATATTAATGGTATTGATAAAATCTCCAACGATACATTAAAAGTAAAAGCCAATCAAGGTTATAGGTCAGCAAATCCACTTGTTTATGATTATTTAAATAATACAAACGGAAAAGGAGGCTATACTTGGTACATGCATCGTACCTATTGGGAAAATCCCGCGGCAAAAACTGCAATCGAAGATGTATTTAAAGAATTTAGATGCAAAACAGGAGTAAATTATATTCTTGCAAATGCGCCATCAGATGCTGCATTTTCGCTAGGTGACGGTATTAATATTATTGGTCCAGACATAACACTCGGCGCAGTGGGCTTTACCGATCGATTATGGACATCTTGCTTCCTAGGATCAGAAATATTTTATACAACAAAAGCTATGGATATTAGGATGTCGACCACTCAAGATTGGTATTTTGGCGGTGGCACGGTTCCTTCAGGAAAATCAAAATTCAGATATGTTTTGTTGCATGAATTAGGGCACTCCTTAGGATTAGGTCATGTAAATGAGATTGGGCAAACTATGTTTCCCTCGGTTACAAATCTTCCTTCAAATAATTGGAACAAGAGAGATAGTATAACCACTGACGAACAAATAGCAATTACATATTTGGTTAAATTATCTCAAACTTTTTCATTTAATGCCTGCGGAATTTCAACACTTAGCAAAATTTCGAATTGTAAGGACGTATATGGATTAACATCAGAAATTGACAGATTTAAAAAGAAAATCACCTACAGTTTCTATCCTAATCCGGCATTTGACAGAATTTACTTCAATGCGAACCAACAAACACTTAATGGTTCTACCATCCGATTAATGGATATTCTTGGTAGGCATATTTCAACTGAGAAGATAAACACGGACGGGATTGTAGAACTATCTCTTACCAATTTAAAACCAGGCTCTTATATTGTTGAAATTGAAAATAAAAATGAAATAAGTCGATTAAATTTGATTAAGAAATAATTTATGATTGCACATAATAAATTCTGTTTCAAAACACATTTTTTATACAACTTAAGTGATTGAAGTCATTTTTGATAATCTAAAGATTTTATTTTTTGAGGTTTATAAATTGTTCTACCATTTTATGTAAAAAAAAAACCTTCTAATAGATCCAATAAACTGCCCAACCATTTCAAAAAGGCTTTATTCCACTTATAAAATAGTTAACTGAAGACCTACTTTAAACCACCTTCCTGGCATTTGTAAATACCCTGCTTCTATATAATTTGTGTTTGAAATGTTACTCACCTCCATAAAACAACCAGCATTGTGAGCTAATTTTAAATTAAGTTTTGAATCCAATAGAAAATAAGGGGATAAGGCTATTCGCTCTATGTATCGCATATTTATATTAAGGTCGGCAACCTTAAAAAAATTCAGTTGAATGCGACCAATTACCTGATGTTTTAAGGCTGATAAAGCATATCGCGATTCAACCGAAGTAACTTGTTGTACGTTGGCATTTATATAATTATAGCTAAGGCCAATATTCTTTATCAATAAATTGTTACTACCTACATTAACTGCATAATTTATGGCCGTTTCAATACCCCAAAAAGTTACAGACCCAATGTTGCGAGGAGACCATTTATTAGGGTTTACTACAGAGTCAATTGCAGGACGGAAATAATCAATCATATTTGAACTGTTGCGATTGAATACCACAACTTCACCCGATATTTTTTTACTGTTGTATTTGTATCCGGCCTCATAACTCAGCGATTCTTCAGGTTTTAAATCCGGGTTGCTTGAGTTGGATGGGTCTTTATAATACAATTCGGTATAAGTAGGTATTCGGTAGCTTTTCCCAAAGTTGGTATAAAACCGAGACTTAGCGCTAAACTGATACCCAAATTCAGCTCCAGGAAAATACTTCCAGCCATACTCGTTGTAATAATTGGAATATAAGCCTGCACGCAAACTTGCCTTTTTGCAAAATTCAATGCGGTGCTCCAGAACTATACCCGATAATAACCGGCTTCTATCTCCAAGATTAGTGCTATTAATACGTTCTTTTCTATTTTCAACACCAAAACCTGTTTTACCAAATTTTGATATGTAGGTGGCGTTTACTTCCAACGCCATTACTTCTGTTTTATGAATATTGGTATAAAACGCTGGTTCATTTCGTTTCAGCCTAAATTCATCCTCATTTTTGCGCCAATAACTCCGTGTTTGAACATATAAATTTTTATGGGTATACGTGTGACTTACCGATGCAAGCAACGTTTTTGTAGCTTCCCATTGATCAGGGAAACGGTTGGAGTAAAACCCATTGGCTCCAAAATCGCGCAAGGTGTAACCAACCATTGTTCGTATTTGATGTTTTTTGTTGAAATTTAAACCACTCTCATAATACATATTGCTTACTTTAAAATCTGAATTGTGCCAATATCCCTTGGAGGCATCATGAGAAGCTGAAACCACCTGCTTGTATTTTCCCACAGGCAAGGCAGCATATACATTACCACCCAGCATGCCAAAATCACCACCAAAACCTTGAACAACGATTGATTTTTTTTCAGGTAAAACAGTAATAATATTAATGGCTCCTGCATAGGCATTTTGGCCAAAGATGCGTGACCCAGGGCCTTTGAGCACATCTATTCGTTCAATGGCTTGCAATGGCACTGGAATATTCATCATATGATGCCCGGTTTGGGGGTCTGATAGCTTAATACCATTTACCAAAATTAAGGTTTGTTCAAAACTGCCGCCACGTATTCCAATATCAGCTTGAACACCACTGATACCACGTTGTCTCACGTCTATACCTGGTGTATAGGCCAAAACTTCTTGAATGCTGCGAGCTGGTGTTGCCTGAATATTTGCTTTGGATATAAGAGTTATATTTTGCGAAACCTTTAAAAAAGGAATTAGCATACGATTTTCTTTCACTACCACTTCTATTAAATTATATTTCGAACTGTCAACCTGAGCAAAGAGGTTTGAAGGCATGGCAAAAGCTACTATTACTAGTATAGAAAAGAGTTTAATCATAAATGAATAGTTAAAATGAAATTTTAAATTAAGACGGCAAAAATATTATTTTAGATACTTGTAGAAAGCAAAAATTGATGTTTCCTAGGCTTTTTTAACAAACTCCGATTTTAATGCCATGGACCCAAATCCGTCTATCTTGCAATCTATATTGTGGTCACCATCTGTAAGGCGAATATTTTTTACTTTGGTTCCCATTTTTACAGGTTTTGGAAAACCTTTTACGGGCAAGTCTTTTATAACAATTACCGAATCGCCAGATTTTAGTTCATTGCCGTTTGCATCTAGTACTTTGGTATTTTCTGTTTGGTCATCAGTGTCATTCGGATTCCATTCATAAAAACAATCAGGACAAATGAGTAATTCATCATTAGGATAAACGTATTCACTATTACATTTGGGGCAAGGGGGAAATTCAGGCATGTGATTTTTTAGGAGGCAAAGATAACCAAATTATTTGCCCTAATGCCCAACCAACGCCTCATCAAACGCAATCCCTTGTTTTTTTAAGATATTTTTGGCCGCTATGGCAAAAAAGGTAATGTATACAAAACAAACCAATGCCAAAAAATAGGATTGGTGTATACCTATAATATCAGATAACTTGCCTTGCAGCGGTGGTATAATTCCACCTCCCAATATCATCATTACCAAAAAAGCAGAGCCTTGTGAAGTATATTTTCCAAGTCCCATAAGTGATAAACTAAATATGGCTGGCCACATAATGCTGCAAGCCAATCCACCGGCTAAAAAGGAATAAATGGCCACCGTTCCGGTGGTAAACAAGCCCATCAACATGGCGATAATTCCAAAGCTTCCAAAAATCATTAAGGTTCTGGTAGGTTTGTCTTTACTTAAAAAGAAGGCCACGATTTGCACAAATACGCACAATACATAATAATACAAGGGTTGCATATCTTTACCTGTAATACTATTTACTCCAAGAATTACCCCAAAAGCAATAAGAGGAACTACAATTAAAGCCACCGTTTTGGATGTGCCTTTTAATTTAAAAACACTGATGGCCCCGGCCCAGCGGCCAATCATAAGGCTTCCCCAATACATGGAAATGTAAGGAGCAATTTCCGACGATTGCAAATGCCCAAAATCTTTAAGCTTTAATAATTCACCCAAATTACTTCCTATAGCCACTTCCACACCTACATAAGTAAATATAGCCAGCATGCCCAACACCAATTGAGGATATTGCATTGCTCCCCAGCCTTCGGGTTTCTTTTGCGCCGCATTATTAGAAAATAATAATCCGCCAATAACTACTACCAACGCTCCAAAAAGCCAATACATTCTGTATTTTTCTAAAGGCTGTTTGATGGTATTTATTTGTTTAATTTCTGGTGCTATTTTACTCACCAATCCTAAAATCGCCATTTCTACTTGTGCATTGTATTTTTCTTTATCGACCAAAGGAATGGTTTTGCTATGTTTTATAGTTACCAAGCTATCATTTAAAGCCTTAATTTTTGTAGTAGTTGGTGCTATTATGGTTTCTAGTTTTTCTATTTCTTTTGCTTCGTTAGAATTGTAACTGGCAAACACCGGGCTAAACATTACTATTAGCAAACCTGTCATGATGACCAATGTTCGCAAGGCTTTTCCCGCTTTTTCGATTGGTTCATTGTTCGCAGTGTTAGGCACTTTTTTAGAAAAATAAAATAAGGCGGCGGCGGCCACAAATAATAATCCTACGCCAACATACAGATAAATTACTTTGGTTAATTCCAGATGTTTTATTTGTTCATCACTTACCGAAGTAGCAGTACCAAACAACGCCAAAGCCACTATAATAGGCCCAATGGTGGTTCCAAAAGAATTTATTCCTCCTCCTAAATTTATGCGACTGTCGCCGGTTTTGGGGTCACCCAATAATATTGCAAATGGATTAGCGGCGGTTTGTTGCAATGAAAAACCAAGAGCAACAATAAATAAGCCTAACAACATACCAGCGTATACGTTTGCTTGAACAGCTATTATCATTGCCACAGCGCCAATAGCTGAAAACAAAAGCCCGTAAACAATGCTTTTTTTATAGCCCCATTTACCAATAATATCTTTGCTTCTTAAATCACTAAATGCAAACAGCGTTAGGGCTCCAACATAATAGGCTGTATAAAAAGCAAAGTCAACCAACTGAGATTGAAACTGGTCTAATGAAAAATAGCTTTTACAAAAAGGTATAAAAATACTATTGCCGGCGGCTATAAATCCCCAAAAAAAGAATACAGTGATTAAGGTGCTTAATGCCCCATAATTAGTGGGTTTTTCGGTTTCTATTGGAGTTGGTATCTTTTTATTCATGCTATTTGTTTTAGGCAACAAATGTATAAATTTAATTAGTTAAACCTTAGAGGTCTGTATTGCAATAAAATCATTTGCTTGCATTAGGGGCTGTCAGCCCCTATAACCCTGACCTTCTTTTTTGCTTGACAAAAAAAGAAGGCAAAAAGTCAATTTTATATTTAGAGAAAATATAGTCCGAATGGCATCAATCGAATGGGTGCGGTTGGGATCCAACAAAGGACCGAACTGCAAAATTTTCAAAAGTAAATTTATACCTTACGGACGATTTATGTAAAAATTTTGAAGTTGGTTTTGTTGGTGCCTTTTTTTGCTCCTTTTTTGGGCATGCAAACCGAGGAACGAGGTTCATGAACACCTATAAAAAATAAACAGCAAATCAGTGAACTAAAAAAGGAGAGAGATGAAAAAGAACCAAAAAATCAAGACAAAAATATACTCCAACCGCACAATCTAACACACACCCGTATTTTTGTCAACCCCACCGCACCCTAACCCGATAATTTTGTTGTTAAACAATATTTTTTTAACAGATCTTTAACTTTCCAAAAAAATCGCAAAACAAATATTTAAATTTTTTCTAAAGTATAATAGCCCACGTTAATGAACCGTGGGCTATGTTTTATAGAGAAGTACTAATTAATCCTTCTTTTCGGCAGTAGGATTGGGATTGTTGGTTGGATTTTCCGGTGGCCTGTTGGGGCGATTTGGATTATTAGGACGGGGTGGATTGTTATTATTTGGGTTTGGGTTTCTCGGCCTGTCGTTATTAAACTTAGGTTTTTGTTGGTTAGGATTATTTGGACGATTTGGCTGATTTGTATTTACAGGTCGTTCGTTATTGGGTCGGTTTGGATTATTTACGTTTGGATTATTAGGTCGGTTTGCACTAGGATTATTTGGGTTTGGATTTCTCGGCCTGTCGTTATTGGGTTTGTTTCTATTATCTGGTCGATTATTATTCCTATTATCAGGTCTGTTTCTATCTCTAAAATTTCGTTCGCCTTGTTTACGTTCCTTATTTTTATCCTCCATTCGGGTGATGCTTGAATCTTCAAGCATATCATCCACTTTATAGGAAGTTTTTGACATGATTTCGGCTCCCAACGGACGGTCTACCAAGGTTTCAGGAATTTCGCCCCTTTTATTTTTTTCAATAATTTCAGTTACTTTATCCGCCGGAATCGGAATCCAATCGCCAGGTTTATCTTGATAGGAAAACCACATCATTTTCTTCAAAATATCAATTTTTTGAAGATTAGCTGTTCCAATTTTTGTATTAACTGTTACTTTTTCAGTTCCGGGAAACTGACCTAATGATTCCATATAGGTATCCAATTCATAATTCAAACAACACTTTAATCGACCACATTGACCTGAAAGTTTAAGCATGTTAATACTTAAATTTTGAAAACGGGCGGCTGAAATATTAACAATTTTATAATCAGTAAGCCAAGTGCTGCAACATAATTCTCTGCCGCAAGACCCAATACCTCCAAGGCGGCTAGCTTCTTCGCGGTAACTGATTTGACGCATTTCAATACGGGTCTTAAAATCCGTGGCATAGCGTTTTATCAGTTCTCTAAAATCAACCCGCTCTTCAGCAGTATAAAAGAAAATCACTTTTTTTCCGTCGGCCTGAAACTCAATATCACTCAATTTCATTTCCAATTTCAGTTCCAAAGCAATTGTTCTTGCTTTTTCAAGAGTTGAAGGTTCTTTAGCTTTAAAATCAGTATATTTTTCCTTGTCGGATTCAGTAGCTACCCGATATATTTTCTTAATATTCGGACTATTTTCTGTAAGTTCTGCCTTGCGAAGCTGAAGTCTTACTAATTCACCTGTTAACGACACATGGCCTATATCATGGCCTAGGTCACTCTCCAATACTACGGCATCACCGGTATAAAGTTCAAGGTTATTTACATTTTTAAAAAACTCTTTTCTACTTCCTTTAAACCGTATTTCAATAATATCAAAGGGAGTATAATTTTCAGGTAAATCTATATCTTTAAACCAGTCGTAAGTATTTAATTTATTGCAACTTGAAGTGCCGCAGGATCCATTGCTTTTGCATCCTGAGGGACTACTGCCAGTTGTTGTTCCGCATGATCCGCATCCCATATTTGTGTTCAGTTATCTTAAATTTTAATCGGCGAAGATAGGTTAAAAAGTTTTTAGAAATCAGGAGAGGTTTTTAAGTTTTTAATTTACCCGTTCATTAAAGTGAACTTCAATGGAAAGTTTGTGGCAGGATTTCTTGCCGTTGCGCCACATCCAATAGGCCGAGTATTATTTCTCTAATAATATATTCCTCAAATTCAAAGATAGATTGAACAAAGAAATTTTAGCATTTGCATTTCGTTCAATATGAAATATGGTATTATTAATTTGCTTATAAATTCGTTCAATCTTTTGCTCTGTGAGGATTTTACTAATGTCCATTACAAATTTTGCATTGGCTGCCGGCACACGTGGGTTGTGATTTTCTAAAAAGCGGCAGTGGAGGCATTCACCAAAAACATAAAGACTGTTTTCCAAAAACTGTTTAATTTTTTCCCGACCCAAAGTTGCCGTAGAATTAACCCATTCATTCATTTTTACTGTATTACGCGTATAACAATACTGCAACCAAAGCTGCATATTTTCTGTATACTCAGCGTCCTCTTCGTGCATTAAATGTTGCGCCAAACTCAAATTCCCTTTGCTTAAAAACGAAACTACCAACGCATCCTTTTCTTCTAAATCATGATTTTTTTGAAGGTATTGGTTTATTGTTTCGGGCGAAAAAGCCGGAATATTAAATAACTGAGTTCGAGAAACAATAGTTGGCAACATTTGATTTATATCCTCGGCCACCAATATAAAATGGGTTTCTTCAGGCGGTTCTTCTAGCAATTTTAAAAGAATATTTCCAGATTGCCCTAAAAATTCAGGCAACCAAATAAGCATAAACTTTTTACCACCTTCATAAGACTTGAGGCTAAGTTTTTTTAATATTTCACGGCATTCTTCAGCAGTAATATTCCCTTGTTTGTTTTGTTCATCCCTGCCTTTAATGGCTTCCATCCAGTCTTCATAACTCATAAAAGGATTGGCAGACAAGGCTTTTCGCCATTCTTTTATAAATTGATCACTTAGTTTGGTTCCATCCGAATTTATAATGGGGAAACTAAAGTGCACATCGGGATGAATGAATGATTTGGTTTTGGAACAGGAGTCACATTCACCACAGGCATCAGTTTCGGTTTTGTTTTCACAAAGCAAATAACTAATTACAGCCAAAGCCAAGGCTAAGGCTCCGTTTCCCTCGGGTCCATGAAGTAATATTGCATGAGGTAAACGCCCCCGGTTACAGGCATTGAGTAGTCGGGTTTTTATAGCCTGTTGGCCGGGTATTTTAGTAAATAGCATTGGCCTTTATTTTGAAGGCTTCTGTTCTATTTCTAATTTTTTTCTCACAAACAATGACCCCAATCCAACTAGCAACAACAAATACATTCCGGCATTGCTTACCAATGCAATTGTTGAAGCTTTTTCTAAAGTAGCGGGCTCAAAACGGAATTCAATTTTGTGGCTTCCGGCAGGAATTACCATACCGCGTAAGATGTAATCGCAACGGAAATGAGACACTTTTTTACCATCAATATAAGCATTCCAGCCTTTTTTATCGTTGTAATACATTTCTGAAAAAACTGCCAATTGTGGAGTTTTTGCATTTGAGCTATAGGTTAATCTATCAGGGTGGTAAGTGTCAAAAGTGATGGCACTAGCTGAGTCAAATGACGGGGCAAATCCTTTGAGTTGGTCGGCATAGCGTTTGTCAACAATAACTGTATTTTTAGGATTAATAGTGCCCAAGGTTTTTATTTCCTCATTGGCATTTTCCATCATTTTCAAGTCCTTCACAAACCAAGCATTACCGCAAGCTTCGGCATTTGGAATGGCTAATAATTTTCCGGTTTGCTGGTCTTGCTGAATGAAATATTTTGCGTTCAACATATTCAAAACACTCATGTTATTTTTAGCAATATACCATTCCACCACTTCCTGAAAACGGCGAAGTTTGGCTGCATGATAGCCACCAATTGAATGATGGAAATAGGATGCTTTTGCACTTGTGAATGGATTTTGAGTCACATCATAAACGCGATAGTAGCTTTTATCTTTTAGTATTTCAATATCGGCTTCGTTAGGCGTTGTATTAGCCGTTTCATACGTTTTTGCTTTTTCCCAACTTTTATCGTTTAAATACCTGCGATCTACCGACCATAAATCCACTAATACCAACACCCCTATAATTGCTATGATATAATTTTTAGGTAACTTTCCTTTTAGGTAATACCAAAAAGCAGCGAATCCCGCACCAATAAAGAATAATGATCTTAAGGCATCCATTCTTAAATAAGTAGCTCTGTCAGTAATAGCCTCCGCTGGCACTTTTGTTGGATCGCCTAATTCAGCACCACCCGAATAAAGAATCATTAACACACAAAACCCTCCAATTATATAAAAAGCTCTCATCAAGGCTTTTTTAACAGCAGCTTTATCAACGTTTTCTTTTAAAAGTTCATTAAGCGAAATAATAGAAAAAATAGCAACTGCAATTTGACCAATAACCAAGGACATATTTACAGACCTAAACTTATTATAAAAAGGTAAATTATGGAATAATATACTGTTAAACCACATTAAATTTTTACCCATTGATAGAAATAATGACAGCACTAAAGCCGCCAACCACCACCATTTAGTAGGGTTTTTGCTAAGAAACATACCAGTAGCAAAAAGGAATAATACCAATGCACCAAAATATACGGGACCTGAGGTGAAAGGCAATGAACCCCAATAGGCCCATGGATTTGTTTTTTGACTTAAATAATATTGGGCCTGTTGCACTTGCTGTGGGTCTTGACTTTGGGCCATTTGCTGTAAATATTTTTTTGAAGCATCATTGTTTCCTAGTTCGGTTCCACTGCCCCCTCCGGCAAAATTTGGAATCAAAATAGTAGGTAAATCTTCCCATCCTTGACTCCAGTCAAAAGCGTAGTCGATGTCTAAACCTGTGCTTGCTACAGCCTTTGTGGTGCTGTCAGGTAATACTGTTAGTTCCGATTTTCCACGGATAGTTTCTTTAGAGTATTCTTCTGTTAGTAATAATGAAACGCTATTGGTTCCTAATCCGATTAACGAAGCTCCGCCAAATATTACACACGCAATAAGGAAAGGCTTTAAAGTTTTATTTTTAATAGCCATTATAAATTCAGCAATCATCCATAAACCAATTATTAAACCAAGATAATAGGTTATTTGAAAGTGATTGGCTTGCAATTGCAACGCCATAGCTGCTGCCGTTACCCCTGCCCCTAAGAGATATTTTTTTGTTAATATCAAATTTAAACCTGCCAGCAAAATCGGAGCATAGGCAATAGCATACAATTTTGTGTTGTGCCCGGCCTCAATTAATATTAAATTGTAACTCGAAAAACCATAAGCTACACCGCCAATAGCCGCAATCCAAGGATTTACGCCAAAGGTGAGCAGCAGAATAAATGCGAACACCATACCTATAAACAGCATATTTACAGGGTGTTTAAAAATGGTAATATTTCTTAAATATTTAGCATAATTATTTGGGGCTTCATACGAAATTTGATAGCTGGGCATACCGCCAAACATGGAATTGGTCCACAACGGACCTTTGCCCTCTTTGGCTTTGTAGTCCAAAATTTCTTTAGATGCTCCGCTGTATTGCTGAATATCACCTTGTCGAACAACTTTACCATTGAAGGCTGGAGCCATATAAACCATTGTAAGAACTGCGAACATGGCCAATGGAACAATGTACTGTAAATATTTTTTGTAGGATTGCATATTAAATTAAGAATAGCTACAAACATATATCAAATAAGAAGAATGGGCAAAAGGTTTTGTAAATTCAAAACTTCAAATAATAAATTTCAAATTCTAGAGATTGATTTTATAACGAATGCACTTGCACCTTTTTTATAAATTGACACTAAAAACAAAAATTTAATTGTTTGATGGAATTTGAAGTTCAGAACAAGAATTTAACTTTTGTGCAAAACCGGTTAAGAATTATTCATTTAAAAAATGGCTAAATAAATTGCTTACCCTATCTTCGCGACACTTCTTAATTATGCGTTTTCAAGCCATCCAAACCGCCCAGTCGCGAAAAATTTGTAAAGTAAAAACCGACATTTCCGACATTCCTGCTCTTTTTGGTTCTAATGTTTTTGGCCATGATGCCATGAAAGAATATTTAGGCAAAGAAGCTTTTAAAGCTGTTAATGAAGCCGTTAAAACTGGCTTGCCAATTCAGCGCGATGTGGCCCAAAAAATTGCCGATGGCATGAAACAATGGGCCCTTGAAAAAGGAGCAACTTCTTTTAGTCATTGGTTTCAGCCATTAACAGGTTTAACTGCTGAAAAGCACGATTCTTTTTATGAAGTTTGGGATGGAAAAGCTATTGAAAAATTTTCAGCAGGTTCATTAGTACAGCAAGAACCTGATGCCAGCAGCTTGCCAAGTGGAGGCTTGCGCAATACATTTGAAGCGAGAGGTTATACAGCTTGGGATCCTTCTTCTCCTGCTTTTATAATGGAAAAAGCCTCCGGAAAAACGCTTTGTATTCCAACAATTTTCGTTTCCTACCACGGGGAAGCTTTAGATTATAAAGCGCCATTATTAAAAACCATGGCATTGCTTAATAAAGCAGCCACTCAGGTTTGTAATTATTTCGATAAAAATGTTAAACATGTTGGAGCTAGTTTAGGAATTGAGCAAGAATATTTTTTAGTTGATAAAGCCATTTACGATGCTCGCCCTGATTTAATAATGACCGGCAGAACGGTATTTGGGCACGCTCCTGCGCGAGGACAGCAAATGGATGATCATTATTTTGGCGCTATTCCATCTAGAGTTTTCAATTTTATGTATGATTTGGAGTTGGAATCAATGAAATTAGGAATTCCATTAAGAACACGACATAATGAAGTAGCCCCTGGACAATATGAATGCGCTCCAATGTTTGAGGAAATAAATTTGGCTGTAGATCACAACCAATTATTGATGGATTTGATGGAAGAGCTAGGCCGTAAACATGGATTTAAAGCATTACTTCACGAAAAACCTTTTGCCGGAATTAACGGTTCAGGAAAACACAATAACTGGAGTTTAATTACAGATACAGGTGTTAATTTACTTTCACCGGGAAGTAATCCAAACGCAAACCTTCAATTTTTAACCTTCTTTATCAATACCATTAAAGCGTTTCATGATAGTGCACCTGTACTAAGGGCAAGTATTGCCAGTGCCAGTAATGATCACAGATTGGGAGCCAACGAAGCACCTCCGGCTATTATGTCGGCCTTTATTGGCAGCACACTTACCAAGGTTTTAAACGACTTTAAAAGCAATAAAAAAATATCTGATAAATCAACAGATAATGAGGTTATCAATATCCATAACCTCCCTGAAATATTAAAAGATAATACAGACAGAAACCGTACTTCGCCTTTTGCCTTTACTGGCAATAAATTTGAGTTTAGAGCGGTAGGTTCAAGTGAAAATTGTGGACGCCCGATGATTACCTTAAATGCCGCTGTTGCCTGCCAATTAATTCAATTCAAAAAGGATGTGGATGCTTTGGTTGCAAAAAAGAAAAAAACTGAAGATGCTATTCACGAAGTATTGAAAGGCTATTTAAAAGCTTCAGAAAAAGTATTGTTTGAAGGCAATGGCTATAGCGAAGAATGGGCTGTTGAAGCCGAAAAACGCGGATTACAAAATATTAAAAATTCAGTGGATTCTTTGGATTCCTATTTAGGAAAAAATGCAGATGAAATTTTTGTTAAGACAGGAATTTTCACAAAAGAAGAATTACATGCTAGATATGAAATTAAGCTTGAAGATTATATCAAAAAAATCCAAATCGAAGGTCGTATCATGGATGAGTTGGTATATACTCATATTCTTCCGGCTGCCCTTCAATATCAAAAACGACTAGCTGACACTATTAATTCTATGATTTCATCGGGATCTACCAAAACTTCTATAAAAGGATTAGCAGATTTACTAAATGAAATTGCAGGTCATACCAATAACTTAAAAACCTCTACGGACAATATGGTGGATGAACGAAAAGCTGCAAATAACATTAGTGATACTAAACAAAAAGCCCAAGCTTATTGCAATAAAGTAAAGGTTTCATTTGATTTAATACGCCGGCATGCAGATAAATTAGAACATCTTATTGATGATGATCTTTGGAAATTGCCTAAATACAGAGAAATTCTGTTTGTGAGATAAACTTAATAATTTCTAATCATAAAAAACCTCGGACTTTTTTTCGGGGTTTTTTTTTGAGGTAAATTTATTAAAACCTAAAACCAGTTGATAGACTGAGTGTCTTTATATCAATTGCTTGATAATATTCAGATACCATTACATGCAACCCAACAACAAATTGCTTGTTGTTTTTTTGCCATAAGGCATAATTTATTTGGGTTGAGGCTTCTTGCCTAACAATTCCATGATTGGTAGCCATTCTTCCTTCAATTCCCATATCTATTTTTTTACTAATTCTCCATTTAAAGTTAGTGGTAAATTCAAAATTGAGCTGGTCTGTAGTAGTTACACCCATAGCACCAATTCCAGCTTTAAACAAAAAATCAGGACGATTTACAAAACTAATTTGCAGAGGTTGAACATCAAATGTTGAAAAATATTCTATTTCACCCAACCGTCTTTCAGCTATGGTAAGAAACCTTACTGAATAAGCAAAATGGCCTTTACCTCCTGAAATTTCAGGGACAAATACATGATAAGTTCCGGGGACAAAACTTCCCCTTAAAGAAATATTCATTGTTTCAAAGGGTAAATCTTCTACATTTTTATTGTCTCCATTTGATGAATTTGAACTTTTTCTTTCATCCCTTTTTTGGGTTCTATCATCTCGCCTTGCTTGTGATCTTGCAGCTTGTCGTTCTTGACGTGCAGGTCTGTTAATATCAAATAAACCGGTAAGACACCCTGATAAACAATCAGACATGCAGGCATCATTTGAAGAATTGTTACTATAATTATTATTACCAGAACTTTGGTTGCCTGAATTATTTCCTGAACCTCTGCTATGCTCTTCCGACTTTTTTTTAAGTTGTTCTACAGTTTGTGAATATGCAGAAATACTAATAAGCAAGGTGGTTAAGGCCAAAGTTATTCGTTTCATAAGTTAATTTTAAAATATGCTAGACAAAATAAAGACCAAAAGGTAATTGACTTGTTAAAGTTTGATTTTAACAAAAAAAATGTAGAGAAACCTAAACATAATTTTTTATTATGGGACACCTTTTTGTAAATTTCAATAAATCAATATTTTACAATACATACATATTGCCTCAAATTTTGATTAGTTTGCGCATCGTTTTAAAAAACTTAGAATGCTGTATCGTTTTCTTAAATTTATTGTTGGCTATGCTGTGAGGCAATATTTTAGAGAGGTGCAGCTACACAACGAAGATTTGGTTCCGCAAAAAGGACCTGTTATCTTTCTACCCAACCATAGAAGCGGCTTTATGGACCCCATTGTTGTTGCTATTTTTTTAAAAAGAAATGTTCATTTTTTAGCCAGAGGCGAATCGTTTAAAAATCCGTTAATGGCCAAGTTATTGGGAAAATTAAGTGTTATACCCATTTACCGAAAAGAATATTCGCCGGATGAAGTTCATAAAAATGATGAAATTTTTAATTACTGCTTTAAATTACTTGAACAAAATGGAGCATTGGTTATTTTTCCGGAAGGGGCCAGCCAAACCAAGCCGGTATTGCTTCCATTAAAAACAGGAGCCGCACGAATTGCGCTTGGAGCTGAGGCAAAAAGCAATTTCAATTTGGGTGTGACCTTAATTCCCGTTGGGATTAATTATACCAATCCGCATCATTTTCAGGGTAAATTATTTCTAAATTTTGGCCAACCAATACTTGCTTCAGATTATAAGGACGAATACTCAATTGATTCTTTTAAAGCTGTTAATAATCTTACAAAACGCGTTGAAGATGAACTTAAAAAAAGGATTGTGGTGGTGGATGAAAGTCGTTGGTTTGACCTAACACACAAAGTTGAAAAAATCATTCAAACGGATTATGCCCGCTTTGGTATTGGAAAAAATGAGGAGCATATTGGATGGTTTATAGCCAGAAAAGATATTGCCGCAGCTATTGAATATTTTAGCGATGAAAAGAAAGAAATTTTAGAAAGTTTGGAACTCAAAGTGCAGCAATATTTTTCTATTATCGATTTGTTAAATCTTAAAGAAGGAACGCTTAATCCAATCAGGAATAAAGAAACTAGTCGATTGAAATTTTTTACACTATTATTCTACTTTATAATAGGATTGCCATTTTTTGTTATTGGATTCGCATTGCATTTTTTACCCTATTTCTTTACTAATTTATTAGCAAAACTGGTTGTAAAACGTTCTGATTTTTATGGTTCCATTATTTTGGTAATTGGATTATTGCTTTTTTCAATAAACGCTTTTTGTATGACTTGGTTCATTTTTAAAGCACTTCAAAACGGATTATTAGCAATTGCTTTCTTTTTGCTATTGGCACCTGTTGGGATTTTTACTTTCCAATACTATGTAGGTTTAAAAAGATGGTTGTATAAAATGAGACTATGGATCATTGGCAATCGTAAAACAACACTAATAAAAGAGTTAAGTCAACAAAGAGAAACCTTGTTAGCCTCATTTAAAGAAGCTCATGAAGATTATTTGAACTTTGAAAAACGGAAAAGATAATTGCTCTTATTTTCTTCCAATATCCTTGGAAATTATTGAATAAAGTTCTTTCAGGTCAGGGTTTGATTCCAACATTTTCAAATGCTTTTGTATCGTGGTTTCATCATTTCTGATGGCCGGACCGGTTTGGCTATTTTCCGGCCCTAAATCAAATGCTTTTTTTACAGTTTCTTCCACCAAAGGTTTGAGCCAAACCAAAGGCAATTCTTCCATGCTCATAACTTTTTCGGCCTGAGCAAGCAAATGGTTCGTGAAATTATTTGCCATAACTGCAGCTAAATGAAGATACAGTCTTTTTTCCGAATCCAAATGTTTAACAGAATTGGAAATACTATCCGCCAAATCCCAAATTTTTTGAAAGGTATTTTTATCACTTGCTTCTATAAAAATTGGAATTTCAAAATAATTAAGGTTTCGCTCTTTAGTAAAGGATTGTAAGGGATAAAATACTCCAGCACTTTTTTTAAAATTAGCAATGGTTGCCAAAGAACTACTACCGGCACAATGCACAAAAATTGGGGAGTTGGCCTTTATTTTTTCAATAGTTGATTCAATGGCTTTGTCGGGAATGGTTAAAAAAATAAAATCGCTGTCGTCAAAAACGTTTTCCAGTTTTGAATCAAAAAAAGCGGCATATTTTTTAGCTAATTCATTACCTGTAGTTTCATTTCGACTTACAATTTGATGTATTTGGTATCCTGCTAAATCAAAAGATTTAGCTAAATGCCAGGCTACATTGCCCGAGCCAACAAAAGTTATTTTACTTTTCATCCTTTAATTTTTTTATTTATTTAAAGGTCGGATGGAATGCTAATTTTTGGTATTAGTAATCAGACTAAGTTTGTAATCCTTAGTGCGTTTTACAATAGCAATAATGCAACCTATTATCAATACTATTACACCTCCCCACAAAAAATTGATATAAGGAAAAACAATTGCTTTCATAATAATAAAATCATTTATCGGCAATCGTTCTGAGGTTTCAATAAAGGCAGCAACACCGGCATCAGCAGCTTTTATATAAAACTGAAATTTCAATCCTGCTTCATCTACCACCGACTCTATGGTATAAAAGGATTTATTATCAGCAATAGCAAAGATGGGTTTGGCGGTATATATTTTTTTGCCTGAAATTATTTTAAGATTAGCGGCCCACATTTCATGATTCAAGCGCAATTCTTGCGGCTTAGCATTTTTATCAATGCTTTCAAAAATCACTTTTCCATTTCCAGTTATAATTGTATCTCCAATTAATACCTGATGCGCTTTGGGCTCGCCCCAAGGCTCACTGGCTTGCTTACTTTTATCAGGCACATTGCTCACAAACGTATAAATATCATGCGTGAGATAATGTCGGGTATCGGGATTTGCATTTAATTGACCATTGCTAATTTGTGCATTGGGCTGAAGTAGGAACTCATCTTTGTTGCCAATTCCTTTATAATACACGTTGTAAAAAGTATTGGGCCCAACAATAGTATCATTTGTATAAGTAACTAAATAATCAGCCATACGAACCGTATCGCCTTGTATTAAAAGCATATTTTCACGTTTGGCTTTATCGTCCATGCTTTTACCATAATCCACGGTTTGGTTTATGGAAATTACCTCTTTTTTAGCACTAGACACCAAAATTCCAATCAGCATAAAACCAAAGCCAATATGAGCCAAGGAACCACCTGCCAATTTGATTTTACCTTTTAGCATTGATATTAAATAGTTGGTATTACCCACAACAGCATAAACTCCCGCTAAAAGAAATACTAAATAATAGATGTCCCAAATTTGAAATAGAAACATACAGCCCGTAGTAAGAAGAATTGCTATTGCAAAGGTTATTAAAATGCTGAAAATCGCCTTTTTGAGATCTGTTTTTTTATACTTAAAATACTGAGTGATAGCGGTCAGAAAGCCTATTACTATGGCTATTGGTAATTGAAATTTATTGTAATAACCAATGGCATCGGTTGGCGGTGCTATGTTAGTTCCAAATAATTTATTAATTACAGGAAATGAAGTCACTAATATTACCTGAAATGCAGAAAGCAATAAAAAAAGGCTCCCAATAAACATCCATAACTCGCGGCTTTTAAAACTTTCCTCTGTTCGGCTGGCCGGAAACGTTTGGTATAATTTGTAAACAAAAGCTACCGAAATAGCCACAAAAATTAAAATATCCAACCATTTTAAAACGGCAAAGACAGTTTCATTTTTTGTAACAATCCCTACGACAATATTTAATAGAAAACAACCCCAATAAACTAGATTGAGCCATAATTTTTGTTGCTTATCCTTTACAATTGCAAATAATGGCAATGCATAAAAAATGAACATAAAAATCATTAGTTGACCGCTTAACCCAAGGTCATTAAATGAATGAACGCTTGTGTTTCCTAAGATTCCACTGCGGGTTAAAAAAGTAGCATAAAGAACCAAAAGGAAAGAAGCTATACTAAGTATATATGTTAGAATAATACTGGTTCCAGTGCTCTTATAAATCAGCATTAAATGCACCGTAGCAATTAATAAAAGCCATGGAACTAAAGATGCATTTTCCACCGGATCCCAAGCCCAATAACCGCCGAATGACAAGGATTCATAGGCCCAAAAACCACCCATAATAATTCCTGTTCCCAATATCATTACGGATACCAAAGTCCAAGGCAATGCAGGCTTTAGCCATTCTTTATATCTGCCCGTCCAAAGGCCGGCAATAGCAAATGCAAAGGGAATAATGCTACTCGCAAAGCCAAAGAAAAGTGTAGGTGGATGAATAACCATCCAATAATTTTGAAGCAAAGGATTAAGACCTCTGCCATCCGTAATTTTTGTTAGATAATCTGGCGTTCGGAAAATGGGTGCATTAGCGGCCATTTTTTCGCGAAGTAATGAAAACGGGCTACTTCCTACTTTGTAAATATCACCCAAATCAATACCCAACAACATACTGGCCAATACAATTTGAGTAAGGCAAACAATTGCTAAAACTGGACTTTCCCAACTTTTAACAGTAAATATTAATAAAACACCTATTACAGCATCCCAAAATAACCACAGCAAAAAACTCCCTTCTTGCCCCTCCCAAAAGCAGGAAAGCATGTAATACCAAGGTAAGCTTCTGGAACTGTGCTGCCAGGCATATTGATACTCGAAATAATGACCGTAGATGAGTGTGAAAAGTGTAATAAAAATACCTGTAACAGCTACTGCGTGTATCCAAAATGAAATACGGCCCGCTTTTTTCCAACTATAATCATCATTGTTATTAGTGGAAATGAAATAGGCTATAGCGCTGAATATGGCTGTGCAAAAGGCTAAGGCTACTAAAAAATGGCCAAGGTTACCAATTAAAAGATTTTCGCCTTTATATATTACTCCCATTATTTAGCAGCAGATTCAGCCTCGTACTTAGAAGGACATTTTAAAAGAATTTTTTTAGCTATAAAATCGCCGTTTGGGTTATCAAATTTACCAATTACCACCACTTTATTACTTCGATCAAAATCTGCAGGTTTAGGTTCGCTGTAAATTACCTTGGCCTCGTTACCTAATGAATCCTTTAAAAAGAATTCAAAGCGATTGGCATTTTTCATGGGTTCATATACCATTGGCTTTTCTTTGTTCAACTCGCCGACAATATGATATTCTTGTCCCGGATTTTCTTTGGCAGTTTTAAAATCAGCATACGTGCTACTATCTGCATAAGCCCCCGCAAATATGGCAATAGCGGCTGCTATTACTACTAAAATTATAATGTTTATTGTTTTCATTTGTTATCTTTTAATTCTCTTTCCGTTTTTTTCAATCGTCTGTCAATCCTTACCAAATATATAATGATTCCTGTAAAAATAATAGACATTACGGTTACCACTACGTAGATTTTGCCATTGCTGTAAAACGGATTTTGCTGCGTTTGGGCAAATAAACTATTGGTTATAAAACTTAAAAGAAAAAGGAATATGAGTTTGATTTTCATGTGTATTTATATTAATTAATCGGGTATTTCATTAGATTGTTTGTCGTGAATTAAAAATTCATTGCGAATAAGCAAAGTGGCCAACCACCAACCCATAGCTATCCATCCCATAACTGCAGGATAAAAGGTCATTCGCAAATTATTATTTAAAGGATATTTGTTAAACCCAACCGTATCACCACTTCCAGGATGCATGGAGTTGGCCGCCATTTTGGGCAGCACCCAAGCAAAAACTATAAACAACGGGAAAGCAAAAATGCTATATACCGATGATACTCTGGCTTTTTTTGAAGCATCTTCCAACGAATTGCGCAATATTAAATAGGCCAAATACATGAGTACCCCAATGGCAGCTCCGTTTAATTTTGCATCGGTAGTCCACCAATCGCCCCAGCTAAACCGAGCCCAAACCGAGCCGGTAGCCAAGCCCATTAACCCAAACACCACCCCAACTCCGGCACATTTTGAAGCAATTATATCATACCGCATATCAAAGGTTTTAAGGTATTTGATACTATTGGCCACCGATACTGAAAGCAATGCTATCATGGTGAACCACATGGGAACGTGATAATTGAGATTGCGAACGGTTTCGTCCAAAAATAAGAGGTTATTGGGATTAACAAAAAGCAGCCCGCCAATAATGGAATACAGCACTAACACTGCTCCTGCATATTTCCACCAGTTAGAATATATCAAGGTTTTGAAATTTGATGCGAATTTAGGGTAAATTGAGGGATAATTAAATCCATATTAAGTGATTTTTCTCATCCATTGCCGTTGGCTTTAGCCAACGGATAAAGAAAGAATTTGGTCTTATTGGCTAAAGTCTATTTAGCATAGTTATTGATAACCTAATTATCAAAGAAATACTCTCAAATATGATTTTTTTCATGTCTTTAATAAAAACAAAATTAGAAGATTTGAATGTAATGTAGAAAAGGAGGCAGTTTGAGCATGAAAAAACTGAATACGCTAAAATGATTTATCGGGTATCATATTCTTAAAACCTGAGATGCGCCAAGCCGCTAGAGTGCCGTAATCAATAAAATCACCTTTTAAAATAAGATTATGATAAAAAAAATTATTATTTTAGTTATTCCATTATTTCTTACATTTACAATGTGTAAAAAAGAAATGAAAGTAAATCCAATTGTTCAAAAAACACCAACAAGTGTTTCTTCGGTAGCTTTAACATTTACAGAATATGAAAACCTTTATGATTCGGTTTTAATGGCTGCCCAATGGGGATTATTGGATATTTCAAAATCAGCTACATTCAAAGCTCTTGTAAATACTGAAGTAGGTTATGAGTTTGATGGAGACGTTAATGTTTTATTAAAAAAATTGGCAGAAAATTACACAACTTTAGAAGCCGATATGGAAACTTCCATATCACTACATTATGCAAATCCTAGTTTATTGACCAAATTTGTTTCTCAAGCAGTCAACGGCTTTACATATTTTGATAAGTTTGTTTATCCTCAAATCTACATACCATTTGATGACCAAGTAACGCTAACCGATAATCCGGTAGTAACATTAAACCTAAATGACTCAACTGTGCTTCCTGGAGTATACATAACTGGTTCAAATATACTTGTAAATCAAGTGGTAGATGAAGATTTTGCTGGAGAAAATCTAGTTTGGGTTATTTCTGTCAACGAAACAGTTTTATCAGAAGCTGATTATAACAATATTGATGAACTAAATATTAATACGGATACTATTGAAAATCCGTTAGCATATGATACAGCTGTAATTAAGTATAACTGAAGGTGAATTTAAAACAAAACCTCTACCATCACAAAAATTATTTAAACTTGGCCGCTATGTATGTTTAACTTTAATGGAATTCAAACCCACTGAAAGAAAAGAAAATTTTGGAAATGGACGTGATGAGATATCGATGACTGGAGGCCAATGGAACGGAACTTGTGTTAGCACCCTAAGATTATCGTCTAGTGGAATGTGCAAAGTGAAGCGAAGTGGAATTGGTCAATATCATGCATTGGGTAACTATACATTATCGGATTTTACTAATGATGATAGAAAATATTTCGATGCTGAAAATGCTTGGTGTTTAATTTATGAAGAAGATATTCGAAAAAAATTCAGTAAATCATTTAACCCTTCGTCATTTGATGGGGTCTCAGATTGCAGTGATATTTTTACTTTTACTTCAAAACAAAGTCAATATGGAGATATGAATTGTCATTGGGCTTGGTGGAATGATCATTATTGGAAAAATGAAATGCTACACAATTCCTGGGTGATTGAATGCAATTTGAATGGCGGTGGAAACAAACTTAAATTTGCAGTTCATAGAGAGGAATGAAATTTATTTTTATAATCGTAGGATTTATTTTAATAAATAAATCGTACCCTTTTTCCCCGTCAATAAAAAAGATGTTTCCTAGTGAAATAGGAATGGATTGTTTTACACAAAGGACGCAAACTATAATGCATTCTCGTTTGATTACACCTTATTATAACGTTTATGGATACAACAATGGCTTAGGAATTAATGCACGATATAGGCTTAATAATAAATGGTCGTTAAAATTATTTTATCATTATGCGAAACTTATAAACACTTATGATATAGCCTTAGAAGATCCTGTCTTTTTTCGAAGAGATAGAAATCAATACAAGCCTTTTAGCTATTATTGGATTAGCAATGAAATAGGAATTGGTTTTAAATATAAATTTTATTCAAAAAATAATTCGGAACTTTTCTTCGAGCAATCATTGTGCACCAATTATGGTCAACTATTATATGAGCATTTCCCTTTTAATGGTTTATATTCTGATTCTATGACAAGGGATATTACTTATCAAAATGGAATACCAGCTAAATTAACTTATAATATATTGCAAGTATCTGTTAGAAATATGGGGTTAAATTTATTAAACGGAATCACCTATCAAAGAAAACTATCTTCAAATCTTAAAATCAATTTAAATTTTACTTTTAATTCTGGATTTATTCCACTTATTGGCACCAGAATAGATTATACTATAACCTCAGACCAAAGAAAGGGATCTGTGATTGGACAGCATTATGCTACCTCCAGCAACTCGGGTCTCCGCTTAGGTTTTGGTATTAACTATGTTATCAAAAAAGACAAACCCAAATTGCAACAATATTCCCAACAAAAAAAAGGCACGAAGCCATTCTGCTCCGTGCCTTTTGCTTTATAAAGCTTTAAAATTTTTAGTGAGTGGCTAAATATCCGGCTATTCCTTCGGCCGTATCTACCAATCCATCTTTGCCTTCATTAAAATCAGCCGGGCATACTTCGCCGTTTTCTTCATGAAACTGAAGTGCGGTAACCATCCGCAAGGCTTCGTCAATGCTGCGGCCCAATGGCAAATCGTTTACCACGCAATGCCTTACTATTCCTTCCTTATCAATTAAAAACAAACCGCGGTAGGCCACAGCATTTTCTCCGCCATTTCCTACCCATATTTCATTGCCTTCCTCGTCCATATCATAATGGCCGGCCAATACTTCATAGTTTAATGAAATAGTTTTGTTGATGTCGGATACCAAAGGGTATTCAACTCCTTCAATCCCACCGTTTTTTTGCGGGGTATTAACCCACGCCCAATGGCTAAATTTTGAATCAACCGAGCAACCAACTACTGCACAATTTTTAGCTTCAAATTCTTTAAGCCGTCTTTGAAAAGCTATAATTTCGGTAGGACACACAAACGTGAAATCCAAGGGATAAAAGTAAAAAATAACGTGCTTTTTGCCAATGTATTGGTCTAGCGAAAAATCTTCAACAAACTGGCCTTTTACAACGGCATCAGCTTTAAAATGGGGAGCTTTTTTTCCTATTAACATGATTTATATATTAGAGTTTTAAATATTAATGCAAAGGTAATTTATAATTAAATAAACATCCGTAATTGTGAAAATGTTTAATAATCAATAAACTTTTCCAAACTTTGGAAGTTTGGAAAAGTTAAGCCCGTATTTTTGTTGCCGTAAAATGCTTGCCAAAACCAAAGACGGTCTTAATTATATTTCAAAACTAAATGCCAAGCGGGTTTGGAATATGCTTGAAATTTTGGGAAGCTATTATATTTCTAAACTAACCAAAAAAAACTACCACCGCGGAATGCCGGTTTCGGTAAGTATTGAGCCTACAACATCCTGCAATTTACGCTGCCCGCAATGTCCTAGCGGGCTTCGTGAGTTTTCGCGACCCACAGGAATGTTGGATATGGAAATTTATACCAAAGCCATCGACCAATTGGGTGATAAACTCACTTATCTTACTTTATATTTTCAAGGCGAGCCTTATTTAAATAAGTCGTTTTTGGATATGGTGGGTTATGCTTCGGCAAAGAAAATTTATACTGCCACCAGCACCAATGCCCATTATCTGGATGATGAAAATTGCAAACGAACGATTGAATCGGGCTTGGATAGATTAATAATTTCGATAGATGGTGTAACGGAAGAAACCTATAAAAAATACAGAATTGGCGGTCAGTTGGAAAAAGTGATGGAAGGAACCCGAAACTTAGTGGCTTGGAAACGCAAGATGAAAAGCCAAACGCCTTATATTATTTGGCAATTTATTGTGTTTGGGCACAACGAGCATGAAATAGACGATGTAAAAAAACTAGCCAAAGAAACAGGTGTGGACCATTTGGCAATGAAAAGTGCTCAGGTATATGATTTTGAAACCGGAAGTGATTTGATACCCAATAATCCCAAATATTCCAGATACAGCAAGGAAACTTCAAAATTTTCGATAAAAAATAAATTATTAAACCATTGCTGGCGCATGTGGCAAGGCTGTGTAATTACTTGGGATGGCAAGGTAGTTCCGTGTTGTTTTGATAAAGATGCTTCTTACCGATTGGGCGAACTTGGTGATAAATCATTTACCGAAATTTGGCAAGGACCATTTTACAAGGCATTTAGACAATCCCTACTTAAATCCCGTAAAAACATTGAGATATGTAAAAATTGCACCGAAGGTACCAAAGTGTGGGTTTAGGGTAAATTTATCTCAAACATCCCTTTTCTACCAATTTGTTTTTTATCATTGTAGTGCATGTTCAGGCTTTTAACATTAGCTTTATTTATTTTATCACAGTTTTTAACTGTTGCTCAAACATGTTCTATTGTGTCTTCTGATATTGTTTGTAAAGAAGAATTGATAAGTTTTGATATTACCTCAAGTATTGGAATTAGTTCTGTTGCTTGGGATATGGGTGATGGTAATACATCTACCCAAAAAAGCTTTAGTCATAAATACTCTATAGCAGGCACAAAAACCGTAAAGGCAATTTTAAAGCTAAATGGGGGAGGAACATGCACAGCTTCCAAGCAAATTACCGTTTATGAAATACCACAATTCAAAACCCGTTTAAAACCGGATAACATTTATTGTTTATCCCAAAATAGGGTTTGTTTTATTGATAGTTCAACCGGCGGTGATATTGGAATTAATTTGAAAAAACGCATTGTTTTGTGGGATGATGGCAATCAAACAACCACCCCAAATCCTACAATTGGTAATGAAGTTTGCCATACCTACAATAAAGTGGGTACATTCAAAATTACAATAGAACTAACTAATGATAAAGACTGTAAAGCAAAAAAAGAATTTGAGGTAAGAATATTGCCAGATGTAATCCCTGTTATTGGGTTTAGTTCTCTACCTAGTTGTGATTCGTCAATGGCATTTTTTCAAGATTTAACCAAGAAAGATACTTCAGAAATTATTGGTAGAATTTATGACTGGGGTGATGGTATTACTGCAGCAACCAAAAGTTCCAATGGGTACCATTATTATAAAAATCCCGGTGAACATAAGGTAGCCTTAACTTTAGTTCAAAAAAATGGTTGCCGAACAACAAAAGACACTTTGGTGACTATCAATATTAATCAAATTAAATTTGACATTTATAAAGATGGCTACAAAAAATGCTATGGCGAGATGTTCAGATTTGAACAATATGATTCACTAAAGGATGCCTATTACCAATGGAAAATTGGTCCATTGGGAAGAGAAGGAAAAACGGTAGAACTTATTCCTGAACTTGGGAAAAACTTGGTTCAACTCACCATCAATTTTGCAGGATGTGTCAAAACATTTAAATACGATTCGATAGAAGTAGTTGGGATTATACCCGAGCTTACCCTTTTAAATACAGTCCAATGTCAAAATAAAGACACCGTGTATTTTTGTGAAAGGGACATACGGTATGGAACTAAGCGTGTTTCATTTATATGGGACTTTGGAGATGATGACGCACCGCAATGCACCACAAGTTATAAGAATAATGCTAATATTAAAAGTAATTGCAATTATTCAACAGATTCTGTAGGAAAGCATTTGTATGTAAATGGTATTTGCAGAACATGGAAACTTAAAATTATAGATCATAATAATGGTTGCAATATAGAACGAGAAGGAATTATAAATGTTAAAAGACTTGATAACATTCAATTTTCATATACAGTAGACAGAAAATGCAGTGGAAATAAATACGATTATGCCGTTAATTTTTCCAGTTCACTTTGCAGTGCTAGCGAAATTAAAATAAATCTTGATTCAGCTTGTGGACGCAATGCATTTGGATATTTTTCGCCAGTTAATACCTATTTGAAAACATGTAATAAAGATGGCTGGGTTACAGTAGGCTTTGCCATTAGGCACGGGAATAAAAAAGTATACCGCAGCATTTGCGATACCAGTGATTATTATATTGACCCAAGCCGCGAGTGCTTTGATACTATTTGGTATCACAATTGGTTTCAATTAATGACAGAACCATTGGCTAACTTTAAAATAAAAGGCAAATGTCCCAACTCTTTGATTAAACCAGTTATTAAAGATTCCGTTCAAGAAAATATTTTATTCGCTTTTTGGAAATGGGGAGATGACTCAAAAGTAGATACAGTTTTAGTAAAATCGGGCGACTCATTAATCAATCCACCTGAACATAGGTATAAAAAATCGGGTATTTATTATGCGTCGTTTTACATTGAAAATAAAAACCGATGTTATGACAAATATGATTATCCCGTTATGATAGGTTTTGAAAATAGCATGGAATTTGATTCCATGATTTGCCCCGGAGAAAAAATAAAGTTTAAAGAAAAACTAAACTACCTGTATAGTGGCACTGATTACTGGCACAATGCACAGCGAAAGCAGGATAATAAAGAAACATTTAAATGGGATTTTGATGATGGCAGGGGATTTATGAATGATACCGCTTTGCCCACAATCAAATTTCCGTTAAGCGGAATTTATAACATACGATTGGCTGCCAAAGATTCATCCAATTGCACCGATACAATAACCAAAAAATTATATGTTAGTGGCGTAAATGCTGGCATTAAAGCCATTACCAAAAAGATAATTTGCAACGATATCCTACAGTTTTTTGATTCATCTTCTATTGATTTTACAGCCAATAGTATTATTAAATACTATTGGGAATTTGGTGACCAACGAAACCCAAGCTACCTGATAGACCCTTATCATTATTATAAATCCTATGGCAAGTTTACAGTTTTTCATAGGGTTGAGAATACAATGGGATGCAAAGACAGTGTTTATTTAACCATAAAAATAGACGGGCCCGAACCTAAATTTGATATCATAAGCGATACCGTAGGCTGTGTTCCGTTTACAGGTGTTTTTAAAAATATATCCTTTAAAACCAAGGATTATATCTGGTATTTTGGTGATTCAGCTAAATCGGTGCTTTCTACCACAAAAGATACAAATGTGAAATTCACCTACACCAAACCCGGCATCTACTATATTTATCTATTTGGTAGTGATAGTGTGGTAAATCCTAATACCGGTAATTCCATCCACTTTTGCAGTACCACATTTCCAGATACGTCATCCTTAAAACCAGCAATAAGGCGTGTGGTAGTTTTGCCTATTCCAAAGGCTGATTTTATTGTAGATTCTGTGTTTTGTGCTGGCCAACCTCTCTTGGTTAGCGATAATTCAGATTCTATTTATACACGATACAAATGGGTTATAAACAATAAAGACAGTATGGAAACTACCAATAAATATGCCAAACTAAATATGAATGATACCGGCAACTATGCCATAAAATACACCCCATATTATACCCCAAAAGGACCTTATCAGCGGTATTGTTTTGATACTACTAGTAAGTTGGTAAAAGTAACACGTGTTAATGCTGCACTTGATTTTGTAAAAGATAATTTGTGCCCTGTGTACACATTTACCAATAAATCTTTAGGTTACAGTGCCATTAAATGGGATTTAGGACACCCGGCTTCTGGTATTGAAAATAACATTCGATATGAAAATAGTGTAACACATAATTATTTGCCTGATACAGGAACATTTTTTCCATGTCTTTTTGTTGAGAGTAAATATGGATGCCGCGACTCGGTGTGTGCTGCATTTAAAATCAACTTTACTATTAAAGCTGTTTTTTCAAATGTTATTACGCCAGACAATGACGATAACTTAAACGATGCCTTTGATATAGTGTTGGAAAATGCAGAAGAATACAACTTATCCATTTACAATCGCTGGGGGCAATTGGTTTATTTTTCTGATAAAGACGGAATAAGGAACGATGGGATAAATTGGACCGGTAAAGCTATTAATACAAAACTAAACTGCCCCGAAGGAACTTACTTTTATTTGTTTAAGTACAAATTTAAATGCGAGAATAAAAAACGAGAAGCTCACGGAACGGTAACACTTATTAGAGATTAGATAATATAGGCATCTATGTCTTTAAATATAAAATATACAATCACAAAAATAACAGTAATGGCCACCATAGCTAAGGATACAGCATATCCTTTTTTATTGCCTGCCAGTAATACCAGGCCCGAATAAACCAGCAACAAAGGCCAAAATTTTATCATTTCACGAATATTGATTTGCAACAAATCAAAATTATTAAGCAATAGCAGTGCTCCTGCTAGTATTAATATAAAACCTAAGATGTTATTTGGATTCTTCATGATTTGATTCGTTAATGTTTTCTTCAGATACATTTAATTTTCTGTGGCCAAATATTAATCCGCTGCCAACTACAATAAGAATTACGGGCCAATATTTTTTAAAATCAAAATCGGGAATGAGATTATTTACAAGCAACAAAATTCCTGCCGAAAGCAGCAATAAACCCATCATAATATTTGCCTTTCCAGAGTTTGGTTTTCTTTTTTCTTCCTCCGCCGGGTTAAATTCTTCCTTATAAAAACTACTGCTATTGGTAGTATAAGGCTGATTTTTTTCTGGTAATACAATCCATAAAATCGCATATAACAAAACTCCACCACCACCTACAAATAGCAGCACCAAAAATATTGCTCTGAAAATTATGGGGTCCGAATCGAAATAGTTTCCCAACCCGCTGCAAACCCCTCCTATTACTTTATTACTTCGATCGCGTTGCAATAATTTTTTCATACTAATTGGTTTTTAAAATTTCATCAAAGGAAAAAGATATTGGTCAAATTAACTATTGCTAAATTGACGAATGATTTAAAAATTCAGATAGGGTTTAAATTTTTATTCCTACCCCAAACCGCAGGCTAAATTGCTTTGGCATAAAATTAAAAGAACTTGATAATACGCGTTGCGAACTGACTGGTATTGCAGGATTTTTAACTTTTAAAAAATCTTGATTTGCATCAAAAATTGCTAACGGAATATTCAAGTCAAAAAAGCATCGGGATGAATACTTACAAATTAAACGTGGAATTATGAATCCTTTGGCACCAATGTTAAAATCGGATGATGGAAAAGATAATGTGGTATGCGGTTTTATATTATAACTACTGTAATATGGATTAATAGACAAACCCACAGAAGGTGCAAACTTGCAAGTGGAGGATTTAATTAAATTGATGATGTATTCGTAGCGCAATGAAATAGAGGAAGAAAACACTTTTTCACCAGAAGTGGACATGTTCATTCCATTCGAAATTTTGGTAGAAGTTTTAAGGTCATCGGAGTTATTCATAAATAAAGTTTTTAATTCCAACTCATTTATGTTTTGGTTTTTTCCTTTCCATCCAAAGGCAATTGTTGGGTGAACTATTTTTAAAGAAGTGTGTGATGAAGTATAACTATTAGTGCTATCCAACCAACTTTCCGTGTTTTTTTGATAACTCAATAGGTTATAAATTTTTAGGTAGCGATTGTATTCCAAACTTTTGTTTTGTGCAAAACTTAAGGAAGAAAATAAGAAACAATATATATATAGATAAAATTTCATAATTCCATTAACGCAAAAAAGGATTCCTAAATTGCTTTAAGAATCCTTTTGCGGTAAATTTTAACCTTTCTAATTAAAATCTGTATTGCATTCTTACTGTAAAAATATTGTCTTTCAAATCGCGTGTATATCCTTTGATTTTGGTAACTTCATTCGATACCATATTATAATGAACCAAAAACTTAACATTTTGGGTTAAGTATAAATTATACCCTACGTCTATCATTGTGTATTTTATTTCACCTTCTTTCATTCCATTAATTCCGTTCAACTGAGCAGCTGCAATTTTTGTGTTGGGGTCATACCATTCGTATTTAACCGCTATTTCATGCTTTGTTTCCATAATACGTTGAATGAAATATACATACCCGGCACTAAATTTTCTTTCATATAATGGAGAATTTACCGCAGCAACGGGACTTTTAGAATCTTTTATTTTTCCTGTTTGGGTTCCGGTAAAGTATTCACCTCTAAGGGTTGTTGTTCCAATAGGACTTTTGATACTGAAAAAACCTTCAAATCCATAATATACCCTAGGGGCTATTTTGTTGCTAAACCCTTTTTCCATTGACCACACTTTATTGCCTGCCGTATCCGTTTTGATAGATTTAAAAATAGTATCATTTTGAGCAAGGAAACCACCGTTGTAATGTGACATTCCTCCGCCTACTTTAATTTTATCATTTTTAAGGGTTTTGTAATATACTAGATGACCCATAAAATCTTTTTTACTGTCAAAATCTGTTAAACCGTTAATCCCAGTTGTTCCAGCAGCGGCACCTGCAGGAGTAGAAGTTCCCGGTACTGCAATACCTAAACCATTATAAAATCCTGCATCCAATTTTAAGCCATGTAGTTTTTTTCCGGCATGGGGCTGAAATGTAAGCATTGCTCCCAAATCACGCTCATTTGGCATCAAGGTTTGGGTAAATCTTGAGCGCTCTGGGCTTTCTCTATCAGCAGAAGACTGTTGTATTTCAAATCCAAATGGACGATTCATTACCCCTGCTGTAAATGAAATTGAATTCGTCCAAGGATCAGTATATTTTGCAAAGATCTCAACAAGGTTAACACCTCGTTCTGTAGCATTTAATTGCAATACGTATTGTGAGTTTTTCTGATTATAGGTAAATTTTATGCGACCCCTTCTGATCATGAAACGATTATTAGAACCTGGCATAAAATCACCTCCATCATAATTTTTTGCTCCGGCGGTATCGGCTATTTGAAATTGAGCCTGAACCCAACCGGTTATTTTTAAATTCTTAATATTGTCGACATCTTTTCTTAACGCGTTTATGCTCTTGTTTAAACTGTCGTTAGATACCGAAGAAGGAGTCTTAACCTGCGCAAAAGCTATGCTGCTGCTACAAAAACTGAGTATTAGTATAATTTTTTTCATGCACTGCAAACTAATACCTATATTTCTTTAACAATGTTATTGAAATATTATGAATGTTATTTCAATGTTAAGAGAACGTTAATTTTTGACCTATCTTTCATTGGTAAAGTTCAATTTGTGAGTTCAGATTTTGATAACGAAAAGCTAAAAACAGTTCCAACCCCTGGTGTGCTCAACACCTCAATAGTTTCACCGTGTGCTTCAATAATATGCTTCACAATGGCCAAACCTAAACCTGAACCCCCTTTTTCACGGCTGCGGGATGAATCAACACGGTAAAATCTTTCAAAAATTCGAGCCAGATGACGTTGGTCTATTCCAATTCCGTTATCCGATATCTCAACCTTTATTGAATTTTCCAAATCATAAATTCGTATGCTTGTTTCACCACCAATTGGTTTGCTATATTTTATCGAATTCACCAAAAGATTGGTCAAAACTTGACGTATTCTAAATTTATCAGCGTATACCATTATTTCTTTTCCGCCAAATAATTCAAATGAAATATGACTTTTAGCTGCAGTTTCTTTTTCTGTTTCCACTACATCCTCAATAAGTTGATAAATCCCGAAAGGTTCCTTTTGAAGTCCCAATTCTCTTGCCTCAAAACGACTTATAGTTTGTAAATCCTCAACAATATTTATCATTCTATCTACATTTTTATCGGCCTTCTCTAAAAAGTTGCGATTTACATTTTTATCTTCTAATCCACCATCCAATAAAGCCTCTACATAACCTTGAATATTGAAAATTGGAGTTTTTAACTCGTGAGAAACATTACCAATATATTCTCGTCGGTACTGCTCTAATGTGTTTAATTTTTCCAATTCTGCATTGCTTTTATCATTGTTCTTTTTTATTGCTTTTTTTATAGAAACAAACGGATTAAAACTATTAGTATAAATGGAATATACCTCACTAAATGGGTTTTCGGATAGTAATTTCTTAACATCAATAAACTGCCTATAAAAGACCACGTAAAGACATATAAATAAAATGCTGGCAATACTTAATAAAATAAAAATCACATCTTGGGTTTGTAATTCAAAATCAATTTGTTGACGACCAAATAAAACCCATACAGTTATAATAATAATAGTTGTAATAAATCCTGCCAGTAAAGTGGCCAAGGTGAAAATCCAAAGAATTAATTTTTTCATTTTTTGTTTATAGTCTTATATAATTCATTTCACTTTAAAACAAAAATTGGATGATTAAAAATATTAATCATCCAATTTAAAATATGATATTGATATAAAAAATATTAAATAAAGAAGTGAACTAAATAATAAACCAACGCGGCCAAGGCGGCAGAAACAGGTATTGTTAATACCCACGCCCACAGCAAACTTATGGTTACACCCCATTTTACAGAGGAAACACCTTTTACCAAACCTACCCCAACAATAGAACCTGTGATGGTATGTGTGGTACTTACAGGAATACCCATTTGTTCAGTTAGGAACAAGGTGGTAGCACCTGCGGTTTCAGCACACACCCCTTCCAATGGTGTTACCTTAGTTATTTTAGTACCCATGGTTTTTACAATTTTCCAACCTCCGCTCAACGTTCCTATGCCTATGGCAAGGTAACAGCTTAGAGGCACCCAATCCGGCATAGATTTTATATCAACAATATTGCCATTGGCAATTAAGGCCGCCGCAATGATTCCCATTACTTTTTGCGCATCATTACCACCATGACCAATACTAAATGCCGCGGAGGAAAGAAGTTGTAATTTTTTAAATGAATTGGAGGTTCTACGAGCATTGGGTTCTTTTATTTTTTCGGTATAAATAAAAGTTAGTGAAAATATTAATAATGCACCAACAAGTGCCCACCTCAATAATTTATTATCTGCTTTTTCTATCTCCTTTTTTAAATCTTCTTTAATATCTACGTTTATTGATTTTTTAAAATTGACAAGCATTTCAGGACTCATCGGATATTTGACATTCATTGCAGCAACCATGCCATCCAAACCTAATTCAAAATATTGTTTTGTAATCGGCTTCAAACTATCAATAATTCCCTGAGTAGCAAGAAATTCTTTTTTAAAGAAAGTATCTTGTTTGGCTTTATTTTTTAAAAGTTCTATTTTGAAAAATCTGCCTAATTTGTCTCCTATTTTACTAATAGTTATTTCTTTTAAATCAACATTTTTAATAATTTTATCAGCTACTACATTTGCCCCTTCAGTTTCATAATTGGTTAGGTAAGGAGTGCAGGCTTTTGCGCTAGCTTGGGCTTTTTCAAGTTTTTCAATTTTGGTGGAATCATGTTTTATATTTACCTCTATTGAATATTTATCTACCTTGAAAAATTTATTCATATTCTCCTGCAGTTTATTTTCTTGGAAACCTATGAATACATAAAACAAAATGGCGGCAACTCCCATTAAAATCCCCACCTTTAGCCATGTATTTCTTTGAATAAAAATAAGAGAAAATATTATTGAAATAATCATTCCCACAATAGGTGCCAGAAAAATAAATAAAGCCGTTTTCCCAATCTTTCCGCTGTCGATTATTTCATTTACTGGCATTATACCTTTTGAAATAAAGGCATGGCATATAGCGGCTCCAGCAAATCCTCCGATTAAAGTATGTGAAGAGGAGGATGGGATACCATACCACCAAGTCAATAAATTCCAGAAAATGGCGGCAATCA
Organism: Bacteroidota bacterium; assembly: GCA_947468275.1. Taxonomy (GTDB): domain Bacteria; phylum Bacteroidota; class Bacteroidia; order NS11-12g; family UBA9320; genus JABWCE01. The sequence goes on from CANIKO010000006.1 coordinate 170,662, forward strand.
AACCACTTAAAATAACAGGAAGTGTTATAAAATCAGCATATACCGTTTTGCCAATAGTGTTAGCAACGGCATGATCTTTAAAAATCAGAAAAGCTACAAAGTTGAAAAAAGCAGCCCAAAGTACAGCCTGTAATGGAGATAATACTTTAGTAGAAACAATGGTGGCTATGGAATTCGCTGCATCATGAAATCCATTGATAAAATCAAAAATTAATGCTAGGGCAATTACAACAATTATTAGTTCCATTTTTTAAGGGATTTAATAATTACTAGGCATTTTTAACCTGGATAGACTTAATAATGTCGGCGGCATCTTCTGCTTTATCAGTAGCCGTTTCAAGCGTGGCATACAATTCCTTCATTTTTATTAAATGAATAGGATCCTTTTCTTCTTCAAAAAGCTGGCCTATGGCCATATCGAATATATCATCAGCATGATTTTCTATACTGTTAATGCGAACATAGGCTTCATTGATTTTTTCAACATGCTTCAAGTCTCTTAGCTGACCAACGGCAATGTGCAACTCTTCAGTGCAACGCTGAATTAATTCAGCTAATTTTACTACTTCAGGAGTTATATCTTTTGGCTCAATTTTATATATAATTATTCGGCTAGAAACACCATTAATATAATCTGCTATGTCATCAATGACAACCGCCAATTCATGGATATCTTCGCGGTCAAAAGGAGTAATAAAACTTAAACTTAATTGGTTTAAGATATCATGGGTAACATTGTCGCCAACATGTTCCAAATTTTCAATTTCATTGCGAAGCCTTTTTCTCTCCTCAGTAGAAGTGGCCTTTACCATTTCCACTAATAATTTAGAGATTTCCACCAAATTACTGGTAGCTTGTTCAAACATTGTAAAGAACTTTCTTTCTTTAGGAATAAAAAAACTTAATAAATTACTCATATTTTGCGTTATATAAATTTGTTACAAAGATGTAATGGAATTGTCGCTTCAATGTTAAGGAATTGTTAAATCATAATACCAAAAAATGTTAGAATATAAATGGAAAGAAGCTGAATTGCCGTCAAATGATCAAATTGAGGCTTTGAAAAACTCTATTAATGTTAATAGAATTGTTGCTACATTGCTTTGTCAACGTGGATTTAGTGATTTTGAAAGTGCTAAGCAATTTTTTCGACCTTCTATTGAACAGCTTAACAATCCTTTTTTATTTAAGGATATGAAAAAAGCCGTGGAACGAATTAACATAGCTATTGAAAAAAATCAAAAAATAATGGTTTATGGCGATTATGACGTAGACGGAACAACTTCGGTCGCTATAGTTTTTTCTTTTTTGAGTAAATTCACAAAGTATATTGAATATTATATTCCTGACCGATATAAGGAAGGTTATGGTGTTTCAAAAGCAGGAATTGATTATGCTTCGCAAAATGATTTTTCATTAATCATTTCATTAGACTGTGGCATTCGCTCTGAGAAACTAGTCGAGTATTCTAACTCAAAAGGTATTGATTTTATTGTCTGCGACCATCACTTACCAGGCGAAACACTTCCTCCAGCTTTGGCTATTTTAGATGCAAAAGTTCCTGGCGAAAGTTATCCTTTCAAAGAATTGTCGGGATGTGGAGTTGGATTTAAATTAATTCACGCCCTTTGTATTTCTAAAAATTTGCCAGAAGATGAATATCTTCAATATTTGGATTTGGTGGCTGTGAGTACCTGTTGCGATATAGTTCCAATAGTAGATGAAAACAGAGTTATAGTTAAATATGGTTTAGAAAAATTAAACCAAAATCCATCCTTGGGATTAAAGGTTTTAAAAGAAAGTTGTATTAATAAAAAAGAACTCACCACATCCGATGTGGTTTTTTATATAGGTCCTCGAATAAATGCTGTTGGCAGATTATATGATGCCAAAACAGCTGTAAAATTATTAATTGTGCAAAATGAAGAAGAGGCTATTGATTATACTGAAATTTTAAATTCCACCAATACCGAACGAAAAGGAATTGATGAAACCATTACAGCACAAGCTTTGGAGATGATAAGCAATGATGCACTCCATACAAGTAAATTTACCAATGTTTTGTTTAACCCTGATTGGCATAAAGGCGTCATAGGAATAGTGGCGTCACGTATCATTGAAAACCATTACCGACCAACAATTGTTCTTGGCTTTTCTGATGGAAAAATTTCTGGATCAGCCCGCTCTATCAAAGGATTTGATATACATGAAGCATTAATAGAGTGCAGCCATTTATTATTGCAATTTGGTGGACATACCCATGCCGCAGGATTGAGTTTACTGCCCGAAAATTTGCCTTTATTTATTGATAAATTTGATGAAATAGCTAGTCGCAGATTATCGCGCGATATGTTGCAGCCGGTTATTGATTTCGATTTAAAAATTACTGAGGATGAAATTACGCCTTCATTTATAAAATTATTAAAACAATTTGAGCCATTTGGTCCAGGAAATATGACCCCCATTTTTTATACTTCGTCATTAAAAGATACAGGGTATGCAAGGCAAATGGGCGGTGGCAATATTCATTTGAGTCTGAATTTTCAAAACCCAAATTTTGATACACCTATAAAAGGGGTAGCATTCAAACAAGGTGAAAAATATGAAAGGCTAAAAAACAATAAACCGTTCGAGGCTATTTTTTCTATTCAGGAGGAGGAATTTAATGGGCGAACCAATGTTCAATTTAATATCAGGGATTTAAGATAAAAACCAAAATATTATGGGTGTTGATTCTATTTGTTAATAATTTAACATTCGCTTAATATACAATTCACCTAACACAATCTTAACTTTTTGATTTCAAAAAATAACAAGCAATTGTTTTAGCCATTGGCCTTGACTTAGTTTTTTAACAATTTCTTAGTTTGGTTGATTTTAAAAATTGATGAATGTTAATTTTGATTTATCACTAAACAGATTTAATGTTACCTTAACATTGGCAAGTTAAATCAATAGTTATTTTGCATTGTATTTAAAAAACGAATATGAAACTAATTAAAATAACAACATTATCAATTGGGCTTGCTTTAATGTTAAGTAATTGCGGAGGTTCAAAAGAACCAAAATCAACAGAAAAACTTTCCGGAGAAATTAAAATTGACGGATCAAGTACAGTTTATCCAATCTCAGAAGCAGTTGCTGAAGATTTCAAAGCATCTTATCCTGATATTAAAGTTACAGTAGGTTTATCAGGTACAGGCGGAGGGTTTAAGAAATTTGGTCGTGGCGAAATTGATATCAATGACGCTTCTCGTTCTATAAAATCATCTGAAGACAGCATTTGTATTGCTAATAAAATTTCTCATATAGAAATAAAAGTAGCTTTTGATGGATTAGCGGTAGTTGTAAATCCTCAAAATACCTGGGTTAAAGATATTACGGTAGCTGAACTTAAAAAAATGTGGGAACCTGAGGCTCAAGGTAAAATAAAATATTGGAACCAAATCCGCGCAGAATGGCCAAAAGAAGAAATTCACTTATTTGGGGCTGGTGTTGAATCAGGAACCTATGATTATTTCACTGAAGCAGTTGTAGGAAAAAGTCATTCAAGCCGCGGTGATTATACCGCTAGTGAAGATGATAACGTTTTAGTACAAGGAATATCTACTGATAAATTAGCTTTAGGATTTTTTGGATTGGCTTATTTCTCAGAAAATAAAGACAAATTAAAATTAGTAGGTATAGATGATCAAAAGGATGAAAATGGCAAAGGTGCTATTTTACCATCTATTGAAACTGTGAAAAACAAAACATACGCTCCATTGGGACGTCCTTTGTTTATTTATGTAAATAGTGCTGCTGCAGGTCGCAAGGAAGTTCAAACTTTTGTTGATTTTTATTTAACAAATGGCGGAAAACTTTCTGAAGAAGTTGGCTACATTCCTATGACAAACGAGGAATATAAATCTGAAAAAGCTAAATTTGATACCTTTATCAAAACCCTAGCAAAATAATTGTAGTGTTATCAGTTAATTATAAAATTTAAATATTTGGCTCCATTTTTAATGGAGCCTTTTGTTTTGAAATATCCAGTATGCCACGAACAAAAGAAAGGTTAATTGAAGTTGGTTTAGCCGCTGCAGCACTGGTTACAATACTAACTACAGTAGGAATTATTTGGGTTTTATTTTCTCAAACATTTGAGTTTTTTTCCAATGTATCTATCATTAGTTTTTTAACGGATACTCAATGGACACCACTTTTTGCCGATAAGCACTTTGGTATTTTACCGTTAGTAGCGGGAACTTTTCTTACAACCCTAATTGCGATTTTAGTTGCTTTGCCCATTGGTTTAACAATTGCAATTTATTTAAATGAATATGCACCAAAAAGTTTCAGAAAAATAGTTAAACCATTATTAGAAATACTTGCTGCTGTTCCAACTGTAGTTTATGGATTTTTTGCTTTGGCAGTTATCACCCCTTTTCTACAAAATTTAATTCCCGGTATGGCAGGTTTTAATGCTTTATCTGCCGGTATTGTTATGGGTATAATGATAATTCCATTAATCACTTCAATGAGCGAGGATGCTTTGTTTGCAGTTCCCATGTCACTAAGGGAAGCCTCCTACGGAATGGGTTCAACTCGATTACAAACCGCTTTTAAGGTAATGGTTCCTGCAGCTTCATCAGGAATTATTGTTTCCGTTATTCTTGGTATTTCACGAGCAGTTGGAGAAACTATGATAGTTGCCATTGCAGCCGGACAACAACCGCGTTTAACTCTAAATCCATTAGTCCCGATAGAAACAATAACTACCTACATTGTTCAGGTTAGTACTGGAGATGTAGCGCATGGTTCACTAGAATATCGAACCATATTTGCCGCTGGTATGGCACTATTTGTATTTACATTTATATTAAACAATATAAGTTATTGGGTTAAAAAGAAATTCCAGGAGAAATATGAATAGCGCAGTAAAAAACAGAATAAAAGACAATGCCTTTAAATATTTTGGCATAGCCTGCACATCTTTTGGTTTGCTTATGTTGGCTATTTTTATTGGCAATATATTGATAGAAGGAGTTGCCAGAATTGATTGGGATTTTATTACCAATTTTCCCTCCAGAAATCCTGAAAAGGCAGGAATATTGCCTGCATTGGTTGGCACCTTGTGGATTATGGGTTTGACGGCTATTATAGCCATACCTCTGGGAGTTTCAGCGGGTGTATATCTTGAAGAATATGGTAAAAAAAGTCGTTTGGCCAATATTCTTGAAATAAACATTAGTAATCTAGCGGGAGTTCCTTCCATCATTTATGGTTTATTAGGTTTAGAAATATTTGGTAGAATTTTGGGCATGGGAGGAAGTTTATTAGCAGGAGCCTCCACTTTGTCTCTTCTAATATTGCCAATTATTATAGTTTCAACTCGTGAGGCACTTAAGGCCGTTCCAAAATCAATTAAGGAGGCATCTTTTGCTATGGGGGCTTCAAAATGGCAAACTATTTGGTATCAATTATTACCGGCCTCATTTGGAGGTGTAATTACTGGAATTATCTTAGCATTATCCCGAGCTATAGGTGAAACAGCTCCTTTAATAGTCATTGGAGCCTTGGCTTATGTTCCTTTTGTACCTGCCAGTCCAACCGATGAGTTTTCGGTGTTACCAATTCAAATTTTTAATTGGATATCAAGGCCGCAAAAAGGTTTTGCCATAAATGCGGCATCCGCTATTATCATATTGTTATTGGTTACTTTTGTTTTAAATGGAGTAGCCATGTATTTGAGAAACCGATGGCAGAAAAAAGTAAAATGGTAATTTTTTAATAAAAGAAATAATACGAATGAATAAGTTAGAAGCACAAAATGTTAATGTTTATTACGGAGCAAATAAGGTAATTAACGACATTTCTATTTCCATAAAACCCAACTCAGTTACGGCATTTATAGGGCCTTCAGGTTGCGGCAAATCTACATTCCTTCGATTATTTAATCGCATGAATGATTACATTGATATTTTTAAGATGGAGGGTAAAGTGGAAATTGATGGTAAAAATATTTATGATAAAAATATTAGAGTTGAGGAACTAAGAAAGCAAATTGGAATGGTCTTTCAAAAACCAAATCCTTTCCCAAAATCCATTTATGAAAACATTGTTTATGGGTTAAGAATTCAAGGGATTAAGGATAAAAATATTCTAGATGAGACAGTAGAAAAATCATTGAAACAAGCCGCACTTTGGGAGGAAGTAAAAGATAAATTAAAGAACTCCGCATTGGCATTATCCGGAGGTCAGCAACAACGATTATGTATTGCCAGAACATTGGCGGTAGAACCAACTGTTATTCTTATGGATGAACCCGCATCAGCACTTGACCCTATTTCATCGGCCAAAGTGGAAGAGCTAATCTATGAGTTAAAAAATAATTATACCATTGTAATTGTAACTCACAATATGCAACAAGCCGCCAGAGTGAGCGATACAACTGCCTTTTTTTACATGGGCGAATTAATTGAGCATGACGCTACAAAACTTATTTTCACAAACCCCAAAAACGAACGTACCCAAAATTACGTTACCGGACGATTTGGGTAATTGAATTAAAAAATATCAATTTTAAATTAACAAATTAAAATGTCACATTTAGATATAGAATTAAAGCAACTAAAAGCGGATACCATAAAAATGTGGACGCTTGTAAATTTACAATTAGTTAAGGCAAAAGAATCTTTATTAAACCTTGACAAAGATTTAGCTCGCCAAGTAATATTGAGTGAAAAAAGGGTGAATGCCAGCGAATTAAAACTTGATTTGGATTGCGAAAATATTTTTGCTCTCTTTAACCCCGTTGCAGTTGATTTGCGATTTGTATTAGCAGTTTTAAAAATAAATAGTAACCTTGAGCGCACTGGCGATATTGCAGAAAGTATTGCCAAATTCGCAATAAACGTTAACAATAATTTCGATTTAAAACTTCTAGAAATTACTCGAATTGTAGAAATGTTTGAAGCCGCCATCAAAATGATGGACGAGGTAATGGAGGCATTTGATAAAGAAAACACTTTAATCGCCAGAAAAATATTTCAACAAGATGAATTATTGGACGAAATAAATAATAAAGCCAATACTATAGTAGCCGACTATATCCGCAATCACACTGAAAATATTGAGCCTGCACTTTACCTATTATCCGTTATTCGTAAACTTGAACGGGTTGGTGACCAATCCAAAAACATGGCTGAAGAAATAATTTTTTACATTGAAGCTAAAGTTTTAAAGCATCGCTCGGATAGTATCAAAAATAAAAAATAGCCGTAAATCGGTTTTTTTAATATTGAAATAAATTTTCCTACAACTTATGATTCTTGACTTTTAATTTATTTGTCCTTTCTTTGGACTAATGAAAAAGAGCGCATCATTTATTTTAATTTCATTATTTCTACTTGTTAATCCTGCAATTGCGCAAGATTATACCTCCAAACAATTTGGTTTACAAATCACCAAAACCAATATCGTTTATGGCACAGCTACAAATTATTTAGGAGCAACAGATACTCTGAAATTAGATATTTATAAACCATCAGGAAATACAAATACCCAACGACCCATATTAATTTTAAACCACGGCGGGGCCTGGGTTGGTGGAGATAAAAGCGAGTCAAATATTGTTCTAATCGCGCAGGAATTTGCTAAGCGTGGTTATGTGGTAGCGTCCGTTAATTATCGTTTAGGAACACACAAAGCCAATTGGGCTATGACGCCGTTTCAAAAAGCAGTGAATGAAGGATTTCACGCCGTTTATATTTCCGATTCGGCTGAGATATACCGGGCTATTTACAGAGCCATTCAAGATTTAAAAGGGGCCATTCGGTTTATTAAAGCCAGACATTCATTGGATTCCACTTGCAGCGAAGCCGTTTTTATTGGAGGCGAAAGTGCCGGAGGTTTCAATTCTATGGGCGTTGCATTTTTAGATTTGAACTCAGAAAAACCTGCAGCATGCACTGCTATTGCAGATGTGCCGATGCCACAAGCCAATTTATTAGATAATTATCCGGGAGGAACATTAACAACAACGCAACTTAAACGACCTGATTTAGGAAATATTGATGGGTCTTTAAATATGAATGGCTACAATTCAAAGGTAAAAGGAGTAGTTAATTTATTCGGTGGGTTATTATCAGAGGGCATTAGTAATAATTGGGTTTCTGGCAATGATTCAATGGCAGTGTATATGACTCACCAAAGCTGTGATGGCATAGTTCCTTGCAATGCAGCAGTTTGTCTTTCACCCATGTCTATAAATTGCAATTTGGGATATACACCTTTTCATACCAAGTGGCCAATTTGTTATGGAAGCTGTGCCTTGCAAAGCAAGTTTAGCGTTGGAACTTCAAAAATAAAGAAACTGAAAACAGAAATATTTAACTGTGATCCCATTGTTTTTCCATTAAATGACTGTGTTCGTTTTGCTAACAATGGCAGTTATCATTATTTGGTCAATACTTCGGTAAGGTGCGATTCTATTGCAAAGTTTATTGCGTCAATCGCTGTGGGAGCCATTAAAAAATGTGCAACGGCAGGCATTAAAACCTTTGATAAAAACAGAAGAATTACTACTTCTCCAAATCCATCGAATGGTGTTTTTTCTATAAATGGGTTTGCTGAAAACCATAAACCAACAATAGAAATAACCGATGTTTTGGGAAGGGAATTGGATTTTGAATGGTTGGATGAAAATCAGATAAGGTTGACTGAAATTGAGCCGGGTTTTATATTTGTAAAAATAAAAACCGAGGAGGGTATTTTTGTAAAAAAAGTTTTTGTAAGGCTTTAAAAATTTGCCACTAAGGCATGAAGGCTCAAATTTAGACTAAGCATAGCTTACCCTTAATAATCAAAAATTAATTTACAGACTCCGATAGGGAGCTTCCGTCTGGGTGCGGTTGGGATCCAACAAAAGAGCGAACTGGAAAATTTTCCTAAAATCATTTTCCATAAATAGAGATTCTTGAAAATTTTGAAGTTGGTTTTGTTGGTGCCCTTTTTTGCTTCTTTTTTGGGCAATCAAAAAAGATGAGATAAAGATATAAAACCTAAGTTATTTAAGGGACTATACTAAGTTTTTACCTAAAATTATCTTCTCCCAATACCCAACATCAATCCATTTTTCAAATTTGTAACCCACTTCTTTAAACTGAGCAATTTTTTCAAATCCAAATTTTTCATGTAAGGCAACACTGCCTTCGTTTGGCAATGAAATACCTCCAATAACAGCATGGATGTTTGTTTGGTTTAACTCTTTTATTAAAAAATCATACAAATTCGAACCAATTCCTTTGCCAGAGAAACCATTTTTTAAATACACCGAACTTTCAACAGAAAACCGGTAGGAGCATCTCGATTTCCACTCGCTAGCATAAGCATAACCTAAAATTTCTCCCTCTTGTTCATATACCAACCAGACATATTTTTCTGAAACCATATTAATCCGAATAGCCATGTCATCAGCCAATACGTTATCTTCCTCAAAGGTTACAATCGTATTCAGAACATAGTAATTGTATATATCACATATGGCTTGAGCATCTTCAGGTTTGGCATTTCGTATCATATAGTTATAGATTTTCGGTGACAAATATCCTACAATATTCCTTTATTATGTCTCTGACTTTTCTAAATTCATTCCTGATGTCTTCCTCGCTTCCCTTGGATTTAGCCGGGTCCGGAAAGTTGTGATGAAATTTTTTAGATTTAGATGGAAAAACAGGACAGGCCTCATTGGCATGATCGCAAACGGTGATTACAAAATCAAAATCTATGTTACGGTATTCATCCAAATTATTGGAGGTATGATGTGAAATATCAATTCCATCTTCTTTCATGGTGGCAATGGATTTAGGGTTTACACCGTGGGTTTCAATTCCGGCACTGTAAATCTCTGCTTTGTCTTTTGAAAAAATCCGTAAATATCCTTCTGCTATTTGGCTGCGGCAACTGTTTCCAGTACATAAAACCAGAATCTTATTCATTAGTAATTTTATTGAGCTGTTTGAAGTTTGTCTTTATATAATTTTTTTCTTAGCCAAAAAGCAAATTTTACCAATAGTATTAAAGCTGGAACCTCTACCAATGGACCAACAACTCCCGCAAAGGCTTGACCACTGTTGATGCCAAACACACCTATTGCTATAGCAATAGCTAGCTCAAAGTTATTACCTGATGCCGTAAACGAAATGGCTGCATTTTCGGCATAATTGGCTCCTGCGAGTTTTCCAACAAAAAAAGTTAAGGTAAACATGATGACAAAAAATATAGCTAAAGGAATCGCTATCCTTATAACATCTTGCGGTATTTGAACAATGAGTTGACCTTTTAGACTAAACATTACAACAATGGTGAACAGCAAAGCAATCAAGGTAATTGGCGAAATAAAAGGAATAAACTTGGTATTAAACCAATCGTTGCCTTTTATTTTGGTCAAAACGATACGGCTTATTACCGCTGCAGCAAATGGAATTCCTAAATAAATACCAACAGTTTTTGCTATTTCAGAAATGGTTATGTCAATTGGCAAACCTGTTATTCCAAATAAAGGCAGCATAATTTCAAGATAAAAATAAGCGTATATACTAAAAAAGAAAACTTGCAAAAGACTATTAATACCAACCAATCCTGCCACATATTCCCGGTTTCCTTCGGCCAATTCATTCCACACTATTACCATAGCGATGCATGGGGCTAGCCCAATTATTATTAACCCTGTCATGTAATCTGGGTAATCTCTTAAAAATAAAATAGCAAGGCTGAACATTAAAAATGGACCCACAATCCAAGTTATAAAAAAGGAAACAAAGAGCAATTTAAGGTTTCCTAAAACTTTGGGAATTTTCTCAAAACGCACCTTTGCTAATGGCGGATACATCATTAATATTAAACCTATGGCCAAAGGAATATTAGTAGTTCCTGCGGAAAATGAATTGATAACGCCCGATGATTCGGGTATGAAGTAACCAATTGCTACTCCAAACGCCATTGCTAAAAAAATCCACAGGGTAAGGTATTGGTCTAAAAAGCTCAGTTTTTGTTTGTTGTTTTTCATTATTCTATTGTTTTAAAAAAGTTTTTGTTTTTAGCAGCAACCCCCTCCAGGAGTGCAAACGTTTTCATCTTTTTTTTCTGCATACACAGTGACACTATAAATTCCTGAACCGCTTTGGTTGTATTCGTCAATTTCTGATTGCGACAGATAGTTTGACAAAATATCATTTGGAACAATGATTTGTTTTTCCTTTTGAATAGTAATTTTTGTAAAACCTGCTTTGTAGATATAATTAAGATATACATCTTTTTGCAAAGCCCCTGAAACACAGCCTGCATGCATTTCAGCAGCATTTCTTATTTTTTCTGGAAGTTCCCCTTTTAGTACAATATCCGAAATACTAAAATGGCCTCCAGGTTTTAATACACGGTAAATTTCTTTAATAGCGACTTCTTTATCAGGAACTAAATTTAATACACAATTACTCACCACCACATCGGCAATATTTGAAGTAATCGGCATTTTTTCAATATCTCCCTGACGAAACTCTACATTGTTAAACCCAAGTTTTTCGGCATTTATTCTGGCCCGATTAATCATTTCTGGGGTGAAGTCAACACCAATAACTCTGCCGGTTTCTCCAGTTTCAGCACGAGCCACAAAACAATCGTTTCCTGCTCCCGAACCTAAGTCTATCACGGTATCTCCTTTTTTTATCTTAGCAAATTGAGTGGGCAATCCGCAACCTAAACTTAAATCCGCATCTGGATTGTAACCCTCCACAGCGGAATAATCGTCCGTCATAATGTTATACACCTCACTAGAACAACCGCCCGCGCCGCAGCATGAGGCAGCATTGGTTTCTTTGTCTTGTAAAGCAATTTCAGCATACTTCTGCTTTACCATTTCCTTGATTTCTTGATTTGTAGATTCCATTTTTTATAAATTTAAATTAACAACAATTATTTTTCAGGTTATACGTTTCAAAAAGGCTCTCTAAAAAAGCCTTAAATTTATTCCAGGTAGCTTCATTAATACAATAGCAAATTAAATTTCCTTCTATATTTCCTTTAATAATTCCCACACTTTTAAGTTCTTTTAAATGTTGGGATACAGTAGGTTGCGCCAAAGGCAATTCGTTTACAATATCTCCGCAAATACAGCTTTCTGTTTTTAGTAAAAAATCAATAATGGCAATACGGGCAGGATGCCCTAAAGCCTTTGCCAGCGAGGCTAATTCGTTTTGCCTTTCCGTAAAATGTTCTGTTTTCGAAACCCCCATATTTGTATATTGCAATATTACGATATTAATTTATTTATATGCAACTTTATCTATTAAAAATTTAAGGTGAAGATGAATTTTAATACCTGCCAACTAATCCTTAATAGAAAAATAAAAATTGGCTTTATCTATGGTTTACATTTCGTTAATTTTTGCAAGCCGACTAAACCCCCAAATATTTCCTTTAAAAGACCGTATTATTAATAGCTTTCACAATAAATTTGCACCCTAATTTAATTGAACGATATGAAGAAGCTAAAAATAGCTTTAATGGTAGTTTTAATTTACGGGTTAAGTCCTAATCTGACAGCCCAAATTACCACTCCCAAGTTAAGCCCACATTGTGTATTTACGCAAGAAGTAGGGTTTAATGAAATTACTGTTGACTACTGCCGTCCAAGCGTGAAAGGTCGTGTAATTTTTGGCGATTTGGTGCCTTTTGGCAAAATTTGGCGGACTGGCGCTAATGCAAGTACTAGATTAAAATTTAAAGATGACGTAACAATGGAAGGCCACGAAGTGCCAGCTGGCGAATACACACTTTATACTATACCTGGCAAGGACGAATGGACTATCATTATTCATACCGTTACCACATATTGGGGCGTTGGCAAGGATTATAAGGAGTCCGACGATTTAATTCGATTTAAAGTTAAGCCAACAACGCTTAATCATAAAATAGAAACCATGGCAATTGAATTTTCTGACATAACTGCCAACTATTGCAATCTAGAAATAAAATGGGATCTAACCCTAATTGCAATAAAAATCAAAACAGATACTGATAAAAAAGTATTGACCGAAATAGATGACAAAATGAAAGGAGTTACTCAAGCCACCTATTATCAAGCAGCTGTTTATTATCTTGAAAATGATAAGGACTTAAATAAAGCATTGGATTGGATAGACAAGGCATTGGTAAACAATGAGCAATTTTGGATTCTCCGCCAAAAGGCGATAATACTAGCTAAACTTGGTCGATATAAAGAAGCAATTACATTAGCTGAAAGCAGCATTAAACTAGCTTCCGAAGCGGATAATGATGATTTTAAAAAACAAGATGAAAAAGCAGTAGCCGAATGGCGCGCCTTAATTAAATAATAGTTACCGCTTAAAAATTAAACCATACCTATACCCACCTAAGCCTTAATATTTGTGTATGCAAAAAAAATATTTAATAATACTCATAGCTCTAATCGCCGGTTTGGCTTCTTGGTTTTATCTTAAACCAAAAGGAAGCGGCACAACCGATAAAAGCAAAACTGACTTTGCCGTTGAAAACATCGAGGATATCACCAAAGTTTTCATCTCCAACAACATTGACGGTAATTTATTGTTGGAAAAGAAAAATGGAGTTTGGTATGTAAATGGAAACTATGAGGTTTCAAAACCATTTATGGAGTTTTTTTTATTGGAAACCTTAAAGAAAATTCGAGTTCAAGGCCCTGTACCATTACCTGCCCGACAAAATGTGATATCGAGTATGGCCACCATGGCCACCAAAGTTGAAATTTATATAAACAACAAACTAGGTAAAGTATATTATGTAGGTAATCCTACAAGCGATATGAGTGGAACCTATATGTATCTTGAAGGCAGCAAAGATCCATATATAACTCATATTCCCGGATTCGATGGCTTTTTGAGCACCCGTTACCCAATTGCCGAAAGAGAATGGGTGAGTAAAGTAATTTTTGATTACAAACCCGAAGATGTAAAATCTGTGGACGTAAATTACCCTATGGATGTAAATACTTCTTTCACAGTAACTCGCAAAGGCAACACCAATGATTTTGACATTACAGCTGCTGAAACAGCCCCTAAGGGAACACTGAATTATGCCTCTGTAAAATCTTATTTTGGAATGTTCATTGATAAAACTTGTGAAGGGTACATCGATTTAAAGCCCTCTACAATAGATAGTATTAAAAAATCAGGGCCGGTATGCATTATTACTTTAACTGATATTAAAAACAAAATTACTAAACTGAGCGTTTATAAGCGTTCATCGACAGACCGTGACCACGGCCTTTATGATAATAAAGGCAATCGATTGGCTTATGACCCCTCTCGATTTAATGCGATGGTTGAAAATGATAAACGCATATTTGTAATTCAAGATATAATGTTTGCATCTATTATGATCAAGTATTCCGATTTCTATTTAAAACAGTCTGGTGATTAAGTTTATTTGTGCATTAATAGGGTTTGCTGTTTTTCGTTTTCCAGGGGCTTTTATCGGCTACCTTTTGGGTTCGTTATTCGAAAATATGAGTGTAACCACATCCGGAGATTCTGAGCCGGTATTTAGTTCGGGTACCCGAACCGGTGGCGATTTTAGTCAATCTTTTTTGGTATTAACCGCCGCCGTGCTGCGAGCTGACGGAACCGTAACCCGAAATGAGTTAGAGTTTGTAAAAGAACTGTATAAACAAAATTTTGGGATAGATAAAACCAAGGCAGATATGTTGGTGTTGCGTGATATTTTGCAAGGCGAAATTATTCGCTGGGAAAATGCGTGCCTTAGTATTCGCCAAAATATGATTCAGACTGAACGGATAAAATTGATTCATTATTTGTTTGGAATAGCCAAGGCGGATGGAAATATTACCCAAAACGAGCTGAATATTATTAAAAGTATTTCGCTAAACATTAATCTTACCCAATGGGACTTTGAACACATAAAAACAAAATTTACGAGCACCTATAATCGTGAATATTGGGAGGAATATACAGGTGGCTCGCGCCAACAAACGACTTATTATAAGCGAGAAGAACATTATAAAACTTTAGGATTGGAAATTACAGCTACGGATGAAGTAATAAAAACCACTTACCGAAAACTAGCCCGTCAATACCATCCTGACAAACATGCGACCAAAAGCCCTGAAGAAAGCAAAGCTGCTGAAGAAAAGTTTAAAAAAATTCAACAAGCTTATAATGAAATAAAGAAGGAAAAGGGGTTGTAATTATTTATTACATAAGGACCTTTACAAAGTCTATCATGAATCAATAAATTACAAGGTCATGGGTATCGTTACATATCTTGTTAGAAGTATAAACTTTTAAATCCTAAACTTCAAATATTTAATGGTTTTGCCAATTTGCAGCCATTTTTGTTCGTAATAGGTTTTTATTTTTAGCTCCTCAGTTATATCGTCCCAATTATAAATATCGTTTTGGTTTTCTAAAAGCTCATAATTTTTTTCCGTAATCAAATCTAGGGTGTATTCATACAAATGGTCATCATCAGTTTTTAGATTTATAATTCCATCTGGTTTTAAAAATTGCTTATAACGAGCCAAAAACATAGGATGCGTTAGTTTTTTACGATCCTTATTAGGTTGCGGGTCGGCAAAGGTTATCCAAATTTCATCCACTTCATTGGCTGAAAAATGTTCTGCACAGTGATCAATTTGAATCCGTATAAAAGCAGCATTGTCTAAATTTTCTTCAATGGCGGTTTTGGCTCCTTTCCACATTCGGGCGCCCTTGCGGTCGATACCAATAAAATTCCGTTCAGGAAATAATCGGGCTAATCCAACGGTATAAGCTCCGTGTCCGCATGCTAATTCAAGTGTTATAAGTTTTGTGTTTTTAAAAAAATCATTCCATTTACCTGCCATACTTTCTGGCAGTTGCACCATATTTTTAAAGGTTAGATTTTGTTCAAATCGAGCCAGTTTGTTTTTTCCCATTGCGGCAAAGGTAAGTTTTGTAGTTTTGCGCTGCAAAAAATGAACGAAGTAAAACTTTCAGGTGTAGTAATTACTTTTAACGAGGAGGAAAAAATAGCCCGATGCATTCGTTCGCTTTTACAGGTATGTGATGAAGTGGTAATTCTTGATTCTTTTTCTGCCGATAAAACCTGTCAAATAGCTTCTGACATGGGTGCAAAGGTTTTTCAATACAAATTTGACGGACATATTCAACAAAAAAATCGAGCCATAACTTTTGCCTCATCGCCTTACATTTTATCCTTGGATGCAGATGAAGAATTAAGTCGGGAAATAATTGAATCCATTAAAAAAGCAAAGCACGATTGGAAATTTGAGGCTTATAGCATGAACCGTTTAAATAATTATGGCGGCCAATGGATACGCCATGGGGCTTGGTATCCTGATAAAAAATTTAGATTATGGGATAGCCGTCTTGGCCAATGGGGTGGAGAAAATCCACACGATAAGTTTATCTTAAATCAAGGCTGTAAGACATTTCAATTAAAAGGAAATTTGCTGCATTATACCATGAACGGGCTGGAAGATTTGAAAAATCAAACTGAAAAATTTTCAAGTATTGCAGCCAATGCAATGTTTGAAAAACAAAAGAAAATAAATTCAGCTCAAATCTGGATTAAAACTGCCTTTCGATTTATCAAAGAATATTTCTTTCTATTAGGATTTATGGATGGAAAAGCCGGATTTGATATAGCAAAAATGGACGCCAAATACGTTTGGTTGAAATACACCAAACTTCAAAAGCTTTATAAAAAGTAAATCTTATTTAACCTTTGATGTAAATGAGTTTTTCAATCCTTTATAACTTGTTAAATCTACCTTTAATGAACCAACGGCTAATGAGGCTTCTACTCGCACAGGTATTTTGTTTTCATCATCACTTACCCAAAGTATAATAGATTCATCATCTTTAAACACACGATCAGCTACAGCTTTAGGTTTTATTTTAATACATTTTATTTTACCAATATCACTTTTGATTGTCTCCTTCCCCATGTATTTAAATTCAAGATTATAAATTTCTTGATCCAAATAAATATCTATTGGAAATTTTTGACCTTTAGTGGCTGAGCTAAAATCAATTGTTCGTGCATAGTATAGTGCCCCAATAATATCCTGAACGTAAGCCGGGCAATCCATATTTTTCTTTTTACCTTTAATTTTCTTTTGGTCATGGTCAAAAAACACTAAGTCAACATCACTATAGCTGTCTTCTTTAACTGATTTAAAATATTTTACAGGAGCCATATATTCCATGTCCATATACGACTCAAACCTATCTCTAACTTTAAACATCCAGTCAAAAGTACTTAGCGTTTTGCCATCAGCTGTTAGATGAAATGTTTGACGGTCATGCACCTCCACTGCCTCATTGTCAACCTTTAATGAAATTTTAGCGGCATTTATTATTCCATAGTGAACTCTATAATTAAGTTCTTCACCATAAGTAAATGCGTTGTTAGAAAGCATTCTATGTAATGCTTCCTTGTTTTCATTTATCCTTTCAAAGTTTTGTGGAATGACAAAACTACTTAAAACAAATGCTACGGATATTATTACTAGTTTTTTCATTTTTAGTTCATTATTTGATTTTGCAAATATTATTCCAAATAAAAGTATCCTCTAAAGAGTTCAAATTTAAATATTCTATATTTGTCGCCATATCATTTGAAAAACTTTTTATTACTTGTCACTTTTACGCTTGCTAGCATTAATAGCTTTTCACAGCTTGATAATTCGTATTTATATAACGCAAATTCGGATAGTTTAATATCCCCAAGCTCAAAGTTCGGATTTTTAATTGACAATGTAAATTATATCCGCGACACTGAATACCACAGCGACATTGAACAAGGAGCCACATGGGCTGGGACCCAAATATGGCCTTCGGCGATCTATCGTTATAATAAAAATATCAGCTTCAAAGGCGGTGTTTTTTTACAAAAGGATTTTGGCAACAATAAATTCAGAACAGTAATTCCAACTTATACAATATCCTATACCAATTCAAACGTAAAGGTGAATTTTGGCACTTTGGATGGCAGCTTAGATCATAAACTAATAGAACCGATGTATGCAATGGAAAATTTTATTGACAAACGAATAGAAAATGGTTTGCAAATAAAAGGAACATACAAACGTTTAACCTATGACCAATGGATTGATTGGGAAAAAATGATTTATCGTACCTCTGCCACCCAAGAACGTTTTACTGTTGGGTTTAGCGGTAAACTAACTGCAATTGATAAAAAGAATTTGAAATGGGCCTTTCCTATTCAGATAACGGGACGACATCAGGGGGGTGAAATTTATGCTCAACCTCATAATAATATCAAAACTCAATTCAATTTTGCTTACGGAACGACAATCACCCAAAGCAGGCCTGGCAAGCTAATTGATAAAATAGATTTTCAAGGCTACCTTACTTTTTATGAAGATTTATCTCCTACCAAGGCCGATTCATTTCGCGATGGAACTGGACAATATTTAGCACTTACCATGAGAATGAAGAGTTTTGGGATTATGATGAACTATTGGGATGCCCACCAATATATAGCCCCTTTAGGCGAACCCTTCTATGTTAGCAAAAGCAGAGAATATCCGGGTGACTATCGTCAATATAGAAAAATGGTAATGCTACGATTAATGTATGAAAGAAAGCTTTGGGACAATTTTACAATAATTGGCAGACTTAACAATATTTATGACTTTTCAGAAAAGGGCTATAATACGGTTATGGAGGTTTATCTCAAATTCAATATTGGCACACCCATTAAGCATTGACAAATAGTTATATTTGCACTATACAATGATAGAAACAGGAAAGGATTTAAGAGCAAAAATCGAATCAACCTTAGAATCGGTTAGACCTTACCTGAAGGCCGATGGTGGCGATGTCGAATTTATTGATGTTTCTGATGAAATGGTAGTTAAACTGAGACTTTTGGGCACATGCAGTAGCTGTTCCATGAGTCGCTTTACCATGAAGGCAGGAATTGAAGATAGCCTTAAAAAGGCAATACCTTCTATTTCTTCGGTTATTGCAATTTAATTTAATCCTTTTAATTTCAGTTAAATAGAAATTTTATTTAACTTCATGCAACTATTTCATTACTTATCAAGTCTATACAATTGTAAGAAGAGAATTTTTAAGTTTATTTTTTTACATTTTTGATCATATACGTTTTCAAAGGTTTAGGCAGAATCCCATTCTTGAGAAAGAATGGGATTTTCATTTTTTTACTAAAAACCAATTAACTAGTCATGTTGTTATACATAAAGCAAATACCTTTGCTCTAATAAAATGAATATAGGAATAGTATGTTATCCCACTTTTGGTGGAAGTGGTGTTGTGGCTACCGAGTTAGGCAAAATTTTGGCGACAGAAGGTCACATGGTTCATTTTATTTCCTATGACCAACCCGCTAGATTGGATTATTTTTCTCAAAATTTATTTTATCATGAGGTAACAGTTTCTACTTATCCGTTGTTTCAATACCCGCCTTATGAATTGGCACTTACAGGTAAAATTGTAGAAATAGTGAAAAGCGCCAAGTTGGATGTATTACATGTTCATTACGCCATACCTCATGCTGCGGCAGCTATTATGGCTAAAAAAATATTAAAAGACATCAATGGAATCAGCATTCCAGTCATAACCACATTACACGGCACAGATATCACTTTGGTGGGCAAAGATCCAAATTACGAAGGTGTTGTATCCTATTCGCTTAATCAGAGTGACGCTGTCACTGCGGTATCGGCTAGTTTAAGGGATGACACCTATAGGTTTTTTAAAATAAATAAACCCATCGAGGTAATCCCTAATTTTATTGACTTTGCAAAATACAACCGACAAACCAACCACGCTTATCGCAATGATTTTGCGTTGCCTGATGAATTTGTCTTTATGCACACATCCAATTTCAGAAAAGTAAAGAGAATAGAAGACGTAATAACCATATTTGCCAATGTATTAAAAACAAAACCTGCCAAATTAATATTGGCCGGTGATGGGCCAGAAAGAAGAGCAATGGAACAAATGTGTGCCGATTTGGATATTTTTTCTCATGTGCTTTTTTTAGGAAAGCAAGATGCCATTGAAAAACTACTTTCCATAGCCGATGTATTTTTAATGCCCTCGGAAACAGAAAGTTTTGGGTTGGCCGCTTTGGAAGCAATGGCGTGCAGTGTTCCAGTAATTTGTACAAATACCGGAGGCATGCCTGAGCTAAATAAACATGGCTACTCAGGTTTTATAGCCAATGTGGGTGATACGGATGCCATGACGAAATATACCATTCAAATTTTGCAATCAGAGGATACCTTAAACCAATTTAGGAAAAATGCACACCAACATGCGCTTCAATTTAGTACGGATAAAATAGTACCTCTTTACGAAAAAATTTACGAATCTCTTTTGAATGAAAGCCATTAAAATA
>CANIKO010000007.1 GCA_947468275.1 Bacteroidota bacterium
CAAATTTCTATTGACAGACCAGATTTAGTGGGTCGCGAAGAGATTTTTAAAGTACATTTAAAAGGTTTGAAATTAGGAACAGATATTGACCCTAAAAAATTATCAGCTCAAACCCCTGGATTTGCAGGAGCTGAAATTGCAAACGTTTGTAACGAAGCTGCATTAATAGCCGCTCGTGGAAATAAAACAGAAATAAACATGCATGATTTTCAGGATGCCATCGACCGTGTAATTGGTGGATTGGAAAAGAAAAATAAAATTATTTCCCCTGAAGAAAAGAAAATTGTGGCTTATCACGAAGCTGGTCATGCTATAGCAGGATGGTTTTTAGAATTTGCCGATCCTTTGGTTAAAGTATCGATTGTTCCTCGCGGTGTTGCAGCGTTAGGCTATGCCCAATATTTACCAAAAGAACAGTATTTATACCGCACTGAACAATTAATTGACATGATGTGCATGACGCTTGGGGGACGTGTAGCGGAGGATGTTTTCTTTGGTAAAATATCAACTGGAGCTCAAAATGACCTTGAGAAAATCACTAAAATGGCTTATGCGATGGTAACTATTTATGGCATGAATGATAAGATTGGTCACGTTTCATTTAAAGATGATACTGGTGAGTATGGATTGATGGGTAAACCATACTCAGAAAACACCTCACAAATGATAGATGAGGAGGTAAGGAAATTAATAGAAGAGGCTTACCAAAAAACTAAAAATCTTATCATCGAACATAAGCAACATCTTGAAAACCTTGCTCAGGCTCTATTAGCTAAGGAAATATTATTTCAACAAGATTTGGAAGGATTAATTGGCAAACGCCCATTTGACACTAAAACTACTTATCAGGAATATATGGACACGCCGGCAACAAACACCGAAGAACCTGTGGCTGAAGAGTCGACCAATGAAACCGCTGAAGAACCAACGGAAATCAAGACTCCTGATGAACCAAGTGCGGAACCAACTGCAGCCTGATTTAATCGAAATAAATAGCTTTTATGACTGTTGCCCATTTTATCAAACAATAATTTTAAAGACTTTCGCTTTAATTAATTAGTATGACACTAAAAAAAATATTAATGGTTTTGGTTCCTGTATCATTATTGGGAACCGGTTTTTACATAAAAAATCAAGAATCAGGTAAAAGTTTTCTTGTACCTGCCATTTTAGAAAACCTCAAAAATTATCATTACATTCCCGCCGATATTAATGATGATTTTTCAAAAAAAGTATTTGATGAATTTATAGGAGTTTTGGATGCTGATAAACGTTTTTTTACCCAAGAGGATATTAAAGCTTTATCAGGTTATAAAAACAAAATTGACGAGCTTTCGAAAGAAGGAAGTTATGAATTTTTTGATAAAACCATCGCAATTTACGAAAGCAGGATTAATCAAAATCAGGTTTGGTTTAGAGAAATTTTATCTCAACCCATGGAGTTTGAATCCAATGAAACCTATACCATCGATGACAAACAGCCCTTTGCTAAAAACGATATTGAGCTTAAAGATAGGGTAAGGAAATTACTTAAATACAATGTTATGAGTCGTTTGGCAACAAGCCTAGAAGCTCAGGAATCAAAGGACTCTGCTGTAAGAATTCTATCAACAGATACTTTAGAATACAGAGCCCGAAAAGGCGTTTTAAAATCGTCAGAAGATTTTGTGACCCGTTGGAGAAAAGTAAAGATGGAAGAAAAACAAAGTTATTACATTAATGCCATAACATCCATCTTCGATCCGCATACCAGTTATTTTCCACCTGCTGATAAGGAAAATTTTGATATAGCAATGTCAGGTCAATTAGAAGGAATTGGTGCCCAATTGCAGGAAAAGGATGGTTATATAAAAGTAACACGGGTGGTTCCAGGTGCACCATCGGCATTGCAGGGTGAACTTAAAGAAGGAGATTTGATACTTAAGGTGGCCCAAGGTGCAAGTGAACCTATAGATGTAGTAAATATGCCTATTGATGATGCCATAAAAATGATTCGCGGCCCTAAAGGAACAGAAGTTCGGCTAACCGTTAAGAAGCCTGATGGTACGATCAAAGTGATTAAAATTATACGAGATGTGGTTGTTGTAGATGAAACTTTTGCTAAATCAGTTGTTATTGAAGATAACGACCATAAGAAAACCGGTTATTTATACCTACCTACATTTTATACGGATATGAATGGAAGAGGCGGAAGAACCAGTTGGGATGATGTTAGAAAAGAAATTAAAAAGCTTAAAAAAGCTGGTGTTGGCCGTATTGTTTTTGATTTAAGAAATAATGGTGGTGGCTCATTGCAAGATGTGGTGACTATGTCAGGATTATTTATTGAAAAAGGTCCTATTGTTCAGGTAAAATCAAGAGAAAGAAGTCCTGAGTTTTTAGAAGATTATGACCCATCAGTAGAATGGAACGGCCCTTTAGTTGTTATGGTGAATCAATACAGCGCATCGGCTAGTGAAATATTGGCAGCCGCCATGCAGGATTATAAACGTGCCGTAATTATCGGCAGCAATCACACCTTTGGTAAAGGAACCGTTCAGCGTTTTGTAGACCTCAATGAAACCGTTCGCAGCAAGGATGCCTCTGAATTTGGCTCCCTTAAAATCACCATTCAAAAGTTTTATAGAATTGATGGCGGCGCTACACAATTAAAAGGCGTTTCATCGGATATTGAATTACCAGATAATTTCACCTACTTGGAATCAGGTGAGGGGGAACAAGATTACCCAATGGCTTGGGATAAAATAAAACCAGCTACTTATAATGCGTATGATAAATATTTCAGTAACTTTTCTTCGGTAAAAGCCAATTCAAACAAGCGTGTAAAGGATAGCCCAATTTTTAATCTGATAGATGAAAATGCAAAACGTATTAAAGCTGAAAATGATAAAAAAGTTGTGAGCCTGAATCTTAAAACCTACCTAGCTGAAGATAAACTTAGAAAAATAGAATCCAAAAAATTAGAGGTTTTAAACAAGGAAAATTCCGAATTAATTATTACCACATTGGATGAAGACAAAAAGGATTTGGACAGCGATAAAGGCAAAAACGACCGGGCTAAAGACTGGTACAAAAACCTAAAGAAAGACCCTTATATTTTTGAGGCGTTGCAAGTCGCTGAAGAATTGAAATAAAATAATAGATATAATAAAAAAGCTACCTTAGTGGGTAGCTTTTTTTTATGAGTAATTTTTTAAAATCAACATTACTGAAACAAATCCTTCATTCTGCCAAAAAACCCTTTTTCTTTATTTTCAGCAGGAGGGATAAAATTTTCGGATTGTTCTAATTTCCGAAGCAGTTCTTTTTCTTCGCTTGTAAGCTTTTTAGGGGTATATACATTTACCTGCACCAATTGGTCGCCACGACCGTAGCCGTTGATATCTGGCACTCCTTTATTGCGCAATCGCAGCATTTTTCCACCTTGTGTACCTGGGTCTATTTTTACTTTTACTTTACTGTCGATGGTTGGTATTTCTACCTCACCACCCAAAGCAGCTGTAGGGAAGCTAATAAAAAGATCGTACAATAAATTATTATTTTCGCGACGGAAATCCGCATGTATCATTTCTTCAATAAGAACCAACAAATCACCCGATCCGCCACCCATTGGTGAATCATTACCATATCCGCTTAAGGAAAGTTGCATACCGTTTTGCACACCAGCTGGTATTTTTATTGAAGTGGTTACTTCCTCGTCCATCAATCCTTGGCTATCAGCCCCAGCAGGACGGTTTTCTAATTTTCGGCCCAATCCATTGCAACTATGGCAAGTACTTGAAGTTTGCATTTGCCCCAAAAATGTATTAGTCATTCGCGTTACGGAACCACTACCATGGCAGGTGCTACAAGTTGTAAACTTAGCCCCAGGTGCTACAATTTTTTTAGTGTATTTAACTTTTTTCTCTATTCCATTGCAAATTTCTTCCAATGTAAGTTTAAGTTTTATACGAATATTGGAACCAGAAGGAGCTCTGCCCCCACCGCGGTTTCCTCTTCCTCCAAAAAAACTTTCAAACGGACTGTTATCTCCAAAAATATCACCAAACTGACTGAAGATGTCGTCCATATTCATACCACCACCACTAAATCCTCCCTGACCACTTGCACCTCTAACTCCATCATGGCCAAAACGGTCGTAGGAACTGCGTTTTTCGGAATTACTTAAAACTTCATATGCCTGAGCGGCTTCCTTAAAACGCTCCTCGGCGGCTTTATCACCAGGGTTTTTATCAGGATGATATTTAATAGCCATCTTCCTATACGCCTTTTTAAGCTCTTCTTCAGTAGCTGATTTGCTTATCCCAAGTATTTCGTAATAATCTCGCTTTGCTGCCATTGGGTTATTCTCCTACTATTACTTTGGCAAATCGAATCACTTTTTCTTGCAGTTTATAGCCTTTTTCAATTTCATCTACAATTTTACCTTTCAAATCCTTTGATGGAGCGGGAATCTTGGTTATAGCTTCATGTAAATCGGCATCAAATGCCTCGCCAATAGAGGTATAGGCTTTTAATCCTTGTTGCTCCAAGGTGCTTTTTAATTTTGATGAAACTAACTTTACACCTTCGGCCAATGAAGTAGCATCGGTTGATTTTTCAAAAGCTTTTTCAGCCCGTTCAAAATCATCCATTACAGGAATTAATGATTTCAGAACATCTTGCCCTGCCATTTTAAATAGATCTATACGTTCTTTATTTGTTCGGCGTTTGTAATTTTCAAAATCGCTATATAGACGCAGGTATTTATCTTTCAATTCTTCATTCTCAGAATGCAATTTACCTAATTCATCTGTAGCATTTTGTTCTTCAGTATTTTCAGCCGATTCATTAATAGTGGCTGATTCGTCAGTATTAATCTCTTCGTTTTGCTCTATATCTTGCTCCTTGTGCTTATTTTTTCCCTGCATTCTGTTTTTAAATAATTTATTGAACATATTCAAAACCTTTGCCAAGGCAATTTGGGTGACAATTTGACTGCAAACAATTTATTAATTTTTAAAGTTTTAATAATTTTTAAAACGAGGGTATTTTTAATTTTCAATTAGCTTATCCAACTCGGCTTCAAGTAAAGTTCCAGTTAAATCAATCGCTATGATTTTTCCAGCGGGATCTAATAAGAAACTACTTGGTATTGAAGAAACACCATAAGAAGCGGCTGCAGGACAATCCCATTTTATAAGAGCGGATACATGGTTGGGCCAAACCAATTTATCGTTTTTTATAGCTTTTTTCCATATTTCAATATCGTTGTCCAATGAAACAGAATAGACGGTAAAACCTTGTGAATCTTTAAATTTTTGGTCTTTGAATTTATTATAAGCCCGCACCAAATTTTGGTTTTCTCTGCGGCATGGTCCACACCATGATGCCCAAAAATCAACCAAAACATATTTTCCTTTTAGTGACTCAAGTTCAATGTTTTGGCCATTAGTTGATGCCAAACTTATATTAGGTGCCTGTTCCCCAACTTTAACTTTCGTATTAACTGATGAATTATAAATAAATGCCCCAAGCATCAGCAGAGCTAGCGCGGGAATAATTATCAAAATCTTTTTTTTCACGATTATCATATTGTCTATTTAACAAATTTATTACCAAATAAATTTGTTTGTATTTTTATATCCTTTCAATATCAGCACCTAATGCTATTAACCTTTTTTCAATATTTTGATATCCCCGGTCTATTTGCTCAATATTATGAATAGTACTTGTTCCTTGTGCTGATAATGCAGCAATTAGCAATGAAACTCCGGCTCTGATATCGGGAGATGTCATTTGAATTCCACGCAATGGCATTCTTCTGTCTAGCCCCATAACTGTAGCCCTGTGAGGGTCGCACAAAATAATTTGTGCTCCCATATCAATCAAATTATCTACAAAAAACAAACGACTTTCAAACATTTTTTGATGAATAAGCACATTGCCTTTTGCCTGTGTCGCCATCACCAAAATAACACTTAACAAGTCTGGCGTTAAACCCGGCCAAGGGGCATCGGCAATGGTTAGCATGCTTCCGTCAATAAAAGATTCAATTTCATAATGCCTTTGTGAAGGAATAAAAATATCATCATCTTTTATTATAAAACTCATCCCAAGTTTTTCAAAGGTTAAAGGTATTATGCCTAAGTGTTTTATTCCGGCACCTTTAATAGTTATTTCAGATTCTGTTAAAGCCGCCAATGCCATAAAACTTCCAACCTCAATCATATCAGGCAAGCAGGTATGATTACATCCTTTCAATGAATCAACCCCTTCTACGATTAATAAATTAGATCCAATTCCTGAAATTTTAGCCCCCATACTCAGCAGCATTTGACATAACTGCTGCACATAGGGCTCACAAGCAGCATTATAAATTGTGGTAGTTCCTAACGCCATAGACGCAGCCATCAAAATATTAGCAGTTCCCGTTACCGAGGCTTCTTCAAGCAACATAAAGCTACCTGTAAGCCTTCCGGCTTTTACTTTATAAAAATTTTCATCTTTTAGGTATTCAAATTTTGCACCTAATTTTTCGAACCCAATAAAGTGGGTATCAAGCCGGCGACGGCCTATTTTATCGCCTCCTGGACTTGGTATATATCCTTTGCCAAATCGAGTTAATAATGGCCCAATAATCATGATGGACCCGCGAAGTGCGGAACCCTTTTTTCTAAATTCCTTGCTGTTTAAAAAATTTAAATCCAAATCATCAGCTTTAAATGACCAGGACCCATCTTTTTTAAGTTTATTTACTTTAACACCTAAATCCTTAAGTAAATCAATTAGTTTATTGACATCTACAATATTTGGAATATTATTGATTACTACTTCATCGGCGGTTAGTAAAACAGCTGATAGAACTTGAAGTGCCTCGTTTTTTGCTCCTTGAGGAATAAGTTCTCCTTTTAGTTTATTGCCCCCTGATATTTTAAATGAACCCATTTTTGAAATTGAAAATTGGAAATTGGAAAATGTAACAAACCACTTTTATATTTTATGCCGTACAATTCCCCCTTGGGGGGTAAAGGCTTTAAAATCTAGTGTCTTTACCCCTATTACGATTCTTATTATTGTTATTATTTCTAAATTTATTATTTCTGTTATTTGTATTGCTTTTAAAATGCCCAGGATGCCGCTTAATATCTTTTTCAACATGAATATTTAAATCTTCTGAATTAAGATGAAGTTTATCCTTGGACAATATTTTTAAATGCTCAGTAATTACATCCGGTGTTAGGTTTTCATTATTCCAGTTGCGCGATGAATTGGTCATAAACGAGGCAATCATATTAATGAAACTTTGTTTTATTTCTTGATTGTCTACACGAGTCGCCCTATCTACCATGTATTGTAAATTGCGACCATAAAATCTAAATTTTATTCTAACATTATTATAAGGTACTTGTTCCGGTTTTTGATGTATCAATTCGGGAACTGGCTTAGGATATGGCCCATCAATATCTAACCTAAAACCAGACATTATATGCAAGTGGTCCCAAAGCTTTTGCTGATAATTATCTAAGTCTTTTATAGAAGGATTAAGATTTATCATCACATTCATTAGACTTACAGATAGTTTTGAACGTAATTCACGGTCGGGAACATCCACAACCTTATCTACCATTTTTTGCATACCACGCCCATACTCACTTAATAGCAAATCGGGTCGTTGGGTATTGTATTCCATTTGGTTTTGCACGGTTCAAAGGTAACAAAAAATTGTTTTCTATTCCTTTGAAAAATAATTGCCTTGAAATTCAACCAATTATATCATAACCCAAAATATGGATTCATTTTATTTTCATCCTATGGATTTATTATTACTTTGGGTAACTAATTAACACTTATAAATAAAAAAGAATATCAACCTATTCAATGTTTTTCTCATTTTTGAAACTATACTAAGAACACATCTATTGCCAATTTAAGGCTGATGCTAAATAATTTTAATTTTCAAATCATATAAAAAATAAATGAGCGAACAAATACAATTAATTCCGAATAATTCCTTAATAACAAATTCGCCAGAAGAAGGAAGACAATTGGCTGTAAAAATGGCAAGACTAATTATTAAAGTAACGCAACCAGGTGCGGAAGCAAGAGAGAAGCTGCGTCCTTTATATGCTAATGATGCTAAAATGCTTATTGCCATAGGACAAACAGTTGCCACCGAATTTGCTACAAGTGCTGCTGCAAATAATTACAGGAGATAAACTATTGTTATATGCTAGGGCCTCGATACGTCAGCAGGTCATACAATTTTGCCAAGCTTGCACAAAAG
The DNA here is from genome assembly GCA_947468275.1 of Bacteroidota bacterium. Lineage (GTDB taxonomy): Bacteria > Bacteroidota > Bacteroidia > NS11-12g > UBA9320 > JABWCE01. The sequence continues at coordinate 8,267 of CANIKO010000007.1, forward strand.
CTTTTGTAGTTTTTGTTGTAGAATGAGTTTATAAATAATTGATGAACTGATTTGCTTCATGAAGTTAAAATTCAAGTTTTTATTCCATTATATTTTTAGTTATTGTTTTTTGTTTAATTTAGGTGGGCATAGCTTCACCGTTAAAAGTAGACAAGAAAGTTGTTTATTAATTTGCGGCTTTCCTATTAAATAACAGTGTGACAAAAAATATTTCCGTTTTACTATTACACAATAAAAACATAATTTAGCTCCTTACATTTTCAGATATGAAAAAAATAATTATTGCCTTAATTTGTTTGACCATTATAAACAGTTGCTCGAATACTAAAAACGAAAAAGCTATTCAAAAAGATGTTCAAACTTATTTGGATGCTTATAACGTGGCGTTCCAAAAATTACTTATTGCCAATAACGAGGCCCAATGGAAACTTAATACCATGATTATAGATGGAGATACAATAACTGCACAAATTGCAACTAAAACTGGAGAAGCCTTTGCACAATTTACAGGAAGCAAGGAAAATATTGAAAAAGCAAAAACGTATTTAAAATCTAAAGATCAACTCACTCCTTTGCAGATTAAACAATTGGAAACAATACTTTTCATGGCTGGAGGAAATCCCGAAGTAGCTGGAGATGTAGTAAAACAAAGAATAAAAGCTGAAACTGACCAAACCGGATTGTTATATGGGTTTAAATATTTGCTAAAAGGCAAAGAGGTAACCACCAATAATATTGACGAAATATTAAGAAATTCAAATGTTTTGGATGATCGATTGGCTGCCTGGAATACAAGTAAAGAAGTTGGTAAAACCTTAAAAACAGGATTAGAAAATCTTCGAAATTTGCGCAACAAATCCGTTCAGGCCTTGGAATACAAAGATTTTTTCGCTTATCAAGCTGCGGAATATGGTATGAGTAGCGATGAAGTTATGCAATCGTGCAATCTAATGATCAATGATGTTTGGCCACTTTATAGAGAATTGCACACTTGGGCACGGTATGAATTGGCAGCAAAATACAAACAGCCGGTGCCTGAATATTTACCTGCACATTGGTTACCCAACCGCTGGGGCCAAGACTGGACCGCAATGGTAAACGCTGAAGGAATAAACTTAGATGAAGCATTAAAAACCAAATCTCCAGAATGGATTGTCCAGCAAGGGGAAGCTTTTTATAAAAGTCTTGGATTTAATGCATTGCCAAAATCTTTTTATGAAAAGTCAAGTCTTTACCCTCTGCCTGCTGAAGCAAAATACAAAAAGAATAACCATGCAAGTGCTTGGCATATTGATAACGACAAGGATGTGAGAAGTCTTATGAGCGTGGAACCAAACACCGAATGGTGGGGAACTGCATTGCATGAATTAGGACACATTTATTATTATCAAACATACTCAAATCCTGATGTGCCAATAATATTAAGAGGGGGAGCTAACCGCGCATATCATGAAGCCATGGGAAGTTTAATAGGTTTGGCAGCCATGCAAAAACCATTTCTTCAAAATTTCGGATTAGTAGGGAAAAATGTAAAAACGAATGACACAATAAATATGCTTAAAGAGGCTTTGGATTATGTGGTACATATTCCTTGGGGGGCAGGAGTTATGACTGGTTTTGAAAATGAACTTTACACTAAAAATTTAACGAAAGACGAATTCAATAAAGCATGGTGGGAGTTAGTAAAAAAATACCAAGGAATAGTGCCACCGATCGACCGAGGTGAAATTTATTGTGATGCGGCTACCAAAACTCATATTAATGATGACGCTGCCCAATATTATGATTATTCGATGAGCAATGTCTTATTATTCCAATTTCACGACCATATAGCAAAAAAAATACTTAAGCAAGACCCACACAATACCAACTATTGGGGGAGCACTGCCACAGGTCAGTTTTTAAAAGAATTAATGTATCCCGGCGCGAGTGTTGATTGGCGTGAGCATCTTAAGAAAAACCTAGGAAGTGACATGAGTGCAAAACCAATGTTGGAATATTTTGAACCTTTATTGGTGTACCTAAAAAAACTGAATACAGGAAGAATTTATACCTTACCAGCGAAACTTTAGCTTACTTGTATCCTGCTCAATAATGACCTTCCCAAGGTTATTTCGTCGGCAAATTCCAACTCACCACCAATAGAAATACCTCTTGAAATTTGTGTAATTTTAATCGATTTCTCTTTTAGTTTTTTAGAAATATAAAAGGAGGTAGTATCGCCTTCCATAGTAGCACTAAGAGCTAATATAACTTCATCAGTTTCATTTTCATTTACCCTCATTAATAAAGTAGAAATATTGATTTCCTCGGGGCCAATTCCATCTAATGGAGAAATTAAACCATTGAGCACATGATATGTTCCGTTATATTGCCCGGTACTTTCTACTGAAATACAATCCTGAAAATCTTTTACAACGCAAATAACCCGTTTATTGCGATTAATGCTTTTACAAATATCACATGTATCCGATTCAGCTACGTTGTGACAAATAGAACAAAATTGAAGATTCGTCTTCAAATTAATTATGGCTTTAGCTAATGAACCTACCGACTCTTCTGGCTGTTTCATTAAATGAATAACCATCCTTAAAGCTGTTTTTTTTCCAATACCCGGAAATTGGGAAAGCTCGTTTACAGCGTGTTCTAATATTTTGGAAGGCAGATTCAAATAATTTAAATTTTAGTTAGCAAAAATACATGGATACAATTAAAGCAAAGTAGTAAAGAGTGCAAAATCTAAAAATATTCGATTGAATTTTTCAAAAGGCAATGTACTTTTGCACTCCGATTTTAAAATCGGGGTGTAGCTCAGCCCGGTAGAGTACACGTCTGGGGGGCGTGTGGTCGCAAGTTCGAATCTTGTCACCCCGACCAATTATAGCAAGGGTTGCAGAGTTTTAAAACTGCAACCCTTTTTTATTTGCCGACTTTTTGCCGACTAATAAGGGCGGTTTCGACCCTCTAAAAAATTTTGATTTACTTTCCTGGCTCATAATTCATAATAGTCCCGGAATAATAGCAAAAACCATTTCAGTTTTATTGAATAATCGTCCTATAATCAGCCAAAGCTTGCTACAGGCTTAGAAATTAAAGTAAGAGATGTGGTTGGAGATATAGCTGGAGATATAGCTGCTAAAACTATTAAAGCCAAAGATTGAAAGTCTTCCTATAACATAATTTGATTTTTTATTTTTGAGATTTAAAACTTCTTAAAGATTTATGAGACGCCAACAAAGAAAACTAATTCTGCATTATGCAACGACACTTGAAAAACTATATTGTCTTTCCAATAGCCAGGTATGGGCAAAATTACTGCTGGGAAAAGACAAGAAATATAATCAATTTTTAGAAGATATGTGCAGGAATGAGTTCTTTAAAAATGAGGAAAAGGTTAGCGTTAAAAAAATTGCCACTGATTTAGGTTTTAACTATGCACATATTACAAAGTGGATTGCCCAGATTTACGAAGACATCTTTGAGTTAAATTCAGAGGAACCCGAATTATTTCAGACTCCTGGGATAAAACACGATTGTTATTTTAAGTATTATGATAGCTATGCGTATTTTACCTTATGGCTACCGCAAATCCCAAAAGAGTTTGAAGAATTTGATTTCCATTTTGTTAAGGCCAAAGTTGGAATAAATAGATTTTGGGTGAAGAATGTAACTCATTATGTGGTAAATGGAGAGTATAGCGTCGATCTTGAACTAATCGGTGGTAATCTAAATAAGTATAGAGAACACCTGCTTGATAAGGCGCTATTCGAAAACGTCCTTAATATATTCACCATGTATGATCAAACGGAATGGGAAATAGATGAAATATTGAAGAGACATTACCGCTAATTCAAATTGACATTTTAGTCACAAAATACCTAATGTTTGTATGAGATATAATTCGTTAATATTGAAAATAGCATATTATGACTGAATTATCATACCAAAATTGGGCATCTATGACTGATAGAGTCCTGGCAGAACAAATCGGAGCTTTTGTGAAACATCAGCGGCTTGAGCAAAATAAAACGCAGGACATATTAGCTCATGATGCTGGCATCAGTCGTTCAACCTTAAGTTTACTCGAAAAGGGAGAAACAGTAACTATGGCTACCTTAATACAAGTGCTTAGGATATTAGATCAATTACAAGTAATGGACGCTTTTGTTGTACAAAAAAGTATCAGCCCGATTGCTATGGCCAAATTAGAAAGAAACCAACGAAAAAGATCAAGGAATAAAAAAACAAAAGATACCGGTGATTCTGTGTGGTAGTATGTAGTGCCAACTTGGTCCCAATGTCTTCTCCTAAAGTTTCAAACAACAAAATGAATATGATACCTGGTATGAGTTATAAATTATTGTTTTTCGTCACATATTTACGGTATATTTGTGACAAGAATTGGCTTATAAAATGACTTATAGCACTGAAATACAAATACTTGATAAAATTAAAAAAGCGAGGAGGGGTACGCTATTTTTTACAGATAGTTTTACTGCTAAAGGCAATACCGATGCTGAGCGCAAAGCATTGGAAAGATTAGTGAAAGCCGGTGAATTAGTAAGGGTTGCCACAGGCATATATGTGCGCCCTGAGAACGACCCTGTAATCGGTTTTGTAACTCCCGGTATTGACGCAATTGCCAAAGCCATAGCCAAAAGGGATAAGGCACGAATAGTACCCACAGGTGTTTATGCGCTCAACAGGTTAGGGCTTTCAACACAAGTACCGCTGAATGTGGTTTACCTTACTGATGGAGCGAAACGAAAAATAAAAATTGGCAAAAGGATAATCACGTTTAAAAATACAACACCAAAAAATGTTGCTGCTATTGGTGAGATAAGTCGGTTAGTAATACAAGCACTTCGCACTATTGGAAAAGACAAAGCAACACCTGATGAAATTAAAAAAATACAGCAAGTGTTGAAGAAAGAAAAAAGCACACACCTCCAACACGATATTCGTTTGGCTCCTGTGTGGGTTAGAAAAATTATGCAACCTGTTTTAAAGCCGTAATGAAATGAACCCAACAACAATAATGGAATGGCTGAAACTTGCCGCCCGTACAAGACAAAATATTTTTAATGAAACAGGTAAGCAAATAGGACTGCCAGATGCAGCCGTTGAAAAAGATTGGTGGGTAGTGCGTACACTCGAATTGGTTTTTGAAACATCCATTGCACCACATACTGTTTTCAAAGGCGGCACATCATTAAGTAAAGCATGGAATGTGATTGACCGCTTTTCGGAAGACATTGATTTGGCATTGGACAGAAAATTTTTGGGTTTTGAAAAAGAAGATACGGAGATGAATAGTTCGCAAGTATCCAAATTGCGAAGGCATTCTGTTAAATTTATTTCTGAAAAATATTTTCCGGAACTAACTGATAAATTTATTGAAGTAGGTTTGGATGTAAAAATTCAACTCCGAGAAATTAAAACGGATGACCAGGACCCGCTGGTTATTGAAATCCATTACCCATCTGTAACAGAGTATGTAGCTTATGTGCAACCAACAATATTGATTGAAGTAAGCAGCCGTTCTTTATTGGAACCACATTCTCCAAAAAGTTTTTCCTCTATGGTGGGTGAGCATTTCAAAGGCCGGCCATTTGCCGATACAAATATTACCATACCAACCGTAAATCCTGAGAGAACATTTTTAGAAAAAATATTTCTGTTGCACGAAGCATTTCAGGGATCGTTGGAGAAAACGAAAATTGAACGCAAAAGTCGGCACCTGTACGATTTGGAAAAGTTGATGGATACTGATTTTGCAAAATCAGCATTAAATGACAGGGTACTTTATCAAACTATCGTTGAACACCGAAGAAAGCTTAATGCCATTAGAGAAGTGAATTATGATAATCACATACCGGCAAAAATAAACCCCATACCACCTGATGAAATTATCGGAGAATGGGAAAAGGATTACTTAGCTATGCAACAAAGTATGTTGTACAATCCATCGCTACCTTTTGATAAACTTATAGAAAGGCTTAAAGAACTAAAGACCAGAATTAATACTCTGTAAACTTTTCCCGGTTTTTTCGCTGTCATTCCGGCGGAATGTTTACCACTTAAAAATGATTTTCAAGGTTATCATTTATAATAAAGCAGATTGAAAGTCTTCAATTTATAAAGAAGCCTTGCCCGAATAAATGTAAACAGACTTATACAGGAATATTCAAAAGCAGGAAAAGTTGAATTTATTGAAGGTGCGACTTTTAAGACTATAATACCGCTTGATGCTAATTTTATTGACGGTGTAAATGACGGTGTAAATGACGGTGTAAATGATTTTGTAACCAAAGAAGTTACCGCAAAAAACTTCAACACAGAATTTGATTTTTTATTTTTGAGATTTTAAACTTCTTAAAGATTTATGAGACGCCAACAAAGAAAACGAATTCCCCATAATGAAACCACCCTTGGAAAACTAAATTGTCTTTACAATAACCAGGTATGGGTAAAATTACTGCTGGGTAAAGACAAAAAATATGATGAATTTTTAGAAAAAATGTGTCAGAATGACTTCTTTAAAAATGAAGAAAGGGTTAGCATTAAGAAAATTTCCACAGATTCGGGTTTTAACTATGAGCATGTAATCAAATGGATTGCCCAAATTTATAATGATATTTATGAGCTAAATAGTGAAGAATTCCATTTGTTTAAATCTGCCGGGATAAAGCATAAATGTTATTTTAGATATATTGATAATCACGCATATTTTACCGTATGGCTGCCACAAAGCCCAAAAGAGTTTGAAGAGTTTGATTTCCATTTTGTTAGTGCTAAAGTTGGAACACATAGATTTTGGGTGAAGAATATCACTCATTATATGGAAAATGGTGAATATAGTGTCCATCTTGAACTAATCGGTGATAATCTAAATAAATATAGAGAACATCTGGTTGATAAAGCACTATTCGAAAACGTCCTTAATATATTAACTATGTATGGTCAAACTAAAAGGGAAATAGATGAAGTATTAAAGAGACATTATCGCTAATGACGCAAAACGAATTATTTTAAAATATAGCAACCCTATTGATAAAAGCAATTATATCTTTTAAAGTTTTGGCACCGGGATTATGTCCCGAAATCGAAAGAAAATTGATTAAACAATTTAATAGTAACGTTAAAGACCAGTTACCCATTAATATTCATTAACATGCATGGTTGTTAATGAATATTAACGATTAAATTTTGTACTTAATAATTAATTTAAGTATTATTTTTGGTCTTTTCTTATTCAAACGCTTTTATAAAATTGTATTCCTAATTAAATCATTCCAAATTATACTGATGCAACGAAAATGGAATTACCAAAAATAAATGGTTTACCGGTAAATAAACTTGCAGCATGCTTTAATAATACATCTGCAACTTATAAGTTTTATTGGTTGCTGGCAATTTTACAATCTGTAGAATCAGGAAAAACAAAAATTTTGAAAAGAGACTTGTTTTCCCGGATGATTTCAAATGCTTGGTATACTGTAAATTATTTTCATGTTTCCTTTGGAAAGCAAGATAAATTACAAAGAGCCATAGAATTGGTTAAAGTTTTTGAAACCTTAGGAATAGATGATAACCAGAAAAAGTATTTCAAACTTTAACCGAAACAGAAAACCAAAACTCACTCAGCCAACTTAATTATTTTAATAACCAGGTTCCCCATTGGTTTTTAAGCCCGTGGTTCCCAGGTAATGGCAAAAATGAGATTTATACGAAGTCGCAAAAATTCACCAATATGAGTTTATATGCCTTGTATGATAACCATATTGAGATAAATCCCAAATGGATAGAATATCTGGAGAATAATACTAAAATGCTCAAAGATTATTGCCATTGGAACCTCGAAATTTACCTTCAGGCTAAAAATCCCAATGTTCCCGACATCCCGAATAAGATTGTAAAACCTGCCACAAGAAGCAGTTTAACAAAACAACGTACCTTATTTTGGGATATAGTTGTAAACGAACTAGGATCGGTAGAATGTATTTATACAGGAAAGAAACTTACCATAGGAAATTATGCGGTTGAACATTTTATCCCATATAATTTTGTGTCCCATGATTTGATCTGGAATTTGATTCCGGCAGATAAATCCTTCAATAGCTCTAAAAGTGATAAACTTCCCCCACTTGATAAATATTATAATCCGTTTTTTACAATGCAGAAAACTGCCATTGAAATTGTAAGGCAAAAAACACCAAAGAATGTCTTCCTAGAAGATTACCTTACAATTTTTTCTGACCTGGATGAATTAAATACTTTGTCAATAAATTTTACCCGGGAAAAATTTAAAGAAAGGATTCAGCCATTAATCACAATTGCCTCCAATAATGGATTTGAGTTTTTAAGATAAGTAATAAGAATGGAAATAAAATCCCAATGTCCTTTCTGTAAACTTGATTCCGAACGCGAAATAGTTCTGGAATCTGAAAATGTTCATGCAATCTTTGATAAATTTCCGGTAAGCAAGGGCCACTCCTTAATTATTCCTAAAAAACATGTTTCAGATTATTTTCAACTCAACCGTTCGGAACAATCCGAATGCTGGCTAATGGTCAACAACATTAAACAAATATTGGATAATAAATTTAATCCAGATGGTTACAATATTGGTATCAATATTATGGAATCTGCCGGTCAGACAGTTCCGCATGTTCATATTCATGTTATACCTCGATACAAAGGTGATGTTAAAGAACCGAGAGGGGGAGTAAGGGGGGTTATCCCCGCACAGCAGAATTATTAACTATTTGTATTTTGTACTTTTCAGACCAATTGGCGAATTAAATCAAAACTATTACAATTGGTAATCAATCAGAGATTAACTCTTGTTACTAACTTTATTTTTCAACATTCAGAATCAAACAAATCATTCCTTATAATTTTACTCCATGAAAGGTGGAGTAATCAAAGGCATTGAAAACATCATATCCCATCCCAATATGGATGAGGGGGAGATGGTGTTTCAGATAAAAAATCTGATTTATGAATCGGAAATACATCATGTGAAGCCACACGAATCGAGATCTATTTCAGAGCTCATTGGCGAAAATCTGGATCTGATTAAAAATGGGATGACCGATGATAAGGTTTTAAGAACCGGATTTAAGGATTTGGATAACATTATAGGCGGTTTTTCTTTTGGTGAATTGAATGTAATAGCGGGCAGACCAGGAATGGGTAAAACAGTGCTTTTAGTCAATTTGGTTCTTAAAATGTCGGAAACTGTTCCAGTCCTTTATTTTTCATTTGAATTATCTGAATCTCAATTATCAAGCCGTTTCATATCAACCCTGTCAAAAATCCCGGCGAATAAAATTGCACAGCAAAACCTTACCATGGATGAAATGGAGTTTTTATTTTCTCTTGAAGAAACGATAGCAAACCACCAAATTTTTATAAACGATAGTTGCAGCAATTCTTTTACTGCCTTCAAAGAAAATTGCCAGAAGCAAATAGAAGAAAACGGGGTAAAAGTTATCATTGTAGATTACATACAATTGATGGGTTCGAGCAGAAACCGAAACAGTCGGGAATTAGAAATAAGCTACATCAGCCGGGAATTAAAAAATATTGCCAAAAACAACAACGTTTGTATCATTGCTGCAAGCCAGTTAAGCCGTAATTCTGAGCGAAGGGAAGGAAATAGACCACAGTTGGCCGACCTAAGCGATAGTGCCGCTATTGAACAAAACGCCGACAAGGTTATGATGATTTACCGCCCTGAATATTATGGACTGGAAGAAGATGAGCAAGGAAACAGCACAAAAAATGTTATGGAATTGCTTATCAGAAAAAACAGAAACGGACCGGTAAATGATATAAAGCTTAAAAGGGATTCTGAATTTACAACAATTACTGATTTTGATGAGTATACAACAGGTTTTTCCTTCTCACAAAACCGTTTGGATGAGTTGGATAGACCACCCTTTTAGTTAAAGATAGTGAGCCGTTGCCTTAAAATTATGAGTCAAACAATTAATGACTTGGGGTTGTGTTCCTGCAACCCATGCCGAAGTGGAAGCATTAGAGTAGCGATCTCAATCCGATGCTCACTGCGTTCCGCCTCGCATTAAGATCGATTTTATCAAAGATAATTGGCAGCGGCTCTTTTTAAAAAACGAAACAATGGAAGACATAGCAGCATTTGCAAGAAGTGAAAAAAGCAACATTTGGAAATTCCAACATGGGATGTCGCATTTGATTGGAGCCTCATTTCAAAACTTCAAAAAACATGAATTTAATGCGCTATTACTTCTTACTCTCGAAAAGCCATCTGAACTCTGTAAGCTATTGCGAACGAATTTTATTGTTTTAGAAGAAACGATTAATTATCCTATCTATAAACTTTATACCATAGAAAAGAAAAAAGGAGGCACCCGGGAAATATTTGCCCCAGGTAACCGATTAAAACTTTACCAGAAAACGCTAAACTTTTATTTACAAGCATACTATTTATGGATTAAACCGGAAGAAGTTCATGGCTTTGTGATTAATCCCAACTATTTAGGAACTCAATGCAATATTGTAGAAAATGCCAAAGTACATATCAATAAGAAGTATGTTTTGAATATCGACCTTAAAGATTTTTTTCCTAATATTAAGGCTTATCGGGTAAAGGAACTTTTTACCTCGCCATTATTTAAATTTAATGAACCGTTAGCCACAGCCTTAACACTGCTAACCACGTTACAGGGAAAGCTCCCTATTGGGGCACCTACATCTCCTGTTATTTCAAATTTTATTTGCCATCAGCTTGATAAGGATTTAAAGGAATTTTGTGTCACTGATAATCTGGCCTATACACGCTATGCCGATGATTTAACGTTTTCATCGGATTTAGAAATAACCACCGATACCATTCTAGATATCATAAACCTTATTAATAAAAACGATTTTCAAATTAATGAGAAAAAACTACGCCTGAAAACTTCAGGCCGCAGGCAAATAGTTACCGGTCTAACAGTAAATGAAAAAGTAAATGTTGACCGTAAGCTGTTAAAAAAAATAAGGGCCATGCTTCATGATTTTATCACCAACGGCCTTCATCATGCAACAAAAAAGCACTTTAAATTAAAAGAAGGATTTAGAATTGAATATCTAACCCGGTTTATGAACCGGCTCGAAGGTTATATCAACTTTGTGGGTCAGGTAAGAGGTAAAAATGACGCTTTATATAGAAAATTTAAATCTCAGATTAAACCGAAACCGGAATATATAGTTACCTCCACATTAACGGTGAATCGGGATTTTGATGAATAAAATGTAAAATCAATAAAACCTTTTTATAAATGATTGAATTAATAGGTTTAAAAAAAATTAGTTATCGGCTCCTCCGAATTGACCACCCAAGGAGAATTTGAGAAGTAGCTTTAAGGAGATAATGGTAAAATTGAATTTGCCGTAAAAAGCGATATCCGTTAATATTCATTAACAACCATGAAGGTTAATGAATATTAACGCTTAAATAATCTAATTCGAATCTTCTTTTCCAAGATATTAACAATCTAAATGGAAGGCCTACTATTCATGTGAAAACATAATTGAGTAAATTTCGCAAATTTCGAAATGAACCCAATCGTTTTTATTGATACGGAGATTGATCCAAGCAGTAATAAGATAAATGACCTGGGGGGCATTAAAGTCAACGGCAATGAATTTCATTCTGGTTCAGTTGTTGATTTTATTTCATTTCTTAAAGGGTCCCAATTTATTTGTGGACACAATATTATTCGACACGATTATAAGTATATACAAAATGCTATAACTAATTCTGGTATTAATCCTGAGAACATTATTGATACCTTATTTCTCTCTCCTTTATTGTATCCGGCTAAACCTTATCATGCCTTATTAAAAGATGACAAACTGCAATCTGATGATTTAAATAATCCTTTAAATGACTCTATTAAGGCTAGAGACTTATTCTATGATGAAGTATCAAAATTCAATCAAACAGAAGAGTCATTAAAGCTAATATTTTATGCTTTATTGAATGAAACCAAGGAATTTAAGGCTTTCTTTAATTTTTTATCCTATAAGCCGGATTACCCGAATATTGAATCAATTATTTCAGAGAGTTTCCAATCACAAATTTGCGAAAATGCAAATCTTAATAAAATAATAGCTGAGAATCCCATTGAATTATCCTATTGCTTAGCATTAATAAATTCTAGCGACCGTTATTCCATCACACCCCGATGGGTTCTTAAAAACTTCCCTGATGTCGAGAAAATAATGTTTGCTTTAAGAAGTAAACCCTGTTTATACGGTTGTCAATATTGTACTAATGCATTGGATGTTAAAAAGGGGCTTAAAAAATATTTTGGCTTTGATTCTTACAGAACCTACGAAGAGAAACCTTTACAGGAACAAGCGGTTAAAGCCGCCGTTGATAACAAATCTATTTTGGCGGTATTTCCTACCGGTGGAGGAAAGTCAATAACCTTTCAGGTTCCGGCTTTAATGAGTGGTGAGGCAAGCAAAGGTTTGACAGTTATTATTTCGCCTCTTCAATCGTTAATGAAGGACCAGGTTGATAATCTTGAAAAAGTAAATATTACGGATGCTGTAACAATTAATGGTCTTCTTGACCCAATTGAGAGAGCTAAATCATTCGAAAGGGTTAATGATGGTTCTGCTTCTATTTTATATATTTCACCGGAATCATTGCGCTCAAAAACGATTGAGCATTTGCTCCTCGGCCGAAATATAGTTCGGTTTGTTATTGATGAAGCGCATTGCTTTTCCTCATGGGGGCAGGATTTCAGAGTTGATTATTTATATATTGCTGAATTTATAAAGTCGCTTCAAGCTAAGAAAAATCTTACAGAAAAAATCCCGGTATCCTGTTTCACTGCTACTGCAAAACTTAAAGTTATTGAAGATATTCGGGATTATTTTAAAGATAAACTATCTATTGATTTAGAAATTTTCAGTTCAGGTGCATCACGTACAAACCTTGAATACAAAGTATATGAAAAGGAAGATGAGGTAGCAAAGTATAGCGCCGTTAGAGACCTCTTAGATGAAAAGAAATGTCCAACAATTATTTACGTTTCTAGAACCAAAAAGGCATTTTCGTTGGCCGAAAATTTGACTAAGGATGGTTTCAATGCAAAACCCTACCACGGCAAAATGGAATCTAAGGAAAAGTCTGAGAATCAGAATGCTTTTATCTCAGGTGAAGTACAAATTATGGTTGCCACTTCTGCTTTTGGAATGGGGGTTGACAAAAAGGACGTTGGAATGGTTATCCATTATGAAATATCAGATTCATTAGAGAATTATATACAAGAGGCTGGCAGGGCCGGACGGGACGAAAGTATGCATGCCGATTGTTTTGTGCTTTTTAATGAAGAAGATTTAGCAAAGCATTTTATACTCCTTAATCAAACCAAAATTTCGATAAAGGAGATTCAACAGATTTGGAAGGCCATCAAAGAAATTACGGCGTTCCGTAATAATGTTTCAAATTCAGCTTTGGAAATAGCCAGGAAAGCCGGTTGGGATGATAGTGTTAAGGAAATTGAAACACGGGTTACCACTGCCATCTCAGCATTAGAGGAGGCCGGGTATTTAAAACGAGGGCAAAATATGCCCAAAATTTTCGCCAATAGTATATTATCAAAAACTGCCAATGAAGCCATAAATAAAATAAATAACTCCGAAAGGTTCAATGATCGACAAAAAGTTAGTGGCATTCGGATTATTAAAAAGCTTTTTTCAAGCAAAAGTAGGGTTCAGGCTAATGATGAAGCGGCGGAATCAAGAATTGATTATATCTCCGATCATTTGGGTATTGTAAAGGAAGAGGTTATAAATATTGTTAATTTATTAAGGGAAGAAAATATACTCGCTGATGCAAAAGATTTAACAGCATATATAAAAAGAACCGGTGGCAGTAAAGGATCATTGAAAATTTTGGAAACCTTTGGCCAGATTGAAAATTTTCTACTGCCGGAATTTGAAGAACACGAAAGAACTTTTCATATTAAAGAGCTAAATGAATTGGCTGAAAGCCAAGGTTACATAGATGTAACACCTAACAAGTTAAAAACCATTATTAATTTTTGGGCGATAAAAAATTGGTTAAAGCGGCATATTGATGAAAATTCAAAGAATCATATAAATGTTTTATTAATTCAACCGAAAGATTTATTAAAGCAAAAACTTGAAAAAAGGCATGTCTTGTCAAAATTTATCATTGAATTTCTTCATGATAAAAGCCAGCTAATTAAATCAGAATCTGAAAGCGAAAAAGATGAAGTTTTGGTTGAGTTTTCAGTACTTGAATTAAAAGATGAATTTGAAAAAAGAGCTCAACTCTTTCGGTTGGATATTACATTAGACGATATTGAAGATACACTCTTCTTCCTTTCAAGAATTGACGCACTAAAAATTGAGGGTGGATTTTTGGTTGTTTATAACAAACTTACCATTGAAAGTATAGAAAAGGAAAAACCGAAATTCAAAAAGGAAGATTATCAAAAGCTCAATCAATTTTACGAAAACAGAGTACAGCAAATTCATATCGTTGGCGAATACGCTAAAAAAATGATTGGTGATTATAAAGGTGCATTGCAATTTGTTGAAGACTATTTTCATTTAAATTATACCTCGTTTCTCAACTTATACTTTCCGGGTAGCCGGCAAAATGAAATAAAACGAAATATTACACCAGCTAAATTCCGTCAATTATTCGGAACCTTATCTGCAACCCAATTAGAAATAATTAAAGATAACCAAACTAAATATATTGTTGTAGCCGCCGGTCCCGGAAGCGGTAAAACAAGGGTTCTCGTTCATAAACTTGCCTCACTTTTATTGATGGAGGATGTTAAACATGAGCAACTTTTAATGGTAACATTTTCAAGAGCTGCCGCCACCGAATTTAAAAAGAGATTATTTACACTCATTGGAAATGCAGCAGCCTATATTGAAATTAAGACGTTTCATTCCTATTGTTTTGACCTATTAGGAAAGGTAGGAAGTTTAGAAAAATCGGAAGTGATAATAAGAAACACCATTGAAAAAATAAAAAATGGGGAGGTTGAAGCCAATCGAATTACGAAAACAGTTTTGGTAATAGACGAGGCTCAAGATATGGATGCCAATGAATTTGCCTTAATTAATGCTTTGATAGATTTAAATGATGATATGCGGGTTATTGCCGTTGGTGATGATGACCAAAATATTTTTGAATTTAGAGGGGCTAGTTCAAAATACTTGGAAGAGTTTATTGTACAAAAAAATGCGACTAAACATGAGTTAATCGAAAATTACCGAAGCAAGCAAAATCTAGTAGAATTCACCAATGGGTATGTAAAAAAAATTAACCATAGACTAAAGCAAATACCAATTCATGCCATTCAACCGGATAACGGAACCATTAAATTAGTGCATCATCAAAAGGGGAACCTCATCACCCCGGTTGTTAATGATGTATTATCATCAAGACTAGCAGGAACAATATGTGTGCTAACTCAGAGAAATGATCAAGCGCTACAAATTACCGGACTACTTTTGAAAAGCGGAATGCATGCTAAATTGATTCAAACGAACGATGGTTTCAGTTTATACAACTTATTAGAGGTACGGTATTTTTTGCAACGCATTCATTTTGAAAATGATGAAATTATTATTGATGATGAAAATTGGAATCGCGCAAAAAATGAATTAAAAGACCACTTTCAGCAGAGTGCAAAATTGGAAATTTGTTTAAATCTTTTGAATGATTTCGAAGCCATAAATCCAAAAGCCAAATACAAAACGGACTTGGAAGTTTTTATACGAGAATCTAAGATTGAAGATTTTTACAATGAAAAAGGTGATATCATATACGTATCCACTATTCATAAAGCCAAGGGTAAAGAGTTTGATAATGTTTTCATTATGCTTGAAGACTTTAACGGCAGCACGGATGAAAAAAAACGGCTGCTTTATGTGGCTATGACGAGGGCCAAAACCAATTTAACTATTCATACAAATGGAAAATATTTGGATGATTTAACAGCCGGAAATTTAGAAGTAATAGTAGACGCCGAATCCTACACAGAACCCAATCAACTTGTAATGCACATGTCGCATAATGATGTAAAACTTGGTTACTTTGAATTTGTTCAACGCCGACTAAGCGGAATGGTCAGCGGTGATTTGCTAACCAAATCAGGGGAAGGATATGCTAATACAAAGGGAGAATTGGTATTGAAGTTTTCTAAGAAATTTACTGAAGAAATTATCTTACAAGAAGGAAAAGGTTATATACTCAAAGAAGCAAAGGTTAACTTTATTTTATATTGGAAAAATGAAGAAACCTATAAGGAGGTCAAAATAATTTTGCCGGAAGTTTGTTTTGAGAAAAAATAATTTAACCTCGATTTTTATCAGTTAATATTCATTAACAATCATTAATTTTAATGAATATTAACGCAAAATAAAATCCATAAATCACATTTTAATAGGAAATTGACCTTTTTCCATTGTTATAATTTCATTTTTACAGCTTAAATCGCACTATGATGTGATTTTAATTGTGTAATATTAAAATAAGCGCTATTTTTACAGCAAAATCACACTAAAATGTTATTTAATTCAATTGGAGAATCTGTAAGAAATCGCAGAAAAGGACTGGGAATAACCCAACCCCACTTAGCCGAACTGGCAAAAGTAAGTACAAACACTCTCTACAAACTTGAACGGGGACAAGGCAATCCCACTTTAGAGGTTCTTAATAAATTGGCGGAGGTGTTGGGCATGGAACTGAAACTTGAAGTTAAAAAGAACCTTTAAATAAAAATTGATCTAAATTAATTATCAAATCGAAGATTAGAAAATGCCACTAACTAAAAATAGATTTAAAATAATTTTCAAATGAGGGCTGCAGAAATATATAGAGACGGGAGTTTTACCGGAGTTTTGACCGAACTCAACCACAAGCATTTTGTGTTTAAGTATGATGATAATTATTTTAATGATGCAGGTAAACCTGCCATCAGTTTAACACTTCCGAAAACCCAAAAGGAATACTCTAGTGAATTTTTATTCCCGTGTTTTTTTAACATGCTTAGCGAAGGTGTTAACAAAAAATTGCAAAGCAAACAATTGCGAATTGATGAGGAAGACAATTTTGGTTTATTGATGGCAACAGCGCAATTCGATACCATTGGTGCGGTAACTGTAATACCAATAAAAGTGATTAGTGAAGAATGAAAAAGGAAAAACACACACAGTCAGATGCAACTATTGTTAATTTTCCGGTGGCCACTGAAGTTTGTCCCGGAACATTGGCTGAAGGGTTTACCACTTATAGTCCGAGTTGTTTACGGAATTTGTTTAAAGGCAAAAAGGTAAACCATCTATTGCCCTATGAGCCACCTCAACAAAGCGAAGATGTCGCAGAACAATTTATCGAAAACCGCAAACGTATTTCCATATCAGGAGTTCAGGAAAAATTAAGTTTTATACTTGAAAAAAATCAATTGCGGCTTACCAAAGAAGGGGAACTTGGAACATATATTCTAAAACCAATACCACGAGACTTAAAAAAAGTTGACCAAGTACCGGCAAACGAACATCTAACAATGCAAATTGCCCGGCAGGTTTATGGAATAAATACAGCCGAAAATGCTATGATTTTTTTTAAGAATGGTTTGCCGGCCTATATAACCAAACGTTTTGATGTAAAGAAAGATTTAGGAAAATTGGGCCTTGAAGATTTTGCAACCCTTGCAGGCAAAACCAAGGATAATGCAGGGGCTGATTTTAAATATGAATATAGCTATGAAGAGGTTGGGATGCTGATACAGAAATTTGTCCCGGCTTGGAGAGTAGAAATAGAGAAATATTTTTCGTTAGTAGTATTCAATTTTCTTTTTTCAAACGGCGATGCACATTTGAAGAATTTTTCATTATTGGAATCAACCAACGGCGATTATTTGTTGAGCCCTGCTTATGATTTAATAAACACTAAACTGCATGTAGATGATCCAGATTTTGCGCTGAGTAAAGGATTATTTGCGGACGAGTTTAAAAGTGATAAATTTAAAAATAGCGGTCACCCATCCAAAGCTGATTTTATTGAATTTGCTAGACGTATAGGGGTTTCAGAAAGCAGATTTGAAAAACTTTTGGCTCCATTTTTAGAAATACAAAATCAGGTAGATGAATTGACAAGCCGTTCTTTTTTGAGCGAACCAAACAAGAGGGGGTATCTACTGATGTATCAAACCAAACGAAATTATTTAACTGCTTAAACTATGTGTTAATATACATTAACAAGAATGTATGTTAATGAATATTAATGGAAACGAATTGAATTTTTGAATTCTAGAAAAGGTACAAGTCCTATATATTTTAATATACTCTCACTTTAAAAATTCTAAAATATTTTGTCCTGTCATTGAAGAGTCTCCATTTTTTAAAACTTTTACAGATTTCAGCATCGCTCCTGCTAATAGTTTTGTAGAAATTGGTTTTTGGGAACGAAAAATTCCCAGACTATTTAAGAAAAGAATCATTTTAGCTCCTAAAACTTCCATTTTTCGGTCGGTATTTTCCCTTAGTAATAAAGGAGGATTTAAAATAATTGTTTTTAAAAACTGAAGGGCTTTCACATCATCCTCTAATTTCCCTTTCATTTTTGAATAAAATATCAGCGATTTACTTGAAGCGTTTGCAGCCGACACCAAAACATAACTATTCACGTTGCTTTCTCTAGCAATTTTTGCAAACTGATATTGATATTCATAATCAATTTTCCATTGAGCTTCCTTGCTTCCTGCTAGTTTAAGCGTAGTTCCTAAACAGGAAAATAATATATCCCCTTTTACCAAATATTTCCATTCTTCGGGCTTATCAAAGTCAATAATGTGACTGTTTAATTTTTCATGCTTAACATTCAACTCACGCCTTACAAAAACATCTACTTGGTTAATTTCTTCATCTTTCAGAAGCAATTCCAATAAATCCTTTCCGGTAGCTCCGGTTGCTCCAATTAATAATGCTTTCATTTTTTAATGTTAATTTTTATCTTAGGACTAGATTTTTCTATTCAATATTTTGCAAAACGGTTGGTTATATAACTGATATCGTATACCAGCGCCAATCAAAATTCAGCCTAAGACAAAGATAGTTAGAGAAACTATTTTCTCAAACTATAAAATTGCCATCCGCCTAACTGCTGATAGGTATAAGTCTAAAGTCCAATAATACTATATGATAGTCCCGTACTGTAAATCGTTAGCAGAAGAGGAGAACGAGATGAGCAACAAACATAATGTGAAAAAACGTACGATTTATTGCATGATTCGAAGTTACAAAGGGAATCTGCCTCAAGCTATTATGATGGTGTGTTTGGGTTAGTGAAGGGAACTATAATAACTAATGTTTCTTTTTTGTTTCCATCTTTTGTAAAATTATAATTTTTTGGAAACACTCCCTTATATTTGACTAATTTTAGTCCACTTTATGCTGATGATTTACATTTTGTCACCATTTCATGTAGCTCCTAAAAATAATTAAACTCTTTGAATTGTTTTAAAACGCCAACCACTTCAAGTCCACTTTAGTTTGACGACATAAACTATTGGTTGCAAAAACCACAGATTTAGATCACCTTAAACTAGCGATTATTGGGACAACGAAAATGGTCCATGTAAACCGCATTTGCAAATTGAACACTTAGAAAAGTAAATAATTGAAATAGTGTTTATTTCGGGGGGATGGTAAATAGCGGAAATGAAAAGGATTAGATTTGGCCGATGAAAAAGATAGTAAGTTTTTGTTTTATAGTGTTTGCGCTTTTAATACAAATTAAGGCACAACCCCCTTCAGACTATTATTCAAGTTTGGAAGGTAAATACACCGAAGAATTAAAAACTGCAACCCACCTTGCTATTAAAGTGCATTTAAGACTTAGTTATACTGCCCTTTGGAAATACTTTCAACAAACCGATTGTATGCCAGATGATACCTCAAGAATTTGTGATATGTATTCAAGTAATATTACATATTTCAGCGATTATAGTACACTAAACAAAGAACATTGTGTTCCTAATTCATGGTGGGGCGGACCCACGGCAGATAATGAGTATGCTTATAGGGATTTAAATAATTTATACCCAGCCAACGAAACAGTAAATATGTCAAAAAGCAATAATCCGCTCAGTGAAGTTGGAGCTACAACATTAAATAACGGAGTCAGTAAATCAGGCACATCTATTTTTAAAGGATTTTCAGGAAAGGCATTTGAACCAGCGGATGAATATAAAGGTGACTTTGCAAGAACTTATTTATATATGGCAACCTGCTACCAAGATTATACCACTTGGATGAAAGATACAACAGGACAATATCAGATTATTATTGGCGCATATCCTTCAATACAACCATGGGCCATCAATTTACTATTAAAATGGCACAGACAAGACCCTTTAAGCTTAAAAGAAACAACCCGAAATAATATAGTATTTGTACTTCAAGAAAATAGAAATCCATTTATTGACTATCCGCAATTGGCTGAATACATTTGGGGAAATATGAAAGATAGTATTTGGCATGCAGCCACCATTAATATAAAAGATAATACTATTACACAACCCACTATATACCCTAATCCATCGAAAGATCAAATTCATATAAACATTGAAAATTCATCCTCCTCGGATTTCCAATATGATATTTACACCATCACTGGAATTATGAAACTATCAGGCCATTCCAGTATTATTGATATTTCACAGCTGCCAACAGGTGTTTATTCTTGTAAGATTACTAACCAATCAAAAGTATATATCAATAAGCTAATTATACGCTAGCGCAGCTGGCTTGAAGATTGAGTAAAGGATGAACCACCAAACAGTCAAACGGCAGCCAAATACCGCCATTTAAGATTTACTGTTATGCATATGTACTTATTTTTTTTTAAGTGAATAATACCAACTCCATATGTAAAGAACGGATATCAAATAGGTTGGAAGCAAAAAAATGAATAAAAACATTACATTAAGTGGATTAAAAAAATAAAATAATAACCCTCCGGCCATAATTATTATTGAGCCCCAAAGTGGTTTCCACCAAATAATAATATACCCTAATAGATAAGTAAAAAACAAACCAATAGGGTTGTCATACCAGTTAAGAATACTCGACATAGAAAGTTTATCAATTGAACCGATTAACTTTGGTCCAAATAAACCTAACATAATTAATGTAATTACGATTCCATAAATCTTAGAAACAAGCGAAAGAATTTTTTCTTTTTTCATCTTCTTTTAAATATCCTGTTAAATCCATTTTATTTTGAGCACCCCCATTTATTTTTCTTGATTTTCACTTTCAGCTAAATGGTATGTAAGATTTGGCTTATCATGAAGCAATTCAAGTATTTATGCATTGTAAATGTGATCCTCTTGTACAAAGCTATATTTTTTTTTACAAATCATCAAAAAGAGATTATTATTTTACATATTTATATTAATAAGTTGAATTCAATTTCATTGACTTAATTATTTTCATTTTCAAAGTGTAAGCTTCCCAAAAAAAAGCACAATTGAAAGTTGTCAAGAAATGGTAATTTCATAGCATGAAATGAGAAACAAAAACACTTTACCTTATATAAAACAGAGGTTAAGTAGTCTATATTTTATCAAAATTCTAAACAAATTTTTAAATACTATTTATTTTTATTTGAAAAATGGAAATAATTGATAATTTTGTCCGTCTAAAATGATTGTGCCTATAGAAAAAAATTACTTCACTATTGCCTTTTAAACCCCCTTTAATTACCCACCTTAAAAAAGGCACGGCTGTTCAGTAGTTTATTACTCTATCAGGGCACTCCTAAAAGATTTTTACAATTAATAAGAATGCAAAACTTAACAAAAATGACACAAAAGAACCCTCTAATGAAAAAAGTTCGAATCAGTATTCGTAGGTCCATTAAATTTAATTTGATGGCCTTAATACTATTTAATTTCTCAGTTTTAGTTGACGCTCAATCCTTTTACAATGGTTCGAGTGCAGCCAGCGGCAATATATATCCATTAAGTTCCACCACGAATAAGGTCTCATGGATATATGGACCCAAAGTATTTAATAGTGCAGGAACAACAGGAACTGCAGCCCCCTCTGGTTCAATCTCAAAAGTATATTTCCGCTTGGGGTCCACAGTTAGTGGTAGTGCAAGCTATACGGATTATACGATTTCATTGGCTCAAAATCAGAGCACGAATACTGCATGGACTTCTACAACTTTTGCGACTGGATTGACCACGGTGTTTTATTCTAGTACGTTCAGTATGACTGGAGCTACAGCCAACTCTTGGTATGGAATTTCTTTAAACACTCCCTTTAATTACGACCCAACTTTGGCGCTAGTATTTGAACTTAAGGTTTCCGCGGGAACTGGAAATCAAATATTACAAGCCACTGCGAGTGGAACCACTAGAAACTATGGCACTTACGCCGGATCTTCTGGATCCATTGACAATCAATTGATTGATTTCGGTTTTGATATAAAAGCCTCTAAAAATGATTTATCAAATTTAGGTATAACAGGCTTGACAAATGCATGTGGTACTAGCTCAGATCCCGTATTTATTCAAATAAAAAATACTGGTGTTGTGGATATTCCTACTGGTAAAAATATCGCAGCAAAAACTGTTGTTACAGGGGTAGGAAGCGCAACCTTCAATAAGGTGTATAACAGAGCCCTTAAAGTGGGGAGCACAGACACAATTCATATGGGCTATCTTAACACAGCTTCCTATACTGGGGCTATTAGTTTGAAATCATGGTATACATTTGCACTAGATTCCATACCGGCTAATGACACCAATGTTACGAGTAAAACTTTTACAGGATTTGTAAAACCAACTCCTAGTTTTACTTTTACAACGGTATGCGATACCGTAAAATTTACCAATGCAACAAAGGATCCTTGTGGCGCCGTTACTTCTTATAAATGGGATTTTGAAAATGGTAAAATTTCTAATGTCGTTTCTCCTAAATACTCTTATCCTTCGCCTGGCACCTATAATGTAAAGTTACTCGTATTCTATGGTACAGGGTCTAAAGACTCGTTCACTAAGCAAGTTATTGTTTACCCCAAACCACAGGCTAATTTTTATGCCACCAACCAGTGTTTAGGTACTGCGATTGATTTTAGCAACTTCTCATATGGCACTAACTCTTATAAATGGTCTTTTGGTGATGCAACAACTAGCACTCTTACCAGCCCGAGTCGCACTTATACTGCAGCAGGAACATACGCAGTTAAGGTAGTTGCAACTAATTCAAACAGTTGCAGAGATTCTATCACCAAAAACGTGATTGTTTATTCAAAACCTGTTGCGAGTTTCAGCGTAACGAATGCCTGTGCAGGAAATAATGCTTATTTTAATAATACTACCTCAGGAGGGTCTACTTACAGTTGGGATTTAGGCGATGGTACGTCATCAAGTTTTTTTAATCCTTTTAAAATTTATAATGTAGCAGGTACTTATGGTATTATTTTAACTGTTACCTCTACCACGGGTTGTACCGATAAAACCAGTGGCTCTGTCGTTATATATTCCCTGCCTGTTTCAAGCTTTACAGCGAAAGACAATTGCAAGGGCACTCCTACTGCCTTCACGAACACTGCCACCGGTGGTAATACATATTTATGGACTTTTGGTGATTCAAAATCATCTAGTTCATTTTCGCCTACAAATATGTACACTAACGCAGGTTCGTATAACGTTACACTTTTAACTACTTCTACTACTGGATGTAATCACTCGTACTCCAAGACTGTGAATATTAACTCAATTCCAAGAGCTAATTTTTCAGCTAAGGACGTTTGTATAGGGGTTCAGACAGATTTCACCAATCAATCTACTATGCCTAGCGGTGGAGGAGATTATATTTGGAGATTTGGTAATGGAAGCACAAGTGTTTCTGCCAACCCATCGTATTTATATAGTTCAGCCGGTTCATATGATGTGCATTTAGTTGCTATCTCTAGTTTTGGCTGCAAAGATTCCGCAATAACTACTGTTAGTGTCTTTGGAAAGCCTCAACCGAGTTTTACAGCAGTTGATGTTTGTGACGGTAAGGCAGTACAATTTATCAATACGTCCTCAGGAATAGTAAGTCAATCTTGGGATTTTGGGGATGGAGCTAAAGACAATTCATATAGTCCTTTGCATTCCTATAGTGGACCAAGCACTTATAAAGTAGTGCTTAATGTTACCAGTGCGGATAATTGCAAGGAATTATTTGAAGGAAAAGTTACAGTAAATGCAATTCCTGAACTCGTATTTTTCACAACTGATCACTGCCTTGGTACTGTAGCAACTTTCGCTAATCAAAGCACAGGAGCTTCTTCATATACATGGAAATTTGGAGATGGTGATTCCACTAAAACTACACAACCTAGTCATACGTATCTTTCTGCAGGCAGTTATAGCGTTAAACTAAAAGGTATATCATCTAAAGGATGTACGATTGAACAGACCAAATCTATCAAGGTATTTGCAAGACCTAAAACTGCATTTAGCGCACCTACAGTTTGTAATGGGGTAATTACCCAATTTGCCAACACCTCAAGTGGGGCAGTAAATTATTCTTGGAATTTCGGAGATGGGGGTGGAAGTAGCACCGCAAGCAATCCATCGTATCAATACCTAAACTCAGGTAATTACAAAGTGATATTAACTGCTACATCAACTGATAATTGTAAGGAAGAATTGTCAAAAATAATTAATGTAGCATCTTTACCTGTACCTATATTCCTAGTTCAGGATGCTTGTGAAGGCGTTGCAGTTAATCCATCTAACGCATCACAAGGATCTATAACTTCACAAAAATGGATATTTGGAGATGGAAATACCGACACTTCCAAATCACCATCTCATATTTATGCTAATGCCGGAATTTACAAAATTAAGCTAACGTTAACTTCAGGATTAGGATGTACAGATTCAACCTCCAAAACCATTTTAATTTATACAAAACCAGTGATTAAAATTAGCAAGGATGTAACAATTAGTAAGGGTCATAGTACACAATTATTAGCTAGCGGTGGTAATGATTACCTTTGGAATCCTGCTGGGACGCTCGACAATCCTTTGTCTGCTAGCCCAACGGCTACTCCTTTGGCCGATACGCGTTATACTGTAAAAGTGATGAATGCATTCGGTTGTTTTGATAGCGCATCCGTTAATGTTGCATTCATAGAAGACTTTGCTATAGAACCACAAAATTTAATTTCACCAAATAGCAACGGACAAAACGATGTTTGGAAAATTAAAGGAATAGAATTTTACCCACTTGCCAAAGTCATGATTTTTGACCAATGGGGTAGAATTATCTTGGAACAAACAGATTATAAGAATAATTGGGATGGTACTATGAAAGGTAAACCTTTATCAGACGGAACCTATTTTTATGTAATTACACTTCCAGGCTCAGAAAGACAATACAAAGGAACGATTAATATTTTAAGGAATTAATCATTAATAAATAAGATAACACTCATCAAATAATAGTATTAAACATGAAGAAAAGCTTTATAACAACCTTAGTGGTTATATTAGTTGGAATTGGAACTGCCTCCGCCCAACAAATACCTATGTTCAATTCGTATACTTTAAATAAGTTTTTAATTAACCCATCCTATGCGGGGGCTAATGGTAAAACCAATATTTATGGAATCAATAGGATTCAGTACGCTGGCTTCGACGGAGCACCTATAACCTACATGTTCACTGCGGATGCGGGTTTTAAAGACAAAAAATTCGGTTTGGGTGGAATGCTATTTTCTGACCGAAACAACCTAATAGCTCAAAATGGATTTCAATTATCTTACGCCTATACGGTTAAATTAAATGATAAATGGAATGTAGGAATGGGGCTAAATGCTGGAGCAGTTCAGTGGACATTAAATCTTGATCAACTAAAAATAGACGATCCTACAGAAGCTGTTTTGTCTAATTACAAATCAAATGCAACCACGTTCCGTTCTGATTTGGGTTTAAGATTAAGTTCTGATAAAATTGAATTTGGATTTGCTCTTCCACAAGTAGTGAGTAGCAAGGTTAAGTACAGTGACTATGTAAGAAATTCTAATGGAAAATATACTACAGTTCCTCATTATGTAGCAAATTTGAGTTACTTACTCAGCTTAGGCAACGATATTAATATTAAACCAATGGTTGTAGTTAGAGGTGCTAAAGGTGTGAAGCCACAAATAGATGTAGTTGGAATGCTTGACTGGAAAAGTAAAGCCTATGCAACCCTTGGATATAGAACCAATTATGCTGTATCAATTGGTGGTGGCGTAAGATTAACAAAAGGTGTTACATTTGGTTATGTTTACGATCGTCCTGTTAATAACATTGGCAAGTATTCTTCAGGGAGCCATGAAATTGTAGTTGGAATTACATTAGGATCAAAAGGTAGTGCTGAAGAAAAACCAGAACCTGCGAATGACTTTACCAAGGAAGCTGAGGCTAAGCTCAAAGCTGACATTGAACAAAAGCTATCTGCCAACTATGAAACTAGATTAAAACAAGAATTGGATTTGAGGGTTAGCAAGGCTGTGGATGAAAAAATTGCAAAGGCTTTCGCTGACAGACCAGTTAGCACAGCATCAAATGATGGCAAAACTACTACGACCACTACTACGGCAAGCGTAAGCAAAGAAGAATTAGAAAAAATAAAAAAAGACATTGAGGAAAAAATCCGTAAACAAATGGATGAAAATTACACTAAACTCATTGACGAAAAGATTAAAAAGGCAATAGAAAGTAAACCTACAACTCCTGTAGCTGCTGCTCAACCAAGTAAGGAAGAAACCGAACGATTGAGAAAAGAGAGTGAAGAAAAAATCAGAAAAGAAGTTGAGGAAAAACTCAGAAAAGAACTAACAGATAAAATCAGTCAATCTATACAGGAGAGAATGGACAAAGACGCTCAAAAAGCGAAGGAAGAAGCTCTTAAAGCTCCTAAAGAATATAAGATGACTGCTAAGGATAAGGCTGTATTAGATTCTTTAAAAATGACAAATGTAGAAAATCAAAGGAAAATTGCATACCTAGAAATTCAGTTAAAAAACTTTCCAGAAAGTGATCGTATTGAAAATGAACAATTGAGGGAAATTACCAGAATCGTGCACCAAAACGATATTGAAATGAAAGATTTTAAAGCCAAGAATAGGGTTATTCTTGAAGGAGCAAAAGATGCACCTCCTTCTAAAAAAACAGAAGAAACAGAAACAGTGGATGAGCACTCTAAATTTATTCTTGTTCTTGCTTGTTTTAAAACGCTTAAGGAAGCACAGTTTTACCAAAAACTTGCGACACAAACATTTGAATTTCCTAATACCAAAGTTTTAAAACCAAGTCAACCTGAGGGGTGGTATTTTGTTTATCAAAAATCATTTGACAAGAAAAAGATGGCATGGGAGGCTCACACAAAGATTTCTGAATCAAAATTTAATACGCCTAATTTCCCTTGGATTTATGTTACAGAATAATCTGAAGAATTTTATTTATAAATAATAATTAACAAATTAATTAAAAAGGGTTACAAAGTTTGTAACCCTTTTTAATTTGTAAAATATTTAGTTATTAAAGACAGCTCTATTTATGATGAAATAATCTAAATTTAAATCATTTTATTTACCAACTAACCATCGTTGCTTTGCTGTAAAGGCCGCTTTGTCGGGATAAAACATTAATGCGCTTCTTGCAGGAGCAGTATTAAATGTTCCGCTAAAACGAGGCACCAAACGAACAGTAAACGTATGATAACAAAAAGGCAGCTCATCACTAAAAATTAATACCCTGTCGTTTTGATATTCACGATGGCTTTCAACCCAACTTTCTCCTTGAATTTTTGTACCATACACACAACCTGCTGGAATTGGAATTTCAATTACCGTATTGTATTGGTTTCGTTTTGAAAAAACAGTGACCTTCATATCCACCGGAACACCTGCCGTAAAATGATTTTCTTTTATTTGAGGTACTGAAATTTTTATATCAAATTGGGTTGAGTCGGATTTCGGAGTATATGTTCTGAATTTACGGTTGGCAGCCAAATATACAGGAGATCCTTTATGTTTTAAGCTTAGACTTTGACCGGGCATTAAATGGTAAGTCGTAGGTAGATTTTCTATCGGAATTAATTGTCCATTTACAAATACTTCAGGATTGAATTTGGATTTAATAGAACTGTCTTTCAGAGCTTCGGCCAGCATGGCTTCAGCGGCTTTTATCCAGCTGTTTCCGGAACTTGTGCATTCGGTAGCCATAAAATCAACCAATGAATTGCGACGTTCTTTATGAGCATTGGCATTAAATAATATTTGCCAGGCTTTATAAGTATTGGCTGCATCGTCTGTTACCGGTGCAATTTTCCAGTCCCAGGTGCCGGCTACTTTCAGGTTTCCTTCATTTGTTATTTCCAACAATTCGTTTACTTCATCCAAAGGAATTTTTTTACCCATCAATTGCATCAGATGCCAATACTCCAGTTTTTCACTTCTGTCCATTTTGTCCGGCTTTAATGAACGGCTAAAACTGTCGTAAAAAAATGATCGGTTCATCTTTTTAAGTGTTAAAAGATATTCTAAGCGTTCTTGCCCTGAAACACTAGGGATGTTTGTTTCTATAGTTCTGGCAGCGTTAAGCCAGGTGTTGTTTTCATAACCCATTTGGTTGGCTTTAAACATTACTTCCGCCACGTAAGCACTCACTATATAGTTATGTTTTCCACCTTTAAACCAGCCAAACAGCCCGTTGTCACTCTGGGATTTTTTCAGTTTACTCATAGCTTCCCTTATTTTTCTTTCCTGAGTAAATGGAATATTCAGGGTTTTACAAACTGATTTTTTTATAAGCAAAGCATTTAAATACGCAGCAACACTTCGGTTGTCAAATGCCGTAAGATTTTCAATTTTTGAGATCATTTCCAATATCAGACTCAGATTTTGGTTATAAATGGCTACATCCATCCCAATATCACCATCTTCTGCTTTTAACATGTATGTTGTGTCGCTGCTTATTTCTTTAAAGATACTTTTACCGCTGATCACTGTTCCGGCATTTACAATTATTTTTCGCATTTCAGCGTCCCGATAACCATTGGCTAATTCAAAACCTGCCTCAACTGAAATTGTATCCCCGGATTTTACAGCATTAACTTTCATACTGTCGGTATACA
Organism: Bacteroidota bacterium; assembly: GCA_947468275.1. Taxonomy (GTDB): domain Bacteria; phylum Bacteroidota; class Bacteroidia; order NS11-12g; family UBA9320; genus JABWCE01. The sequence continues at coordinate 37,496 of CANIKO010000007.1, forward strand.
TGTCTTTGAAGTTAATCTCTTTGGTCAATACATTCTGATTGTATTTTAAATAATATTTTCCCTGTTGCATTTTTCCGGTATAGTTCATAACCCGTCCGTAAGCCAACAAAGAATCGCCTTCTGTTAGAAATAAAGGCAGAGCCAATGATGTGGTAATTGGTTTATAACTTCGAACAGTTAATTCTCCGAGTCCGCTGTGCCGGTGGCCATCCATGGCAGGCACAAAGGTTCTCCAACTGGTAACGTTGTCGGGATATTTTACTGTAAAACCAGCCTTGCCCTGTTTATTGGTATATAGATTGGGAATCCAATAAGCATAATCTTTAAAATCCTTTCGGGTGCGTTTGGCATTTTTATCGCCTGCCATTTGGTTTAAGCGTTCATCTTCTGCTTTGCGGTCAGCAGATGACCATTGAATCAATCCTAAATCAGAAGCTATCTCCGGGTCATCAATATTTCCATAACCCCATATTTCCTCTTGACCCGCCGATGGTATTGAAGAACTCCTTATTACAGGCACCCCATCAACAAAAATTCGTGTTCCATCAGTTCTGCTTCCGAAAAAAGAAACACCTGAAGCAGCATTTGCTATTGCACCAATGCCTCTTTGGGGAAGCCGTAAAATATCTTTGGAAGTTGTAATATTCATATTATAACTCTGCGGAGATGTTGCGCTGTAGCTTTCTGAAGCTCCCATCCACGTGTTGCTGTAACTGTCACCCGGACCATCACCGCTAACACTGTATCCATCAGCCTCGTAAACCAACCATGCAAAAGGTTTCATCTCGGCCTGAACCAAATGGTTAAATCCGGCTTTTATCTCCAGACTATAATGTATCCAATAGTTGTAGTTATCCGCTTTAATTTTTAACATATAGGTTCCGGGTTGGAGTTTGTCCATATAAAACCTTCCTTCCCGGTTGGTAATCGCTCCGCGAACAAAAAGCCCGTTTTTTTCAAGTACAACAAATGCATTCTGAACCGGATATTTAATTCCGGGCCCAATTACTGTTCCTTCAATGCTTGTTTTACCATTTTTTTGGTTTAAGGAAATTACAAATAATCCCTTATTTATGGTTGGTGTATCCGGCCATACAGCCATTTCTTCCCGGGTTAAATTTTTTGCAAGACGGTCGTAAAGTATATATTCGGCCTTGCCAAGTTTCCTGAATTGTTTTGGATTTAAAGTATAAAATAAATGCACACTGCTGTCAATACTCATATTTTTTACAAACCAGGTACTGTCGTTCATTTCCACTACCAACCTGAAATTTTGAAGTTTCTTTTTGGGTGAAATGGTCCACATATTTCGAATTGCATTTATTCCGATAGCAGGATACGAGTTGTTTGCAACACTGGAATTTTGAAGAATAGAATAGGTGGAATCGTTTCTGTCGAATAACCATATTTTTTGTATAGAGTAAATATTGGCTAAATAAATATTGATGATACTGTTGTATACAGCCGGTGCCTCAATCGGGTGGGCATAATCTGAATATTGAAACTCGGTGAGTTCACCTGACGAATAATAAGGAGTCTCTGGCTTGTAAGGTGTTATAATTTTTTTAGTTGAATCTTTAAACTCCGGATCCCACCAAAATGTATTAAATGCATAGTTGTTGTAATTCTGAAGCTGAAGAAACTTTATTTCTTTTGTCCACTCTTTGTTGAAATCGGACACCTGATCATTGGCTGTAAATCCGTAAGAAAAACCTGGAATAAATTTTATCAGATGTGAGTAATGATTTTTCCAGTAAAGCTCAACCTCATCCTCCGAATTTAATTGACCGAAAATAAAAAACTCCTGACGTGACATTTGTTTTCTAATGCTTTTGTCCGGATTATAAAGAGCTGTAGACAGAGTTGCTTTATTCAGTAAATTGTAGGTTTGAAACCCATGAATTAGCTTACCGTTGATTTTAACAATAAGGGTGTCGTTCAAATACGAGTCAAATCGAAACAAAAGCGAATGAAGATAGAACATTTCCAGTTCCATAGAGTCCAGAATTCCGGCCGGCATGGAATCTCCGAGATCTTGCTGTTTTAACGAATCTATTTGAAGACACACAAAATTCTTTTTACCTTCCATTATTTCAACATTTTTGAAATTAAATATTCTATCAAATGTTCTGACTTTGAAATCATACTTGCCGGGCTTTATTCTAAAAACCTCGGGCTTCGGACTGTTTTTTTGGGATATAAAAAGCGTGTCGTTGGCTTTTACATAAATAATGTTTTGTCTCAGTTGCTTGCCATGGGCATAAAACTCAATTTCTGTGGTGTTTCCCGGTGTGGTATCTGTAAGAACGGCAAAGCCTTTTGAAGGATAAACCAATTTAAAAATATCATTTTTAATAAGAAAGAATTCTTTGAGCTGCCAATCTTTTATAACAGCCTGATAGGTTGCCTGAAATGGAATCAAAGGCCAGTTTTTGATTGGCAATTCCTTTTGAGGTTTCAATAATCCAAGGTAAGGAACATCGGGGGCTACGATACCCTCCAATTGAGTGCTGACTGCCCAGGCTGCTAGGTTCACTTTATTTACGGGTTTTCCGTAAGCATCTTTTACCTGAATTTCGATGGCAACATCCTGTCCCGGATAAATTGTGGCGGGTTGAATAATATCTACTGTTAATTCCTTTTCAGCAAGATGAAAGCTCCTGCTATAAAATCTTGGAGTTGTGACACTTCCTTCTAAAATACCGTATTGAATATGGTACGAATTTTTTGATTTGTCTTTAACCTTCCAGATTAAGTTTGTGTTTTGGCCACTGTTCACCAATTTATTATTGGCATAAAGGCGATAAAAAACCGGAATATCAAATGCCGATGTAAACTGAATTGATATTGAATCGTGGGTGCGTTTTCCAGAGACTTCGGGCAATTGGGTTGCGCGATAAAAACTCCCGGAAAGCGTATCGCCTCTAAAAATTTGAGCCAAATATACATTCGGTGGCAGGTACAATTTTAAAGGGGTATGAAATATGGAATCGGCAATTAAGTCTTTTTTACTCCACAATTTAATTCGCATTTCGCGCCTCACGCTTTTCATATTGTACAGTCGTTTTACATTCAACGAATCCTTTTCTAGCGAGGCTTCCTGCCTGTCGCGGGTGGTTTGGTAATTAAAAACGAGAGTTGCCTCACGGGTTTCATTGTCGGCGGTAAGAAGTGCGCATGTTACTGAGTATGAACCATCCAGAGGAATAAAAACAGAATCGGGCATATCAAAAACGGTTACTCCGCTTGGATCAGTCTGAACGCTGCTGCTATACCAGTTATTATACTTTTCAAACGGGATAACCACGGAGTCACCGTCAGTAAAATTTACAGTATTCAGTCTTACTTTAAAGGTTAATCTTCCGTCCATTATTGGCAAACGGTTGGCAGTAGAGGCAGAAGCATAAAATTTTATACCGCCTCCAGGCGTAACTAAATATTTATCAGCTCTCAATTCAAAATTTATGTCTCGTAGCTCATAATTTTCAAGCATAACACTCTGTGACTTTATTTGGGTTCTGTATTTATTTAATAGGGTTAGGGTAATTTCCTGATCCAGGGTAAAGCTGTCGTTTATAATAAAGTATCCATTGTAAGCTCCCTTTTCAGTTCGTTTTATTTTATATTCTTTTGCATATCCACTCGAATTCTGAAATAACCGGGCTATTAGTTTACCCTTTAATGGTTTGCCATCCGAATTAACCAGAAAGCTTTTAAAAAACAAGGTATCCCATGGTTTGTACCTTGGTTTATTGGTTACCATATACCCGTCATACCAGTTCGTGTTATACTGATAATTATCACCTGGTGGCTTTGTGTTATTGGATTTATCTAAATAACCATTGACAGTAATCATCGAAAATTGATTGCCCCGTTCTATCTTTAAAATTCCCGAAATATTTTTACCTTTTATTTTATACCCTCCCACACTGCTGTCGTATGGACAATACGCCGTATCCAGGTGAACACTGGCATTATAGACCGGCAATCCCGCAGTATCTTCTACAAAAATGAAGGATTCATACCCTATTTTATAAACCCCGGCGTTGAACAGGGGATTTTCGATGAGACGATAAGCGGCCGTATAAAGTGAATTGACACACACCTCTAGGAAGTATCCGTTTTGGCGAATATCCCAAACATGAAACTTCGCCATGAATTTTTGATGTCTAATTTTATCAGTAAAAGGTTTTATTGGAAATTCATCAGATGGGCTTTTGTGCAATGGAATAAGGCTATCCACACTCAATTTGCCTACCAATTGTGTAAACAAAAATTGGGAATCTATTTTCTGTGGATTCTTGGCCAAAAAGGCCACTTGCGTCGGGGTTAGTTTATAAAGCAAGATATATGGTCCTTGACATTTGTTGTTATAAAGTCGCTGTGCATTAGTAGATAAAGATAAAAGCAACAGACATATAGACGAAATACGAAATACAGATTGCATGATTCAAAATTACAACGCTATTCTGCATCAAACTATTGCTAATGTATAAATGGAGTATTTGGATTAGGCAAGGGATTAAATTTTAAAACCTTTAATTAATGGTCATTAATATGCATGAATTATTACAAGATCAACTCTTATAATTAGATTCTATATCCAATCTATAATAAGTCTACAACCTTCAAGGAGTAACGATGCCTTTTTTTAATTATTTTTGACACCACCCAAATGAACAAAAATTTATTTATAGCCTTTGAAGGTATTGATGGCAGTGGCAAAAGCACTCAGGTGAAACTTTTGGCCGAAAGGCTTACCAAAGAAGGCCATAAGGTGTATAGTACCTTTGAGCCCACTGATAGTGATATTGGCAAATTAATTCGAAATATTTTTTCTCATAAAACTCAGGCGAACCACCAAACTATTGCAGCTCTTTTTTTGGCCGATCGATTTCACCATTTACTTAATAAAACCGACGGTTTACTTAAAAAATTAGAAGATGGATACACAGTCATTACCGACCGTTATTATTTTTCATCTTATGCTTATCATAGCGTTCACATGCCTATGGATTGGGTCATTGATATAAATGCACCTTGCACCAAATTACTTCGGCCTGACTTAAATATTTATATAGATATATCACCCGAAGAAAGTATGAACCGAATAACCAAGGCACGTGAAAAAGCTGAACTTTATGAAACTTTAGAAAACCTTACGAATGTTAGAAATAAATACATGGAGGCATTTGAACTAAAAAAAACGGATGAAAAGGTTTTTATTACAAATGGCAACCGCAAACCTGACCTGATTGCAAAGGATATTACTACAATGATTTTGTCATTATAAGGACAAAATTTATGACTGCTTAACCAAAAATAATCCTGTCATAATTTCCTCTTTATTTGGAAATGCGGTATATTTACATTTGTTTTAAAAAAAATTATCTATTATGATTCGTTTTTACTTTATATGTTTTTTATTCTTTGCTTTTTCAATTACCGGCTTTAGCCAACTTTCAGAAATAAAAGTTAAGATAACTGACGATTTGCCAAAATATACTGATCTTAAATCTTATAAAAAATCAGCTACAAATCCTAAAAAATGTGGTAATGATACGATTGAGTACGTTCGTCGAAAGGCCTCAGCCTTTAATTCTATTAGCATGAGAAAGAACTATTCATTAGGACAAATATATGGAGCACCTCAAGATATTACCATTTACGGTTTTACTTTTTATGCTTGGGCTTTGTCCAATCCCCCTACTGAAAAAACTGTGCGACTCATTTGTAATATTTATAAAGCAGGCACCGATTCATTACCTACTGGTAGTCCTTTAAGAAGCGATACGGTAACTGTAGATTCAACTTTTGGAAACGGGGTATTAACCAAATTAGAAAAGCATGCTACTTTCAAATCTCCCATTACCGTTAATTATCCATATATAATTACTGTGGAATCTGATAGCACAAACCTTAGCGCAGGATTGGTAGCCAACCAATGGACTAGTAAAGACGGTGACAGGGCCAATTTACTTTGTGGGTCAGTAAGTGGGAAATGGTATCGCGGATTAAGCCTTAATATTAGCGGAAACCCATTAGATGCCGATATGCAGTTTTATCCTCATGTCAGTTATAAGTTTGGTACCGACTTTAAAGTGCCAGACTGTTTTGATTTTAAAGATTCAGCGAGATTTAAAAACGACTATTTAAACAATGTTTCAGGTAGTATATTTTACAGTCTGTATACTTTTTATAATATAGACCAGTATATTCATCGATGGAATTACGGAGAAATGCCTTGGGATTACAATTCTAAAAATGGCATTTATAAATATAGCGGCAAGGGTAATTTTAAAATTCGTTTAATTACAACTTTGTACCAATATCGGGGAAATACCCCATGTATTGATACAACAGAAAAATTGCTTTATTTCAAGCCTACAAATCCAATGGCCCTAAGTAATCCAAATATTTGCAGAGGCGAAATAGCAGATATTAAGGTGGGCTCAGATACAGGAACTACCATTGAATGGTATAGAAATCCCGCAGGAAGTGTGGTTCACAAAGGCACTTCATACAATCTTGGCAAAATTCAGAACAATGACACTTTTTATTTAAAGGCGAAAAATTATACGTGTGAAAGTGGTTTTACCCAACTTATAATTTCAGTAAATGATTACCCAAAACCTCCTAAAATAAGTAACGATAGTATATGTCTTGGGGCAAAGGCCAATCTCGAGGCAATTAGTACCTTGGGGAATACTGAATGGTATATTGACAGCGCAAAATTGCCTTTTTATGCTGGAAATGTATACCAAACCGGCAGCCTTTCAAAAAATGCTTCGTATTTTGTTAGAGCTAATAATAATGGTTGCTATAGCCCGTTTTTTAAAACCGTTACAGCCTTTGTTGACAATAGTTTTGCACCTAATGATCCTATCATTTCTAACGATACTAATATTTGCTTACGCCCATTAGGTAAAGCTTTATTAAAAGCTTACAGCAAAGACAATGATTCGATACGCTGGTATAATGTTCCTAGCGGTGGAACTAGTATTGCCAGAGGTAATTCTTTTAATTTAACCGCCTCATCTGTGGGTGTTTATAAAATTTATGTAGAAGCTCAAAAATCTATTTGTGCTAGTTCACGCCTTGCCATCAATGTTAATGTTAATGATTACCCTTCGATCAAACAAATATTTAATGATGAAAAATGTAAAGGTGATACATCGCAAGTTGGCGCCTCATTATCTGGGTTGGGAAATATAATTTGGTACAATACTAATGCGGGAGGAACTCCTGTCGACAAGGGAATGGTAATTAGATATTTTACTTTAAAATCAAAAAACCTTTATGCTGAGGCAGAAGTTAATGGATGTGTAAATCCAACCAGATCGCTTGCCTCTATTAAAATAAATGCCTTCGATTCCATTACAAAAATTGATGCCCCAATTGTTTGTGGAAACGCTAAAGTTACGTTAAAAGTAACAGCAGGAACCAATTTAGTAAAATGGTATGAAGATGAAGCGACAACAAAATTAATAGCTAGTACAGCTGCCTACACCACTCCAAAATTATTAGTTTCAACAAATTACTATTTTACAGTAGAAAAAAATGGTTGTAAGAGTGCAGTCAATACGGTTTTAGCTGAAGTTTTATCTTTACCTGTGGCGGGTTATAATTATAATTTCGTTACCGGTCATAAGATGAGTCTTATACCTTCCTTAACAAGTGGGGTAACCTATAAATGGTTTATGGGAGATGGCGCTACTTTTACCACCAAGTTTGTAACCTATAAATATGCGGTTTACGGAACTTATAATGTTAAGCTCATTGTAAGAAATATAACCAGTGGCTGCACAGATAGCACTAGTCAAGATATAGTATTTGATTTTTCAGGGATTAATCCAGTTAATAAGCCTACAATCAGTGTTTCGCCCAATCCTGCGGTGCAAGGGTTTAAAGTATCAGTTAGCCCTGAGATGTCAAAAGGAAAACTTACAATACTAGGATTGGATGGAAAGTTGGTTTTTCAAAGAGTTTTATCAGGCCAACAAGAAATTGAGATTAATGAAATGCTTACCTCCGGAACTTATATTATTAAGGTAGAGTCAAATAAAGGAGTAGGTGTTTCGAAGTTAATAATTCGATAATTGCTTATCGAATTAGGTTAAATTCTCCATTGATTACATGCCTTTGGTTATCACAACCAAGGTAATTAAGGGTGTAAATATATACATCACTTTGGCATAATTTGCCTGCTACAAAACCATCCCAATTTTTACTTGGAGATTGTGTCTCAAATAATTTTTCACCCCAGCGATTGAAAATAATTAAATGATAATATGCATGAATATCATGAAATCTATTATCTGGATATTGGTCGTTTAGCTTGTCACCATTTGGGGTAAAAACGTTTGGCATATATATATTGTTGGGTAATGCGTTTGGATTTTTAGTAATCCTATGATATACTGTATCCAAACAACCATTTTTATCTGTTAAAATTACTTCATAAATTCCATCTTCCTGCACTTTAATCGTCTGTGTAGTTTCTCCAGTACTCCAAACGTAAGTATTACTATCTGATGCTGTTAAATCTAAAATTGAAGAGGTACAAGCTGTGGTATCTCCAACTATTGAGCCAATATTTTCTGAATAATCTATTATAAAAAGACTGTCAGACTGAAAACAACCTTCAGCACTTTCAATAGTTACTTTTACCTTTCCCTGTTTATTAATAGTTGTTGCCCTCCCATTTGCACCATTATTCCAATTGTAATTAGCAAATGGCTTATTGGTTTTTATTGCAAAATTAAATGGACCACAAAAAGAAGTATCTTTCCCTATTTCTAACCCAGGATTTATAGTGGACAATACCGCGCTATCGGCACTGCTGCAGAGCCCATTGGTAATATTTACCCAATGTAATCCAGGAACGGAAGTACTAATTTGTCGGGTAGTTTCACCAGTATTCCAAAGATAGGAATAGTACAAAATTTTAACATCAAATAATCCATTAAACCCAACACAAACGGATGTATCTCTAAGATAACCCATTGGGGGAGAATAATAAAATGCTTCTATGGTATCCGTTCGTTTACAATTATTTTGATTAGTGACGGTCACCCAATATTTCCCTGGTTTAGTAATATTTATGGTATTAACTGTTGAATTATCATTCCATAAAAAGTATTTATAAATGTTCGGAACCGCATACACTAATGGAATAAAACTCAGATTGCATTGCACTGTATCTTTTCCAGCATTAAAGCTTGATTGATCTATGATTACTGAAATGGTATCTTTGGCCACACATGGATTATTCATAACGGTAACAATATATGTTCCAGTTTGAGTTACAGTAATTATTTGAGTATTTTGTCCGCTATTCCAACCAAATTGGCTTCCGGCATTTCCGGCATCCAATTTAAAAGAGGCTGCTTTGCAAAAAATAGTATCTCTACCCAAATTTACTTTAATGTTCTCTTTTATTGTAACGATATAATCAAACGTATCAATACAAACTGCATTGATAGCAATTAAGGTTACTTTGTATGTTCCAGCTTTTGAATATAAATAGGTTGGAGAAGTTTTATTTGAAGTATCTGAATTAATACCTATTACCCCAAAATCCCAATGATACCTTACAGCTCCGCTACTTTGGTTAGTAAATGAAACGTTGGCATTTGTGCAATTGGTTTTAGCTGTAGAAAATACGGAAATCACATCAAAAACACAGTTAGCCACGTTAAACTGGTAATCTCGTCTTGTTTCACCTATCAAAACTCCCTTTCGGTATTCCTTAACTTTTATTCCTATTACAAATTGTCCACTTTGGTCAGGTGTTATAGTAAGCCGGCCTGTTAATTCATCAATCTCTAATATTGGGTTCCCCCCCATTTGATCTAACAAGCTATAAGGGCTCACCCATTTCACAAGCCGATTCCCAAGTAATGGAAATGTTGGATTTCCGGTACCACCACCACTATAACTCGGGCGTGAATTGGCAGTAGAGCCACCAAGAAATGGTGTGGTTAATTCGTAAGCTAATGAATCACCATCTTCATCGGTAGCCGAATGATCAAAAGTAAATGGAGCGTTTAAGCATAAAAAAATTGGTGGTCTGGCTTTAAAAACAGGGCTGCTGTTTTTACCGATAACCGATTCAGGTTTTATTTCAGTCCAATAGGTTGCTCCGATGTTTGAACTATTAATATTAACAACAATTGCATTTCTGCAACACCTTTCAAATGTAACAATATACCCATCTGTAAGTTTAGGCAGTGTCATATCTGTTTCATACACATACATATCAACACAAACAACAGGTTTATTTTTTATGCATTTATAAGCATTAGCTGATACCCTAACGGCATTTTGTCGCGTTACAGATTTACCTAAACTCTTTATTTGGTTTCCGGTTTTGGCATTAAATACATTTAAAAAGGCTGCAGCATCTTGGGCAATGGATGCCGAACTACCATCTTTGCAATCCATATAAACGGTTAAATTTATAGTATAAGTAACATCTCCATTACTCGCTTTTGATTTATACTTATAAGTTATTTGGCCACCGACAATATGCGAAGCAAAAGTCCAATGACAAAGGAAAAGAAAAATCAGAATTAACCCTTTTTTCAAAATGTGTTGAATCCCTTCAAATTTATTATTGATAATTGTATTATCCTAAATAAGTAGGTAAAAGATTTGATTAATGAGGTATATTTATAGTTAAGTTAATCCATTAATTTGTGAAGGTTCTTGCTAATAAAATATAAATTACTAATTTTGATTAAATGGCTTTAACAATAGAATTTAAAACAGACCTTTTAAAAACTTGCAAAAAAATTATTCAGGAACGAATTGATAATGCCAGTCATGCAATGAATGCTGCTCAGGAAGCTGCCAATGGTGAAGATAAAAGTAGTGCTGGTGATAAGTATGAAACTTCCAGAGCTATGGGTCATCGCGACCGGGATATGTATGCCCGGCAATTGGTGGAGGCAAAAAATGAATGGCAAAAATTAGATAAAATAAATCTTGAACCTTCAGCTATAATAAAAGCCGGCTCATTGATAGAAGCTAATGAAACCTATTATTTTATTGCCACAGGTATTGGTAAAGTAGAAGTTAACGGGCAAATGGTAATGGTAATATCTAAAGAATCGCCCATTGCTAATTTAATGTTAAACAAGAAAATAAATGATATGTTTAGCTTTAATAATAAACTTTGGAAAATATCCGGTCTTATTTAAAAATCAATCCTGAGTTTTAACTCCCTTATCACTGTAATAGTTCAATACTTTTTGTATTTCATTTTCATTTTGCACCGGAACATAAATCCTGAATTGGTCATTTGTAACCCCACTTCTTGTTAGCCACTGCAACGAAAACTCTATAAAATTATATTCATTTATTTTTACAGATTTCACATACTCTAATTTTATATCATTATCGTTAATGGTTTTAAATTTTCCATTAACTATTAAAGCATTCGTGGTTATTATTATGCTATTATTTTTTCGAAGTGTAAAAAGATTATTGGAAAGTAAAACCTTAAGAAATGAAAGGAAAATACCAACCGAAGCCGAAATAATGAAACCTGTTAAAATTGAAGCACCCTTTGCTGCAATAAGAACCCAAGTTCCTAAACCTGCAATTCCTAAGGTTACCCAAATACCTTCTTTTAATCGTCGGGTGGTTTCTTCTTTGGTCATTAGTTTCCACTCAGCTGTTGTATAATTCCATTTAGAAATAATATCGGGTTTATAAATTTCTGAATCCTTTGTTTCCAAGGGTTTGCTAACACCAACACTCGTTGACTCCTTCTCTGTTTGAACAGTTTTTAATAAACTTTCTACTTGTTCTTCGTATTGATGAACGGCGATATCTTTTTGCTTTGCTTTCGCAATATTTTGATACCCTCCTATTAACATCAATACCCCGCTAATAAGACTTAACGCCATTATAGTGTTTTCAAATTCGCCTCTGTTATCAATAAAAATAAATGGTACACCTATGCAAAGCATTGCAAAACCAAACAAAATAAAAACACACCCAATTACTTTATTAATACTATTGGATTGTTTTTGATCAATCATGGATTCGTTTTTTTATTAAAGGGCTTTGCAAAGAAAAGCACTCACCGGCCGGGCTGCCTTAAAATAATCCGTTAAAATATCAATCAGATTATCTTTGGTTAAACAACTTTCATCCAAAACGGCTTTAAAATAAAACTGTTTGTTAAAAATCAGAGGTTGCTTTTGGGCAGCTTCTTTAAATTCTGGAGCTAGTCTCACTTGCTTTTCCCCTAAAATTTCACCACCATATTTTTTCTTAAAGTCAGGTTCGGCTATCAGAGTTTCAAATGGTTTAAGATTATTTGTTATTAAATTCCGAATAGCTTCCAATTGCTGTTTTTCAGCCATATACACTCCCCCATAAATATTTATTCCTTCGGGTGTGGCTTCAAAATAAAACCCGGGATAACTCATGTTTTTCCTTCCTCCGGGTGCTATGGCCGCCGACATACTAAGCTTGTACGGTGTTTTATCTTTACTAAACCGTATATCGCGGTTTATTCTAAAAATACAATCGGAAGGTTTGGTTCCTTCCAAATTTTTATCAATTTTAGTTAACTGTGTAATTAGGTCCGCCACCAAATTATGAAATGGAATTTTTACATCCTTTTCATAGCGTTTTCTGTTTTCGTTAAACCACTCCGAGTTATTGTTTGGAGCCAAATCCATAAAAAACCGGCTGTAATTTTCTGTTAAATGTGACATGTTTATTCTAAATTTTTATTCAATTTATTTTGTCATTACGAAGCATGAGATTTTTTTTAGATCCTTCCTTCGTCAGGATGACAAACCCGAATGCCTTACCCTTGTTTCAAATTTGGTTTGCCTTGTTTATAATTCCGTTCGGCATATTCAATTATTTTTCCGGCAATGTCCTTTCCTGTGGCTTTTTCAATGCCTTCCAAACCGGGCGATGAATTAACCTCAATTACCAACGGCCCACGTTCACTTCGTAAAATATCAACCCCGGCGACTCCCAAATCCATTGCCTCGGCAGCTGCTAAAGCGGCTTTTTCTTCTTCCTTGGTCAATTGCACAATAGAGGCCGTTCCTCCTTTATGCAAATTGCTTCTAAATTCACCTTCCACTCCTTTGCGTTTCATAGCTCCCACTACTTCTCCATTCACCACAAATGCACGAATATCTTCCGCTTTGGCTTCTTTAATAAATTCCTGAACAATGATATTTTCGTCCAAATCATAAAAGGCTTCAATAACAGATTCGGCAGCCTTGGCGGTTTCGGCCAACACCACTCCTTTTCCTTGTGTGCTTTCCAATAGCTTTACAACCAAAGGGGCACCTCCCACAATTTTTATAAGGTTTTTAATATCACTCGGATATTTTGCAAAAGCAGTTTTGGGAATATTTACATCCGCACTAGCCAATATTTGAAGGCTTCGCAGTTTGTCCCTACTTCGCATTAATCCGACGGAAGTGGTAGTTGTAAAAATATTTTTAACCTCAAACTGACGAATAATATTTGCCCCGTAAAAAGTAACAGAAGCACCAATTCTCGGAATAATTGCATCCAACGGCTCCAACTCATGATCGCCCAAAAATATTTTAGAATTAAAATGCTCAATGGCCACATAGCATTTTGTAAAATTAATGACTCGGGCGTTGTGGCCTCGTTCTATGGCAGCCTCTACCAGGCGGCGGGTAGAAACTAAGTTTCCGTTTCGTGATAATATTCCAATATTCATTGAATTTATTTTTTTGATTTAAATGAAAGGTTTTGCTGTGATACATCGACCAAAAATTTTCCTTTCAAAAATTTTTTGCCCAACAATACCGGGTAGGTCATTTGCTTGCGATTGGTAAGGGTAAACGATGAATTATAAATTTTATCAAAAACCCGTATTTTCAGTTTCACCTGAAACCTATTTTCGGCTTCGCCAAAACTATTTTTTATACGCTTTTCAGTAAAATCGTTGGTCAGTATTTCTTTATTATTAAATTTTGGGTGCTTTTTATCCAGTAATTTAAAAGCTAAATAATCCACGCCATTTTTTTCTATAATCCGAATTCTATCCGCATGAATGGCCGATATAGCTGCACCTGTATCTATTTTACAAGGAAGATTTTCTATCTCCGCATCCATAAAATCAATACAATCCGTGGTTCCTAATATTAGTAATTTCCGTTTTGCCAAAGCGGTTATAAAATAGTCTGCAAACTACAAATTTTAAAATTCGTATCCATCACCAAATTATTTTTTTGTTTAATAATTATAACAATTACTTTTTTGTCATTGGTAAAGAAAATTATGATTGAAAACGAAACAATAACGAATGAAAGCCATGAAAAAACCGAACAGTTTGATAAGCGGTATGCTTGGTGAGATGGCAACCATAGATACTATATCAAAACCAATTTAAAAGCACTAGTCGCATTTTATTGATGGGCTTGGTTGGTTTTGTAATAGCAGCCTCAGTGCATTATTTTATGGATAGCCCCACCCTTTATTGGATAACCTCTTTTGCCGGAGTTGTTATTTTTACAGGATTGGTAGTTATTGATTCTAAAAAACTAAAGGAAATAAATAAGATTGGAAACGAAGGCTCCGACGAAGATGAAAAGGAAGCCATTATGGGAGCCGTTTGCTTGTATATCGTTTTTTAAAATAAAGAATCAATCTCAAACTCTAAACATTTTTCAATCCATATCCTACTTTCTCCTATTTTTGCATCATCTTTTTAAGGGGTGCTTGATGTTATAAATCAGGCTGAGATTACACCCAATGAACCTGATACGGATAATGCCGGCGAAGGGAGAATAAAGGTCAACACTCAGGCCTTGCACTACTTTAAGAGATATTTTTATTTAGAAAATATTAATATGCAAAAGCTATTTACTCTTTTATTCGTCTTAATTGGATGCAACGTTTTGGCACAAATCAATACCACGGTTACGGTTTACAATTTATCGGATTCAACAAAACTTGCAGAAGTTAAAGTTGAGATTGATTTTTTGGCTCAAAATTTAAAAGGTTTTTCAAAACTAACCGATGCCAATGGCACGGTATCGTTTGAATTGCCTTCATCCACAGCCTTTAATTTATTGGTAAGTAAAGATGGGTTTAAACCTATTTTTAATAAAATAACCAACGCTCCGTCGCAATTAAATATTTATTTAAAAACGCTTGTGTATGACGGTGAAGAAGTTACTGTGACCGCCACTCGCGCCGGAACTGCAAGCACAGCCACGTTTACCCAATTGACAAAAAAAGAATTAGCCGCTCGAAATTTTGGGCAAGATTTACCCATTTTGTTGCAAACCACTCCATCATCGGTAACCACCAGCGATGCCGGTGCCGGAATTGGATATACAGGAATTCGAATTCGTGGTATTGACCCCACCCGTATAAACGTTACCATTAATGGTGTGCCGCTTAACGATGCCGAATCGCAAGGGGTGTTTTGGGTAAATATGCCCGACTTTGCCAGCGGGGTTGAAAATATTCAGGTTCAACGAGGCGTTGGAACAAGTACTAATGGTGCAGGGGCTTTTGGAGCCAGTATCAACGTGAAAACTGATAAATTTTCGGAAACTCCGTATGCCAAATTGAGTGCTTCCATGGGAAGTTTTAATACCAACCGCCAATCGGTAAAATTAGGAACCGGCCGAATGAAAAACGATTGGTATGCCGAAGGCCGTATTTCATGGATACACAGCGATGGATTTATAGATAGAGCCGCTTCGGATTTACAGGCTTGGTCATTTAGCACAGGGCACAAAACCAAAAAAAGTTTGTTTCAGGTAATTGTATTTTCAGGCAATGAAAAAACCTATCAGGCTTGGAATGGCGTGCCAATGGCTAAGTATAAAAATGATTCATCAGAGGTAGATTCACTAATAAATTATTTATGGTATGACAGCACTAAGGCCGCCCAATTGAGAAGCGGCGACCCAAGTAAATACAACTATTACACCTACAAAAACGAAACGGATAATTATAAGCAAAGTCATATTCAGGTGGTTTATAATCACAGTTTGCGAAAAAACCAAAGCTTCAATGTGGTGTTGCACGGCACATTAGGTGGAGGTTATTATGAAAATTTTGAACATAAAACCGATTTGAAGAATTATATGGATTCACCTGCGGTATCTTATGGCAACAGATATTATCAGGCTGATTTAATTAGGCAGCGGTGGCTGGATAATAAATTTGCCGGAGTTGTTTTTTCATACACTAAAAATGGTGTAAAAACCAACCAAACGATTGGCGGAGCAGCAAATGCCTACCACGGTAAAAATTTCGGAAAAGTCATCTGGCATGAATTTATGGACATGGAAAAAGGACCTTTTAAATATTATGACAACAAAAGCCTAAAAACCGATGCCAACATATATTGGAAAGTTCAGCACCGTTTTACTAAAGAACTTTCAGCCTTCACAGATATGCAGGTAAGGCATATTTATTATGAATGGTTTGGGCCAAACAATACAGGAACCAAAGAACAGCAAAACACCAATTACTTATTTTTTAATCCCAAAGCAGGCTTGCAATACCAGCCTAAAAGCAACCAATTGTTTTATCTGACTTACGGGCGAGGAAGTCACGAACCCATTCGTGATGATTTTGTAAATTCCAGCACAAACAGCCGCCCCAAACCAGAATTTATGGATAATGTGGAAGCGTCTTTTAAAAGCAGTCATGGCGATTGGAAATATTCGTTTACAGGTTATTATATGGGTTACAAAAATCAATTGGCCTTATCCGGAAAAATTAATGATGTGGGAGGTTACTCACGAATTAATATTCCTAAAAGTTACCGTGCAGGTATTGAAATGGAAGGCTCAGTAGACATTGCAACATGGATAAACTGGAGCATAAATCTAACTTTGAGCATGAACAAAGTGAAGAAATTTACTGAATATGTGGATGACTTGACCAACAGCGGGCAAGTGAGCTACGAATGGAAAAATACTGATTTAGCATTATCCCCCAATAAAATTTTAGGGTCACAGTTTACAATAAAAGCGAGCAAAGATTTATCTATTTTGTTTATTACCAAATATGTGGGTCGCCAGTATTTGGACAATACTCAAACTGCCAGCCGATGCCTCGATCCCTATGTCATAAATGATATGGTTATTCAATATTCTATCCCTGCAAAAGGGTATAAAAACTGTAATTTGGCTTTAATGATTAACAATATTGGAAATCAAGCTTACACCTCCAATGGATACTCGTATAGCGGGATTATTAATAACTCTCGCAAGGATTTCAATTTTGTTTACCCGCAAGCTGGCACTAATTTTATGGCAAGGGTAGAAATTGGGTTTTAATTTTTAAAAAGTTAAGAATATTTAAGACCTATTTTTGCACCTGATATGCAATCGGAAATGGTGGCCAAATGGCAAGCAATAATTCAAAAAATTCAACAGGATTTTAATAAAACACCAGATGTAAATGCCATCTTGTTTTTAATAGGGATGCGAGAATTTGGATTGCCTCGTGAAAAATTCACAAAGGAAGAAAAAGTAGAATTGATGCACATTGCTGTGTGCCGGCTTTTGAGCAGTTCGGGATATTATGAATTGGAAGGAATAGATAAAGATGGTTGGCCTCACTGGAAATCTATTAAAAAACTTCCATTTATTGATGTGTTTCAACAGGAGACTTTTTTGCGCCAGCACATCATTGATTATTTTGAAACCGAAGGTCTTTTAGAATAATTAGGAATCTGGAATTAGGAATTAGAAATTGATTTTATTGCTTCCACAAACTTATCCAAATCAGCAATTGAGGTATAAAGATGTGGAGTAACTCTTACTCCTTTGATATAAGGATGATCAATAGCTACCGTAAAAATTTTAAAGTCTTTTAAGAGTTTATCGGCCAATTGCTGTGGGGTATAACCTTTCACCGAAATATTAGCAATAGCTCCACTTCGTTCACTAGCCAAAGGTGTATTGATGGTTACCTTATCTAAATTTTGAACTTTTGCCACCCAATAACTTTTTAAGTATTGCAGTCGCTCTTGTTTTAGAGTGCTTCCTATGGCATTATGAAATTTTATGGCTTCGTTAATAGCCATCACCGTTTGAGGTGGTTTGGTTCCCTGATGTTCAAATTTTCGGATATTATCATCTCCAAATTCATCTTCGGCCATCAACGGCCAAATTTTAGGAATATGCTGTATCTTCATCGTCAAAAAACCTACGCCTAAAGGGCAACACAGCCATTTGTGCAAACTTGCCGCTAAATAATCGGCTCCTAATTCGTCCAATTTAAAATCGATATGGGCCACACTATGAGCAGCATCTACTATTACTTCTATTCCTTTGGCATGAGCAGCATCTATAATTTTTTTGGCTGGTAATAATTGGCCACTCAGATTGACCATATGAGTAAGATGAATGACTTTGGTTTTGGAAGTGACTAACGAAAAATACGCATTAATCAGATCATCGTCCGACTTTGGTAACAATGGTATTTGAGCAATTTTTATGACAATACCTGCTCTTTTTTCCTGTTGTTTAAAAGCAGACACCATACTTCCATAATCCTGATTGCCAATAATCACTTCATCCCCTTTTTGCCATGGAAAACCTGAAATTACAGTATTCAAACCCTCCGTGGTATTTCGAGTAATTACCAATTCTTCAGGATCACACCCTAAAAATTCAGACAAATTTTTGCGAGTTTGTTCAATCATATCGCGCTGTTCGCGGCGCATAAACCAACTTGTCTTGTTGTTAATTTCATGCTCCTTGGCTTGGTGAAACAGCTCGGTACTAAATGGCTGCGGACTAAAATACCCGTTTTCAAGATTGATAAAATCTTTGGAATAATTAAACATTCCTCTCACAACATTCCAGTAATTTTCATCCGTTACCGGATTTGTTTCCATCTTTTCTTTTAATTTACTTAATACCTCCGTATTCATAGTTTCTGCGAATGGAGGATTAGACAAACCTGCCAATGGCAAACCCGTTAATAGAATTCCGGTTTGGGTTAAAAATGTTTTGCGCTGCATAGTTTTTCAAACCACTAAAGTACTTTAATTTTTAAATAACTAAATATGATAAAAAAAACAGAATAAATCATTGAATGCCTATTAAAAAAATGAATCCATTAGCTGTGGGAGGTTAGTTCTTACTAACTTTTTTGTTTGCCCAAAAAAGTTACAAAAAAAGGCCCCAACAAAACCAACTTCAAAAATTTTCAATACCGTTGTTTAGTTGTAGACAAATCTACCAAATTTTTTAAGTTCGCTCTTTTGTTGGATCCCCACCGCACCCTTGCGGACGATGCCTAATAGAAGTTGAATTGCGTAGAAAAGGACGTGATTTTAATGATTTTTTTATAAAAATAAAATAAATGGCATTTTAATGACAGGCATTGGGTTCAAAAAATCGTCTATACTTTTTAAAGATACTAAAATGTCACGGATATTATGCCCCAATTGCAGCCATCACAGTTATCATATAGCAAATAACAATGATAGCAAACCCAGTCATTTATTGGTAGGAAAAGTTTTATTAAAGTTGGGGTATATTCCTTCTTTTATCAAGAATCTACCTATCCAGTGTGATATTTGCAGCTATAGCTGGAAAGCTTGAGAAAGAAACGCTATTTGCTCACAACCATTCTTTGGTTTTGACTATTTTCTCCGTTAGTCACCCTAATCAAATAAATGCCACTAGGTAAATTCAAATTCATTGGGTTCAGATAATCATTCAGTTCGGCTTTATAAACTATCTGCCCCATTTGATTAATTATTTCAATGGTTAAAATTTCTTTGGTTTCTTTCCTAATAGTAAAGTTGCCCGAATTTGGGATGGGGTAAATTTTAAAGCTATTTTGTTTGAAGGTACTGGAAATACCTGCTGTTATAGAAATGTCTTTGCAAGTTTTTGAAAAACACCCGGCAGCATTTGTCACATTTAAACAAACCAAATAGGTATCTAACTTCGGAAAATTATAAATTGGATTGGGAATTAAAGTACTATCAATATTACCAAAAAACCATTTGTAAATAGTATTCCCGGCTTGTTTCGCTTTAAAATTAACTTTTGTTTGATTAACTGTAAACGTAAAATCTGAGATGGGATAACTATTAATTGTTATTGGTTTGCTTATGGAATCAGAGCATCCATTTGAATCAATAGCAACTAAAGTGACATTAGGGAAACATCCAATTGAAGTATAAAAATGCTTCGGGGATTTTTCTGTCGAGGCTTGAGCATCACCAAATTTCCATTTATAGGTTTGCGCCCCTCTTGACAGGTTAATAAAAGTTGCACTATCTCCTTCGCAAATATCCTGAACACTAAAATCAGCTATAGCATGTAGCTTAATTGTAACCGTAATAGCAGTTCGGTTTGCACTTGCTTCGCAGGTACTGTCCTGAACATAGAAGGTGGTGGTTTTTGTTAATTCACCTGTTATATAATTTGAATCATTACCAAGATACGTTCCTCCGGTAGGTTCGCTATACCAGCCTATTTTCCCAATACCTTTTACTGATAATTTTGTGCTCAGTCCTTGGCATATAGAGAGATTGGCGGAAATGGTAGTATTGGCAGGAGCCGATGGAGGATTGCACGAGAATACGTTTACCCTCATTCCAAAAATCAATAAAATTATTAAACTTGTCCGAACAACTATTTTCATGATTTTAGCTCCATATTACTTGTTAACGCTAACAAATATATCACTTTTCAAACCTTTTCTTAGATATTTAAGGCTGGTTTGTTAAAGCCTACCAATCGTCCTTCTTCTTGGCTGGTGGAGTTTTTACCGCTTTTTTAAGTTCGGTTTTCAGGTTATCAAAATAAGTATTGGTTTGTTGTATATAACCCTGATAGGCTTCTTTGTAATATTGGTCTTTGGTATCCATCCATTTCGAAACATCATAATAAGAGGCTTGTACCCAACGAATACGAGAAATTTCATACTTAAATTTACCGTCCTTAAAATTTAAAGTAATGGTGTATGCCACCATTCCGTCATAGGATTCAACGCCTTTTTTATCTTTACTATTAATTTTAAATTGTGCTTTACCCACTATTTCACCAGTCTCAGGGTTTTTGGTTTGCACCATTCCGGTTGGGTTAGGATAAAATTTATTAATCCAAGCCATAGTCCTGTCATACAAATCTGCTTGTTTAGCTCCTGGCACATCCACCACTTCTTTAATAAGGGCTTGTTTGGTTTCGGCATCTACAGGCAGTGTTTGCTGGGCATACGAAATTAAAAACGAACAGAACAGACTAATGGTAAAGATGATTTTTTGCATTTTTATAGATTTGTTTCTTAATTTAAACCTCAAAGGTAAAGATTTATTGTATTTCATTGTTTGGTTTTAGAGTTACTTTTGCCAAAGCATAAACAAACAAAAGATTATTAATCGAGTTTATATTTAAAACCATTCTACTATATTGAATTTTTTTGCACATTACTATTTTCATCATAAGCCCACAAATACTTGGCATAACGCTGGTTTGTTGTTTCCTGATTTATTACGAATTTTTACCAAGGACCAACGCATATCCGAAAAAAGTAACATTGATTTTGGCTATCAACAAAATAATTATGAAAATTTAATTGGCGGAATTCAAAACCATTTCAGAGGGGATGATATTTTTCACAATTGGGATTGGTTTAAAGCTATAAATCATGAATTGGCTGTAACCATTCGTGAAAGTAAATTGGGAATAAAACGCGATTGGTTTTTAGCTCATATTTTTATTGAACTTGCCATTGACCATGTTTTGGTAAGCGAAAATGAAACACTCGTAAAGAAACTTTATGTCGATTTAATGGCTTGTGATAAATCAGGATGGGAATTTTTTTTTAATAAAAACAATTTTGAAGAATTTGAAATATGGCATTTAGGATTTGAGCGATTTGTTAAGAATCAATATATTTTCAACTATAAAGATACTGCCAATGTTATTTATGCGTTAAACCGTATATATCTGAGCGCAGGCATAGGGGAATTTGATGATACTCAAAATCAATTTTTATTAGTATTATTGAACAATTTTATTCCACAAGTAAAATTAAAAATGAACGAGCTATATAATATATTAGAATGAGGAAGTACTTAATAATTATTTTTCTAACCTTTTTTTCAGCTAGTGCTTTTGCGCAAAGCACCCCTAAATACAGTAACGATTTTTTAAATATTGGAGTCGGGGCAAAAGCCTTTGGAATGGCCAATGCTGTGGTAGCCTCAAGTGATGATGCAACTTCAGGGTATTGGAATCCCTCAGGATTACTCTCTTTAAAAGACAATGTTCAACTATCATTTATGCACTCCGCTTATTTGGCTGGAATAGCCAATTATGATTATGGTTCTTTTGCTACCAAACTAGATGATAAGCGAGCCATCGGTGTTTCAGTAATACGTTTTAGTGTAGATGGAATTCCAAACACTTTAGATTTGATTAGAAACGGGCAAATTGACTACAATCGAGTGACTAGTTTTTCGGCGAGTGACTATGCATTTTTATTTAGTTATGCTCAAAAAACAAATATTGAAGGGTTAACTTTGGGAGGAAATGCAAAAATAATTCATCGCAAGGCTGGCGAATTTACTACTGCTTGGGGTTTTGGATTAGATGCCTCCTTACAATACAAAAGTAAAGGTCACTGGCAATTTGGCCTCATGGCTCGGGATATTTCAACCACCTTTAATGCTTGGAATTTTTCATTTACCGATGCCGAAAAAAATACATTTATTCAAACTCAAAATGAAATTCCTAAAAACTCATTAGAAATAACCTTACCTACATTTATACTCGGTGCGGGAAAATTATTCCAAATAAATAACAATATAGGATTGAGGGCTGAAAGCAATGTCGCCATCAATACTGATGGGCAACGCAACGTACTGGTAAGTTCCAAATATTTCAATCTTGACCCTAATATGGGGGTAGAAGCTAATTATAAAAAGGCGGTTTTTATTCGTGCTGGTATAGGTAAGTTTCAACGTGAACTTGATATTAATAATAAAAAAGCTTTAACCTTTCAACCCAATATTGGCTTAGGTTTAAAATTAGGAAGTATCATGTTAGATTATGCACTTACTGATATTGGTGATGTTTCAGCTTCACTTTATAGTAATTTGTTTTCCGTAAGATTTAGTATTAACAAAAAAGATGTACCTAAGTAACTTTGACTAGTTAATTTTTCCTAATTTAAAATTCTTACTTAACTACCTCCTTACTTTCCATTAATTTTTTCGTAGGTTTGTTTCCATTAATTTAAAAAATTATGCCAAATTCATACATTGCCGGTTTAGGCCATTATTTGCCTGAGAGAATGGTTACAAATAAAGATCTTGAAAAAATAATGGATACCACCGATGAGTGGATAGTGGAACGCACTGGAATCAACTCAAGACATTGGGCCGATATGAGCGTAGACAGCACTTCCAATATGGGAACCAGAGCTGCGCTAAAAGCTTTAAAAAATGCAAACCTAGAAGCCTCTGATGTGGATTTTATAATATTTTGCACTTTGTCTCCTGATTACAGTTTTCCGGGTGGTGGAGTTATGGTTCAGGAGCAATTGGGGATTGATACAATAGGAGCTCTGGATATTCGAAATCAATGTTCGGGTTTTGTGTATGGATTAAGCGTAGCCGACCAATTTATAAAAAGTGGAATGTATAAAACCATTTTAGTAATTGGTTCAGAAATACACAGTACAGGGTTGGATAAAACCACCCGTGGTCGAAATGTATCAGTTATATTTGGTGATGGAGCCGGGGCTGCGGTTATAAGAGCTACGGATAAACCTGGTCATGGTGTTTTATCTACCCACTTGCACAGCCAAGGAAAGTATGCTGAAGAATTAGTGGTACTAGAACCGGGTTCATCAAGTTTGAACAGAACGGAATATTTACCGGAAAAAATTTATCCGATAATGAATGGCAGCAATGTTTTTAAACATGCAGTTACCCGTTTTCCGGAGGTGATAATGGAAGCTTTAAATAAAAATGGATATTCTCCTTCTGATATCAATTTATTAATTCCTCATCAGGCCAATTTGCGAATATCTCAGTTTATTCAAAAAACCATGCACCTGCGTGATGACCAAGTTTTTAATAATATCATGAAATACGGAAATACCACTGCCGCCTCTGTACCCATAGCTTTATCGGAAGCTTGGCAGGAAGGAAAAGTTAAAGAAGGTGACCTAATTTGTTTGGCCGCCTTTGGAAGCGGATTTACTTGGGCAAGTGCTTTAATTCGCTGGTAAAATTAATTGTAAAGGTTTGAATTTAATTAGAGGCTTTTACCGCGAACATCCTTTACGAAGTATTATGTTTTTAGCCTTATTCGTGAGGGTTATTTCTGCTTTATTTTCTCATGGTTACGGGTTTTCTGACGATCATTTTTTAGTGATTGAAGTAGCTCAACAATGGGTTGACGGAGTCAATGAAAAACTTTGGATGCCATGGAATGGAAACACAATCCCAAGTGGTCATAGTTTGTTTTATCCTGGGTTGCATTACTTATTATTTCTGTTTTTTAAATCAATTGGAATAAGCAGTCCTGTTATAAAAATGTATGTCGTTCGTTTGCTGCATGCTGTTTATAGCATATCTATTGTTTACTTTGGATTTAAAATTTCAAAAAAACTTAGTAATGATGAAGTAGCTAAAAAAGTGGGTTTATTATTGGCTATATTTTGGTTTATGCCAATGCTAAGCATTCGTAATATGGTAGAAATGGTTTGTATTCCTCCTTTAATATTTTCGATATGGTTATTAATAAAATCTCAGGATGACAATAATTATTCACGATTTTTAATTGCAGGTTTGGTGGCTGGCATTGCTTTTTCATTTCGGTTTCAAACGATGATGTTCATAGGCGGAATTGGATTGGCAATTTGGATACAAAAAAAATGGCTTCAAGGAATATGGTTTGGAATTGGCGCACTTCTATCCATAGTAATTATTCAATGCAGCATTGATTTGTACATTTGGGGCAAACCCTTTGCCGAGTTCACCGAATACGTTCGTTATAACATCGAAAACGCAAATAACTATGGAAAAGGACCTTGGTATAATTATCTCTTATTAATTGCAGGTTTGATGATTCCCCCCATCAGTCTGTTTATTTTATTCGGGTTAGTTAAATCTTGGAAAAAATATCTCCTCATTATTTTCCCAGCACTTTGCTTTTTAGTATTTCACAGTGTTTTTCCCAACAAACAGGAACGTTTTATCTTACCTGTAATTCCTTTCTTTGTAATGGCAGGAGTGGCGGGTTGGTATAATTTTGAGCAACAATCTTCCTTTTGGATGAAAAGAAACAAATTGCTCAAAGGAAGTTGGACATTTTTTTGGGTACTAAATACAATTTTACTAGTCCTATTAACGCCAAGTTCTACCAAAGTGAGCCGAGTAGATGCAATGTCCTATCTTTCAACCAAAAACGACTTGAAACATTATATGATTGAATCTTCAAATTCATGGGGAGCGGTAATGATGCCTCTTTTTTATGTTGGCAGATGGGAACTTCCTTATGAAGTTTGCGGAGCATGTCCAGCTAAAATGAACTTTGATTCCATTCAATACAAACATTTACCTTGGCCGGATTATATCGTTTTTGCGGAAGCCGAAAATATTAAAGCCAGGGTAGATACCATTAAAAAATATGTAAAAGGTTTAACGTACGAAAAAACTATAAACCCAAGTCTTTTGGATATAACAATGCATTTTTTGAATCCGGTAAACGTTAATCAAACTTACTTTATTTATAAGGTTAAAAAATAGATTTTGGTTTACAAAAACATCAATGGTTATTTGTAAATTTTAACAACATAAAGTTATCGTTATCAAACAAATCCTAGAATTGAATAAAATTACCGAAATTCGCCACACCTAACATATGAGTCAAAAAATTAAAATAGGAATAACTGCAGGGGATATAAATGGAGTGGGGCTTGATATTATTTTAAGAATATTTGCCGAAGATGGATTTGGCAAACAATTCATTCCGGTATTATACGCCAGTCCACAATCTATTAAGTTTTATAAGAACCTTTTAACACTTAACGATAATCCGGTTTACAAATTAATAAAACACACCTCGGAGTGTGAAGAAGACAAACTAAATCTCAGAATTTGCACTGAAGAAGAAATTGTGATTACCCCAGGTGAGGCATCTGAAACTGGAGGAAAGTTTGCTTTGGCTGCCCTAAAAATGGCTATGGCCGATGTTAAAGATGGACAGATTCAAGCCATTTGCACCGCTCCTATTGATAAACACAGCATTAAAAGCAGCGACTTCCCTTATAACGGTCACACGAGTTATTTGGCCAAGGAAATGGATGCTTCAAACTATGCAATGATGCTAGTTTCGGATAATTTACGCGTGGGATTGGTAACGGAACATGTTCCTTTAAAAGACGTATCTTCCTTATTAACTCAAGAACTTATACTTGAAAAAATAAGAGTAATTCATGAATCTTTAAAAATAGATTTTGGGATTATAAAACCAAAAATTGCAGTGTTGGGATTAAATCCACACTCTGGAGATGGCGGGGTAATAGGTCGCGAAGAAATAGAAATTATACAGCCCGCTGTAGAAAAAGCACAAGCTGAAAAAATGGTAGTTTGGGGCCCCTATTCAGCCGATGGTTTTTTTGGCAATCACCAGTTCAGCCAGTTTGATGCTGTTTTGGCAATGTATCACGACCAAGGGTTAATCCCTTTTAAATACATGGCCTTTGAAGATGGCGTAAACTTTACAGCAGGATTACCAATCGTTCGAACCTCGCCCGACCATGGCACAGCCTATTCATTAGCAGGCAAAGGCACAGCCAATGTTTCTTCCTTTACCGCAGCTTTAAACATGGCCAACCGGATCCATAATCAACGCATAGAAAATATGGGAATGGCTAAAAACCCGTTGGACTTTACACGATATCGTAAAGAAAAATTCAGTATCGGGGTACCTAATATGCCAAGACGAGACGGGTAATAAATTTCAGATCCATTTTAATCTCCTTCCAGTTATCGTCTTTACTAGTGATAAGATTTTAGAAAACAATTTATCACCAGAACCAGGGGAATCTTCCATACTAAGGCTAACAAACATTTTTAAGTCATATTTATAAAACTATACTAAAAGCAAATAACAAAACTACGTTCGGCAGCGTATAGACTATTATTATATGGACAGAAAAGAATTTTTATCACAAGTAGGATTAGGCGCTGCCAGCGTTTTAATACCAATATGTATGGGTGGGTTGTCAAGTTGTAAAAAAATTGGTGTAACCCCTAATACAGATTTTATAATAGACATAAGTACTGGAGCCTTAGCCAAAAATGGCGGTTTTTTGGTAAGTAATGGGGTGCTAATAGCACGCACAAATTCAGGAACTTTTATAGCCGTTTCAGCAGCATGCACACACCAAGGCACCAATGTTAATTATAATGCAAGTGGCAATAATTTTATTTGCCCTAATCACGGTGCCCGATTTGATAGCAATGGTAATGTTATCCAAGGACCTGCAAGTGCTAGTTTGACCAAATTCAATAGCACATTGAGCGGGTCAAGTTTGCATGTGTTTGCATAATTTTTATTCTACATTTTTATAATTTTCCCATCCTCCATCTCAATAATACGATGGGTTTGGGCGGCAAATTCATTGTCGTGTGTTACAATTAACAGGGATTGATTATAGACCTCTGCTAGTTCTTGAAAAATATTAAAAACAATTTCACTGTTCTTTTTATCCAGATTTCCAGTAGGCTCATCCCCCATTATTATAAGAGGGTTATTTATTAAAGCACGAGCTATGGCTACCCTCTGTTTTTGGCCTCCTGATAATTGATTCGGTTTTTTAAAAGCTTCGTTTTCAATACCCAAAATTTTAAGCTTTTGGTAGGCTCTTTCTTCCACCTCCTTTTCAGAATGAATTCCTAATTTCAAACCAGGTAACATAACATTTCGCAACACCGAAAATTCATTTAACAAATAATGAAACTGAAAAACAAATCCGATTTTTTCATTTCTAACCTTTGCAAGTTCTGCTTCCTTTTTATTTCGCATAGGCACATTGTCAATTAACAAATCTCCTTCATAATCTGTATCCATGGTACTCAAAATATAAAGCAGGGTTGATTTTCCACAACCCGATTTACCAATAACAGAAACAAAATCGCCTTTGTGCATAGAAAAGCTAATTTCTTTTAAAACCTGAACTGTGATAGGGTCGTGAAACGATTTGGAAATAGCCTTGGCTTCTAATATAATTTCGTTCATATTATTTGCCTCGGATAATAATTACAGGATCTATTTTACTGGCTTTACGTGAAGGAAAATAGCCCGCAAAATAAGTTGTGACCAATGAAAATATACTCCCAATCATATAGAACTTAGGATTATAATTTATTGGAAATGTTTTGATTGTAGGCAAAGCTGCTGTATTAAAAGGTATTTGATCAATAACATTTGATAATCCAAATCCAAAAATCAAACCCATAGAACCCCCAAAAATACCAATACTTAATGCGATAGTTATAAAAATTCGATTTACATCTTTGCCCGAAAAACCTGTGGCTTTGAGGATGGCGATAGAATCCATTTTTTCATAAATCATCATGTTTAGAATATTATATATTCCAAATCCTGCTACAATTAATAAAGTAACTCCCACAGCATAGGAAATAATGGTTCGAACGCTGCTTCCGGTTTCAAACTGTGAATTGGCAGTTTGTATATCAATGGCTTCCACTTCAAATAATTTTTGATATTCAATGGCTATTACCGGAGCCGATCTCATATCCTTAAGTTTTATTTGAATGTCAGTTATAAAACTATTGGATTCTCCCATAAGCTTCTGAGCAGTAGTAATGGAGGCATAACTCTGCACTTTATCCAAATCCTGCAATCCTGATTGAAAATACCCCACTACTTTTAATTGCATTCTATCGCCTTTGGTAGTTGTAACTTGGATAACATCGCCAATATTAGCCAGCATTTTATCGGCAGCTCCTTTACCCAAAATAATACTGTTAGGCGTATTTTTAAGATCAATGTAATTACCAGTGGTTACATAATCCTTAAAGAAAAATAATTTATTTTCGGCTTCCACATCTATTCCATTTATTACTCCCGTGATATCGATAGCTCCCACATTATAAATAACTTGGGCGGTAATTTTTGGAGCAATTCCCAACACACGGATATCTTTTTTTAAAGCCTTTATTATAGCCGCATTGTTATATATTTCCAGTCGTTCGTTTTTGGGTTTAATGGAACTTACAAAATTGTGATAGTTTTTATATTGCGAATAATTATCAATGGGCTGAATTTTGGATGGTTGAATCTCATTGTATAGCCGAACATGAGGTGTTCTGTTTATTATAAGATTATCCAGCATATCATTTAATCCCGACATAAAACTAAGTAATGTGATAAACATAGTAATACTAAACGTAACTCCAATAGCCGCCACCAGCGTTTGTTTCCAACGAGCCAGCAGCAATGATTTTGAAATACTGAGAATCAGTTTATATTTCATTCCAAAATTATATTATTTAGGTTTTATTAGCTCTTGGGATTCACTCACTCCAGAGAGTATTTCAATTTTTTGATAATCTTTCAAACCTGTTTTTACTGCTACTTTATCGCCATTAGGTTTAACCACAAACGAATCGTTTAATAAATAATCGCGGGGAATTAGAATGGCTTTTTCTTTTGAATTAATTACAATATTGGCTTCAAAACTAATGTTGGGGTAGAGAATTTCAGGCTGCTCAACAAACTGTGCTTCCACCAAAAATGTTTTACTTCGCTCATTCATTAAGGGATTTATTTTGGTAACCTTTGCTTCAAATACTTTTCCTTTATAACTCTCTAAAGTAACCAAAACTGTAAGCCCCTTTTTTATTTTCAAAATATCATATTCATCCACCTGCATCTCTAAAATGAACTTGCCGGCATCCCCAATTATGGCTATCGGAGTTTGGGCTCCTACAATTTCACCTTTGGATTTTGTAAGGCTATAAATAATTCCGTTAATTTCACTTTTCAGCACATAATCACTTTGAAGTTTATCGGCTATTAAAAGATTTTTCTTAGACTGAGAAGATGAAAAATTAAGTTGCCGCTT
Organism: Bacteroidota bacterium; assembly: GCA_947468275.1. Lineage (GTDB taxonomy): Bacteria > Bacteroidota > Bacteroidia > NS11-12g > UBA9320 > JABWCE01. The sequence goes on from CANIKO010000007.1 coordinate 67,619, forward strand.
AAGGTCATTATATCTTACCACTGAAGAATAATAAGCATTTTTTGAGTTTTGATAAGCCAATTCGCGTTGTTCCAATTCTATTTTAGTTCCTATCTGCTGCTGCCACAGGCTTTTTTGTCTAAAAAATAATGCTGAATCTATTTTCATTTTATTTTTTGCCAAATCAACTGCAAGTTGGGCATCGTTTAATTTTCCCTGATTGGCATTTATATCAGAAAAAGCCGCTGACAGTTCAGCATTCTCCTTATTTAGCTTTTGGGCTTCATTAGAAATTGATAAAATTGGGGTTCCAATTTTTACCGAATCACCTTCTGACAGATATACATTTTCTACAATTCCATTAACGGAGGCATAAGCCTGATATTGATTTTCGCTTTTAATTATTCCCGAAGCATAAATCGATTCGGAAATAGATTCTATAGTGGGTTTTATTTTTTCTACTTTGCTTTTGCAAGCAAACAAAAGGAGAACAAAAACGACGGGAAATCTTTTGGTCATAACGGTACAAAGGTATTAATATGGCTCAAGAATAATATGAGTTTGATCATAATTAACTACTCAAATATAAAAAGAAAATAAAGGGGATTTTGGTGCAGTAGCTTAACCGGAAAACTAATTAACAAAATAAGGAAAAGGAAAGGAAAATAAAAAAGTCCCGATTTCTCAGGACTTTTTATTTAGTAAAAATGTGCTTATTAAGAATATACCAAATTTAAAATTCCCAATTAATAAATTTCTGACAGGTCTATAATCAGGGAATGCCGTCTTTGAAATAGTTGATTTTTCAAAGAAATGATTATAGCAAACATCTAAATCTATGAAACTCCTTTTTGATAATCGATAGGTAATACCGTGGCCTAATCCTATTCCAAAACTATTGTATTCAGATGAAAGTAAATTAGGTTCCCCAAAATAACTATACTGAAAAATAAATTCTTCGCCATATCGCCAATTTAAGGATGTAATAGTGTTAAGTTGAAATCTTTTCTTTTGAAAAAATAATCGCTTATATCCAATAATACCTTGATAGTAAGTGATACTTAATACTTCACCGAAAACGTTTACAGAATTATTTTGACCTAAATGATTATTAAGATACCAATTGGCTAAAAAAAATAATTTATTATCTTTATTTGGATGATAACTTGCTCCCACACTAGAAATCAATGGCCAAAATATCCATTCGTTCCTAAAGTTATTATCAACCCTTGTCGATAGAAAGAAATTTGAATTAATGCCAAATTCTAATGAATATTTTCGTTGTTTAAAATTAGTAGAATCATTAGAAAAACAAATAATTGTAAAATTAAATACAAAAATTATTACCCAAAAACATCTCATAATTATTTTTCTCTATTGCATTGTTACAGTTGGTTAAACACCCTCAAATGTAATATTCAAAATAGTTTAATAATAAAAATTTTACTCTATCATCTTTATTTCATATCTCACCTCTAAAACTCACCATTAAACAAAAAACTTACTTATTTTCGCTACCTATTTTTTTATATGAAAAGATTCGGATTAATCAACAACGCATTAGGTTGGCTCACTTTCGTTATATCACTTGTGGTATATGGCCTCACGGTAGAGCATTCAGTTAGTTTATGGGATTGCGGCGAATTTATTTCCGCATCATATCGTATGCAAGTAGTGCATCCGCCCGGGGCTCCTTTGTTTTTAATGCTTGGCCGCATATTTTCGCTTATGGCCGGTGGCGATGTAACCATGGTGGCTTTTTGGGTAAATATGCTAAGTGTTACTGCCAGTGCCCTTACGGTAATGTTCACCTTTTGGATTATTGTACATTTTGCCAAAAAAATAATGAATATTTCATTAGATGCCACTGAAATAGAAATGCCAACTGCATTGGCTATTTTGGGCAGCGGTTTGGTAGGAGCATTAAGTCTTACCTTTATGGATTCGTTTTGGTTTAGTGCTGTGGAGGCGGAAGTTTACGCTTCTTCTTCTTTATTCACTGCCTTATCATTTTGGTGCATACTAAAATGGGAACGTGTAAAAAACGAACATGGATCTGACAGATGGCTTATACTTATTGCATACATGCTCGGGCTATCCGTTGGGTTGCACTTACTTAATTTATTGGTTATTCCTGCGGTTATTTATTACTATTATTTTAACCGTTACAAATACAGCAGAAAAGGGTTTTATATTTCTACAGCAATTGGTATCGGTACTTTGGGTACTATTCAAGCTGTTATATTGCCGGGCTTACCAAAAGTATCCGCCATATTTGATCGTTTGTTTGTAAATTCCTTGGGGATGCCTTTCAACAGCGGTTTATTATTTTTTGTGGTATTATTTTTATCCTTGGTAAGTTATGGTATTTATTACACTATAAAAACCAATCATACTATTGCCAATTTAGTTTTGAATTGTATACTTTTTATTTTCCTTGGGTATTCATCCTATTCTATGGTAGTTATCCGCTCATTAGCCGATCCTGCTATTGATATGAATAATCCTGAAGATGCCTATACTTTGACTAGTTATATAAATCGTGAACAATATGGTAGCCGTCCTGTAGCCTATGGTCCATATTATAATGCTCAATATATCAGCACTGAAGAGGGTGGCATGCAATACAGAAAAGGTACAGATAAATATGAAGAAGTAGGAAACAAAATAGAACCGGTTTGGGATCCTAAATATTGCACAATATTTCCTCGTATGGGCGATTCGCAAAAAGAAGGAGGACCGCAAGGTTACCAATTATGGAGCGGTGCTAAGGAAGGCAAAAAACCAACGTTTGGCCAAAACTTAACCTTCTTTTTTAAATACCAAATAGGCTATATGTACATGCGTTATTTCATGTGGAATTTTGTAGGTCGACAAAATGATAATCAAGGAATGACTGGCGATCCATGGGATGGAAATTGGCTAAGTGGAATAGGATTTATAGATAATATGATGCTTGGGCCACAAAGTAATCTGCCCGATACTTTTAAAGTAAACAAAGCTCGAAATACTTTTTTCTTTCTTCCATTTATTTTAGGAATTCTAGGGATGGTAATTCATTATCGCAAACGAAGATTGGATGCCAATGTAGTGCTAACCTTATTTTTGTTTACAGGATTAGCAATTATCGTTTACCTTAATCAACCGCCTTATGAACCTCGCGAAAGGGATTACTCTATGGTTGGTTCGTTCCAAACTTTTTGTATATGGATAGGATTAGGTGTCTTATTCTTATTTGATTATTTAGGTAAAAAATTAAAAATCAGCAAAACTGGTGTAGCAGCAGTTGTCATTGGTGCTGCCTTATTGGCAAGCCCTTATCTTATGGCTAAATATAATTGGGATGACCATAATCGTTCTAACCGTTATCTAGGTATTTCTTTTGCCAAAAACTACCTTAACAGTTGCGAAAAAAATGCAATTCTATTTACTAATGGAGATAATGATACATACCCACTTTGGTATGCGCAAAATGTAGAAGGAATAAGAACTGATGTGAGAATTATCAATCTTAGTTTGTTAGGCACTGATTGGTACATCAATGCTCTAAGGAAAAAGGTTTATAATTCTGAACCATTAAATTTATCGATTCCGGCTGAAAAACTAGTGGAAGGAAAACGTGAAGTAACTTACTTTTTTGATAATGGCCAATTTGACCAAACCAGAGTTTATCCTTTAGATGAGGTTGTTAAATTTATGACCAGTGAAAACGAAGCGGAAATGACTGCAGCTAATGGGGGACAACTTATGAACTTTATGCCTGTTAAAAAATTCGTATTACCCGTAGATAAAAATGCTTGTATTAAACAAGGTTTTGTTAACGCAAATGATTCAATCGTTGACAATATTACCTTCGATATTGGAGCCTCCAATATTTATAAAGGCACATTAGTAGTGTTGGATATTTTGGCACAAAATGCTAAAGATGGATGGAAGAGGCCGATTTATTTCACTACAACTACAGGTTCATCCGCTTACTTAAACTTGGATGAATATTTTAGATTAGAAGGTTTAACCTACCGTTTAATACCTGTAAAAGCTGATAAAGACAGAATGGGATTAACAGATCCGGATATGCTTTATAACAAACTAACCAAAGAGTTTGATTGGGGAAATATGGATAAAAACCTAAAAATGAATATGGACGATAAGGCTACCTTGGTTCCAAAAAATTTAAGAGTTTTGTTTGTTCAGCTGGCAAGAACCTATGCTATGGAACGAAAAGATAATACTAAAGCAGTAGTTTTACTTGATTATAGCCAAAAAGTAATTCCAGAAGCTATTATGCCGATGGATTTGCGTTTGCGTTTTTATTATATTGATACCTATTATATTGCCGGTGATAAGAAAAAAGCTGAAAAAGTAATGGAATTTATGGTAAAAGATTGTGAACAGCAGGCTCGTTTCTACAAGCAATATACTGGAGATAAAGCCAAATTTGTAACAGAAAAATTGCAAGAAGCTATTGGTTACATTGGTGAATGTGCTAAAAGAGCAACTCAAGAAGGAAACAAAAATTTAGGAGATAAATACACGGCATTGTTTAATCAACTGAGCCGATAATTTTAACTATTCAAAAAACACCACAAACCCACTCTGATAAACGGGGTGGGTTTTTGTTTAAGGATAAAATAAGAATAACAGGGAGACACAGAGGCCACAAAGAAAAAACGGAGAAATATTTTGACTATATCTTTGTTGACTCCAAATAAAATAAATAAAAAAACATTCCGGCACAAAGGCGCATAAAAACACTGAAAAACCCCCGTGTACTGCGTGCCTCCGTGTTAAAAACAAATTATGGAAACACCAATTCAAAACAATATCGTATTTGGGCTAAGGGCAATAATTGAAGCTATATTAGCCGGCAAAAACTTTGATAAAATTTTTATTAAGCAAGGAACCAAAGGAGAACTTGCCACAGAACTTTTAACTTTAGCTAAAGAAAAAGAAATCTCATTTAAAATTGTCCCGCAGGAAAAATTGGATGGAATTACCCGTAAAAATCATCAGGGTGCCATTGGATTCATTGCTCCTGTTGATTATCAAAATTTTGAAGAAATAATCACAGGGCTTTTTGAAAAAGGAAATGACCCTTTGATTTTAGTATTAGATGAAATAACCGATGTTAGAAATTTTGGAGCAATAGCCCGAACTGCTTTATGCATGGGAGTTAACGCTATCGTTATACCAGCTAATGGTTCAGTAACAATTACACCTGACGCTATAAAAACCAGTGCAGGAGCTTTACTCACTATTCCTGTTTGTAAAGTAAAATCTTTACCAGTGGCTTTAGAAAAAATGAGGGAATACAGCCTTCAAATAATTGGATGTACCGAAAAAGGAAGCGACCTTGTAAGTGATTTAGATTTATCTGGCCCGATAGCTATCGTTATGGGTTCTGAAGAAAAAGGACTCTCCCCAATAATGCTTAGAATAGCGGATAAATTAGCGTTTATTCCAATCGGGGGTCCAGTAAAATCATTAAATGTATCGGTTGCTACAGGGATGATTTTATACGAAGTGAGAAGACAAAATCCTATAGTAAAATAACAATGTCCAAAACCAAATCCACCTTCTTTTGTCAAAATTGCGGAGCCTCTGCCGCCAAATGGATTGGTAAATGCCCTGCTTGCGGTCAATGGAATACCTATGTGGAAGAGGTTATAATTAAGGAAGATAAAACTCCTGAATGGAATGTTGGTGAAGGAAAGAACAAACTAAACCCTTCCAAAAACAAACCCAAAACCTTTGCCGAAATTGATTCAATAAGCGAAAAACGATTGCCAACCTTTGACGGTGAATTGGATAGAGTTTTGGGAGGAGGTATAGTTACGGGAAGCCTTATTTTATTAGGCGGTGAACCGGGAATTGGTAAGAGCACTTTACTGCTGCAAATGGCTGTGAAAAGCAAAAGCAAAGTATTGTACCTATCGGGCGAGGAAAGTGAAACCCAAATAAAAATGCGGGCTGAGCGTGTGGGTATTAACAATGAAGAGTGTTATATTTTATCAGTTACCAATATTCAAATTATTTTTCAGGTTATAAAAGAACTGCAACCTGAAATTGTAATTATTGATTCCATCCAAACCCTTTATACCAATTATATTGATTCAGCTCCAGGAAGTATTTCACAAATACGCGAGTGTGCTGCTGAGTTTTTACGATTTGCCAAAGAATCTAATACTCCCGTTTTTTTGATTGGGCATATTACAAAAGATGGGGTGATAGCAGGACCAAAAGTATTGGAACATATGGTGGATACAGTTCTGCAATTTGAAGGTGACCGCCACCATACTTACAGGATTTTAAGAGCTATAAAAAACCGTTTTGGGTCTTCGTCCGAAATTGGAATTTACGAAATGATACAAACCGGCTTGCGTGAAGTACCCAATCCCAGCGAAATATTAATAACCCAGCGCCAGCAACCTTTATCCGGAATTTCTATTACCGCAGCCATCGAAGGAATACGTCCTTTGTTGGTAGAAACTCAAGCCTTGGTAAGTAGTGCAGTATATGGAACTCCCCAACGTAATTCCAACGGGTTTGATTTAAGGCGCTTGAATATGCTTTTGGCAGTGCTTGAAAAACGCTGCGGTTTTTATTTGGCTTCTCAGGATGTGTTTGTAAATATTGCCGGCGGATTAAAATTAGAAGACCCGGCTTTGGATTTGGGAATTGCCATTGCTATATTATCATCATTCCACAATCAAGTGGTAAATCCCACTTATACTTTTGCAGGCGAAATAGGCCTGAGTGGCGAAATAAGAGCTATTGGAAAAATAGAACAACGAATATCAGAAGCCGAAAAATTAGGATTTAAAGCCATTGTTATTTCCAAATTCAACCAAAAAGGTTTAACAAAATCCAAAATTGAAGTGATTCCAGTTTCTAAAATTGAGGAATGCTTGGATTTTATTTGGGTGTAAAATCATTTACAACTGTTTAATATTTCTAATTTTAAAAATACCGAATAGGTCTTACTATAAATTTATTGTCATCTCCAAGCCATGAATATTGTTCATAGTGAGAAAAATTGATTTGTAACCTAAAACAATAACCATATTCTGGTTCAGCGAATGGATTGCCACTGTATACTGTATGAGTTGAACTCCAATAACATCCATCTTGGAAATTTCCAATTACTTCCCAGTTAGCTAATACTAGTTCAAATTCTTTACTACATGGCAAATACCAGTCTGTATAATAATTTAATTCCAAATCATTACAAACACTTGCCGCATTTTGTTTTTGACCACCAGAGTTTGAATGAATCTCTGTATTTAATTTGCCGGCACCGAGGTAATCATAATAATAACCTCCCCAAATATATCTACCATCCACGTCACTATCTGCCACAATAATTCCATGCAGTTCACCTTCTATATATCCCTTATCACCGGGTTTTAATATATACCCAACCTTACCTCCATTTAAGGCATCACCAACCATAAGTTTTGATAGCGGTTCTGTTTTAAATTTCAGAACATCACCATAAGATATTCCATCTTTGGTTAAAGCATAGGCTCTGGCATAATAAGTAGTTTCGTCTTTTAATCCTTTTAGTTTAATTGTGAAATAGTGAGGATTGTCCTTATCATTTAGGTTAAAATCGATATCACTAAAATTTTTAAAACTATTGACAGTGGGCAAAGGAAGTGTATCATAACATATTCCCTTTTCAATGATTGGTGAACTACTGTCGCTCAACACATGACCTCTACATTTGAACAATCTGCCTATCTGAAATATTTCAACTGTCTTTACTTCGGGCAAAGTAAAAGTAGGCTTACTCATTTCATTCTTTTTACACCCTGAAAATAATAGAACGCACAGGTATATTTCAGAAAAAAGAGTTAATAAAAATAGAGCCTGCTTATTTTGTCCTATCATAATTTTAAAACGTAAATATAAGGTTAAAATTGCTTTAATATAAATTTGTTAAGCCATAAAAAAAGCCCTGCATTATAAAAATGCAGGGCTTTTAGAATATTAATTATAGCTATTTTTTTATAATGTTCTTACGTAGTTAATAATATTCCAGATGTCTTCTTCATCAGTAATTTTTTTCTTAAAAGAAGGCATATCATCCCTACCTGTTTGAATTTTATAAAATAATTCGCCATCCGTTTGTAGTTGAAAATCTTTTGTGCTAAAATCACCAGATGGGGTATCTAATTCTTTTGATTTGGGGCCGTCACCTAAACCTTTGGAGCCATGACATGATTTGCAATTTTTTGTGTACAAGGCTTTTCCCGCTGATGTACTTTCTGCACCTTTAGCAATAGGATTCTTCTTGGCTTTTGCCGCTTCTGCAACCTTCCATGGCTTCTTTTTATCATCCTGTGTTCTTGTGTTGAATGACATTGTAATCCAGCTAAGAACTAGCATCATTAATACGGCAGTAAATAATTTTTTGTTGGTTAGTGTTTTCATGTTTCTTTTTTTATTGGTTAATTTATGTTATTTCAAAATAAGTCCCTTTCATTATTACTCCATTAATAAGTAATACTATGGGTATGTATTATTTTTTAGTTTTCCCAAGTCTTTTTATCTTAAATAATAGATAAACTAAATAGCAAATAGTTCCCCAAATTAATATAATTAATGAAACGGTTACAATCACTAATGGAATTGGCGCATTATTACCTCTTGACCATAAAGTTCGTCTTGTTAATGGATTTACTTTAGGCAGTATTTTCCATGGGATATCTTTACTTATTTCAATAATACCGTTGTTTTCTTCATCATCATACCTCGCTACTACTGTTATTGTCTTATTGGCATTTCCTGGAAGATCTGCAGGAATTTCTGCTGAAACTTCACCATTTTCGTCGGTGGTTAATCCGTCTTCACCAAAAGGCAACATTCCAAAAGTTCTCTTAATAAGCATTTTCATTTCAGTTTCAGGCGAAGCTACCTCAGCACCGTCTTGAAATTTAGTCAGTTTAGCTACAACAGTTGTTACAGCATCTTCAGTATTAAACGTAAAATTTATCAATGCTTCATTCACAGTTATCTCTTCCTGCATATCTTCATAACGCAAATCTTCATTGGTAGTAGCAATAAAATTAAATACATGCACCTTTGACATCAATTTATTAAAATTATCAGTGAATTTGAATGTAGCCAAACCATCTTCGTTTGTTACAAGATTCCCCATCCATCCGTCTCCAACTATTGGATCATACTTTTTAATTTCCGTCAGGTAAAGATTTACTATAAGATTTTCAACTGGAATAAATTTCCCATCTACTTTTCTTGTTACTTCTACCTTCACACTCTTTATCCCATTTGTTATTTTATAACTTAGGTTCATGCTAGCTTGTAGCTTTGATGACGTGGAATCATTCTGAGCATATATATTAATGCTAAAAAGTGAAACCAGATATATAATAAAAACTGGAATCAGTCTTTTAATGTATAAATATTTGAATAGCTTTTTCATACTTTTTCGTTTAAATGCTCATAAATGGTATCACTATGTATTCCTCTTTCTTCTGCTATTTCCCAAATAGAAATAACAGGAAAATACCTAACAAAAAGTGTAATAACTAATAACGCTCCAGCAAGTGATGCTCCCGTAATTGACCATTCTGCTAATGTTGGTGCATAATGTTTAGATGCTTCAGGAATCTGTTGTAAAGGCAAGAATGGGTGCAACATAGTTGGAATTACAATTAAATATCTTTTGAACCAAGCTCCAATAATTACAAACACTGCCATGATAAAAATTGGCAAGGGTTTTCTTCCTTTTTTAAATAGGAGAACAATTATTGGAATGAACATTCCAAAAATTTGCACTGACCAAAACATTGGAGCGTAATGTCCCGTAAATAGTTCACGAAGATGTTCAGCTTCATCACCTTTCATTTTATATCCTGGAATAAAGTACTCATTTACCGTAAAATATAGATATATAAATGAAAGAAGCACTAATAATCTTCCCATTCTGTCAAAATGCTTGTCGGTAAGATATTCATCATAATGAACATAAAATTTCCTTAAAATAGACATACCCGCAATAACAGCTGCCGCTCCTACCATGAAGGCGCCAGCAACAAAGTAGGCACCGAAATTAGTGCTATCCCAACCAGGGCGGTATGTAGTTGCAAATAGCCAAGAGGTAACTGTGTGGATACTCAAGGCAACAGGAATTATCAAAACTGATAAAATTTTAACTGCACGCTTTATTATTTCATATTGTTCAGGTTTGTTCTCCCATCCAAATGACAAAACACTATACATCTTTCTTTGCCATTTAGGAATATTAGGCAGCCGGTCTCTGCAAAATGCAATATTTGGAAGCAATGAAAAATACAACAGTAATAAACTTATAGTCATATAGGTCATTACCACAATTACATCCCAAACTATTGGCGATTGAATTCTACCATGAAGAAACATATTAAGAATTCTATCTGGACGCCCCATGTCTACAATGATAATTAATCCTGCAAACATGATTGCAGATACGGCAATCACTTCAGATATCCTCGTTAATGGTGCTCTCCAGTTTACATTAAGTAAATTAAGAACGGCTGTAATTAATGAACCTACCAAACTCACGGCCACAAAAAATACAAAATTGGAAATATAAATTCCCCAAGAAACAGTATCATTTAATCCAGTAACTTTTAACCCAAACCTAAGTTGTTGAATATAGTTATATAATCCAATTGCAATTACTATGCATAGAACGGTTACCCATAATTTACCTGCTATACCAAATTTGCGCGGCAACAAATCTTCATTATAGCGATTAAGCATTTCAATCGCTTCCTTCTCGCTTTTCGGTGTTATTAAATCTTCCATATTATTTTATGTTTATCATTTAATTTATTTTTCTTTTACCTCTTCAGCATCTTCAAATGGAAACAAACGATTGGCGGCAGGTAAGTAATATACACTTGGTTCTGTACCCAATCCTTCCATATATCTATAACCAGCCTTGTCTCTTAGTAATTGCTTGAAACGAACAGTTTCATCCCCATTACAAACGGTATCTTCATTAGCATCACCAAAATAATAAACACCATTAGGACAAGCGGATACACAATGAGGCAGATTCCCTTGTTTTAGCATATCAGGGCAGAAATCACATTTCTCAACTGTTCCTTTTTTTCTGGGAACGCTAGTTTCAGGAGAATATGACATTTCTAAAATATTTGCAGGTTGCTGCGGTTCTTCCCAGTTGAATGTGCGGGTTGAATATGGACAAGCTGCCATACAGAATCTACAACCTATACAACGTTCATTGTCTATTAATACGAGTCCATCACTTCTTTTAAACGTTGCATCAACAGGACAAACTTTCACACATGGCGGTTTATCGCAATGCAAGCATGGTTTTGGCATCCAATAGGGAGAGGCTTCCGGAGAATCCTGCATTTTAAATACCTTAAGCCATTTATCCTGCTCTGGAAGTAAATGATGCTTTTGGCAAGCCTTTTGGCATTTAAGGGCATTTTTACAACGTGATAAGTCGATCACCATAACATACTTTTTACCTGGGATTCCTTCGCGAGAATCTGTTGGGCTAGCACCACAACATTCGTGTGCTTTGAGGTGTGAGGAATCTACTTCTACAAGTTTTCCATCAGTAGTAAGTACTTTTACTTTATTTCCACTTTCTACCTTTGCCGAATCTTTGTTGTCGGAAAAAACCTTTTGCAAACCACCTCCAACTACTGTTAGACCGGCAGCAAGAAATCCAAATTTCAGAAAATCTCTTCTTCCTGAATGGTCACCTTCCAATTTTTCTTTATCATCTGATTTTTGTGACATAATTTAAAATATTATTTAATCGGGTTTTGTTCATTTATTGCTTCAAAGTTGACTGTTTAATCGCCTATTTTCTATGACCAACATCAATCTAAACTATGATATTTATCATATTGAAAGGTGTAAAATTGAAATCTTATTTTCATTAATGAAGTGGGCTTCAAATCAAGATTACTTTTAAAAAAAAACTGGTTACAACTATTAAAATTGTAACCAGTTAAACTTATTTCTAATCAACCCTAAATTAACGCTTGGTGATGTTAAATCCAATCAAAAACTGTCCTTTTGAATAATTATTTTTATTATAAAAATTATTGGATTGGGGAACTATACTTTGATAGTTTCCAAGGAATATTTGAAATGTGTGCGTCGCAGTTCCTATTTGTAATCCAAAACTTACATTTGGGTTAGGATTATTAGTAGTGTGCTTAGTTAATGGTTGGTCATAATTAGCAATTATGTCCATCTTATCATTTATAGCATAACATCCACTAAAGGCAATAGCAAAATGGGCATTGTTCATCTTAGGTTTAATTACACCTTCAGAATTTACATATCCTTCCACATTGTTAAACCAGGTTAAACTTGGAGCTACCTGAACTGACAAGCTTTTATTGATTTTTCTAGCTAATATCAATTGGTTAAAATAAGAAAGTCTGTCAGAGTTATTCACAAAATTCCCTTTCTTCTCTCTGGTATCTATGGCAAAGTTTCCATAATAGGTAGCGCTAATGGGAGAACCACCAACTTTGGCTTGCTTCAATATGGCATATTTTAGATTGCCATCCAGTTGCATACGTTCTTTTGTTAAACCAAATCCTACTTGTAAATTTTCAATAGGGGTGTAGTTAAATCCTAAACGGATGTTAGATGGAGCATAAAGACCATAAAAATCTTCATACCCATTTTTTACAACTCCAAAGCGGTGTTGAATTACAAATTCAAATACACCTTTTACCGGAACCATGACAGTTTGATTGTCAATTAGAAGATTACCTTTAAAGGTTTTCTTTACAATTTCATTTTTTTTAGGTTTTACTTCGGTATTTTCCTGAGCAAATGACATGCTTCCTATTGCCAAAAGGCAAATTAAGAGAGACAATGGCTTAAGGATATATGCGATTTTTTTTAATTGTTTTTTCATCGTATTGATTTTTTTAATTGTTTTGGGCATTTTGTTTAATCCAGGCTAACATGTATTGACTAATATTAGATGGGTTTGCGGGACCAGTGGGTGGCATAATAGTTGCCTTTTTGCCTGTTAACCATAGATATACTGCACTGTTTTCAGGGCTTGCAACATCAATATACCCGCCATTTGTGAGTGAATTAAATGCTTTATCTGAAGTCAAAGTAGGTTTTACTCCTCCTGCACTGTGGCATCCACTCATATTGCATTTTGAATCCAATATGGGTATTATATCATTAGCAAAACTAACAGGTCCTGTAATCTCAACATCTGTTTTTGGTAATACTGTCGCTACTTTATAGCAACTTTGCAAGCCAATCATAGCAGCGGCAAATACCGCAATAGCTATTGTTATTTTATTTATTGACATGATTTTATTTATTAAATTATTGAAGTTAAGTTACTTTTATTTAACTGAAACAGCTTAAAGCTATTTTTGAAACTTCAATAATAAATTTGGTTTAATACCATGTTGATAATTTGATTGGTTAAATATAGCCACTCCAAAAGGCTGATCTTGCATTTTGCCATCAACCATACCATAAGTAAAATCAATATCTTGTTTTAAAGTACCAGGTGTTTTTAACAAACGTTTCCACTCAATAATCCAACTTGTACCTGTGTAAGTAACTTTACAGCTAATATCAGCTCGGCCATTGGTTAAAGGAGCTGACCAATAACTTGGAACTGCTTTTGGACCAACGCCACCATACACTGCGTCACCAATGCGCTGATAATCGGTACCAACTCTTGGGTCAATTATACTAAAATCACTTAATGTAATAACACCGTTTGAATCTACAGCAATAACTCTCTTTGCTAATCCACCAGTATCTGTTTGAAGAATGAAATATGAATTAGATGCATTTGGATTTATATATTTAGGCACTGAAACTTTAGTTACAGGAGTTTTTCCAGTGATAGCAATACTTTGGGTATTATTGGTAGTTCCCGTTCCTGCAACGTTGGATTGATAAGTTGGTCCAAAAGGATAAGTAGTACTTTTACCTGTAACTACCTGATCATCTTGATGACGGCCACTACCGCTTCCACCAACTAGATTTGTAACTGAAGGACCACCTGCCCAATCTTGATACTCGTCAGAAAATTGTGCATGAAGTGGGTCTCTTCCAATTTTCAACCACCACATATCAATTTTTTCATTGGCACCATTAGTATAATGATTTGCACTTGCATTGGCTTTCATAGTTGCAGGAGTAGTAGTTGGATCAAGATATGGAGTGAACATGTGACAACTTGCATAACATGTTTGTGAAGGAAATTTAATACATGAATTATCAATATTCCATAACATAGCAAATTTATCTTCGCCCCATCCTTCTCTGGTAAGGTTTCCATTTACATCATATGTTCTTGCGCTTGGTTCTTGCGCCCAACGTTTTGTTGCAGGATCATAATACCAAGGAGAAACCGATACACTTTTGTTTATATCAGGATATTCTGCTAAAAAATAAATGTTGGTTTCGTCATACACTGAACGTAAGGTAAGTGGATACTGTGTGCCAATGTAGCCATAAAATAAACCATTACCAGCATCAGGTACTTGGGTAATTGTGTTTAATTTTGTAGCATTTGCCCACACGTCATCAATTACACCATCAATTACTGGTGCTGTTGCTGTTTTTACCGAAACTAAATCAGCTCTTTGGGTAACAACTGCAGGTAGGTCCAACATCTGATTTTCTTTTGTACAACTGGATACAAACACAATTGCCATAGCACCTACACCTACCAAGGTGGCTAACATTGCTTTTACTGATTTTGTTTTCATATTTTTTTGTTTTTAGTTATGATTATTGTAGCGCAAATTTGCGTTCAATTACAAAATCAAAAAATGACTTTACTCATTATTATAAATGACTTCTGTCACCATTAGGCTTGATTGTTAGCAGACAAAAGTCTGCAAAAACGCAACTTTTTAAAAAATATCACCAATTTAAAAGACATTGTTATAGTAAAAAATCGACTATACAATAATATTTTTCCCTTTTTTTTTAGAGTAGTTAACTAAATAATGGTATTATTTATAACTCCATATTTAATATTAATAATTCCAAAGCCGAGTAACATTAAAACCTATTACAACATCCTTTTTTGTGAAGTCATTCGAGTTATAAAGCACGTTATATTGGTTAATAATGTAATCATAAGTACCCACAAAAATCTGAAAAACATGGGAACCTGTTGATGCTTCAAGTCCAATGGATAAATTTGGTTTTGCCAAAATAGTTCCTGCCGCTTTTAGTTTACTGTCAGGTTTTGTAAAGTTGTGATCATACTCAAAAAGAATAGCTGTGGCATCTCCAATTTTATACCTTCCATTAAATGATAACCCAATGTTATTATGAGCCACCGATGAATCTACCATATTGAAATGAGAAATACTCGGTGCCAACTGAAGCGATAGTTTTTTGGTAATTTTTCTTGCAATAATCAGTTGATGGAAATAAGATAAACTATTGGTTTTTTTAGGAAAAACATCTTTCCTTACATCAATGGCCGCATCTCCAAAATAAGTTATACTAATCGGTATACTGCCTGACCTGGTTTGCTTTAAGATGGAATACTTCCACCCAAAATCCTGTAATTTATTATTTTTTGTGGTACCAATTCCTAACTGGAGCTTATTAGTAAAAGTATAGTTAAGTCCGATACGAATATTAGAAGGTGCATACAATCCCAATAAATCAAATTCTTCGCTATTTAATTTTCCAAACCTGTGTTGAATAATAAATTCAAGGGTGTTTTTGGTTGGAACTTTAATGGTTTGATTGTTTAAAAGATACCCGCATTCAAAAGTTTCTTTTATAGGTCGTTTGTCTTTCTTTGGTTTTTCCTCTACTACTGTATTCGAATCAGTTTGAGCGTAGCCCGAAAAAGCAAAAAGCTGAAATAATAGTGACAGGGTCACTAATTTAGTATATAAATTTGGTTTCATAATTCTATTATAAAAGTTGTTCATTTTTTTCTTTATTAATTTAACTTGGCTCCTTGCTTTAACCATAAAAGAAATTTATTTCTATCTATAAGTGGTAATTTTCCAACTGGCATATTGGTATTAAGCTTTATCATTAAGGTGTTATCTTCTGCCCTGAGTTTTGGATTAACCAAAAAAGTGGTATCTACCAAACCATTTTCAAAGAGAGAAAGGTAGGCATCATCCTTCAACAGGTTAGGAGAAACACTTTTGTTGTGGCAGCCTGAAATAGCACATTTTGATGCAAAAATTGGTTGCAGGTCTCTCGTAAAACTGATTTGTGCATTGGGATCTAATGCCGGTGTTTTAAAATATTCTCTTTGGCAGGAGGAAACTAGATTTGAAAAAATAAAAATAATCAAGAGATATTTAATTGTTTTCATGGCTATTTTGATTTAAAAGTTAGAGTTTGTTTTAGAGAACCGATGTGATTTTTTCCATCATTATCCATTAAGGCTATACCAAATGGATAAGATTTACCTTCCGGTGATGCAAATTGAATATCATCAGAATTAGCGTTAGTAAGATCACGCACTAATAAAACTTTATAAACAGTATGTGGGTTAAAGGTATTTATCTTACCTCGTGTTACATTAGATACTGTCCATATATTGGCCTGACTGCCCGTAGGATTAACTAAATAATAACCGGGAATACTTCCTAATGCTTTCATATATGCAATCATATCATCTTGAACATTGGTAGGAACTTGTGCCCAATACGTAAATCCTGTATGTTCAGATTTACCGGAGAAATCCTTTATACCTGCTCGTGACCATTTAGCTGCAAATCCAATATTTGCGAAAGCAGTTCCTTCACCAGTGGGTCCATCTCCTTCACCATGTTCGCCATGACAATGAAAACAACCATAAGTTTCGTTATGATAAACCATATCGCCATTAACAATATCGCCAATAAAAGCTGTTTTTTTATAAAGATAATAGGCGGGATCTAATTTAGAGGAATCACCAAAAGGACGACCACACCTTTGTTCGCTTCCATCCCATTCGTACATTGGTGCGGATCGGGGATCTCCGGGTATTACTTTATTTCTTACCATCATAGCAGTACCGGCATCATAATCAAGTCCTGTTGTTGCATTTGTGATCATATCTTTGGCATAGCCCAATGGTTCAGAAACTGCTAAATCCCAATTCCAAAGATCTACAGAGCCTGAAGCTGGCTGCATTTTACCATTGTGGCAAGAAGCGGCACATCCTTTTTCGGCAAAAGTACCTGCGGCACTTGTGGCTCCAGAAATATCAAATGCGAGAGATACTTTATCACTGTTTCCTTGTGATGTCCATCCATCAGGATTATCTGTTTTTAGAGGGTCACTTGGTCCATTTAGGATAGAAGCTTCAAGATTAGGACTATAATCGTTATCGGTCCATTCAATATATAAATATACCTTTTTATCATCATAGGCAGCTTTCATAATAACATTAGGATCTGTTTTTCCATTATTAAATGAATTTATTCCATTGTAGGTTCCTGTCATATTTAGTAGTCCATCAGGGTATAAAGATTTTGTATTTAAATCGCCAACTGTTACTTTGATATAATCCGCAGTTTTCCAATATGCGTTGGCCAAGGTAATAGGTGGAGTTGTTGCGTATGACGCTTCCAAATCGGCCGTTTGTATAGAAACTTTTGGCCTCGGGGGTTGCGGAAAATATGCTTTTTCACATGCCGTGAATAACAAAATAATTGTTAATATGGCAAGTATTTTGGGGTTAAAAAAGATTTTCATTTTAAGATTATTAATTATTAGGGATGAATTGAACATTGCTTAAAAGTGAACTAAATACATTGACTCGTTTTTAATCAAACTTTTCTATTATAATATTATTAATGTCTGCTGTAAACTTCTAATTTAATAAAACAGGGTGGTTTTCAATTTTCAACCACCCTGTTTCATGTTTTATTAATTGGCTTTAAAAAATTACTTCATTTAATAGAGATATTTTTCAATACGCTTGATTTATTATTCAACTGTTAAATTAACAGTTACATCACCTTTCTTAGCACCAATTGTAACCTTGGCTCCACCTGATTGTAATTTAATATCTAAACCGTTGGTGTAATCCGCATCTACAAAGTAATCGCCTTTATTCAAGCCTTTAAAACTATACTTGCCGCTAGCATCTGTCAGTGTAGTAGCATCATAATTAGTGGTTGCTTCAGTAGCTTTAATAGCTAAATGAACAATTGCGTTGGGAAGAGCAGTTCCTTTAGAGGTAACTGTACCAACTATATTATTATCGCCTCCAAAGCCTGCTTCCTTTTTGCAGGAGGTAAATGTGAACAGTGAAACTATTAATAGTATGGCTGTTATTTTAATTGTTTTCATGTGATTATTTTTAATTTATTGTTAATGTTTAATATTTAATTATCAGTTCTTTTTAAATTTGATAATGGATCTAATCATGTGCATTGTTTACAATGTTGCAATCAACTCGGATGGTTACTAAATCATTTATTGACGTTGAATTAACTCCAAATATGGTGTTTGCATTTATCGCAAATTGTCCTGCTAATCCAACTCTATCTGTCTTTTTGTTTGTAGTTGCATTAACTGTAGTTGAAATACCAGTATAACTCATTGGCATTTCAATAGATTTAGTAACATTACGGAATTTAAAATCACCTTTTACTAAATAACCATTTCCGTATTTTTCAACGCTTGTGCTATTAAACCAAGCTGTATCAGTGCTTGCTCTAGGTTTAAGAACCACAGGAGCTTTGCTAGCAGTATCAAATATTACTCCCATATAACCTGGTCCGCATTTTCCATAAGCATCTCGTCCTGGTTCACCAGTATTATAGGAAGAAAGTAATACCCAAGATTTAATGGTTGTATTAGCAGGATTGGCTTGGTCAAAATTAACTATGTATTGAAAAGTATTAAATCTACCTGTAAGCGGGGCCCCGTTGGCATAATACTTTGTTTCCCACATTACATTACTATGAGCCTTGTCTACTTTCCAAGCTCCTGGAGTAGTATAAGTAGTTGGAGGATAACCACCAATTCTGGCGTCAATTACATCTGTCCCAGAATTGTTGCTGTTTGCTAACAATTCCACTTTGTTTTCTTTGGAGCAACCGACTACTAAAGCGACTGCCATTGCGCACAAACCCACCACAGTGACGAATAGTGCTTTTACTGATTTTGTTTTCATAATTTATTTGTTTTTAGTGTTGATTATTGTGGTACAAAGATCCTTTGGTGAACAAAATCGAGAACTGACTAAACTCATTTTTATATATGACTTCAATCAACTTTACAGATGATTGTTAGCAGACAAAAGTCTGCAAAAACGCAACTTTCAAAAAACTACTGGACCATTAAAAATCGCCTTTGGTGCCTAATAATAAAGAGCTTAAGATATTCTTTAGAATAAACTTATTTTATATCTAGAAATACAATTTTTCAAACCTTGATAATCTGACATAATAATTTCTTTCCCCCTTATATGGATTAAATTTTGTTGATTGAGGGAAGTAAGGGTGCGACTAATTTGTTCAGAATTGGTGCCAGCAATTTCAGCCAAGTCTTGCCGTGAAATAATTACATTAAGTGCTTTTTCCTTCTTACTAATCCCAAATGTTGATGCAACATATAGCAATGCAAATATTATTTTTTCCTCTACTGTCATTTGGGCAAAGAATTTTGTTCGTTGTTCTATTTTCCGAAGTTCTTTTGAATAGAACATCATCATATTAAATGTAAACTGAGGATTAGCCATTAAAGCATCATGCATGGTTTGATTATCAAAAAAACAAATTCGCGAATCTTCCATTGTCACCGCTTCAATCGGATAGGTTTCGCCCTGTGAACCTAAATGCCCTAAAATATGCCCATCAGTGGCTAGCCTTACAATTTGTTTTTTACCATCTAGGTTTGAACTATTAACCTTTACTTTACCTTCTTGAATAAAATATACCCCAAAAATAAGATGGCCCTCTAAAAAAATATGTTGACCTTTTTTAAAAACAATCTGATTCTTCTTGTTATTTACTAATAAAATCCAATGGCTATCACAAAGCTTAATATAGCAGTCTGTGTTTTTGCATTTACCGCATTCAACAATAATATTATCTGATGTCATTTTAATTTCTCTCTTTAAATTTAATAGTTAAATATAATCATTTCAGAATACCGTTTAAAACAAAAAACCTTATTGATGTTTAGGATTTGGATTGGAAATATTAAATCGGATAACACCCGTTATGGAATAGAAATTAAAATCCTCAAAACTGACTTTCAACCCTAATCCTATTAAGTTTTCCATAATTTTTTCATCTCTTATTCCAAATTCCAATTCACTAAAACTTTCTTTACCTCTCTTGCGCAGCAAAGCCTCTGAATAAATTGTTGTGTATTCATTAATATGTATAGGTTGCATTTGATAGAAAACCGAATATTCTATTTTTTTATTTCTAGATACAGTTGAATCTAACCCTCCATTATTAACTAAATGTTCATTTAAGCCCAATAATGAAACACTTGTACGTAAAATATGAAATGCATTGTGTACATATTTAATATCCGACCAATATACAGTCGCGGAAAGACCTGAATAGGTTGTATTTGGGTTTTTATTTACCTGGTCAATACCCATTGTATAACCAATATGAAGTGGGAATTCTTTCCACGTTAAATCAAAAGTTGTTTCAAAAAAGTGAACCTTCGATTTTTCTTCTTTCTCTTGTTCGGAAATCGTAAAAACCCTTCCTTCCGTTTGTGAAGGTCCATAAAAATGCAATTGGCTAACTGCAGTTAAACTTTTGCGATTGTTGAGTGCAATTTCTAATTTTTCAAGGCCATTAATACAAACTGCTCCCCCCTTTTCATTGCCAAATTCAAAAAGCCTTTTCTTTCTAGAGGAATCTATAGGTGCATTAAATATAAAAGGAGCCGACACCGTATCCGTTTTGTGAACTAAATTCTCGGATCTTACGTCTTGCGCTTTGATTTCGAATATTAAACACAGAACACAAATATTGGCAATTAAAATGGATCTCATACTTTGATGTCATAAATTAAATCACTTTAAGCAAAGTGAGAAATCAAAGTCAATGTAAAACCAAAGATTGTCAATTCAGCAATCCTCCTTGTTTTCTCAAAATGATAAAAAATGGAATCTGTTTAAAAATTCGATTGCAAATATTGCAATGTATATTTCTTTTTAAACTGACTAATATCAGTAATACATAATGATTTATGTCATGTAAATTAGTCCCAATCGATCATGAAAAAATATTTATTATTCCCCTAAACAAATATTTAATGTTTCACGACTCTATGCATCTGAAAAATCATAGCAGCAAATATTACAAAAGCCCCCGCCTGATGCACAACTCCCAACCAAACAGGCACATTGTAGATCAATGTAAAAATTCCAAGCACGGCTTGTAATAATACAAAAATCATAGACAGATTGATGGCATATTTTTGTTCATCGTTTAAGTTCCAACCGGAATTTTTGCGCTTCAGCCACATAAATAATATCAGGCCAAAAACAATGAGTGCCAAGGTGCGATGAATGAACTGAACAGTTGTAATATCATTAAATAAACTAATAATTCCATTGCGTGCAAATGCAGCTGTTACCGATGAAGCTACCCATTCATTACCCATCATTGGCCATGTATTATACACATGCCCGGCATGCAGGCCCGCTACAAAAGCACCATATGTAATTTGAATAATCAGCAGTATGAATGTTAAAATACTTAATCGCTTTATAACTTTCGAAACTCCTGTATTTTCAATTGTTTCATATTTTAAATCCTGTGAAACCCAAAAGATATAACCAAAGGTGATAAAAGCATTTACCAAATGGATGGCCAAGCGATAGTGACTTACATAAGGAGCATTCATCAATCCACTTTTTACCATATACCAACCTAAAAATCCTTGCCAAGCCCCCAACAAAAAAATAATAATAAGTTTGGGAAGCAGTTGATTACTGATTTGCTTTTTGATTAAAAAATAAAAGAAAGGAATTATGAAAACCATTCCCATCAAGCGCCCAATAAGGCGATGTAGATATTCCCACCAGTAAATACTTTTAAAATCGTCAATACTAAAACCTGAATTTATCAATTGAAACTGCGGCGATTGCTGGTATTTAATAAATTCCTGTTGCCATTGCATTTCATTCATCGGCGGAAAAGTTCCGGTAATTACTTTCCATTCGGTAATGGATAATCCGGAACCGGTAAGGCGAGTAATACCACCAATTACTACCATTGCAAAAACCAATAAACATCCGGCATAAAGCCAAATTATAATATTTTTATTTGAATTATTCATGATTTTGATTTGGCAAAACTACGCTTTGAAATAGGTATTATTTAAATAAAACTGATAAAACCAAAAATTTGTTTTTGATTATTTTCGGATGAGTGTCACCGTTCCCGAAAACAAAGGTTTAATTTTTTCAGACTCACCCTTGTATTCGCAAATATAAAAGTAGGTTCCTTCAGGGCATTCCTTTTTACCATTATTCACACAGCCGTTCCAGCATTCATAATAATCTTTGGTTTCAAACATTTTTTGCCCCCAGCGATTAAAGATGGTTAATCTAAATTTAGCACATTCATTCAATCCGCCGCCAAAATGAAAGCAGTCGTTTAGCCCGTCGCCATCAGGTGTAAATACATTGGCAGTAATTAATTTATCCGCCGGTGTTCCTTTTATTTCTACCTCTATAAAAGTGGTATCTGGGCATTGTTTACCTGCATCTGTTATTAATAAAATTTTGTATGTCCCCGGAGTTTTATATTCATGTAAACCCGGTCTATTTAAATTGCTGATAGTACTATCGCCAAAACTCCAGATACTCGTTTCAAAATCACTGCTTTTATTAATTAATTCTACCTGACTGGTGCATTCAAATTGTTTTATTTCAAATGCGGCATCACTTCGTTTCACTACATTTACAATATGAGTAGCGGTGTCAGCCACATTGCAGGTATTGGAATCAATAGCAGTTAATTTTATAATATATTTTCCAACATCCGGAAAACTGTGTTTTGGATGCGTATCATTGGAGGATTTGCTATCCCCAAAATCCCAAACGTAGTGATTATTTCCATCACTTTGATTGGTGAATTGAACATCTGCCGGGCCGCAGGCTGTGGCATCGGGAATAAATTTAGCTTTAACAAAAGTACTTATCTGAAAATCTATTTTAAATGCGGCATTACTGCATCGCCAGCTGACATTTTTTGGAAAGGCTGAATTAGTGGTCGTAGGAAAATCATTTAAAGTGCCGCCAGGATTATTGGGACAACTCGAGCAAACAGATTGGTATATCACCCCTCGCTTATCAAACCTACTAGTGCCTCCATCCACATGGTCTTCGGATTTATTTCCGCCATAATAGGTTGCAAACAGAAGGCTTGACAGATTTTTTCCAAACACAGCCAGATAGAAATCATTATTATCGGTAGTAGTTTGTAGAGCATTAGATGTAATCGGCAAATTTTTGGTCGTTCCAAATCTTATAATAGCCGAACCCCAGCCGGATATATAAATATTGCCACATGAATCTACCAAAAATGCAGATGGTGAAATTTCAGGAATATGTTGCCTTGCCCCAAATACCGTTTGTTTTTTTACAATTTTCAAATCAGCATCTGCTATTAGTATAAACTGCCCGGTATTGGCTTTGTTACTATAAACGCCTTTCGATGCCGGAATATCTCCTTCCGTTTGCCCGGTGGCATATACATTTCCTGATTTATCTATTTCCAAAAAATATATCTGGTCATATTTATCAGTGCCATAATAGGTGGCTTTTTGCAAGGCAAAAGTGGTTTTATTATATACTGCCATAAACCCATCGCGCAATCCATTATTGTTTTTGCTGATGGCACCAACATGCGTTGGCAAATTAGAACTCAAGGTTCCTCCGGCTATATATATGTTTTCATTTTTATCAAACTCAAGGCTGTAAATACCATCACTGCTATTACCCCCAAAATAAGTTGACCATAATAATTGGTCCAGATTTTTTGAAAATTTCAGACAAAGCCCGTCTGCTAAACCTTCGAGAGAAGATTTTGAGGAATTTTTTAAAGGTATATTATTTGAATTGGTTCCTGTAACAACATATATATTATCTGCTTTATCTATTAAAACTTCCCCTCTAAATTCATCGGCATAATTATATCGTAAGGCTGCATCTGTTAATCCATCATGGTTATTCCCTCCAAAAAAAGTTGATCCTTTTAATTGGTCTCCATTTTTTGAAAGTTTAAAAATTACAATATCTGTAAACCCATTGGTTGCAGAATAACTGTTATGCGAAATATCAAAACCATTCGATTTCATAGGGAAATCTTGTGAATAGGTGGTTCCAAATACTACCAATTCGGTATCGCTATTTACCACCATACTATGCGGATAATCATCTTCTACACCTCCAATATATGTGGCATAAAGCAAGATTTTCCCGCTTGAATCGTACTTGCTAATCGTAATATCGCATGGTAAATTAACAGGATCAAATCCCTGACCACCTTTACATACCGTTTGAAAAGCACCCACTGTTACTGGATATTCACCATGAGAATTGTCGGTAATTCCTCCTGCATATAAGTTTCCTCTTAAATCAAATGTGGCGGTATATCCAAAGTTATCACCTCGCGAACCGGAGTATGTTGAGAATATTAAAATTGGGTCAATAACTAAAGGTAGAGCATGGTTATAGCCATTAGGGAACTGATAGGAAATTCGGTTATTATTCAAAACATAATTACATTTTAAACCCAAAAAATAAACCTTTTTTAACTCGCCACTGCTTTGCCATGCTTCTAAATTTTTATCAATAAAAGTTCCTATACTTGTTTTTAGCACTAAACTATTTCCTTTTGAAATTACTGAATCTAACCCTTCCAATTCCAAGTCTATTTGCGAAGCATCAGCATTAGGACTCACCATCCATTCGTATTTTATTTGTCCATATTTAGAATACACTTTTAAATCAATTCCTTCATATACATTGGTATAAATAACCTCTGAAAATACTGAAACATTAGAAGCCCATTTGCTTTTATCATTTCCTAGAAAGTAGTTAAATTTTTCTTTAAAGGGCTTTTGCCCGTTAACTCCAATATTGTTTTGGCAGTTATAAAATTTGTATTTAAAAACATGGCCATGAATGATTGGATTTTTTACCAATGTATCCTTGTGCAAATGCTGATGGGCTTTGCGATATTCCATTTCATTAAATACTTTAAAAGTAATGGCATTTCGTTCCAAAAAAACATAACCTGTATTTAACTGAACTCTAAAAAGAACCTCTTTTTCAAACTGGCCTTGGTTTTCAACAAACTGCAATGCATCATTATCCTGAGCCATTGATAGCAAAGGAAAAGCTATTAAAAACAAAAGGTAATATTTATGAAGCCTAATAATCAATTATTATATCTCAAAATTACGACAATCCTGATTGAATAGACTATAACTTGGTTAAATGTGTTGCATTTATAACAATGAAATTCATAGCTTATGATTTAAACCATGGTTTCGGATTTTAATCCTTCCTTATCAAAGTAACTGTTCCTGAAAAACGTGATTTAATAAAAAGAGATTCACCTTTGTATTCACAAATATAGAAGTAGGTTCCTTCGGGACATTTTGGCCCTGTATTTTTTACCCTTCCGTTCCAGCAATCATTAAAATCTGTAGTTTCAAACATTTTCAAACCCCAACGATCATAAATAATGAGTTTGAATTTAGAACATTCATTCAGTAAACCTCCAAAATGAAAGCATTCATTTAGTCCGTCACCATCAGGTGTAAACACATTTACAGGAATAAATTTATCAGCCGGGGTTCCTTTAATATTAGCTAGAAAATAAGCTGTATCAGGGCACTGCTTATCAGCATCTGTAATTAATCGGATGGTATAAATTCCTGAATCTTTATATTCATAAGTTCCCGGGTTTTCATTGTTGCTAGTGTTGCCATCGCCAAAATCCCAATTAGTGGTTTCATAATCACTGCCGGTGTTATGTATTTCTATTTGACTTATGCATTCAAAACCTTTGGTGATAAAACTTGCGTGACTTTGTTTTACCACATTTACGGTTCTGAAAGCTGTATCATTCACATTACAGGTATTGGTATCATTAACTATAAGCCTTACATTAAAAGTTCCAAATTTAGTAAAACTGTGATTTGGGCTTTTATCGCTTGAAAAATTACCATCTCCAAAATTCCATTGATAATTTCCACTACTACTTAGATTGATAAACTTTACATGACCTGTATCGCAAAGTGTGGTATCAGGCATAAAGTCGGCACTTACATAGGTATTTACTTTTATCTCAATCGTTTTTAAAAGTGTATCAGAACAAAGAGTATTATCGGATATAAGCGTTATTTTATAACTCCCCGGTCCCGGATATTTATAAATTCCCGGATTGGGGTTCTGATTTTTATTCCCATCCCCATAATCCCAATCCAATATAATGTAATCTTTACTTTTATTGATTATTTCTACCTGACTCAAACATTTAAATTCTTTAATATCAAAATCAGCTGTAGGGTGCACCAATACATTAGCAAGCCGCGTTATGCTGTCTCTAATATTGCAGGTAGCCGAATCGGTAACAAGAAGCTTGATTGTATATTTTCCTGTTGATGGATAACTATGCAAAGGATTTTTAAGGGTTGAAATTTTCCCATCTCCAAAATCCCATTTAAAAGTACCGTTGCCTATGCTTTGGTTGGTAAATTGAATTTCAGCCGGGCCACAAAGTGTGGTATCAGGAATAAATTTGGCATAGGCATAGGTTATTTCTTTTATCTCAAATGAAACTGTGGCGGTATCAGAACAGAGGTTTTTAGCATCCGTCATTAAGGTGATTTTATATTTGCCTGCTACAGGATATTTATAAATGCCGGGGTTGGGGTTTTGGTCTTTATTCCCATCTCCATAATCCCAATCCAAAATGGTGTAATCCTTGCTCTTATTAATAATCTCTATCTGCTTTTCGCAGTGCGAATTTTTTATAATAAAATCTGCTGTCGGTTTTTGCAATACAGTTACTTCTTTGATAATTGTATCCGAAACGTTGCAGGTGTTGGAGTCAATAGCAATAAGCCTTAATGTATATTTTCCCACATTAGGGTAACTGTGATTTGGGTCCTTTAAAGTGGATGTTTTACCGTCACCAAAATTCCATTCATATTGTCCATTTCCGGTACTTTGATTGGTAAATTGAATTTGAGCAGGGCCACACAATGTAGGGTCGGGAATAAATTTAGCTTTTACCAAATTGTTTATTTGAAAATCAATTTTAAAAGCAGCATTGCTGCATCGCCAACTTACATTTTTGGGAAATGCAGAACCGGAAGTTGTAGGAAAATCATTTAACGTAGCTCCGGCTGTATTGGGGCAACTAGAACAAACGGATTGATAAATTACACCACGCTTATCAAACCGGCTAGTGCCACCATCTACATGATCGCGAGATCTATTTCCGCCATAATATGTAGCAAACAATAGCCCTGAAATATTTTTGCCAAATACAGCTAAATAAAAATCGGAACCATCAGTGTTTTTTTGAAGTGCATTGGCTGTAATAGGCAATCCTGTGGTGGTTCCGATATGTCCTGCTCCCACATTTGAACCCCAGCCTGAGATATAAATATTACCACAAGAATCTACCAAAAAAGCAGATGGTGAAATATTTGGACTATTAGCACGAGTTCCAAAAACGGTTTGTTTTTTTATAGCACTAAAATTGGAATCTGTTATTAAAATGAACTGTCCTGAGTTTTTGGTGTAGGTATAAACTCCCTTTGACGGCACTATATTTCCTTCCGTTTGACCGGTGGCATATACATTTCCAAGTTTATCAATTTCCAGAAAATAAATTTGGTCGTAGGCCGAAGTTCCAAAATAAGTTGCCTTATTTAAAGCAAATGTATTTTTATTATAAACGGCCATAAATCCATCAATTCCGCCATTGTTGGTTTTGTTAAAAACGCCTGTGGTAGTTGGTAAGTTATAGCTAAATGTGCCGCCAGCCACGTATATGTTTTCATTTTTATCAAACTCCAAACTGTAAATCCCATCACTTCCTTTCCCACCAAAATATGTGGACCAAAGCAATCGATCCAAATCTTTTGAAAACTTCAAACACAAGCCGTCTGCCGGACCTTCGAGTGAAGATTTTGAAGCATTTTTTGTAGGAATATTGTTGGAATTGGTGCTGCTCACCACATAAATATTATTAGCTTTATCGGTTAAAACTTCACCTCTAAATTCATCTGCATAATTGTATTGCAAAGCTCCGTCAGTTAATCCATCATGATTACTTCCCCCAAAAAAAGTGGCGGCCCTTAAACTGTCTCCATTTTTTGAAAGCTTAAAAATAATAATATCCGTGTAGGCTAAAGTGTCGGAATAACTGTTGTGAGAAGTATCATAACCATTAACTTTCATCGGAAAATCACGGGAATAAGTAGTTCCAAAAACCACCAGTTCTGTATCGCCATTCACCACCATACTATGCGGATAATCGTCTTGCACACCACCAACATAAGTTGCATACAGCAAGTTTTTTCCTGTAGAATCATACTTACTTATCGTAATATCACATGGTAAATATACGGGCTCAAAACCTTTTCCGCCTTTACATTTGGTTTGAAAAGCTCCTTTTGTTACCGGGTATTCGCCATGGGTGTTATCGGTTATTCCTCCCGCATATAAATTTCCTCTCAAATCAAAGGTGGCGGTATATCCAAAATTATCGCCTCTTGAGCCCGAATAGGTTGAAAAAACGAGGATGGGGTCAATAATTAATGAAAGCGTTTTATTATACCCTTTTGGAAAAATGTAAGAAATTCGATTATTTTTAAGTTTGTAATTGCAAGGAATTGATTCCTGTGAATGGTTTTTTTGCAAACGATCACTTGTTTGAAAAACCTGTAAATTTTTATCAGTAAAACTGCCAATGCTAGTTTGCAAAATCAAATTATTTTCTTTCACAGTTACCCCATCTAGACCTTCCAATTCAATTTGAATTTGCGAAGCATCCGCATTTGGACTCACCGTCCATTCGTATTTTAGTTGCCCATATTTTGAGTAAACTTTTAAATCAATTCCTTCATAAATATTTTTATAAACTACGTCCTGAAATAACGGAACATTGCTGGCCCACTTACCCTTATCGTTTCCTAAGAAATAATTAAATCTTTCTTTAAAAGGCAAGCGGCCCTTTATTTCTGTACTTTTTTGAGAGTTAAGGAATTTATATTGAAATACCTGACCATGAATTATTGGGTCGCTTTTAAAAGTATCATATTGCAAATGCCTATGGGCATTTTGATATTCCTGTTCATTAAATAATTTAAATGTAATGGTGCTTTGTTCTAAAAAGACATAACCAGAATTTAACTGAACTCTGAATAAAACCATGGAATCAAACTGGCCTTTGTTTTGAACAAACTGCAAAGCCTCCTCATCTTGTGCATTTACAATTAAAGGAAGAAACATTCCCAAAACAAAACCATATTTTAAAAACCGAAGCAACACTAAATTATCTCAAAATACGACATTCCTACTGTAATAGACAACCATAAAGATTAAACAGTTGCTTTTAGAATTTTAAAAGTTTTCTAAATTTTCAAAATTTAGGAAAAGTTAATAAACCTTAGGAAGCGTATATTCGCGGCTGTTTTTATACAATGGAATTAAACGAGTTACAAATTCAACGCAGAGAAAAATTAGTCCGGTTGCGCGAACTGGGCATAAATCCTTATCCGGCACACCCTTATGAAGTAAATGTATCGGCTGCAGACATTAAGGAAAACTACGAAAACGACAAATTAAATTACAAAGATATTTCGTTTGCAGGTCGCATTATGTCCATAAGAATTATGGGAAAAGCAGCTTTTGCGGTTTTACAAGACAGTACCGATAGAATTCAGATTTATGTAAACCGCGATGAAATTTGTCCAGAAGAGGACAAGTCGATGTACAATGAAGTATTCAAAAAACTACTCGACATTGGCGATATTATTGGGGTGAAAGGTTATGTTTTTACTACCCAAACAGGTGAGATAAGTATTCACGTTGCAGGATTTACCTTGCTTTCAAAAGCATTGAATCCTTTGCCTTTGCCAAAAGAAAAAGATGGTGAAATTTTTGATGCCTTTACCGACCCCGAAATGCGCTACCGTATGCGGTATGTGGATTTGATAGTGAACCGCCAGCAAAAAGATATTTTTATTAAACGTACCAAAACCTTTAATTCCATGCGTCAGTTTTTGAATGACAAAGGCTATATGGAAGTGGAAACCCCGGTTTTGCAACCCATTCCAGGTGGTGCTGCGGCTCGTCCGTTTATTACTCATCACAATGCTTTGGATACTCAACTTTATTTGCGAATAGCCAATGAACTGTATTTAAAACGCCTTATTGTTGGGGGCTTTGATGCGGTGTATGAGTTTTCTAAAGACTTTAGAAACGAAGGAATGGACCGAACCCATAATCCTGAATTTACCATTATGGAACTGTATGTAGCCTATAAAGATTACTACTGGATGATGGATACTACGGAGGAAATGCTTCGCAAATTGGCCATTGATGTTACAGGAAATGAACAGGTTCCTTTTGGTGAAGTGGTGCTTGATTTTGGTAAACCTTTTGAACGCATCAGTATTATGGATGCTATAAAAAAATACGGAAATGTGGATGTAAATGGCATGGACGAAGATACTTTGCGCCAAACCTGCAAAAGCAACGGCATTCATGCGGATGAAAAAATGGGGGTAGGTAAAATGATAGATGAATTGTTTGGCGAATTGGTTGAACACCATTTAATCCAACCAACGTTTATCATTGATTACCCGATTGAAATGAGTCCGTTAACCAAGATACACCGCGACAAACCTGGATTGACCGAACGCTTTGAATTAATAATTAATGGCAAAGAAATAGCCAATTGCTACAGTGAGTTAAACGACCCCATTGACCAGCGTGAACGGTTTACCGAGCAAATGCGATTGAGCGAAAAAGGCGACGACGAAGCTATGTTCATTGACCAGGATTTTTTAAGAGCTTTGGAATACGGAATGCCACCAACCGCCGGAATAGGAATAGGTATGGACCGTTTGGTAATGCTCTTAACCAATCAGCAATCTATTCAGGAGGTACTTTTCTTTCCTCAAATGCGACCTGAGCGTTGGGATTAGTGTTGGCTGGGAGCATTAGCCGATACCTTAATTTGAAAATAGAAATAAATTAATCGGCAAATGAGGCCGGAGAAGTGGGATTGATTAACCATCAATTTTTAATAAACCTTCCTATATAATTCATCCCTGTCTTGGTAAATTTAACAAAATAAATTCCTTTAATAAGTGTTGAAATATCTATATGTTCATTGGGGTTCAATTCCTCTTTAAAAATACCCTTTCCACACAAATCATAAATTACAATTTCTCCTTTTTCAACCCCCTTTATAGTTATATAATCTTTGGCAGGATTTGGAAAGATATATAGTTTGGTTGGATTATGATTTAAGATTCCGACCGCTTCATTAACAGTTATTATTATTTTTTTCTCGCCTAAATTGGTATCAGGATAAGTATCTATACATTTTGTTTTAAAACCATCTTTCGTAAAATCTAAAACCCATGTAAGGTAAACTTCATACTTTCCAGCCTTGGTATATCGGCATCCTGCCTTATTATTTGAAGAATCAATCAAAGATGTTCCATTCCCAAAACTCCATTCCCATTTTGATGTACTGCCTGCCATTGATGTACTACGATTTTCAAAATTTATCGAATCCCCAACCTCAATAATTGTGTCATTCTTAAAAACTCTAAATTTGGTATCTTGATCTGAAATGAGAACCAGATGAGACAAGCTATCTTTGAATCCAAATTTTGTTTTAATTACCAATGTAACATTCACGGCACCAGTTTCAAGCATCGGATTTCTGTAATCACAGATTGGATTTTTCAACTTGCTTGTTTTGCCATTACCAAATTTCCATGTCCAATCAATTATAGTATCACATGAATCACCTATGATATTACAAGGATTAATAATTTTTGATGAATCAATAAATAAAACCATGACTCCACAACTACCATAGCCACCTTCTGCTAATCTATACTGAGCAACTGGCTTTGGTTTCCATGATTGGCTAAAACCATTTGTATTAAACAAAACAGAAAAATAAAGCAGAATTAAACCAACCTTGAATTTCATAATTTCAATCAAAAATACATCGCGTAATGTCATTAACCTAAAGTTAAATTTGGTACAAACCCATTTTCAAATTTCCAAATCTCCAAATTTTCAAATCACACTAATTATTCCAAAAAATAATCGTTTTTTTGAAGGAAGCTAATTCATGAGCAATTACAATACCTCCACCCCACGAATTTCAAGGCATGATCCATCGTCATTGCCGCAGGTGGTAAGCATTGCTATCATTATTTATTTGTTGGGTTTATCAGGCTTAATGTTTTTTGCCGGGCAAAAAATGGTGGACAGCCTTAAAGAAAAGGTGTATGTAAATATCTACTTTTCACAAAACACTGAGGAAAGCAGTATTCTTCAAATATTAGAATCTTTAAAATCAAAAACCTACACTAAAGATGCCTATTACCTGAGCAATAAGGATGCAGCTGCTGATTATAAAAAAGAATTGGAGCAGGATTTTGAAGATGTATTGGGCTATAACCCTTTGCCTTCAAGTATTGAACTATCGGTAAAAGCAGACTACAGCGACAGGGCCAGTCTTCATAAAATTGAAAAAGAGTTGTATTTATACGATGGAGTAGAAGAAGTATTAACCCAAACCAACCTTATTGAACAAATAAATAAAAATAAAACGTTGGCCGCTGGAACCTTGGCCGGTATGGGTTTGCTGTTTATTATCATTGCTTTTTTTCTTATTAATAGCACCATACGATTAAGTATTTACAGCAAGCGGTTTTTAATACGAAGTATGCAATTGGTTGGAGCGACAGAATATTTTATCATAAAACCTTTTCTGAAAAAAGCGGCTTTTCAGGCATTGATGGCTTTTATTGTTTCTACCGGTTTTTTGATTCTAACCTTTTATGTTATTGGCAATTGGGCCAATGATTTAATATTCTCTGGTAAGATGACATGGATAGATGCCCAAAATCCGATGCAAGAAATATTGATTTATTCTTCTTTATTTGCATGTCTGTTTCTAGTAGGTATTCTTATACCCATAATATGTACATATTGGAGCACCAAACGTTATTTATACTCAAATATAGAAGACCTTTATTAAATAAAAATTATGTCGAAAAAAATTCAGGAAAAAGCAAAAACCAATTCAAAAGAAACTCCGAGTTCAAAAATTGATATGGTATTTGAAAAGCAAAACTATATGCTAACAGGTTTAGCATTTGCAGTGGTGGTATTAGGTTTCTTATTAATGTGGGGCGGCAAGGAAGATATTTATAGTTTTCGGAGGATAACATTAGCACCAATTGTAGTAATCGCAGGATTTTTGATAGGTGTATTTGCAATAATGTATAAACCTAAAAATACCAATGGGGCTGATTGAGGCCATCATTCTTGCTATTGTAGAAGGCCTTACGGAGTATATTCCGGTAAGCAGCACCGGCCACATGATTATTGCCTCATCGTTTATGGGCATTCAGGCCGATGATTTTGTAAAGCTATTCACTGTTTGCATTCAGTTAGGCGCTATCATGGCGGTGGTTGTTTTGTATTTCAAACGTTTTTTTCAATCCGTTGAATTTTATTACAAGCTTTTTGTAGCTTTTATTCCGGCTGTTATTCTTGGCCTTTTATTCAAACACCAAATTGATAGTCTTCTTGAAAATGTAATTGTTGTTGCTTTTGCATTAATTGTCGGTGGATTATTTCTAGTATTTATCGATAGCTTTTTTGACAAAGGGAAAAAGAATACAGAGGAGAAAACAACTTATAAAAATGCTTTGGTTATCGGAATTTTTCAAACCATAAGTATGATTCCAGGAGTTTCACGCTCTGCGGCTACTATCATTGGAGGAATGAGTCAAGGATTGACGAGAAAAGTTGCGGCTGAATTTTCATTTTTTTTAGCAGTACCAACTATGTTTGCTGCTACTGCCAAATCACTTTACGATTATTTTGACGATGGTGGAAGTGTAACTCCCGAGCAGTGGAAATTATTTGCAGTTGGTAATATTGTAGCCTTCCTCGTTTCAATACTTGCCATCCGGTTTATGATAAATGTGCTTACCAAGTATGGTTTCAAATTCTTTGGTTACTACCGCATTATAGCCGGAACATTGATACTTATTCTATATTTTTCAGGAATAAGTCTTTCTATTATAGATTAATTTTGAAATACCATGTTGCGGTTTTTTCTTTCTTTAGCTGTATTGTTTTTTGCCTCCCAAGGATTTAGCCAATCTGCAACTTCTGATTCAACAATAAACGGAAACTATTATTTTAAAACCAAAAATACCGTTTCCTTAAAAGGATATTTTAAAAATACCAAACGGCATAAAATATGGACTTGGTATAATGAGGATGGCAGCCTGCATAAACAAATTAAATACAAACACGGCCGCCAACTTTGGATTATCTATTTCGAAAAAAACAAACCTTGGTTAAAGATTGATCGCAACGGCAAACGACGAGTTATTAGAGCCTGCGATTGCAGGGAAAATGGTTGATTTATTTTACAAAGGAATATTTCCGTGCTTTTTCTTAGGCAAATTAGCCACCTTATTTTCAAGCATTTTAAAGGCTTTGATAAGTTTGATACGGGTTTCTTCGGGTAATATCACTTCATCAATAAATCCCCTCTCGGCAGCGCGATACGGGTTAGCAAATATTCCGGCATACTCAGCTTCCTTTTGTTTTAATGCTTCGGCTGGGTCAGAGGCTTCGCCTATCTCTTTTTTAAAGATAATTTCAGCAGCTCCTTTGGCACCCATTACCGCTATTTCAGCAGTTGGCCATGCAAAATTCATATCGGCACCTATATGTTTGCTGTTCATTACATCATAAGCTCCGCCGTAGGCTTTACGTGTGATAACTGTAACTCTTGGCACGGTGGCTTCGCAAAATGCATAAAGTAATTTAGCACCGTTGGTAATAATGGCATTCCACTCCTGATCGGTTCCTGGAAGAAAACCGGGAACATCTTCAAAAACTAATAGTGGGATATTAAAAGCATCGCAAAACCTTACAAAACGAGCGGCTTTCTGACTACTTTTGACATCCAATACACCTGCTAAAAAAGCGGGTTGATTGGCTACTATCCCAATACTTCGGCCTGCCAATCGGGCAAAACCAACGACAATATTTTCAGCAAAATCTTTGTGTATTTCAAAAAAACTTTCTTCATCAATTACTCCTTCTATCACATCGCGCATATCATAAGGCTGATTTGCATTTTCAGGAATAATAGTGGCCAATTGCTCGCGCAATTCATTTGTAGTTAAAGTATAGTTTTCAAACGGAGGCCGTTCTTCACAATTTTGAGGAATATAACTTAGTAGTTTCCTTAGTTTATTCATAGCCTCCAACTCGTTGGAAGCATTAATATGCGATACCCCTGATTTGGTTCCATGCACGGAAGCACCGCCTAAATCTTCACTGCTTACCTCCTCATTGGTAACGGTTTTTACCACATTCGGCCCAGTTACAAACATGTAAGATGATTTTTCAACCATCATAATAAAATCGGTAATGGCAGGACTATAAACTGCTCCACCGGCACAAGGCCCCATAATTACAGAAATCTGAGGAATAACGCCACTAGCTAAAGTATTTCTATAAAATATATCAGCATAACCGCCCAAAGAAACTACTCCTTCTTGAATTCTTGCTCCACCACTATCATTTAGACCAATAACGGGTGCTCCATTTTTCATGGCCATATCCATTATCTTACAAATTTTTTCGGCATGGGTTTCACTTAATGAACCTCCAAAAATTGTAAAGTCCTGAGAAAAGACAAACATCAATCGGCCATTAACTGTTCCATATCCTGTAATAACACCATCACCTGGATAATGAATTTCTTCCATCCCAAAATCGGTGCTGCGATGTTTTACAAAGGCATCTATTTCCTCAAAACTTCCTTTATCAAATAATAATTCTAGCCTTTCTCTGGCTGTAAGTTTGCCTTTTTTATGTTGAGATTCTATTCTATCGGCTCCGCCACCCAATTTACTTTGCTCTCGTTTAAATATTAACTTTTCGCGTTTGTTCATTTTTTTAGATGTGATATTTTTTTATGATAACAGTGCAAATATATTTCATAGCCATGTATAGTAGGGGTTCAAAATTTTGAACTCCTACCATACAATCTATTTTTCCAATTCATTTATTAATTCATCCGTCAATTCCAGATTATGATAAACCGTATTTATATCATCATCGTCTTCCAATTTTTCTATCATTTTCAAAAATTTTAAAGCTTCAGGAACCGGCAAAGATTTAAAATTTAATGCAATTCGTTGTAATGAAGCGTTCTCAACCTCAATTCCCAATTCTTCTAATTTTTTTTGCATGGCACCAAAATTTTCAAATGAGGTGGTTATTTCCCAATTTTCCTCTGCTTTTTCAATATCATCAGCACCACCATCTATCAACTCGAATTCCAGGTCATCTTCGTTCTTGCCTTCAAGTTGCGCTTTTGGTACAATAAAAATTCCTTTATGTGCAAACACAAAACTTAATGAACCATTGGTTCCCAAGTTTCCTCCGCTTTTCATAAAAATACTGCGAATATTAGCTACAGTTCGGTTCACATTATCGGTGGCAGTTTCAATAAATACAGCTACTCCCCCATTTCCATAACCTTCATAAGTTAGTTCCTGATAATTGGCGGCATCCGCTCCAGAGGCTTTTTTAATAGCATTTTCTACCTTTTCCTTGGGCATATTAGCACCACGGGCATTCTGAATGGCCAATCGCAATGAGGGATTGCTATCCGGGTTTTCACCACCGCTTTTGGCAGCAATTGAAATGTCTTTAATTATTCGGGTAAATAATTTCCCTCTCCGCTTATCCTGCGCTCCTTTACGGTGTTTTATATTAGCCCATTTACTGTGTCCTGACATATTGAGGTGCAAAGATAATTTTTAGAACCTTTAATTTTTTGTAAATAAAAAGAGCCTACCAATTTAATGGTAGGCTCTTTTTTTAAAACTTTTATTTTCTAATTATTTAGAAATAATAATTTTTTCGGTAGTGCTATATGAACCGGTAGAAATTTTATAGAAATAAATTCCAGGATTTACATTGCTAGCATCTAATTGGGCCGTGTAAGTTCCAAAGTTTAAACTTTTCTCATTGGCTATTTCTTTTATCATTTTACCTGCCATATCATACAATTCAATTTTCACATCTGTTGCAGTGTTTATTTGGTAGGTAATGGTAGCATTTGTATTAACTGGATTAGGACTAATTGATGGCTTTCCTACTAATATTCTGTTGGCATCCGCTATTTCTTTAGTAGAAGCAGAATTAGCTGAAAATTTAATGTTATCCAAAGTTAAAGCGGTTCCGGCAAGGTGAGTTGAACCGGCAGAGTTTGAAAACAATACATAAGCAGTGTCAGGGTTTCCCGCCATTTTATACTTGTCACTAAGCTCAATAATCACTTCTTTCCAAGGATAAGATCCGGCATTCATAATAACCCCTGTGTTAAGTAAGGTATCCACCTTTTGGGTAGTGGTATTATATTTTGTTAATCGAACCAAACCTAAAGCCACCTCACCAGCTCCTGCAGGAAGATAGCAATACATGTAACGAAATGAATTAGGTCTTGTACTAAAAGCAAATTTTTGTGCAATAAATGCGGTTGAACTAGTGCTTTGTAAAAACCCAAATTTTGAATCGTTAACAGGATTTAATTGTTCAGAACCAGTTTGAGTAGTAACTTTTAAAGAACTAATGTAAGTAGCATTTGAACCCGACCAAACTCCGTTAGTTTCAAAACCACCGTTTGGCACCATCTGTCCGTATGATGTAGAAGCTACAAATACAGAAAATAAAATAGTAAAGACTTTTTTCATGTTTTTTAAATTTAATAATTTTAGTTTTCAAATGTAATGATAACAATTACCTTTTCATTAACCCAAAATATTTTTTATGTCATTAATATCCAAAGTTTTATAAAAGGATTCTTCGGAAAGAACCAATTCAGAGGCTAAATTCAACTTTTTGTTTTGCAGATTTAATATTTTCTCTTCCACTGAATTTTTGGTTATAAACTTATAACTGAAAATATTTTTAGTTTGTCCAATCCGGTGTGTTCGGTCAATGGCCTGCCGTTCCACAGAAGGATTCCACCAAGGGTCTATAATAAATACATAATCGGCTGCGGTTAATGTTAGCCCCACTCCACCTGCTTTTAACGATACCAAAAAAATTGGTATTTCGGGCGTTTCCTGAAATAATTTAACTTGCTTTTGTCTTTCCTTGGCACTAAAACTTCCATCAAAATAGCAGTAATTAAGTCCATCCTTATCAAAGGCTCTTTTAATAATTTGCAATTGCTGAACAAACTGGGAATAGATTAAAATTTTATGACCACTTTCGATAGCAGTATGGGTTCGGGACATCAATTCAATAAATTTTCCGGAACTTCCTTCGTAATTTTTATCTACCAAATACGGATGATTGGATAATTGCCTCAATTTGGTTAAGCCCGCTATGATATTAAATCGCGCTTTGTTGATTCCTACTTCTTCTATGTTTTCCAATACCTGATTTCGGAATTGCGATTTTAATTCCTCATAAATTGTTTCCTGCTCGGGTGTCATATCGCAGTATAAAACTTGCTCCGTTTTTTCAGGCAATTCTTTGGCCACCTGTTGCTTGGTTCTTCTTAAAATAAATGGTTTTATTAAGGTTTTTAACTCCGCCAATTTTGCTTCGTCGTGGTCACGTTCTATAGGTGTAACATAGGTGTCTTCAAAAAACTTTAAGCCACCCAATAATCCCGGATTTACAAAACTTATTTGCGACCAAAGGTCACGTATGGAATTCTCAACCGGTGTGCCGGTAAGCACCAATCGGTTGTCGGCATTCAGATTGCGAAGTGTTTTAGAAGTTTGGCTATGCGGATTTTTTATGTTCTGGCTTTCATCCAAAATAATATAATGAAACCGGAAATTGATGAACAGTTCTTCATCGTTTCGAACTGTTCCATAGGTACTGATGATTAAATCGTATTTTTCAAAATGCTCATTTTCTTTAAGCCTTGCCTGCCCGGTATGAATAAATACTTTAAGATTTGGGGTAAATTTTTTGGCTTCATTTATCCAGTTATAAATAAGGGAAGTCGGCACTACTAAAAGCGAGGTTTTGCTTGGATTTGAAACTACTTTGGTTCTTGGTTTTGCCTGCTCAAATATAGACAATTGTGCCACTGCCGGTTTTACTTCGGGTACTTCCGGTGCTATTGTTTCATGGCTGGTTTCCTTTTCATTTTGCAACATGGCCAGGGTTTGAACCGTTTTTCCCAAGCCCATATCATCAGCCAAACAGCCACCAAATCCATATTCCTTCAAAAAATAAATCCAGTTGTAGCCCGCAATTTGGTAATCGCGCAAAGTTCCCTTTAATCCTTTAGGCAAAGGCCTTTCTGCTATTTCTTCAAATGATTTTAAACCTTCCAGTTTCGTTTGTATGCCGGCTGTGGTTTCAAAACTACCCAGCAAGCCCCAGTGCAATTTTTTAATCCGGATGTGTTGGCCTCCTTCGTCATACCTCAAAATCCCCTGAAACTTAGCCATCCATTCTTCGGGTATCAATGCAATTTCCCCATTGGGCAATACAAACTCGCGGTTGTTGTTCAGTATATTTTCTTTCAGTTCAAGAAACGGAATTTCAAAGTTTCCAAACCATACTTTGGTTTCCAAATCAAACCAATCGGCATTTTTGGCTATTTCTATTTTTAAGTTTTTTTCACCCAAAAAATAGACTTCCTTACCCATGTTTTGGTTTATCTCAAAGCCTCGTCCTATCAAAGTTGTTTTCTGAAGTTCCAGCCATTCAATGGTTCGGTATTTTTGGGCGGTTTCGGTTGGTTCTGTTTTCACCAATCCTTTTTCTTTTAATACAAATACCGACCCTTCCAATTGCTGCAAGCCAATGGATTCAATAAACTCCAGCTTGTGTTCCTCCCAATCTCGGCTTCGCCTTATTTTGCGAAACAAAAACGAATCGCCTTTTTTTTCATAAATAGCATGGGCCATTTTTTTGGAATGATAGGGAAAAACCTGCCCGTCGTATTTAAACGAAAGGATAAAACCATAGTCGTTTGTCAGCACTTTTTCCAGTTTTAAAATAGCGGAAGCCTTGTGGGTTTCCTGGACTATTTCAAACCCTTCGGCCCGCACATTAAATTTTTCAATCAGCTCCAGCCCAAATTTTTTAAAGAAAATTTCTTCCGACCTGCGGGCTACAGCTATATAGTATTTGGTAATAAAGGGTTCTATTTTTTTGCCATCCACATCCTTTAGCACGATGAGCTTATCATCAATAATAATATGGGCCGGATTATAAGTTAGTATGGCACTGTTTCCCATTAATTTCAACCGCTCATTGTTTACTTTTATTGTGGCATAATACCGGGTTTCGGTTTCCATGCGGTTAAAATGAAACAACACACTCACATTGTCTTTGTGTATGGTTAGGTGCTTGGCCGTTGGGTTTTTGGTTTCGCTGCTAAAGTATAATTTGGTAGGATTTATAAGTTCCAAAGCCTCACTCAATCGCAATTCAATAAACGGCCGTACAATAGTGGCAAAGGTTTGTTCATCACATTTTTTTTCAAAAAACTCCTTGGGCCTGATAGCTCCTTTGCGGTAAAATTTTTTAACAATCCGTTCGGGGGTTATTTCTTCTAAAATTTTGATGGCTTTAAAATCATTCTCTTCCAGCAAATGGCTGTATAGATTGGCATTGGCGGCAATAAGGCGCTGGTGGGCCAACGAAAAATTACCGGCAGCAGTTACCTCCACCAAAAACGGCTCAATAACCAGCCCCAAATACGGATGCTTTACAATGGAATACAGAAAAGCAATAGTTGCCTTTTCAGAAAGTATCATTTAATTATTGAAAGAGATTAAACCCTCAAATTTAGGGGATTTGAGGTTGTGTTTTTAAAAAATAACACAGAGGCATGGAGAACACAAAGAAGCACGGAGAAATAGTTTATAAAAAGATAAAATCATTGTATTACGATTTCCCAACTTATCCTTGCTGCAAGCGAGGACAAGTTCCCAGCTAGTCCGAGTTTATCCAAATAGGCTGGTTCGAGTTTGTAACTCGGACCTACTTAGTAATTAATTTATGGAAGCACAAGTTAAAAACTCGCCCAGCTAGTCCGAGTTTGTCCGAATGGGCTGGTTCGAGTTTAGCAATAAGTTTATATTTATTTTTACTTATAGGCATTGCTGAATTAACATTTGTAACTCGGACCTATTTAGATAATTTATGGAAGCACGAGTTAAAAACTCGCGCCAGCAAGGAGGTATACAAAAGAAAGACCTAATTTTTAATTATCAACCTGCGACTCAAGTTATCCAACCCCGGGTACTTTTTATTTTAATTAGCTTAATATTGCTGGCTTTTTTTAGCTAACTTAAATATAATGATGAAGAGATTTT
Source organism: Bacteroidota bacterium (assembly GCA_947468275.1). Lineage (GTDB taxonomy): Bacteria > Bacteroidota > Bacteroidia > NS11-12g > UBA9320 > JABWCE01. The sequence continues at coordinate 109,241 of CANIKO010000007.1, forward strand.
TTATTTCTGCTGTGGCATGGGTTGCCCTAATGATGGCCTTTCAGGCATGTAAAGAGAAGGATACTACCCCTTCACAAAAAACGATAAATATAAGAGGGCTTTTCTCGTTAACGGGCAACTGGTCATCCTTGGGATTAACATCACAAGCGGCTTTGGATTTGGCTGCCGAAGACATCAATGCTTATCTGGCTAGCAAGAATTCCGGCTTTAGAATAGCGGTTTCAGTATCTGATACCAAACTGGAAACAGATCTAGCAAAAACATTTTTCACCAAAGCCAACAACGATAAAATTAGTTTTATTATTGGCCCGCAGTCAAGCGCTGAGCTAGCTGCCATTAAGCCATTGAGCGATTCATCTCAAATTATTGTGATAAGTCAAAGCAGCACTGCCAGCAGCATGGCAATTGCCAATGACGCTATTTTTAGGTTCTGCCCAGGCGACAAAATTGAAGGAGCTGCCATGGCGGCCACCATTGCCAAAAATGGTTTCAAAGGGTTAGTTACTATTGCCAGAGACGATGCTGGGAATAAAGGTTTGCAAACTTCAACTGGGGCAGCTTTTATAGCCAAAGGTGGACAAATAGCAACCGTTACACCCTATGCCACTAATCTAATAGACTACTCCGCTTTGGTTGCCTCAATTAAAACTCAGATTAACACACTCATAGGTGTTCATGGAGCGGATAAGGTTGGTATTTACCTAGCTTCGTTCGACGAAGGCATTGAAATTTTAAAACTTGCGGCAGCCGACCCTATTTTAGGTAGTGTGAATTGGTTTGGAGGCGATGGAGTTGTTTTAAGTACAGCATTTTTGAGCGATACCGTGGCGGCGAAATTTGTAATAAAAACCTCGTTTTTCGCACCTGCTTTTGGTTTACCGGTAGCCACCGAATCCCAATGGAAACCTGTGGCCGACCGTATTAAAGCCAAAACCGGCACCGAACCTGATGCCTTTGCCTTGGCTGCTTATGATGCCATGTGGACTATAGTAAAAACAATTGAAGCCAACAATGGCCGTGTGGATGACTTTATCAAACTCAAAACTCTTTTTATGGAGCAGGCTAATAAGCACAGTGGCATAATGGGTGCAGTAACACTTGATGCCGCAGGTGACAGGGCTAACGGAACGTTTGACTATTTTAGTATTGCTAAACAGGGCAATTCTTATGTATGGAAGTTGGTTGGGAAGTCTGAATAGGACAGTTAAAAGTGAAGGTATATAGGTAATTGGTTCAATGACCTATATGCTATTCTGCTACAAACTCACAAAGTTTATACTCAGATTAAAAAACATAAAGTCGGATAGTTTAAAAATCATGGCATAATTATGGCCGCCTGTAATATTTCGGGTAAAATCTTTGCCCGTTCCCAAGTCATCCACTTTGTAATTTAATATTTTGCAATAACCTGTTTGCGCTGATAACCAAAAGGCTTTATAAAGTTTGCATTGGTATTCCCAGCTAGTCCGAGTTTATCCAAATAGGCTGGTTCGAGTTTGTAACTCGGACCTACTTAGTAATTAATTTATGGAAGCACAAGTTAAAAACTCGCCCAGCTAGTCCGAGTTTGTCCGAATGGGCTGGTTCGAGTTTAGCAATTAGTTTATATTTATTTTTACTTATAGGCATTGCTGAATTAACATTTGTAACTCGGACCTACTTAGTTAACTTATGGAAACACGAGTTAAAAACTCGCGCCAGCAAGGTATGTTTTTAACTCGTATCCAGTAACAAAAATTAATTTTACTTTTGCTTTATGAGCCGCAAATACAAATTTTATAATAAGGAAGGTTTGTACTTCATAAGTTTTGCTACTGTGTATTGGATTGATGTATTTATTAGAGAGTTATATTTTGAGGAAATGGTTAAAAGTTTGGATTTTTGCAGGAAAAATAAAGGAATGGAAATATACTGTTGGTGCATTATGCCAAGCCATATACATTTAATTTTTCGGGCTAAGGATTCAAATCCCGGTGATTTGATTAGAGATTTAAAAAAACATACATCAAAGCAGATTCAGAGATTAATAGATGAAAACAGCGAAGAAAGCAGAAAGGAATGGATGCTTTGGATGATGGAAAGAGCTGGAAGTAAAAATAGTAATGTTAAAAACAGACAATTTTGGCAGCAACATAATAAACCGATTGAACTATGGAGCAATGAGGTTATTGACCAGAAGGTGGATTATATTCATAATAATCCGGTAGTATCAGGATTTGTTTGTGAACCTGCACATTGGAAATACAGCAGTGCAAGGAATTATGCTGGAGAAAAAGGAATTTTGGAAATTGATTTTGAATAATAATTTATTAAAAGAGTAATGTACGAGTTGCAAACTCGCACCAGCTTCTACCAAATATACTAGGACTAGCCAAGGGCTGGTTCGAGTTTAGCAATAAGTTTATATTTATTTTTACTTATAGGCATTGCTGAATTAACATTTGTAACTCGGACCTATTTAGATAATTTATGGAAGCACGAGTTAAAAACTCGCGCCAGCAAGGAGTAAAGAGAGGTATTTTAGCATTATTTGCCACCTATCACAAACTCACAAAATTTATACTCAAATTAAAAAACATAAAGTCTGACAGTTTATTAATCATGGCATAATCATGCTTGCCTGTAATATTTCGGGTAAAATCTTTGCCCGTTCCCAAGTCATCCACTTTGTAATTTAATATTTTGCAATAACCTGTTTGCGCTGATAACCAAAAGGCTTTATAAAGTTTGCATTGGTATTCAATTTTAGTTCTTAACTCGCCGCGTCGCAGTTCATAATTACTGGTAGATGTTGACATAAAATTCAAATGATAACTAGCTCCTTCCAGTTCATAACCTGCTCTTAACAGGCTGTTTTTATTAATTGCCCTCCGATACCACGCCCTTGCAGGAAGTGTAATTTCGGTACCCCATTTTTTGTTGGGGGCTGTGTAATTAAAAATAACCAAAGGAAGAATACTGGACTGTCCCGCCCCGTAAGTACGCCCAAAACCCACAGCCCATTGCTTATAATCGCTTGGCCGGCGACCAAAAAGTGCAATAGCCGAATATTTCAAATAGTGGAGCGATTGAATATTACTAAATTTATAATCCCCGTTTAAATCTGCAGAGGTTTGAAAAATTACAAAGTGTTTTTCGTTTAAAGGTTTGTAGATGGAGGTATTTATTCCAATTGATTTTAAATCTTTAATTCCTAGATGAGGACCGAGCGCTGGGGGTGAAGAGTTAAAATAGTATTTAAGTAAATGATAACTTCCTTCCCCATAATTCGATTTCCAATAATTAAGCCCCACTTGCCAAATTATTTTAGGTTTATTCAGTATCGGGATTTTAGCTGTAAATCTTAAGCCGCTAACTCTTTTAAACTTTGTAGTTTCTACAATTGAAGGTTGGGCTTTTTTATCATAACTCCCAATATCCGATGATTTCAAGGTTTGGGCAAATTCATAATCATAACCAAAGGAAATAACTTTATTCGGACTCATCCCTAATATTCTGGCGGCACAATATTTTGTAGTCCATTTACCTGTTTTTGTAGCAGCCGAATCATTTCCGGCAAAAGAAAACTGACTCGATAGAACCAAAATAATAAGTAAGAGTCTGTTCATGACACTTCAAATGTATTTAATATTTTCATATGTAGTTTATTTTCATTTTTTTAAGGTCATATGGAATGCCCAATTTAATTCGCAATGATTTGAAAATGTATCATTGGCATTTCAGAATTCAAATTGTTTCTTGTCCCCCTTTCAGGGTAAATAAATCTAATTTTTTAATGTCGCATGGCGACTACCTATTTGTAGAAAAAAATATTCTTAGTTGAATATGCCCTGTAAGGGCTACCTCATTCAAGCCGAATTCTAATGCAAAATAAGGTAACCCTTACAGGGCAAAAAAAAAGAATAATACCAGATTACTACAAACTAGTAGCCCTTATAGGGCATTTTTAATAATAAACTCAAAAAATTAGATACGTTTGCCCTGATTCCCTTGGGGGTTAGGAGGTATATTATTAATTTTACCCCATGCTTATTGATTTAAGAAGTGATACCGTAACCCGGCCAACAGCTGCTATGAAAGAAGCAATGTTCAACGCCAAAGTGGGGGATGATGTGTTTGGTGATGACCCTGCAATAAATGAATTGCAGCAATTAACAGCGGATTTTTTTGGTATGGAAGCAGGTTTATTTTTTCCTAGTGGAACCATGGCCAATCAAGTGGCTATAAAAACCCATACCCAACCGGGCGATGAAATAATTTGTGACCAAACCGCCCATGTTTATCGCTATGAAGGTGGCGGAATTGCCTTTAATTCAGGAGCATCTGTGCGTTTGTTATTTGGCGAACGGGGAATTTTTAAACCTGAAGATGTTATAACAAATATTAACGGCGATGATATTCATTTTCCAAGTACCAGCTTGGTTTGTCTTGAAAATACAGTAAACAAAGGCGGAGGCATTTGTTGGACTGCGGAACAACTTTCTGCGGTTTGCGAAGCTTCAAAAAAACACGGTTTAAAAACACATCTTGATGGTGCCCGACTTTGGAATGCTCTGGTAAAAACCAATCAAAACCCCAAGGATTATAGTAAATGGTTTGATAGTATTTCGGTGTGTTTTAGTAAAGGTTTGGGGTGCCCAGTTGGTTCGGTATTATTAGGTAATAAAGATTTCATTGATGCTGCCCGAAAACACCGCAAACGCTTTGGAGGAGGCATGCGGCAAGCCGGTTATTTGGCAGCTGCCTGTATTTATGCGTTGCAAAATAATATCACCCGATTGGCTGAGGACCATCAAAAAGCTTTAAAATTTGAAGCCATATTAAAATCACTACCTGCGGTAAAAGAAGTGATGCAAGTGCAAACCAATATTGTACTTTTTAAAACCGAATCGGTTGAAAAAGCCAATATCTATTTACAATTGTTAAAAGAACAAAATATATTGGCAGCGGCTACAGGTGGTGGCTGGATACGATTTGTAACGCATTTGGATATTTCGGATGAAATGATGGAGAAGGTAGTGGGTGTTTTGAAAGATATTTTAATATAAAAATCCTCTTCATTTCATAAAAAATATTAATTTATTGAAGTCGGAACAAGGTAAAATGAATTGAAACCAAGTTTTTAATACTAATTTTACGATTCAATTATTTGGATAAAATGAATTACAAATTCTTTTTAATAGGAATTGTTCTTAGCAGTATTTTTCTTACTAATTGTCAAAAATGTGAGGTTTATGATAACCCCCCTTTATATCTAAATTTTAGAATAATTGATAAAAACAGTTCTATGGACTTACTTTATTCAAAAAAATATAGTCTGGATTCCATTCAGGTTTATTCGATAGAAAATAACCTTATTCATAGAATAAAACTCGAGTTGCAAGTTGACACGGTAAATGAGAGAGTTATCATTGGTTCCTCAGACTGGATTCAAAAAAGTTTGGCGGGGCAAAAAGACTACTTCTTAAAACTTAACAATGCAGATATTGACACTGTTATATTTAATGTGGAAGAAACAGGCGATAAATGCAATTCTGCTGAACAGATTAAAAATTTTGAGATTAATAGCGTTGAGCTTTCGCATACCGAAATGAGTTTATATGGCGTTTATAAAAAATAATTTTTCTCCTAGAATTTTATCACCTCCCCAAACCTTGCAATTTTAAACCCTTGTTTAATTACAAACTTACTTTGTTTGCTTTTTGGATTCAATAATGGATTGGTATGATTAAAATGAATAAAGTAAATTTTACTTTTTTCAGATGCTGGCAAACCTTTAAAAAGCTCCATGCTTTCAATTACAAACGGATGCGGTATGTCAGAAATCTTGCGGGAGCTAATTTCATTTCCATCGTAAAATGTGGCATCAATAAAGGCATAATCCACTTTGGCTATCTCCTCAATTATATTCTTTTGCCAAATGCTCCACTTATTAATATCTGGAATAAATAAAGCGGTTTTATTAGGTCCAATAATTTTATAACCCACTGTTTCTGAAAATTCATCGCGATGAGGAACAGTGAAAGGAACAATGGAAAAATTGCTGCTTAAGTTTAAAATGGAATCATTTTTTAAAGGTTTTAATAAACTGTTTTTTTGCAATACCAACTGACTCCAAGGCCCGTTGGCTTCCAAATACGATTTCATGCGCGGCATAACATATACAGGAACTTCTTTGGCCCCCATTGCCTCTTTTCCCAAATACATCAGCCCGGCATAATGACCAATATGGGCGTGGGTTATAAAAATACCATCAGGTGTTTCGTCTTCCTGAAATTTTGAAGATTTTTTCAGTAGTTTAAGTTGAGTTGAAATATCCGGTGTGGCTTCAATCAACCAAGTTTGTTTATTTTCTGAATCAATTAATCCCAGCGAAACCACCTTGCGACTTGGGTCAGGTGTTTCAAAAAGGTTTTTGCAACAGTTTTTTTTACACCCGATATGAGGCGAACCACCGTCTTGCAAGGTACCTAAAATAATAAGGACAGCTTTTGTATTTTCAACTTCACGGGTTGTTGCTTTCTGTTTACTGCAGGAAGCAACAACCATAAAGAGTATTAAAAAATAAGATAAATATTTTAATCGTTTGATTTTACTCACTGGTAGCCGTAGCTGCATAATGTGCTTTTAATAAATCGTCCTGAATATTTTGAGGCACATGACTATATCCAGAAAATTTATTGCTAAATGAACCTTTGCCTTGAGTCATGGAGCGCAAGGTAGTAGAATATTGGAATAATTCCGCCTGAGGGGTTTTAGCCTTTATTACCTGATAATGGCCAGCCCCTTCCATACCCAAAATCACAGACCTTCTTCCTTGAAGGTCGGTAATTATATCGCCCATGAGATCTTCAGGAACTTGCACTTCCAAATCCTGAATGGGTTCTAACAAACGTGGACTTGCATTCAAAAATGCTTCTTTAAACGCATGACCTCCGGCTATTTTAAAGGCAATATCATTGGAATCAACAGGGTGCATTTTACCATCGTATACCATCACTCTTATATCACGGGCATACGAACCTGTAATCGGGCCGCTTTCCATGACTTCCATAATTCCCTTTTTAATAGAAGGCAAAAATCTCATATCAATCACCCCACCAACGATACAGTTATAAAAAATCAATTTACCACCCCAAGGCAAAGCTATTTCTTCTTTCCCCCTAAGTTGAAATCCCTGTGGCTCAGGCATTCCTTCGATAAATGGTTCTATTTTTAAATGCACCTCACCGTATTGGCCTGAACCACCTGATTGTTTTTTATGCCGATAGCTAGCAGTGGCTGAGCGTTGTATAGTTTCGCGATACGAAATTTTTGGAGCCACAAATTCTACTTCTACTCCATATTCATGATTTAATATCCATTCTACAATTGAAAGATGAAGTTCACCCTGACAGCCAATTAACAATTGTCTCACTTCGCTGTTAAAAGATACCTGAACGGTAGGATCCTGACTATGGATTTTGCGCAGCACCTCACTCATCCGTTCTTCATCTTTTTTATTTACAGCACTTATGGCCTTAAGTATTCTTGGTTCTGGAAACTGTATCGGCTGAATGGTTATCTTTTTTTGTGCGGAATGAAGAGTATCGTTGGTTTCTGTTTGTTTTAGTTTTAGCGCAGCTCCAATATCACCAGAACTTAGTTTTAAAACTGGTTCACGCTTATTACCATCCATTATAAACAGTTGATTGATGGTTTGCTCATCGCCGGTTCGCGAGTTTATTACTTTATCACCGGGTTTTACTTCACCCGATTTTACTTTAAAAAAACTTACCTGACCCAAGTTGGCTTCAAACAAGGTTTTAAAAACAAACAAGGCCACCGGCTTGGTTGGGTCACTTTTTATTTCATCTCCTTCTAGGCTTTGCTCAGGTTTAAGTTCAGATGCAGCAGGAGCAACATTATCAATAAATCCCATCAATCGGCCGCTTCCCATATCTTTTAATGCCGATACACAGAAGATAGGAAATAATTCGTGATGCAACATTCCTTGTTTTATTCCTTCGCGCATTTCCTCCTCGTTAAGTGTTCCTTTTTCAAAGAAAAGCTCCATAAGCTGTTCGTCATTTTCGGCTGCTTTTTCTACCAATTCATTGTGTAATGCTTCTGCTTTTTCAAGTTCTTCTTTAGGAATTGGCAGCTTTTCAGGTTTGCCGCCATCGGGTCCAAATTTGTAAACTTTCATTTTCAATACATCCACTATGGCCCAATCTCCTTTTATTTTAATTGGGTACTGCATCAGCATTGCATTTTTCCCAAACGCATTTTTTATGGATTGATAACTATCTTCAAAATTGGCATTAGGGTGATCAATCTGGTTTATAACAAAAAGGGTGGGTTTCCCCATCCTGTCAATATAATTCCAAATAATTTCGGTACCCACTTCCACGCCATGCACTGCATTGACAACCATGGCCACTGTATCGGCAATTCGCATGGTACTTGCTATCTCTCCTATAAAGTCATCTAAACCAGGAGTGTCAATCAAATTTATTTTATAATTTCTCCATTCGGTATGCAGTGGGGTTGCAAAAATGGTAGTTTCCCTGTCCTGCTCCACCTGATGATAATCGGATACGGTATTTTTGGCTTCAACTGCGCCCCGGCGGTTAATTATACCCGCCTCAAAAAGCATAGTTTCTGCCAAGGTAGTTTTACCACATTTATGCGCGCCAACCAATGCTAAATTTTTGATGTGTTTTTCGTCATATTCTTTCATATTTCTACATTTTAATTCATTCATGTATAAAACTGTTGAAGCAAACGACAATGCCTCAACTTGAGCAATTCATTACATCAAAGGAAAATAAAAATTTGGACATACAAAACCTTTTTAGGAGCGAAAAAACTGAATTATATCAGTTTTAATACTCAACTTTAGTCCGCCGACAAATTTTATTTAAAAAGATGGTTGGGTTAAAAATATACTTAGTAAAAGTGTTGGAAAATTTGATTAGGCCAGCTCTGAGAAGTTCGATTTATCGGATTAATATAAACATTCCCGATTCGGTCATTTTTATATAATGGTTGCTGCTCGTGTAGGAATAAGTAACATGTATTAAATAATTACCTAATTGTACCATTTCCCCTTTATAAGTTCCATCCCAACCTTCGTCGGATTCGTTGCCTTCAAATAATAATTCACCCCAGCGACTAAATATCTGATATTTCATTTCACCCACATCATAAATCAGTGGTTTAAATCGGTCGTTTAGCCCGTCGTGGTTAGGAGTAAAAGCTGTCGGTAAGAAGAAACGACAATTAATATCGCGAAATAGGACTTGAATAGAATCGCTTTTTTTGCCACAAATATTTGTGGCTGTCACCGAATAAATTCCTGGCTTTATGACCCTTAGATAAGAATTTGTGCTTCCATCATTCCATATTACTTTTGACTGCCATGAATTAACCACCAAAGTCAGAACTTCATATTTACAGAGTGTGGTATCATTACCTAAATCAACTTTAGGCCCTGGATAAACATTAGTTACCTGGCTACTACTATCGGTGCAACCATTCACAGTCACAACATATTTCACCGTATCTTCCCAAAGTATTATAGGATTATAAATATCGGATTGAATATTTTTACCATAATAAGTGCCCCCTAAAGTAACTGGTTTGAAATTATAAGGTCCTGTTAACTCGCAATAATATTTATTTAAGAGTTCAAATTTTGGATTGGGCATTGGTTTTACATAAACCATTCTCTTAACTGTATCGCCGCACCCTTTTATAGAATTGGCTATGAGCGTGATGGTTTTGTAACCTGGTGTTCCAAATATATGATTTGCAACTTTTGTAGTTTGCTGGCTTTCATTGTTAATGTTCCAATTGAATAAGTTTAGGCCTAAGGAATCGTAACTCAGATCGTTAAATTGGTAATTATTTTGAAACAGACATTGGGCACTGTCATTCACATCAAACCATGCCTTGGGTTTGGGATAAATACGAATTTTATTTGTGAAACTATCTACACAACCACTATCGGTAGTGGTTTGAAGAATTATGGTATAAATACCGGAACGAGGATAAGTACTACTTGCCTGTTGCTGGATGGATGTTTTTCCATTCCCAAGATTCCAAAGAACACCCTTTATTTGGCCAGTAATTACCTTACTCGTATTTGTAAAAAGATAATTCTGCTGGTTTATACACTGATCACTATCGTTGGTTTTATAGGAAGTTTTGGCATTTGGATTTACTATAATAGTTTGACTCATCGAATCTTTACAACCATAATCCGAGGTTATGATTAATTTGGGTATATAATTTCCAATTGTTTTGTAAATATGTTTTGAATTGAGAGAAGTTATTGTGTCTAAATCTCCAAAACACCATTTGGAAGTCATAGTTCCTAAGGCGAGAACAGTTTTATTGGTAAAGATAAAGTTTTGAATTCGGAAACATTGGCCGGGATCATTTACGGCAAAATCTACTTTGGGCATAGCAGCAACGGTAATTACTTTAAAAATACTATCCACGCATCCTAAGTCTGACAGGGAAGTTAAGGCCACATTATAATTTCCAAATTTCGAATAACTGTGTTTTACATTCACGGCATTATTTTTACCTCCATCCCCAAAAAACCAGATGTAGGAAAGGGTTCCGTAGTTAATTAATGATTTATTTGTAAAATAATAGGCATTTTGAAACAAGCATTGAATAGAATCATCAATAGCAAAATTGACAATTGGCTTAGGATATACATCCACTATTTTTTGTACTGAATCTTTACATCCTTTATTGCTGGTTTCTGTTAGCAATACTTTATACACGGTATCCTTCAAATATTGTATAACAGGGTTGGCAAGAACAGAGATATTCCCATCGCCAAATTTCCAAAGATGCTGAATAATTCCAACGGGAATGGTGCTGTTATTTTTAAATACGAAACTTTGACTGTTGATGCATTGGCCGGTATCATTTACTGCAAAGGAAACGGCCGGCATGGGGTCAGCTCGCACCAGTTTTTTCAATGAATCGATACATCCATTACCTGAAATGGCCGATAAGGTGACTACATAATTACCAAAGGCAAAATAACGGTGTGATGAATTTAAATTCGTATTTGTAGCAATATCACCAAATTTCCATTGATAGGTTAAGCTTCCTTTACGAATGTTGCTAACATTTGTAAAAACAAAATTATTTTGTTTCAAACATTGATCAGTATCATTAATTGTGAAAAGAGGGAATGGCTTGGAATAAACTTCTATCATTTTAGAAATGGAATCCTTACAGCCCCTATCTGAGGTTTGAACAAGTTTAATAACATGAAAAGTGTCGCGGACAAACGTTTTATTTACCGTTGATAGATTTGAGAATGTAGTATCATCAAAAACCCATTTCCGCGTTAAAGTTCCAGTTGCAACAGCACTGTTATCTTTTAAAATAAACTTTTGATCATTGAGACATTGGGTCGTATCATTAATTGTAAAATTTGGAACAGGCATGGGATCCACAATTACAAAAGTGATAGCAGAATCAATACACCCAAAGTTAGAGGTTGATTTTAACAAGACATTAAATCCTCCAAAGTTTTTATAACTATACGATGGCGAATTAACATTGGAAACTCCTGTATCTCCAAATTTCCATTGGTAGGTGAGAGAACCTGAAGCAATCGTAGAATTATTTGTAAAAATAAATTTATTTTGTCGAATGCATTGTTCCTTCTTGTTAACTGAGAATACGGGAACAGGCATAGGATATACAACCACAGTAGAAGAAACAGAATCAGTACAACCATAATTACTAACGGGAATCAAAGTAACCTTATACGTACCATAGGTAAAATAATTATTAGAAGCATTACTTGAAATTTGTGATCTACCATCTCCAAAACGCCATGTTTGAGTGAAGGAGCCGGCTGCAATTTTAGTCTTATTAGTAAAAATAAAATTATTACCATACAAACATTGGTCAGGATCATTTGTACTAAAGGCAACTATTGGTTTGTAATAAACCTGAACTGAAAGCGATCCAGAATCCGAGCAGCCAAAATTAGAAACTTCTGTTAACCAAACTGTGTAAGTCTTTGCATAAGGGAAATTCTTAGTAGGATTGCTGATGAAACTGCTCGTGCTGTCTCCAAATTTCCAAACTCGTGAAAGACTTCCATAACTAATGCTACTATTATCAGTAAATTGAAATTTTTGATTATTAATGCACCCGTTACTAAAATTTATGTTAGGTTTAGCCATAGGCATTGGGTAAACAACCAATGTTTGGACTAATGAATCCAAACAACCTAAGGCTGAAAGCGAAACAAGTTTTACAGTATAGGTTCCAAAATTTGTATAACTATGTTGGGGGCTTATCTGAACAGACGTATTACCATCCCCAAAAAACCATTTGTAACTCTGGCTACCTGATGATATTTTACTGCTATTGGTGAATTTAAAGATATTGCCTTTTAAACATTGTAAAGAATCATCAATCTTAAAGGCGGCCAAGGGCATCGGATAAATCACTGCCTTTTTGCGAACGGTATCCTTACAATTATTCACACTTGTTTCTCGAAGCATTGCGGTATAGGTTCCAGGTGATACATAACTGTGCGTTGCATTCATTCCGTTGAAAGTAGTATTATCACCAAACTCCCAGTTGGAGGTTAAACTTCCCCAAGCTATTTTACTAGTATTTGTAAAACTAAAACCATTTGCATTTAAACATTGAGTAGAATCATTTATTTTAAAATTGGCGGCAGGCATTGGCCAAAGCCTGACTAATGCTGCAGCGGTGTCCTTGCATCCAAAATTTGAAGTCAATAGCAATTGAGGGTTAAAAATCCCTGTATCCTTGTAGTGATAAGATGCAGGATCTTTTGTTGAAGTGTCTCCGTTTCCAAACTTCCAAAGTCGAGTAAAAGTGCCTTCGGCGATTTTACCTAAGTCGCCAAATGAATAAAGATTGTATCGACTGCATTGATTGTTTTGATTAATTGAAAACTTGACAATTGGCATAGCAAAAATCCTCACGGAATCATAAGTCGTATCTCTGCAGTTAAATCCGGATATTGAAATGAGCCGGATTTTAAATCTACCAAAATTCCCATATCGGTAATTAAAACTTGCTAACGTTGAAGAATCTAAATTTCCCAAATTCCATTTTGGAGACAGCGAACCGGTGAGTATTTTGCTTGAATCAGTAAACGAGTACAAGTGATATTTAAAACACTGTTGCGCTTGATTTATCTTTATTTTTGATACTGGATTAGGATAAATAATAGTTGTTTTAACAAGAGAATCCGTGCACCCCCATTTTGTTTTTAAAACTAATTTAACATTGAAATTACTTGGGTTACTAAAAGTATGATTTGTGTTCCAAGAGTTGGAAGAATTTCCATCACCAAAATTCCATATCCAGGACTTTAAAGTATCCTTACTTGTTGACGAATTTGTATATACTACATTAATATTATGGCAAACGTTGGTAAAGCTAAATTTTGGATTGGGATTACTATGAACTGTATAATATCTTGCTATACTATCGGAACAACCCGCAACATTGGTAACCTTTAATTTTACTAAATAGGTTTTATCAAGGCTGTATAATCTCGAAGGATTTTTTAAATTAGATTGACTGCCATCCCCAAAATCCCATTTCCATAAATAGATTTTATCATTGTATGTAAACGTTGAGTCTTTAAATAAACTAAATGCGCCTAAACAACTTTGTTTAAAACTAAAATTTGCAAAAGGAGTCATCGATACAACTACGATTTGCACCAATGAATCTTCACACCCATGATTGCTAAAATTTTTAAGTACCACTCTATAATGTCCAGTATCAGAATAGGTATGGGTAGGATTATTAGTAACAGAACTTGTACCGTCGCCAAAAAACCATTTAACTGAGACGATAACTCCTGTACTAATGGTGCTAGCATTTGTAAACGTAGTGGTTGAATTAGAACAGTTTGTAATCCACGTAAATTTTGGTTTGGGCAATTCCCAAACAGTCACCATCCTCTTAAAACTATTACTTGTATCGGGGTAAATATCTTCACATACCCTTGAAGCGCCGTTCTTTGTAAATAATCCCCTTGCAACTAATTGAGGATAAAAATCGCCATGCCCCTTATATTTAAATGAGACATTACTGTCTTTATCCGTTGCAAAAGTACCATTTGAGATATCCCTAAATTGCCAAGAATAATTGGTAGCATAACCACTATTATTTTTAAAGGTAATTTTTAAAGGTTCACATCCAATAGTATCACCAACAAAATCAAAATGTGCCATTGGGCCTACCAAAACAAGGTCTTTGGTTATGGAGTCTTTACAACCAAAAACATTGGTAACTTTTAGTTTTATTTTATAATCGCCAGTAGCGAAAAACCGTTTTGGATTTGGTAAATAAACTTGAGCGTAAGACGGCCCAAAATCCCATTCCCAAGTTTTTACAAAATCGCCTTTTAAACCTTTCATAACAGAAGAATCCATGGTAGTTGAAAGTGTTTTGAAGTCAATGGCCTGTGCACATAATACTGAATCGAATGGCAATAAAAAATCCGCATAAACACCCGAAATATTTACGGAATTAAATTTAGAAAGCGTATCCCAACAGCCGATGCTATCGCTTACAGCCATAGAGATTTTATAAGTCCCAGGATAAGGATAGCTAATTTTAGGATTTGCTCCTAAATTTTGAAATCCATTACCATCTCCCAAATCATATTTCAATTGCTCTTTCCCCACTAAAGACCTCTGCGGATCACTCCAATAACGATAAGCTCCCGAAATTGTATCATAATATCGGTTGAATTCAAATAATTGCAAGGAATCATTAACACATTTAAGGTTTGAAGAAACTAAAAAGTTTTTGTGAACCCCTATATTAATTAATATCGAAGAGTCAATACCGAAACAACCGTTGGGATGTATAACAGTTAATTTTATTCGGTATTTACCAGCTTTAAAAATATGAGAAACGGAATGTTGGTTTGTTGTATCTATAAATTTCCCATCTCCAAAATTCCAAATAAATCGTGTTCCTGAATCTTGATTAGAATCAACCGGAAAAAAACGCAGGGAGGCATCAGTGCAGTAATACTTTTCGGGAATATAATCACTTGTATAGATTGGAGACAATTTAATTACATTCACTGTATTATGAAACCATCCTGTATCTCTGCAAACTTTACCATTGGTATCCAATCCATTTTCTACAATTAGTCCAATAGTTACATTTCCAGCACTATCACCGGCATAGTTGCTGTATTTGTAATTATAGGCTTTTGAATTATACATCCAATTGGAATCAAAATTCCCGGTTTTTACAGCAGATAAAGAATCCCACATTACCCACCATGAATATCGGTAACATGTAGGCTGTGATTGGTATATATTAAAGCTTAAGGATTTAAACCCTTCTGGTCCAGGGCATGGAGTGCCGTTCGATGGAGTAAATAATCCTTTTGCTTTGGGGGCCATAAGCGGAATAGCCACATAAGCACTATCTCTGCAACCAAGGATTGTATCTACAACCACTAACTTTGGAAAATAACATGCTTCTTTTCCTTTCTTATACATATGCCGAAACCGCAAAGAATCTCTCGAATACCTGCAATTTTGTCCAATATTTATTGAATCCTTGGTATTAAGAGTGCAGTTAGGAGCAAAAGCATCACCTGCATCCCAAAATACTTGAGCACTTTTATTTCTAAATAAAATGGATGAATTAATATACTGTATGGTATCTTTAATCTGACATTGAATCCGATTCGTGATATTACCAAAAAAAACGGATGGACCATGCACCACAATGGAATCGAGGTTTAATATACTATCGCATCCATTTTTGCTTATTTTAACTTTAGGGAAATATAACCCTGGATTATATCGGTACGCGGTTGAAAAATTATAAGATTGACCGCCATCCCCAAAGTCCCATTGAATGGAAGCCCCTGAAATGAAGGACTGTTTAAAATGAAAATAATTGTCATTTTTACATTTTCCGCTACTTGAATCTATTACGGCATCTACTACATAACTTGTATTTTTAACACTATTTGTATTAGTGTATTGATCAGAACAACCATTTTTATTATTTATCCATAAGGAAATATTAAAATTCCCATTTGCTGTATAATTGTGATTAACATTCGTCCAACTTACACTATCGGTACTACCATCTCCAAAATTCCAAAGAAAACGTGTGACAACTGGCGGGGATTCATTGGATTTGTTAGTTATGATTACTTTTGTGTTGAAACATCCTCCACCACCTGTAAAAGTGAAATCAGCCTTTATTTCAGGATAAATAATTACAGGATACCTTGCAGTAGTGTATTCACTGCAATTATTAGTATCTTCTAATTCTAAAGTTATATAATAAGCTCCCCCCCTTTTATCCATATACTTATGACATATGACGCTATCGCTCAGTGGTGTGAAGTCGTCAAAAAAACCATCATCAAAAATTACCGTTCTAGATTTAAGTCTTTTTGTATTATCTTTAAGCTTAATACAGACATTATTAGTATTAAAACATTGTGTGTCTTTTAAACCATAAAAAGTTGCATCTGGTAAAGGATTAACAAGTATGCTGTCCAACAAAATCCGGCATTTTGCAGAACCAAAATCTACCGTGAGCAAAGGAAAAAAATAGCCTATTTTTTTATAAATATGTGAAACCTTTATGGCGTCATAGATGGAACTATCACCAAAATTCCATCTGAATGCAATAGCATTGCTAATTGTATCGGCTGTAAAAGTAACCTGTGAATTTTTACAAGCTTCAATTACATCACTTTTTGCAGTAGGTTTTTTATAAATTGTAAGGTTTCTTTTCAACGTATCACTGCAACCGGCTTTTGAAAATATGACAAGCTTGACACTAAAATTTCCAACGCTTGAATAGGATGTTTGGGTATCGGCAGTTGCGGAAGTTTTGCCATTTCCAAAATCCCAATTCCAGCTAATAATTGTATCCCCATTATCAGCTTTGGAAGTATTTGTAAAAATGGTGTTCATTTGATTACATGCGTCGGTCCATATAAAATCTGCTTTAGGTTTGGAATAAATGGTAATTTTTTTAATGAAAGTGTCTCTGCAACCATTGGTATCATTAACTATAAGTGTTACGGTAAAAGTACCGGGTTTTGAAAATAGATGGCTTGGATTAACAATGCTATCTAAGTTATCAAAGCCTGATAAAATATCTCCGAAATTCCAATGGTATTTTAAACTTTTGGAGGAATCGATAGCCTGAAATGAAACTGATTTACTTAAACAAATGGGACCGTTCACCTTAAAATCAGCGCTACATTTTGCATACAATTTTCCAGTAGTTAAGTAAATTATACTAACAAGAATAGGGATACGAAGTAGAAGCTTCAAAACGTGATTTAAAATATCAATTACAAATATAGGTTTTTAGGATTGTGTTGGTTTAAATACTAAAGGCGAATATTTGTGGATAGTGAAATCTGCCTTATGGCAAGTAATTAAAACATTATTATGCTTTACAGGGGATATCAGCTTTAATGTTTAAAATCAAAAATATAATATACAGCAGTGTTTTTAATAGATTAGTAATGATCGTTATGAAAATTAGAATTAATATTTCCAGCTAATTCTTTGCTTTAACAATCTTTTGAGTTTTATCATCCATTTTAATATAATACAATCCCGGCACCCAATTCTTGGTCGATATTATTGAAATATTAGAATCAATAATGTCTGCATAGACCTGTTTCCCCTGAGCATCAAATATCTTAACATTCCCTATTTTTATATTACTTTGAATATTAATTTCATCAATTGCCGGATTTGGAAATACATTTACAAAAGCACTATTTGGATATTTTTGATCACAATAATTTGAAATGCTATTCGAATATTCAAATACTCCATTAAAATCTAACTGTTTTATTCGATAGAAGGCTCTAATTAATGTAGAAGATTGGTCGGTAAAAGCATACGCATGTTTTATTAAGGATGTACCATTTCCATTAATAGATCCAATATTAATCCACTTATCTTCTATTAATTTTTCAATTTCAAAATGGCTGCTATTTACTTCAGATGCTGTTTCCCAAGTTAATACCGTGTGATAATTTGAATTGCAACTTGCCTTGAAAGATAACCATTTTACTGGAAGAGGAGAATTAACTCCAAACCCAAAATCCAATAACATATTTTGACCAATATTGGGGGTAGTTACAGTAATCGTGCTAAACCCACTAATTATAGAAATATCCCCATCACTATCAAAAGTATCAGAAACTGAATTATTACTTGTATTACCATACATATTTTTTGGTGAAGCATTTTTACCTTGGAAAGCAGGGTCTGAGGTCGAAACTCTAATTTGATAAGTAGTATTTGGGCTTATTGCACAGATTGACGTATTGCTAAATTCATATCGCCCATGAGCATCTGTTATTACTTTGAGTGTATCAGATTTGGTTGTAAATGCAATATTCAAATTATCAATAAACATTAAAGACCCAGTATTATTTCCCGTATAATTCAATCTGATACTTGAGGCTGTTTTGGGAATTGATCCAGAAAAAGATCCACTTGTGGATGCAGCAGAAGTGATTAAAGAAGTCCATGATCCTCCATTTAAATATTCAACACCTGCTGAATAAGTGCCTGATGAGGTTTTAGTAAAAGTATAATTAAAGGTGATATTAGCCGCCCCATTAGCTTGTAAAAGACTAAAGTTTCTAGAGATACTTCTACTACTAACAATATTTGTGATTGTTAATGTACTAGCTCCTGCAGTATTTATATAAATTGGATTTGCTGCGGGACCATTCGATTCGTTCGCTTCGGTCCAATCTGAGGTAAAATTGATATTACCACTATTCAAATTATAGGATTGAGAAGCAAAATTATCAGTGTAATTTTTAGCCACTCCACCATTACATGTCACAGGGGTTCCACCTGCGTTATATAAATAAACAATTGCATTTGCAATTCTTCCTTCAATTCCATCTTGAATTCCATTCAAATTAGCATCTGCCCATATAATACCTCCAATTTTCCAAATATTTCTTTTGAAAATACCTAAATCCCAAGTTAAATCATATTGTCCTTCAACAAGACTTATACTCGCGGTATATCCTGTGGTCGTATCAGCATCACTATCTAATTTATCATTGCTTCCTATATTGGGATTAACCATAGAATATCCAAGTGGCAATGTATTTTTAATAAATTTAATGTAATACTTTCCTAATTCTAGATTGGTAAATTGATAATTACCTTCTGAGTTAGTGGAGGTTGTTCCTATTAATTGCAACGATGCATCATATAATTGCACTGCCACTCCCGATGTGGAACTAAATATACCATCTTGAATTCCATTTACATCATCATCATACCAAACATTGCCACCTACCGTCGCTGGATTATATGATATTATTCCTGCATCATTATGATCAATATAATTTCCGGCAGACAAGACAATGGCATTTGTAAAACCAGTTAGAATATCAACATCGCTACCATTAGATGTTCCAGTGGTTTGTTTTGTAAATTGTGTATTAGTCATCGAATTTACAAATTGCACGTAAAATGTTCCAACTTTTAAATTATTGAAAAAATACTGTCCATTTGCATCTGTTATGGCTGAGGAGATAATTTGTTGACTTGAATTTAATAAATAAACTACGGATCCAGGAATAGCCGCTTCTGAAGAGTCTTCGATTCCATCCTTATTTTTATCAAACCAATATCTACCACCTATAGCACCAACTGAATTACTGATTAATCCTGCATCCAAATCTAAAAAAGTTTGACCAGTAGAGAGTGTAACCTTTGCAGTTTTTCCAGATATGTCGGCATCGCTTCCTGAACTTGTACCATTAGTAGTGGTGGTGTATATATATCCGATTGGCGCATTAATAAATTTTGTGTAATAAGTTCCTACATTTAGGTTTGTAAATAAATACTTGCCTTTTTTATCTGATTGCGTTGTGGCTATTAAGGAGTCGTTTGAATTATAAAGAAAGACGGAAACCCCTGCAGTTCCTGGCTCAGCTGCATCTTGCAAACCATCTTTATCCAAATCATACCAAACGTAATCTCCCAATGAAGCCACACCTGCCTTATAGATGCCTGCATCTATGCTCATATTATCTTCTCCCAAACCTAAACTAATAGTATCACTTAGTTGTGTTGTGGTATTTATATCACTATCAATTAAATCGTTACTTCCGCTATTTTTGGTTACCAAATTATAACCACTTGGAAGCGTAGAATTAACCACCTTAATAAAATATTTACCTTCATTTAATTCATTGAAATTATAGTAACCAGAACCATTCGTAATGGCAGAATCGAGTATGGTCATTCCATTCGAAGCCATTAACCTTACTTTAACGCCTCTTATACCTGGCTCTCCATCATTTTGTAAACCATTATTATTTAAGTCAATCCATACACGATCACCAATACTTGCCGGCATATTATCAAAAGCCCCTGGATAAATTCCAGCATCAATTGTATACAATTTTTGGCCTGCAGAAAGTGTGAAATTTGCAGTTTGTCCAGTTGCATCTGCATTATTATCTGTCGATGCAGATCCAGTACCTGTTGGAGAAAACACATACTTATTAGGTATATTGATAAACTTAATATAATAATTGCCTGCTGTTAAATTAGTAAATAAGTAGGAACCATCGCTCTTAGATACTGTTCTTTTTATTTCGGCATTTGAGCTGTTATAAAGAATTGCGGTTACTCCAGATATACCAGTTTCTGAAGTATCTTGAACTCCATCTTTATCCTCGTCTAGCCATACAAAATTTCCAACGGAAGCTAAGTTTGAGTTACTAGTATTATTAATTCCAGCATCAATTTTTAGGTTAATTTGACCTGAAGCTAAAGTTATTGTATCGGTCTTGCCAGTGGTTTTAATGGGGTCACTATCTAATCCATCATTAAATCCTAAATATGGATTATCAAAATTATACCCACTTGGTAAATTACCATATTGAATAAAATATTTACCGGCACTTACTGTGTTAAACGTATAATTCCCATTCATGTCGGTAATCATTGAATCCATTTTTGCCCCAGATAAGGCATTAATTAATATTGCTTTTACATCTTCAACTCCTAATTCTATAGAACCTTGTATATCATTATAATCCAGATCATCCCATACTAGATTTCCAATTGAACCAAGTGTGGAAGCTTGACGTTTAAGTCCACAATCAATATTTGTGATTTTTTGCCCCGTTGACAAAGTAATCTTGGCTGTTTTAAATGTATTTGTCAGTAAATCATTATCAATATTATCATCACTACCCGAATTAGACGACGTTAAAATAAATCCTGCTGGGGTTGATATTCCTATCGTATAGGTACCTGCATCTAAATTACTAAATTTATAATATCCTGTATTATCAGAATATATACCCATCAAAAACTTTCCTGCGTTATCGTATAAACTTACAAAAACATTTGCAAAGCCTTTTTCTGAAATACCCTGTATTCCATTTCCATCTTCATCATACCAAATATAGTCACCAATAAAACCATTATTGTCTGTGGTTGGAATTAATCCAGCGTCAACATCTGTGCGGTTATCTGCATGAATAACAACGGAATCTGTAATATTTGAATAGACATTTACATCGCTGCCATTACTTGTACCATTAGTTTGCGTGGTGAAGGCATAATTTACAGGTTTCGAAAATTTGACAAAGTATGTACCAGAGTCTAACTCACCAAACCTATATTTCCCCATACCGTCGGTCATAGTAGTAGCTAAAAAAATATTATTTTTTTCAAATAGAGAAACTTCAACTCCTGATACACCCGGTTCGCCAACATCTTGAATGCCATCTTTATTTATATCCAACCATACAAAATCACCTAAATAAGCAGAGGTATTAATTTGAAAATTTGTTTCTGCAACATTGGTTATTGGCACACAGTCCACACAATTATTTATGGCTCTTACACTTGTTGATACAGATAAATCATATTGCGAATGAACAATTCCTCTTAATTTAATTTTTAGTACACCACCTGAAGGAAGATTAGTGACTGAATAAGTCAATAATCGAGAGGATGAATTATAGGTATAACTACCACATGCCGCTCCGCCACTAGCGGTGCAGGTAAAGGTAGAAGGAATAAATGAGAAATTATCTGGTAAAACATCTATAAAACTTGGTAAAATAGCTGTAATCCCTGATACAGAATTTTGAAATTCATAGTTCATGGTAAGCGTATCACCATTATTTAAAATAGAGGGGGAAACACTTTTAGAAATACTGATATCAGAAAAGATAACTTTTATAGAATCTCGAGTTGTTGGAGCAGAACTATTATTTGAAGAAAAAGTATCTACAAGAAATGAACCTGTAGGAATTGAAAAAGTTGAATTTGATGAATAGATTAAATTAACTATCTTACCACAGCCAGAAATAAGTTTAAGGGGTTTTATAGCTATTTTATAAGTCAATGTAATGGTATCACCTAATTCCCATCTCTTGACTCTTCTGCTGGCGCTTAGTACATTTTGATTCGTTAAATTGGTCCCTAAAGTAAAATTTAAAGAATCGGCAATTTTAGTGTAGCTACCGCCATTAGCCACAGGAGAATATAAGGTTGTTCCGGAACTAGTTCTCCATACAGTATCAATTACCTTTTGGTATGATCGTAAATTTAAAGTTCCACTGCCTGAATTAGTAGTTGAAAAGGTATTGGCCATTGTTAATAAAATACTATCTCCTCTTAATGGGCCATTATTAACCCATTTATGGGTAAAATAGAATGTATCTATATTTTCACAACTTATCGTTTTTTGGCTGTATAGTGTTAATGATTTTATATCAATATTATTGCAGGGGTCACATACTTTTACAGAATCTCTGGTCGTTGGATTAGATGCATCATTTGTCGAAAAAGTATCAATAAGAGCGGAACCTGATGGAATGGTAAATGAGGAATTCGCCAAAAAAACCAGATTAACTACTCTTCCGCACCCTGAAATAACTTTAACCGGCTTGATTGCTACTTTATAAGTCAGTGTAATGGTATCTCCTACTTCCCATTTTTTCACCCTTCTGCTTGTTAATAATACATTTCGAGTCGTATTTGAGGCTAATGTAATATTTATTGAATCCGTTTTAGTATAAACACCACCGCTTGCACTTATAGGGTATAATGTAGTGCCTGAACTTGTCCTCCAAATCGTATCAATGACTTTATGATAGGTTCTAATGTTAACAGTGCTCGCACCAGAAGAGGGAGTAGTAAAGGTATTGGTTGTGTTTAGTAAGATACTATCCCCCCTTGATGTACCATTATTTACCCATTGAAAGGTAAATAATAAAGTATCCGTCTGGGAACAGCTCAGAGTTTTTTGATTGTATTTCGCAGTCGATTTAATATCAATATATGGGCATTTGGGAATATTGCAAACTTTTACCGTATCTCTCGTTGCGGGGGTTGATGTATTGTTAGAGGAAAATGTATCAATCAGATTTATACCTGATGGGATTGTAAACGATGAACTTGCATTAAATATTAAATACACTGTTTTTCCGCAACCAGAAATAAGTTTAGCGGGCATTATTGCTACCTTATATGTCAGGGTAATTGTATCCCCGACCTCCCATCTTCTAACTCTTCTACTCGTTAAAAAGTCATTACCAGATGTAGTTCCTGTTCCAGCCGGAAGACTAGCGGTCATAGAATCTAATTTAGTATAACTACCTCCTTTAGTTCCTGAGGGGTATAATGATGTTCCTGAACTTGTAGTCCATGTTGTGTCAATGATTTTTTGATAGGATCGCATAGTTACAATGCCACTACCTGAGTAGGAAAATGTAAGTATATTGGTAGCATTTAACAAAACACTATCGGCCCGTAATGGCCCATTATTTACCCATTTATGTGTAAATGTTAATGTATCAATCTTGCCACAATCAATTGTTTTTTGATTATATTGAGTTATTGACGTTATATCAATATTGGTGCATGGATCACACACTTTAACAGTATCTCTTGTTGATGGAGAAGAAGGGCTGTTGGACGAGAAAGTGTCAGTCAGAGTTGTGCCAGAGGGTATACTAAAGGTAGAACTTGCCGAGAAAACTAAATTAATTGTTCTTCCGCACCCTGAAACAATTTTAACTGGCCTAATTGCCACCTTATAAATTAATGTGATCGTATCCCCTACTTCCCACCTATTCACTCTTCTATTGGTGGTAAGAACACTTTGAGTAGTTGCCGATGCTAAGGTAATATTTATTGAATCCGTCTTCGTATAAGTGCCACCATTTGCCGGAGGTGAGTATAAAGTTGTACCAGGGCTTGTTTTCCAAACGGTATCAATAACCTTATGATATGTCCTTATGGAAACACTTCCGGTTCCCGAAGAAGGAGTTGTAAAACTATTAGTTGTATTTAGTAATATACTATCTCCTCTTGAAGTACCATTATTAATCCATTTGATAGTAAATAGTAATGTATCGGTATTTCCACAACTTATAGTTTTTTGATTATATTGTGTCAATGGTTTAATATCAATATTGGCCTTTAATGTCAAATTCCATATTGAAGAATTACTTGCCGGATTGGTTTCTGTTACCCCCGAAGGTGGAGTTACAGTTGCAGTATTGCTGAATGAACTTGATTTTGGTGGAGCTGGCGCCTCCAGATTTATTGTCATAATAATTTGCCCGCCATTGGGTAAAGTTGGTACAGTTCCACTAAAGTTTGTATTGTTAATTGAATAACTTGAAGGACATACAGCTCCACCACTTGCTGTGCATCCAACATAGCTAGCATTTTTAATACCAGCAGGTAAGTTATCATTAAAAGTAGCACCGTTGGCGGCATCCGGACCATTATTACTTATGGTAATAATATAACTCATTCCCTGCCCAGAATTAACAGAGGTAGCACCTGTTATACTTATGATTAGGTCAACTTGTTGTGCATTACTTTTAAAGCAATTAAAAAGCAATAACACTGCAAACCCAACTTTAAAGGCCTGAAAATTAAAATACATGATTTATAATATATATAGTTTGGCAAACATATGGCAATAAATTTCATAATAACAAGACATTTTTCGAGATAAATCAACGCATGTAACAAATAGTTCTTTTTGGTAAATAAATAGCGTTATAAACTCGTCGAGTATTTATAAAAATCTACATTGAAATCATATACCAAGTCGGAATATTACAATAATTTCAGTGTTTTAATCAGAATGTAATCTTTCCACTTTTATTGACATTTATCGATTTAATTCTTGACGTAAAGAATAATTACAAATTGGAATAATACCAACCATTTTATTAAAATAGAGATGCTTATTAAATTGACCGCCTATTATTGGCCTAATGATATTTGGCTGAAAGTGAGCTAAGAACCCAAAATAGGATCAGAAAAACATCGCTAAAAAAGTAAGTTAACTTCCTAGAATAGATAACCTTATATTAAATAAACAATAATACAATGGAATAAAAATTAAGATTTTAAAACTTAAATGATTTAAAAAATGTTTACTAATTACAAATCGATATAATTAAAAAATAATGTTTAAAAAATTCACAATTACAGATAAACTTTTATTTGTTGCAGCACTGTTGTCTTTGATATTTTCAGAGATACTTTATTTTCAAGGAGAAAAAGCAGATGGAACCTTTATTGGTATTTGGGTTCCTTCTATATTAGCCTTTGGCATTTACCTTAAATTAATTAATAACTCACAAAATGACTGATTTAATTCCATATTTCGCAGGATTTATTACTCTCCTTTTTGGCTTAGGGTTTGCCATTGCAATAAAAGAGGGCAATAAAAATCAAAATAAATAATTTTATTTTAACTTCTAAATAGACGGATGATTACTATTCCTAATTATAATTATTATAAAATTTATGGCCAATTACTTAATTATAGGTGCTTCTTCAGGAATAGGCAAAAAACTTGCTGAACAATTATCCGAATCCGATCATCACATATTTGGAACGTATTTTAAAAATGAAATACAATCGGATAACACGCAAATTGAATATCATCCACTTAACGTATTAGATGAAACAATTTCTCTTAATTTTTTACCAGAAACTCTAGCAGGATTAATTTATTGCCCAGGGAGCATCAATCTTCGACCATTTGAAAGAATTAAACCAATTGATTTTTTAAATGATTACAATTTACAGGTTATTGGTGCAATAAAAACAATACAGGCCGTGGCATCCAGATTAAAAAAAAGCGAGAATGCCGCTATAATTTTATTTTCCTCTGTTGCGGTTCAGTTAGGTCTGCCATTTCACTCGCAAGTATCCGCTTCTAAGGGGGCTATCGAAGGTTTGACAAAGGCATTATCCGCTGAGTATGCACCAAAAATCAGAGTAAATTGCATAGCACCTTCACTAACAGACTCACCTTTAGCCGCTTCATTGCTAAATACTGACCTGAAAAGAGAAGCAAATGCACAACGGCATCCGTTAAAAAGAATAGGAACTACAGATGATATTGCTAATATGGTTGAATTTTTGCTTTCACCAAAAGCAAGTTGGATTACAGGGCAGATTATGCATGTGGATGGGGGCATTTCTACTCTTAAAGTATAAAATGATTATGGATAGCCTATAATCAATATTACTAATCCTCCCGCATCGTAGTATATCGTCAGCATAAAGTGGACTAAAATTATAAAAAAATAAGTGTTTTGAGAATTAACCTCATCAGAAAATAAATAAACTCAAAAAGTGTAAATAGATTTTCCTTTTCCTAATCTTTCTTTTATTTTCCAGAGTTACTCCAATTATTTTTCAAAATTTTTGCAAATAAAAAAAGGCTTTCAGTGTTTAAATACTGAAAGCCTTTGTATTAATAAGTGGGAGCTACTGGGTTCGAACCAGTGACCCTCTGCTTGTAAGGCAGATGCTCTGAACCAGCTGAGCTAAGCTCCCATTTCGAGGGCTGCAAAATTATAGCAATTTCTTTTTAATCCAAATTTTTATTTAATTATTTTTTCACTCGCAACAATTCGCCTTTATAACGGTTTAAATAATGTGAGAATATAAAATAAGTACATTTGCCATACCTAAAAAATTTACTTTACTGCTGTTGGATTTAGCTCAATTTGAAATAGTTTACAAAACCTACCAATCTCCTCTGGTTAATTTCGCTTTTTTTTATCTTAAAAATGAGCAAGAATCTATTGACTTAGTTCAGGAAGTGTTTATGGCTATTTGGGAAAAGAAAGACACTTACCCCGTCACCAAAAACACAAAAGCCTACCTCATGACTTCGGTAAAAAACCGCTGTCTTAATTTACTGACCCGTAAAAAAATTGAACAAAATTCCATTGATATTTTAGAGGATATAATTATTAGTCCGGATACAACTCTATTAAACATGGAGGCGAAACAAATGGAATCAAAAATAAAAACTTTAATAAATAACTTGCCCGAAAAGTGCAAAGTGATTTTTATTCTTAGCCGATTTGAACACATGAGCTATAAAGAAATTGCCACCTTGTTAGATATTTCCGTAAAGACCGTGGAAAACCAGATTAGAAATGCTTTAAAAATGCTTAGAAAAAATTTATTTACTTATTTGTTGCTGGCAATCAGCATATTACAAGATATTATAAAAAACGTATAGGGGTAAGCAGGATAAAATGTGTCTTTAATAATAACACCTAAAATGGAATTATGGAATTCGCAAAAGGAAATGTCATAGCAAGGTATATTTTGAACTTGTGCGACGCAGAAGAAAAAGAGTACATGCAGGGATGGTTGAACGAAAGTCAATACAATCGCTATATATACAATCATATTGCCCAATCTCTTACCAAAGCTAGTAATTAGAAATTTTGAACCATAACGAAATCTATAATCTTTTAATTCGCTACTTAGATGGCGAAGTTACAGCTGAAGAAACAGTTGTAATGGAAGAATTATTGAAAATGGATGCCTATTGGAAAAATGAGTTTGAAATTCTTAATACAATAAACCAAACTGCACCTGATTTGATAAAAGCAAATACCGATGCAAATTGGGAAGTCCTTAAATCTCAAATTTCAGCAAACAATTCAAGCCGAACAGTTAATTATTGGCTTTCACTTTCAAAATATGCAACTGCTGCTGTTATTATTTTTGTGGCTGGATGGTTTTTATTTAAACCTACCAACACTGAGTTTTTATCATTTGATACTGGAAAAACTTATAAAACAGGAGCCAAAGAAACCCAAACTGTAAAACTGGTGGATGGCTCCAAAATAATTTTAAACGAAAACTCCACCTTAATTGTAGACGATAATTTCAATAAAACTAACCGACTTGTAATACTAAAAGGTGAAGCTTACTTTGAGGTATCAAAAAATGCTAAAAAGCCCTTTATTGCTAAAAGCCTCAATACCTATACAAAAGTTTTGGGAACTACTTTTGAAATAGAAGCCCGATTGCCGAACAGTATTGAAGTAAGCTTGTATGAAGGAAAAGTTGAATTTACTACAGCCACTATTATTGGTAAAACTATTTTAATTCCCGGCGAAAAACTAGCTTGCTCGCTTAGCAATAGTTCAATTGAAAAAACCAAAGTAAACACTCTTACCAAAGACAGTTGGGTTACCGGTCTTTCTTTTAAAGACGCTACTCTTGACGAAATAATTAAAAAACTAGAATCACAATACAAAATAACCATTTTGATACCAACCAATAGAAAAAATGAACAATACACCGTTTCATTTGAAGGTCAGAATCTCCAAAGTTCAATTCGGCTTTTAGAAGAACTAACTGATTCTAAAATTACAAAAAAAGATTCGGATTACATCTTAATTCCATAATTTTACGGGGTGTTAATACGCCCCCCTCTTCACTACTTTCGAATAGGCTTTTTATTACTGATAGTTCTAACATCAGGGCTTACATACGGTCAGAATTTCAACCCCTTAGATAAGGTAATTTCGGTTTCACTTACCAATAAAAATTTAAAGGAAATATTAAAAATTCTAAAAAATAAAGCTGGAGTTACTTTTAACTATAAATCGGGCATTTTACCAAAGGAGGAGCTAAAATCATTTGAAGCAAACAATGAAAAACTTTCAGAAATATTAATCCAACTCCTCAAACCATATAATATTGAATTCAAATATTTTGGTGGAAATTCTATTATTTTAAAACCTGCTAAAATTCGTTCGAATCGAAACTACACCATATCGGGTTATGTGTTTGATAAAAATAACGGCGAAAAACTCATTGGGGCCTCTGTATTTTGTCGCTACAACAAACATGGGACCACCACCAACGACTATGGTTTTTTCACCCTTACTCTTCCCGAGGATTCGTTGTATTTGGAAATACGGCATGTTGGCTATTCCATTTACAAAGAAAAAACAATTAATAAAGCCAATTCATTTAAAATAATAAGCTTAGAACCCAGAGTTGACCTCAAGGAAATTGAAATTAGGGATGAAGGGGTTTCGAAATCGGAACAGAAACCCAATGGTTTTTATTTCAACCTTAGAGCCATTAAAGACATCCCCTCATTTATGGGCGAACCCGACATTTTAAGAGCAATGCAAATGGTTCCTGGCGTGCAGGGTGCAGGAGAAAGTGCCGGAGGATTAAACGTAAGAGGGGGCGGAACTGACCAAAATCTAATATTAGTCGATGGGGTACCCATATATAATATTGTTCATGTTTTTGGGCTATTTTCAATAATAAATTCAGGGGCTGTAAATTCTGTAGAAATAATAAAAGGGGGATTTTCGGCAAAATACAATGGCCGTTTGTCATCCATTTTGGATATAAAATTAAAAGACGGAAACAATCAGAAAATATCGGGCAAAGTTAATATTGGATTGTTATTATCCTCAGCAACAATTGAGGGCCCCTTATTAAAAAATAAATCTTCTTTTTTGATTTCGTTTCGGCGAACCTATTTTGATGCTTTCTATCAACCTATTCAATATTTTGCTAACCGTAAAAATATAAATGAATATTCGGGATGGTATTATTTTTATGATTTAAATGCTAAAGTTAATTTTAAAATTGGCAACCGCGACAAAATTTCAGTAAATTATTTTAGCGGTGTGGATAGAGGAAGAATTACCGAAAAACAAACTTTTTCGGATACAGTAAAGTATAGTCATGTTAAAAATTTGAAATGGTCCACAATGATGAGCAGTGCTAGATGGGATCATATTTTAACCGATAAGGTTTTTATGGTTACGACTATTGGTGTTACCGAATATAGCACCCGATTTGAAGATGGACTAAATTGGGAAACTGCCATAAAACCAACGGTTAAATTATCATCTCTCGATTACACGCAAACTAGTGGTAATCGAGACTTTTTCATAAAATCTCTTTTTGAAATTAACAAAGTAAAAAACCACCAAATAAAAACTGGTGCCGATTTAATATATCACCACTATAACACAGGATCATTGAATTATAAGGCCAAGGATACCTACACTAACCAAGACACTTCTATTGGTGATAAGCAAATTTACAGTGAAGAAAAAGTTGTTTTTCTTGAAGATAATTGGAAACCCACCCGAAAATTAAACCTGAATTTTGGGTTAAGTTTCAATTCAATTAATGTTAAAAAAACACATTACCATTTACTGCAGCCCAGGTTTACAGGCAATTATGCTTTCACTAAAAACTTTTATATAAATACCTCCTTCACCCGAATGCAACAAAATCTTCAAATACTGCCCAACAACAGTATTGGATTGCCCATTGATATTTGGATTCCAGTAACAAATTATCTGAAACCTCAAATTTCAGATCAGTTTACATTTGGAACTGGATATTACTTTAAAAATAAATATAAAATATCGGTGGAGGGGTATTACAAATCAATGAAAAATCTTGTGGAACTTAAGGAGGGGGCATTCTTTGTTTTCGGTGGATATGATTGGGACAAGTCATTTTATACCGGTAAAGGATTGGCAAGGGGAATAGAAGTAATGCTAGAAAAACAAACCGGAAAAGTAAAGGGTTGGGTAGGCTATTCGCTTTCAAAATCTGACCGCCAATTTGCTGCCATTAATAATGGAAAAGCATTCCCATTTAAATATGATCGAAGGCATCAAATATCTGTATTATTAAAATTTCCAACCACCAAAAAGCATTGGAATTTTTCGATAAGTTGGTTGTTTAGCACCGGAAGCCCTGTTACAGTTCCAACTTCGGTATACACTATTAATAATAAAACCTATTACGAATTTACCCAACGCAATAATATTAGAATGTCTAACTATCATCGCATGGATTTATCGTTTACCAAAACCATTGTATTCAATAAAAATACAAGGGTATGGAATATAGGAGCTTATAATTTGTATAGTCATATTAATCCACTTTTTATATCCACTAGCTTTTTAGTTTCCAATACGAGTTCAAAACTCAAATTTTATGAGGTTGGGCTTTTACCACTAATTCCATTCGTTAGTTATGAAATTAGTTTCTAGTAGCCATAGTTTAGCGCTTTTTCTGTTGCTTATATTAAGCGGCTGCGTAAAAGAACTAATTCCTGAAACCAATGGATATAAGGCAAAACCTGTGGTTTGGGCCATATTAAATTCTGATAGCACCGTTGCTATTATTACCTCTGGCAACCAAGGTTTGGAAGATAATAACGAAGTAAATATTTTAAATATTAATATGTTTTTGTATGAAAATGGCGTGAAAGTGGACTCACTTTTAGCTCAAAAAATAACAAACAACAGCCAAACCCATCATTTTAAAATTACACCAATAAATACCAAAACCTACACCCTGAAAATCTCAAATAAAGACATGGAAATTAGCGGTTCAACGTTTATTCCTAGCTTATTACCAAAGCCTTTTGAAATAAAATTAACACAGGGTGAAATTGCACAATTAACTTATACCGTTGCTGACAATTTTTGGTCTGTGGATGCCTATCAATTTGATGTTGAAATTTATCATTACGGAATGCTTACTGATACTGCCACCGATGACACACTGAATACATCCTATTCATTTACTAAACCCTTTGATAAATACGATGAACCCACCCTAAATTACAATTTTTTAGGACTGAACAACTATGGAATAAGTAAATTAACCTATCCAGTTACAGATAATTTGTTCAATGGCAAAAACAGAACTTTTCTATTTACCCTCCAAAACCCTGTAAGTAATATTTTTTATATACCCCGAAACTCCATTTTAGTTTCTGACAAATTAATATGCACTAAGCAATATGTGTTAATTAGATGCCGAAATATTTCTCCCGACTACTGCAAGTTTATAATTTCAGAAAACACAAACAGCGCTATCTTTGGAACGCCTTATTTTAATCCAACCAATGTATATAGCAATATTATCGGAGGGCTTGGCTTAATAGGCGGCATGACTGAAAGGACCGACACGGTTTGGATCAGGAAATGAGTCCTCATATAAATTCTATATTTTCTTTTTCGCTCGCCCAAAAAAGGCACCAACAAAACCAACTTCAACATTTTATCATAAGTTTCTATAATGACAAATAGGGTTCAGAATATTTTGCAGTCCGCTCTTTTGTTGGATCTCCACCGCACACTAACCTAAAAATTCCCCTGTTAAACAAATCTATGTCAATTTGCAGCCGTGCGTTGGGAGGTCAGAAACCGAGGAACTTGTTTAGCAAATGCCTTAATTTAAACAAACATATTCATGAGCCAAATGCGGGCTGCGACCCGGAATGAGCGTGGAAGCATATTTCTGACTTGATTTTCTGTACCTTTTTTATCAAGAAAAAAATTAATAAAGCACATTTTTAAATTAAAAATAGCATTTCGAAACTACACTAATTCAACCCTCTTCTCCACCATCTCTATCCCAAATGTTTTAAGTTCCTCCAATATTGGATTATAAAATTCAGGTAGAATTGGAATAACAGTCCCGCGAGTTTTAATTTTATTTTGCAAAATAAGTTTTGTCGCTATACCCAATGGTAGCCCTACCGTCTTACTCATAGAGGTATTTTTTTGGTCTTCCCCTTTTACAACTATCGACCCATGCAGTTCTTTCCGTTGATTGTCAACCATATAAACAAACTTGTGCCACATCACAATCATATCCTTTTCGTGTTCTTGTATTTTCCATTTTGGCTCAAGGATGTGTTGCAGAATTTGAGCTGGTGTGGCATTTTTTAGACCAATTTTAATTGGTTTAAAAATATCTAGCCATTCTAACCGCTCCCAAAGTTCGGTTTCATCTTGATCAATATCGAGATAGTACTTCAGTTTTATTTCTACTGAATCGGTAGGGTGATAGGCCAAAAATGTATTAATAAAATCACGGTAAGTCATGTGTTCAGAATTTTCTAAAGTATAGCTATCATCGGTAGCACCAAGACTCACAAACACATTCCACGCCTTGCAAAATCCTGGTCTTCGCAACGTTCCTCTAAACATGGTTTTAATATTTTGCAAATCATAGGTTTCAATATATTTTAAGGAATCGCGGTTGGCATAGCCTTCAAATTTTCCGTATCCTGCAATATCTATAATTTCAGTTCTTCTAAAAACTTTATGATACGGAATGTATTTATACTGACCTTCCTGCAAAAATTTTACAGCACCGCCTTGCCCTGCCAATACCACATTTCGTGGGTTCCAGGTAAATTTATAATGCCACGGATTATCGTCATCTTCGGGGGCTACCAAGCCACCCGTAAAACTTTCAAATTCACGGATAGTGTGACCTTCACTTTTTATTTGGTCTATTATTTTCATGGCCGTAAGGTGGTCAAGTCCGGGGTCGAGTCCCGCTTCGTTTAGAAAAATCAATCCTGCTTCTTTCACCTCATCATTCATTGCTTTCATGTCATCAGATAGGTAAGAAGCCGTTACCATGTTTTTTTTATTTTTAAGGCAACACACGGCCACTGGAATATGTAAATGGGCTGGCAACATACTTATAACAATATCATGTTCAGCTACTAGTAAATTAAGGGTTTCTGCATTATCGGTATCCATAAACCGGGAAGTGGTATTATCATATATAGCTTTCGACTTGGCCAATTCTTCATCGCGGTCTGTAATGGTTATTTGCCAATCGGCCACCAATCCTTCGGTGGCCAAATAATCAATAAGATGGGTAGTAGAAAGCCCTGCGCCAATAAGCAAAATTTTGGATGACATATCGCAAAATTAACTAGGAACGGTGGGTTATAAATGAAATGTTATAAATTTAGTATTAAATAAAGGCAGGTGAGGTGGTAATAAGGATTGATACCTTTTTACGGAGTTTACAATAGCTAAGTCCTCGATCTCTATAACAAACTAAGGCTTGCGTCTATTAATAAATGCTAGCCACACCTCTTATATTTCTTTCTAATGCAGAGATTTGGTCGTCCATTTTTTTGAAGAATCTAGCCCTTTGTTTTTCGGCAGTGCCACTAAGAAGTAGTGATTTTTTAGTAAGGTTTTCCATCCAAAGTCGTGTTTCTTTAACAAAAGAAGCATTATAAGTAGAAATACTATTAAAGGTATTGTGGCCTAAAAAAACCCGTTCGCCCATTCGAGCATCACCTGGTTCAATTAATACTTGATTGTTTCCTATCGTCACCTCTGAATTATATAACAAAAACTGTCCACGTATGTTGGGGTCATTCTTATAACTGTTTTCACAATTGGTTTTTAATTCATCCATCATCTGCCTAACCTCATCCGCTACCAATAATGCCTGAGCCGCATTTTCAAATAAATCCGATTCCCAAAAGAACTCAATCTGTTTTAATGAACTATTGAGTGTTTCTTCGGTCCAAATTTCGATACTGTTAATTTGAGAGTAAGCATTATACGCTTTTTTGTTAATATTAATAATCTCTTGAGGAATTGTATCGGGATTAAACTTTTTTCCTTGGAATAATTCACTGTTTAGGACAGCTTTGCTCCAATAAAAACTTTTAAACGACGAAAGATTTGGGTAATTAAAATGCCTGAATAACGGAACATCATCGGCAGCATATATAATTCTTGTTCCGGGAATTGCAGCCAATTGGGTAAGATATTCCGAAAACCATTTCAGGTATTTTCCAAAGTTGTACTTTTCTTCAAACATTGGATTAAAGTTAAAATTAACTTGTAATAAATCTACAGCCAACAATCCATCTACCGATACTCCAAATTTTTTGGAAATAGCAGCCACTTCATCAAATGAAAAAGCGCTTTGGCATCTTAGTCGTCTGTAAACACTATCCGTTGAAACAT
Source organism: Bacteroidota bacterium (assembly GCA_947468275.1). Classification (GTDB taxonomy): domain Bacteria; phylum Bacteroidota; class Bacteroidia; order NS11-12g; family UBA9320; genus JABWCE01. Next base: position 144,423 of record CANIKO010000007.1, read on the forward strand.
TTAATAAATCTGCCAACTCATCAGCTAAACTTATATTTGGAGCTATAATAGATTTAAGTTGAGCTACAAATTTTTCTTGAAATTGAAATCCTTCATTCATAAATTTTTAATAGTATTCACAATGTGGCACATTAATTATTGCATAACTTACAAACAGCAAAACAAAAGAACGATAAAAACAATTAAATATCGCAACTATTTACAATAAACAATTATTCTAGTTGCAAAAAATGCAATTTTTTAAAATAATCACTCCATCAATAATTAGTATACATTTGAGAATTATTAAATATTTGCAGCAATGAATTTTAATAGATTATGAGAAAAGTTTTTGTAACCGGTGGAGATGGAATGCTTGGCAGCAGCGTATGTCGAGAATTATTAGAACAGGGGTTTGAAGTTAAGGCCATGTGCCATCCTACTAGCACAGCAAATACGTTGAAAGGGTTACCAATTGAAATAGTACTGGGGGATGTCTCGGATAAAGATTTTTTATTGCATGAAATGAAAGATTGTAATTTGGTTATTCACATAGCTGCGCTAATGACTTTATGGCCAAGACGATGCGCTAAGATAAATTTAGTAAACATTCAAGGCACCAAAAATGTTATGGAGGCCGTCGAAGAACTAAAATTAGAACGAATGATCCATATAGGCACTGCCGCTTCATTCTCAAACGGTCCAATAGAAAATCCTGGCAATGAAAATAAACCTTTTGTTGGCGGAAAGTTCAAGATGGATTATATTGATAGCAAATACCAGGCGCAGCAAATTTTATTAGAAAAACATAGAAAAACGGGCTTTCCTGTAATAATTATTAATCCTACATTTATGATTGGGCCATTTGATTCGGGACCATCATCAGGTCAAATGTTGATTGCCATTTTTAAAAATACTTTAAAATGGTATAATCGGGGTGGAAAAAACTTTGTATGTAGCAAAGATGTTGCAAAGGCTGCCGTAAATGCAATTTCAAAAGGCACTTTGGGCCAATGTTATATTGCTGGAAACGAAAATCTTACGTATAAGGAGTTTTGTGAAAAAGCGTTTAAACTAATGAATAAGCCATTTAAAATGAAAGGTGTTCCAAATGCAATTTTGCTTAGCGCCGGTTTCATAGGTTCAATTGTTGCAAGAATAACTGGCAAAAAACCCAAATTAAGTTATGGAATCGCATTACTGGCTAAGGAAAATAATTACTTTTCATCTGAAAAAGCAACAAAGGAATTAGATATGCCTCAAACCCCTATTGAAGAGGGAATGGAACAATGTTTAGAATGGTTTAAAGCAAATAAATATCTTTAATTATTTTGCTTTTACTACACCCAATACTATACTTTTTATATTATAATAAATTAAATAAAAACATTATGCACCCTAACTATAGTTGGAATCCTGAAGATGCTGGGGTCACCATAACCATTCTTTCTGTTTCAATTGGTTTTGCCACTTACTGGTTTTTAGCCTCGAGTGAAAAGATAAAATCACTGTTTTTTAATAAATATACAACACAAAAAGCATGGGTTGTATATGTGTTTTTTCAAAAAATGATGGGGGTATTATTTATGGGTACAATTCCTGGAATAATTTTACTTTTAAAATCAAATTACACATTAGCTGACATAGGCTTAACAACAGCAAACTATAAAGAATCTTTAATGTATATTTTTGCTATTGGTTCTTTAATCGCTGTAATTAACTTTTTTGTTTCCAAAAACCCTTTCAATTTGGCAATGTATCCTCAGATGCGAGTAAAAGAATGGAACAAGAAAAGAATTATTATCAATTCAATTGGCTGGGCCATGTATTTGTTTTCTTATGAACTAATGTATCGAGGTTTGTTGCTAATGGTTTGTTACCATTCATTTGGTTTTTGGCCTGCCGTAGCTATTAATCTATGCTTTTATTCGGCTACACATATTGCCAAAGGGCTAAGAGAAACTATTGGAACTTTCCCTTATGGCTTGTTACTTTGTTATATTACTATATCTACAGGAAGTATTTTTGCGGCTTATTTTACCCATTTAATTTTAGCACTTTCAAATGATTATTTTTCAGTTTATCACAATCCTAAAATGAAATTTGTATGACATCTTTTTATGATGAAAAGGTTGTCATAATTACAGGTTCATCCATGGGTATTGGAAAATCGTTAGCTTTACTTTTGGGGAAACAAAATGCTCATATAGTTTTAAATGCCAGAAACGAAGTCAAATTATTAGCAACCGAAACCGAATTGAAGGCTGAGGGTTGCAGTGTGATTAGTTGTATTGGGGATGTAACCAAGGAAGAGGATTGTAAAAAGTTAATTGATATTGCACTCGCACATTTTGGAAAAATTGATATTCTAATAAATAATGCAGGTATATCGATGCGAGGAATGGTGGAACAAATCCCCGCAAGTTTAGTTTCTACAATATTCAATACTAATACCATTGCTCCAATTGTTCTCTCTCAAAAAGCTTTACCACATATTAAGCAAACTGGGGGGAGTATAGTGTTCATATCCAGTTTGGCAGCATTGCGAGGGTTGCCTCTCATATCGATCTATTGTGCCTCAAAAATGGCATTAACGGCGGTGGCCGAATCTATGAGGATTGAAACCAAAGACCATGGTGTTCATATCGGATTGGTATTTGTAGGTTTTACAAAATCCGAAAAAGAAAAAACGGTGTTAAATTCGGAGGGAAACCTAACCTTCTTAGGTGAACGAAAAGGCATTTTTTATAACGGTATTTCTGATGTTGCAAAACAAATAAGTAAAAATATTAAACGCAGACAAAAGCAGACTGTGGTTGGTGTGTCAGGGAAAATATACTACTTCTTTTCAAAATTCTTCCCGCGACTTATGGAATTAATAATCATAAAGTCGCAAAAACAATTAAATAGGCTTTCTAAATAATTATTTCTATTTAGGTTTCAAATGAGATGGAATGATTAGCATTCAATCGGCTTAACTCATCCTTCCAATTATCTTTAATTTCCATGATTTATAAATAAAAATATATCATAATACGCAAATCGTCCTATTCTTTTTGCATTAATTACCTCATTGCAAGCATAGCTAAAGGTGAATTATTAAAAAATGCAACTTCCTATGATATTTTATTTTGCAATTGCAGAAAATGCGAATTTTGGAAATTGCACCCCCTATTGCCAATTTTAATAGTATAGCTTAAAAACCAAAATTTGCATCCACAAAAAATTTAAAAAATCATGAAACATTTAAAAAACACCATCGAAAAATTATTGCTCTCAATACTATTATTAGGAGTGTCGGCTTTTGCAAAAGCACAAAATGAAACAAAACCTTTGGCCGCCGTTCTTGGTATTGAAAGTAAAGGAATCATTAATAATACCGAATCAATAAGCTACATGGTTCGGCTGGAATTGGAAAAATTAAATATTTACAATATCATGGATAAATATGATATGGCTGAATTAGTGAAAAAAAATGGAATTGATGTCGCCTCATGCTATGGAAAATCTTGTGTGGTAGCTGCTGGAAAAAGCCTAGGTACAGATAAAATGATTACTGGTAGTATCGAACGCTTTGGTGAAAAAATTGTAATTTCATTAAAGGTAATTGATGTTAAAACAGAAACCGTTGAAAAACACGATGCCACTGAATATCAAAATTTGCAGCCCGAGTTGCAGCGCATGATTGCTATCTCGGTCCAAAAACTGTTAGGTATCCCCACCAATCAAGATGTGGTGAATGTATTAGTAAATTATGAAGCACCCATATCCAGTCCACAAACACAAGTCAAACTAAGCGGGCCAAGAATGGGAGCATCTATGGCATTTGGCGATGCGGCTAAAGTACTTACTGCCCCAAAAAGTCAGGGAGGGTTTGATATGTATCCTGCCAATTTTCAAATAGGATGGCAATTTGAAAAACAATATGTAAGTGCCGGAAATTTCCAGGCCTTGGTTGAATTTTTTCCAATGATTGGTGGATTGGAATCAGGAAAATTTATTCCATCATTTACATTTTTGAATGGATTTAGATTTGGTAAAGCAGGATGGGAATTTGCATTTGGACCTAACTTAAGAATGGTAACAAAATCGAGTGGCTTTTTTGATACTGATAATACTTTAGGGAAAGGAAAAAATGCCTGGCATTTAGAAAAGGATTGGACTTCTACTACTAAAAATCCATATACCATTGAAAACCGATTGGACAGCCGTGGATATACAACTCTTTCTACAAGCCTGTTTATTGGAGTTGGTCGCACCTTCAAATCAGGATACTTAAATATTCCGGTAAACATTTATGTATTGCCGCGCAAAGAAGGAACTATTGCTGGTTTTTCATTCGGGTTTAATATTTACAAAAAACCTAAAGTAATTTAAGTTCCATAAAAAAATCATGCGCCAACTAATTATTATTGCATGTTTTGGGCTCTTATTAGTCTCAGCAGTTATACAAAAACCCTGGCCCGACCTTTCAAAAAAAGAAGATTTGAAAACCCTCGGAATGGGCAGAATAGTTGAAACGGATGGGAGCATTTTCACAAAAATAATTTTAGAAGAAGTGAATGATTATTCAATTGTTTATATAAAAAATGAGAGCCTGCATGATATGGCAATTGATAAAATTAATCGAATGGAATTTAATAATACCAAATGGGGACCTTTAAAAATTGAATTTAATAATGGAAAACCTATTTTTTCATTATTAGATCATTAAAAAATACTTATAAATGGGTGAAATCACCTTTGCATTTTTGATGAATGCGAAAGTGATTTTACCTTTTTTAGTTAATGTTAAAAATCATTTTTTAGAGTGTTTCATATCACGGTCTGTAAATTTAGGTCATCTGAAATTTGATGTTTAAATATTTCAATTATGAAAACCATCAAAAAGCACATCCAATTACTTTTTCTAATTTTTATAACATTTGGAGTTTCATTAATTGCTAAAGCACAAACCACATTAAAACCTTTGGCAGCAGTCCTTGCTATTGAAAGTAAGGGGGTCATTAATAACTCCGAATCGGTAAGTTATATGGTACGGCTAGAACTGGAAAAATTAAATGTTTACACCATCATGGATAAATATGATATGGCTGAATTGGTTAAAAAAAACGGAATTGATATTTCAAGCTGTTACGGAAAAACTTGTATAATAGCTGCCGGTAAAAGCCTTGATGTAGATAAAATGATTACCGGCAGCGTTGAACGTTTTGGTGAAAAAATTGTAATTTCATTAAAAGTAATTGACATTAAAACAGAAAATGTAGAACGGCACGATGCCACTGAATATCAAAATTTGCAGCCTGAATTGCAACGCATGATTGCTATTTCAGTCCAAAAGCTAGTAGGAGTTACTCCCGATGAAACCATTGTGAACGTATTGGTAAATTATGATGCCCCTATTTCCAGCCCACAAACACAAGTGAAACTTAATGGTCCAAGAATGGGAACTTCAGCCACATTTGGTGATGCAGGAAGGGTGCTATCTGCCCCAAAAAGCGAAGGTGGATTTGACATGTACCCAGTTAATTTTCAAATCGGTTGGCAATTTGAGAAACAATACATAAGTGCCGGAAATTTTCAGGCACTGGTGGAGTTTCTTCCTATGATTGGAGGATTAGAATCGGGCAGATTTATTCCTTCTTTCACATTTCTTAATGGTTTTCGGATGGGAAAAGGAGGATGGGAATTTGCCTTCGGCCCTAATTTTAGAATTATTACAAAAGCAAATGGCTTCTTTGATAGTGAGAATAAATTAGGTGGGGGTAATAATAAATGGTACTTAGAAAAAGATTGGAATCTAACAACTCCTAATCCTTATACCATCGAAAACCGCTTGGACAGTCGCGGATATGGAGCTCTTTCTACTAGCCTGTTTATGGGTGTAGGTCGCACTTTTAAATCAGGATACTTAAATATTCCAGTAAACCTTTATTTCTTGCCGCGTAAAGAAGGTAGTATTTTAGGGTTTTCATTTGGGTTTAACATTTATAAAAAACCGAAAGTACAGTAATTTGAAATGGTATAATTATGCGTAATCTGGTTGTTGTGTCTTTTTTAATCCTAATTTTTGCTTTTTTAATTTTTCAGCATGATTTGCCTGATTTGAGTAATAAAAACGACCTTAAAAGTTTAGGAACAGGAAGAATAATAGAGACCGACAAAAGTATCATTACAAGTATAACATTGTATGAGGTTAGTGATTACTTTATTGTTTATGTAAAGGAGGAAAGTTTGCATGATATGATGATGGATAAAATAGATAGAATTGAATTTAGGAATACAAAATGGGGGCCAATTACCATTCGATTTCCCGAAAATAAACCTCAAATAATCAAAAGGCAGTAATTCGATGAAAAGACCTCGAATTGCTATTAATTAAATTCGTTTTTCATATTACAAACTGTAATTTTTTTTTGCTATTTGAATTACCCTATTTTTGAAAAGCCAAATACATCTTTGTATTGAAAGATTTTGGAAACTATGAGTGAATTATTTCATTTTCTTTGTTTGTCAGGCTTAACAATAGGGTTATTTTCCTTAGCTGAATGGATGTATCATGTAAAAAAAATTCATGTTGAAATAACGCGTAAAATGGTTCATGTTGGGTCGGGTTTGCTCGCCTTATTTTTGCCGGTTTATTTTCAAAATCAGTGGTGGGTGTTATTAATATGCGGATTGTTTCAATTGATATTAGTAATTAGCATGAACCGCGGTTTTCTTAAAAGCATCAATGCTGTAAATCGAAAAACCTACGGAAGCGTCGTATTCCCAATGGTAGTGTATTTTTGGAACGATATATCCGTTATTAAAATTTAAAAAACTCAATAAAAGTGTTGGAGGCACATTTGCCTTTTGGTTGGGAGCATTTACTTTGTCATGCGTTGTACTGCTTTCTTCTCATCTTTTCAATACCAAAGACATTACATGGGTAGCGATTTTTATTGCAACTGTGGCAAGTTTAACCGAACTATACAGCAAAAAAGGGCTCGATAATCTTTTTATACCCCTAGCCGTATTAATTACAATGTATCTGGTGGAGTATTTTTTTTAGAATAAACGCACTACTTTCCCCCTCTATTTTTAATAACTTCTTCCAAAAATCTTTGTATCCTCGACCTCTTTCATCGCTATTATCATATCTAAAGCCACAGGCACCACATCGCTGCAAATAGTAATAAAACTATCTTTGGTAGCATTATCCATCACAAAATTTATAGCTTCTACTTCGTTGGGTATAGCGTGAACTATTTTATTAGGGTCTACCGAATAAATTCCTTTTGTTATTAAATCAATAATTTCCTGACCACTTTTTCCCCTTAAATTTTTATCCTGACGAATAACTATTTCATCAAATAATTGAGCCGCTTCAGCGCCTAATGAAATGGTATCTTCATCGCGTCGGTCACCCACTCCTGCTATCACACCCACTTTTCGAGGACTTTCAACTTTTTTCAAAAACTTACCTAATGCCTGCAACCCTGCAGTGTTATGAGCATAATCTACCATTACGGTAAAGTTATTAAAATGAAACATATTCATTCTTCCGGGGGTTTGGGCCGGAGAGGGTATAAAGGTTTGCAAAGCCAACCTGATATCTTCCAATTTAAAATTTCGAAGATATGAAGCCATCACTACTGGCAATGTATTTGCAATATTAAATTCGGCTCTTCCTCCAAATGTTATTGGGATATTAGTTACTTTTTCGACACGAATTTTCCACTCTCCTTTGAGTATGGATACGTACCCATTTTCAAAAACTGTGGCCAATCCGCCTTCTTTGCAATGCTCCTTAATTCGGGGATTATTTTCATCCAAACTAAACAAGGCCACTTTGCACGTCACGTCGTTTCTCATTCCATAAACCAAATCGTCATCAGCGTTTAATACAGCATAACCGTTCGGCAAAACACTTCGAGGAACTACTGATTTTACTCGGGCTAATTGTTCGATGGTATCAATTCCCTGCAAGCCCAAATGATCGGCTGCTATATTGGTAACTATTGCCAAATCACAATTATGGAAACCTAAACCAGCTTTTAATATCCCACCTCTGGCACATTCCAAAACAGCCAAATCTACAGAAGGATCCTTTAATACAAACTCGGCCGATACAGGTCCGGTGCAATCGCCACGCATCATCAATTCATTTTGAATATAAATTCCATCGGTGGTAGTATAACCTACTTTATGGCCAATTTGCTTACAAATATGAGCCATCAATCGGGTGGTAGTCGTTTTTCCATTTGTACCCGAAACAGCAATTATTGGAATACGCGCTGAGGTCCCTGGAGGATACAACATATCAATCACAGGCTCAGCAACATTCCGTCCAATTCCTTCTGTTGGATCAAGGTGCATGCGAAACCCCGGAGCTGCATTTACTTCTAATACCGCTCCACCATTTTCTGAAATAGGGGTACTTAAATCGGGAGCCATAATATCAATACCACAAATATCCAATCCAATGATTCGAGCTATTCGTTCGCACATGAAGATATTACTTGGGTGCACCAAATCCGTTACATCAGTTGCGGTACCCCCTGTACTGATGTTGGCCGTAGGCTTTAACCATAATTCTTCATATTCGGGCAATATGGTGTCGAGTGTAAATCCATTTTCAGTTAAAATATTTTGGGTAAAATGGTCCACTTTTATTTGGGTCAAAACTTTTTCATGTCCATAACCACGGCGTGGATCTGAATTTACACTATCAATTAATTCCTGAATTGTACTTTTGCCGTCCCCAACTACTGCTGCCGGAGTTCTTTTAGCTGCACAAATAAATTTATAATTAATAACCAATATCCGATGGTCAAATCCAGTTATGAATTTTTCTACTATAATACCTTTACCATATTTTTGAGCTGCATGAAACCCGATTAATAAATCGTTCCAATTGGTAAGGTTGGTTGTAGCGCCCTTTCCATGATTTCCGTTTACTGGTTTTGTAACCAATGGATATCCATACTTATTTGCTGCAGATAATAATTCTTCTTCATCATAACAAATTCTACCACGCGGCACTGGAATTTCAGCTGCCTCCAAAAGATTTTTGGTATCTTCCTTATCGCAGGCTATTTCTACCGCTATACTACTAGTGGTACTGGCAATGGTAGCTTGTATCCTATGCTGATTTACCCCATAACCCAATTGCACCAACGAGTGGTTATTTAACCGTATATACGGGATTTTGCGTTTTACGGCTTCATCTACAATTGAACCTGTACTTGGCCCCAATCGGTCATTTTCTCTTATTTCACGTAGCTCCTGAATAACCTCATTTATATCATAATCCTCACCGGATATAAGTGCCTCTGCTATTCTAACTGCCGATTTAGCGGCATGTATTCCCGCTTTTTGTTCATAATAACTAAATACGACATGATACACTCCTTTGTTAGCTGTTTCACGGGTACGGCCAAAACCACATTCCATACCCGCCAGAGTTTGTATTTCTAAGGCAATATGCTCTATTACATGCCCCATCCATGTTCCATCTTTAACTCTAAGGAAAAAACCACCGGGCTTACCGGGAGAGCATCTATGCGAATGCATACTGGGAAACATTTTTTCAATTCGTTCCGAAAAACCTTCTATTGTATTGGTTGGGCGTTGTTCTAATTCTTCCAAATCCAAACGCATTACTATCAATTTATGCCGTTTTACATTCCAGTAATTGGGCCCGTTCATTACCTTTATATCTATTATTTTCATACTATAGAAATTTGTATTCGGCAATTTATAGAATTAAATATTAAAAATACAAATTCCATAAATAAACAGTCTTCTTTTTGATAATTAGCACTAAAAGAATTTAAAAATTATCGTAATGTGTTAAATTAAACCGTTGAAAAATCATGCAAAAGATAGCCATTTGATGTTTATTACTTGTTACTTAAAAAAGACTTTATCCTTAACTTTATATTAATAATGGCCTATTTTTGAAGCCTTGTAAAGGTTAATCCCTTAACACAGATTCATCATTAGCTGATTTATAAAACAGAAATAGATTAAATGATCAAAGGAAAATTAATTTCAATAGGCGGAGCAGAAGATAAAGGCACAGAAGCAGAACCCGATTTTATACAAAAAAACAATCTTAATTTTTTTGAACTTGGTATTCTGAAACGTGTTGTTGAAGAAATTGGTGGCAGCCATTCCCATATCGAAGTCATTACCACTGCATCTTCCATACCAGAGGAAGTAGGTGAAAATTACCTTAAAGCATTTGGCAAAATAGGATGTGATAATGTTGGAATAATTCATATAAAATACCGCGACGACGCTGATAATCCCGAATACCTCGAGCGAATTAAAAACTGCGATGGCGTAATGTTTTCTGGAGGAAACCAATTGCGATTAACCACAATTTTAGGTGGCTCGGAATTGATGAATATTATTCATAATCGCTACGAAAATGAAAATTTTATTGTTGCAGGAACGAGTGCTGGAGCAATGGCTATGAGCAATACGATGATATATCATGGAAACAGTACCACGGCTCATTTAAAAGGGGAAGTTAGAATAACAACGGGATTGGCTTTTTTGCAAAATGTAATCATTGATTCACACTTTGAAAAACGTGGCCGTTTTGGTCGCTTAGCTCAAGCTGTCGGCTGCAATCCATCATGCATTGGAATTGGATTGGGCGAGGACACCGGATTAATCATTAGTGAAGGCAATCATTTTGAAGCTATCGGAAGCGGATGTGTTATAATTGTTGACGGTCATAAGATTCGTCATTCTAATATTGCCGATATACCTGAAGGTAGCCCCATTTCTTTGGAAAACCTTATTGTGCATGTGATGGTGGATGGAGATGTCTACGACCTAAAAGAACGCCAGTTTCATGGTAATTTCATATCTCTGATGCAGGAGCATTAAAGATTTTTTGACCCTATTTCTATGTTTTTTCATCAAGCCGTTTCATGCTTGCGTTAATTCTATTTGGCACATAGCTAAATAGGAATACATTTGCAGATAGGGATGACATTGTGAGACCTATCTACCCAAATTTTGGTATATTAGGGTCATTTTATGAGTCCTATGACTTAGTTAGCGATCATAGTAAAAAGACAACAGATCGAACATTTAGCAGACAAATAATTTAAACACATTTAATGAAACAAATACTCATCATAAACGGACACCCAAACAGTGACAGTTTTAATTTTGAACTTTTCGACGCATATAAAAAAGGCGCATTAAATTCAGGAGCAGAGATTAAGGAGATTGTGATTAAAGATTTATTTTTCAATCCAAACTTGCAATTTGGTTACCAAAAAAGGACTGAATTAGAACCTGACTTATTAGATGCTTGGGAAAAAATCAAATGGGCTGACCATTTAGTTTGGGTTCACCCTGTTTGGTGGGGCGGACTTCCTGCAATAACAAAAGGTTTTATTGATAGACTTTTTTTGCCCGGCTTGGCATTTCAGTATCGGGAAAATTCAGTCTGGTGGGACAAGCTATTAGCAGGTAGGACGGCTCACATTATTACAACCCTTGACCAACCGTCTTGGTATTATTGGTTTGCATTTGGACGACCAAGCGTTAACCAGTTAAAGAAATCCACTTTGGAATTTTGTGGAATAAAGCCAGTTAAAGTAACTTATGTCGGTCCAATAAAAAACACAGAACTTTCCTTACGAAAAAAATGGTTAGACAAAATTGAAAAATTGGGAGAAAACCTTAAATGAAACTGACGACAAAAAACATCGAACCCCTAACAGTAAGTAAAAGAAATTGCCGGTTCAGTGTTTGAATGAAGTTTTGTGCTTCGTATCAAATTTGACTCTTGCTGGCAGACAGTTTAGTGCTTCGAAATCCGCTTCTTCGCCAAGCGGCAAAACGTTAAAGTCAAACACTACAATAATCACCATAAAAAAATGACCCATCATTATAAAGCTAAATTTTTTACCCTTTACTTTTTATTTGTAATCTTTTTGTTGATGGCGTGTTCACAACCTAAAGAAAAAGATTCGGCTCAGGGAAAAGATTTTTGCTCGTCAATTCATCGCAATGATTCATTGAGTCTTTCAAAAGAACTTGAACCGGTGAGTGAACAAATGAAAACCAAAACCGGAGTTTATGTGCTGGAAGATGGCGGCGGCTCAATGGTGGCAAGAGCTTGGCTAAGTGAATATGCCGAAAAAACAATTGACGTTCAGTATTTCATTTTTTCAACTGATAATGTAGGATTGATAGCGTGCGATTATTTGGTGAGGGCTGCTGATAGAGGCGTGAAGGTGAGAATATTGGTGGATGACATAATGGTGGAAGCCACCGGCAAGGAAATATTGACCATGGATTCGCATAAAAATATATCTATCAAAATTTATAATCCGGGGGTTAATCTTGGAAAAAATATTGTTAGCAAACTAAATAAATATTATACCGATTTCAGGTCGGCCAATCAGCGTATGCACAACAAGACCTATACTGTGGATGGAAAAGTGACTATCACCGGAGGCCGAAATATTGCCGATGAATATTTTGATTATGACCATAAATATAATTTTAGAGACAGGGATGTACTATTACTTGGCAAAGTAACCGGGAGCATCCAAAATTCATTCAACCAGTTTTGGAACAGCCCTTTAAGTGTGCCCGTTTCAAATTTAATAAGCAACGAGAGTAAAGATATTACTACTAAAAACAGATTTGAAAAGCTGCATCAATATGCTTGCAATCCTGAAAACTTTTGGCCTCAAGTGCGAGAAAGAATACAAAAACTTCCACTGGCTTTTAAAAGCATTCAGGAATCTGGAGATTTGGTGTGGCTAGATAGTGTATATTTTGTATCCGATTTCCCAGGTAAAAACTTTGGCACCAAAGGTTTGCAAGGTGGAGGTGTATGCACAGATGCCCTGATAAATTTAGTAAAACAAGCTAAATATTCTGTGGATATACAATCACCCTATTTAATTACAACGGAGCTGGGCAAAAATCTTTTTAAAGAAGCTGTGGCCAGAGGAGTAAAGGTTAGAATACTTAGCAATAGTTTGGCATCAACTGATAATTTGGAAGCTTTTAGCGGCTACCAAAAAGACAGAAGAGAATTATTAGAAACCGGAGTTAAAATATATGAGTTTCGTCCAGATGCTAAAGAGCGTTATAAAATCATGACGGGGGCTCTTCAAACTAAATTAAAATTTACCCCAATCTTTGGGCTACATGCCAAATCCATGGTGATTGATGATAAAATTACGGTCATAGGAACCTTTAATTTTGACCCACGAAGTGCCAATCTAAATACAGAATGTATTACAATTGTCCATTCCGAAAAAATTTCAAAAGGTGTATTAAATGGAATAAAAGAAGAGTATAAACCTGAAAATTCATGGGAAACCACTTTAAAATCAAACCCTGATGCAAAAGTTAATAATATTAAACGTTTTAAAACTATGACCCGTAAAATAATTCCTAAATCCATATTATAATTAAAAACATACCTTTAATAGACCAGCCATTAACGATACCATCCCCTTTGGACTTTATGTCACTTCCTTCAATACCTTAATTAATCCGTCATGAACAATGCCAGTTTTTAGGACTGTGACGGCAGACTTAACCAATCAAAACAGAACACATTTTAATAGAAAAGCTGCTATAATTGCCTTGTTTGTTATTATTGTAATTACAAAAGCAGATTTCTGTAGTTTAAGAATTGAAATTTCTCTCCATTAAACGATTCGTTTTCTTTTACTCCATTTTATTGCTTCGTACCAAATTACAGAAAGAAATCCTAATGTGACACTTATTAAAAGTTGATTAGAATTGAGTTGTTCAAATTCGAAAAACCGGGTAAGTGGTTTTACCAAAAGAAGCAATGTTGTTATGATAATAGTGATACTAATAATTAGCACTATCAAATTATTTTTATACTTTAGGGTGGTAAAAATGGAATAATAAAAGGAGCGATTCACCAAAGTTAGAAAGATATTGGCAGAAATTAAAGTGGTAAAAATCATGGTTCGTGTGAGGGCTTCACCAAAACTCTGACTTACGGCATATTGGTATACCATTAAAGTACCAACTGTAATAATTAACCCTTGAATAACACTGGTAGTAAGTTCTTTTCCATTAAAAAAATTGTTAGAAAATGGCCTTGGATTCTGAGTCATTGTATTTTTTTCCATTGGTTCATTTTCAAAAATAATTGAACAGGTAGGCCCCATAATTAATTCTAATAAAATAATGTGTATAGGTGAAAATATATTGGGGTATATCCATCCAAGCGCCAAAGGTATAAATACAGTGAGTACTATTGGGATGTGAATAGAAATGATGTATTGAATTGCTTTTTTCAGATTGGCATATATCCTTCGTCCCATAGCCACCGCCTCTACCATTTTTGACAAATCATCTTCTAACAAGATAAGTGATGCCGCTTGTTTGGCTATTTCAGTACCTCTTCTTCCCATGGCGATACCAATGTGTGAGGCTTTTAATGCAGGACCGTCGTTTACCCCATCACCTGTCATGGCCACTATTTGATTATTAGCTTTTAGGGCATTAATTATTTTTAATTTAGCTTCTGGAAACATACGCGTAAATACATTCGTTTCCATTACAGTTTCTTGCAATTCATTATCGGTAAGCATCATAAGTTGGTGACCGGTTATGTGTTTTTCGTGACCTAAAAATCCAATCTGCTGCGCAATAGAACGTGTTGTGGAAGCATTATCTCCAGTTATTATTTTTACCGCAATACCAGCCTTATTAAAATCTTCAAACACCTTTCGTATATTCTCTTTAGGAGGGTCATAAAAGGCAACTAGTCCTTTAAATTGAAATTGAAATTCCTGCTGGGTATCAGGAAATTTGGTACCAGAGAAATCACATTCACACACTCCAATAATTCGATACCCATGAAATGCCATATTTTTCATGGCATCATCAATTTGTTCTTTTTCAGGGTCAGTAAGATTACACACCTCCATTATAGCCTCTGGGGCGCCCTTCGCGGCAATGATCCTGTTACCTTTATTATCTTCGAAAAGATGAGTCATCATAGGTGGCTTGCCATCTAAAGGATACTCATGAATCATCTTAAATTTATGCCTTTCGTCTTTGGGGGTAATGTCTTGATAAGTTTGGTGAAGCACCTTTTCCATTGCATCAAAAGGTATAGGTTCACTAGCCCACATAGCTGTCGTTAAAAGTTCTTTTTCATCACGATTTAAAAGGCCTTCGGGATCTGAAATTACTTGGCTTGTTAACACAAAAAGTTTTGCCAAACTCATTTGGTTTTCAGTTATCGTTCCTGTTTTGTCAGAACAAATAACCGTCGCACTTCCCAAGGTCTCCACTGTTTTCATTTGCTTGACGACAATACCCATTTTCATTAAACGCCATGCTCCCAAAGCCATAAAAGTGGTAAATGCCACAGGTATTTCTTCGGGCAATATACTCATTGCAAGTGTGAGTGCTTTTAATAAACTATCAAAAATTAGGTAGGTTTTAAAATAATTAATGCCCCAAACAATCACAAAAACAATGGCACCAACTACAACCATTTTTTTAACAAAAGTGCCTATCTGCAATTCAAGCGGTGTTTTTTCTTCTTTTATACTCTCAAGGCTTTTGCCAATGGCCCCTAATTTGGTTTTAGTTCCAATGGCTGTAACTCTAGCAATGGCCAAACCACTTGTTACTGTTGTACCGCAATAAATAACCCGATCCTCATTGTTACTATCTTTATAAACCGATAAAGACTCCCCAGTTAAAATGGATTCATTTACCGAAAAATCATTGGAGTGTATTATATCGCCATCAGCCATTATAGCCGTCCCTTCTTCTACCATAAGGCAATCGCCAATAACCACCTCTTCGCTGCTTATTTCCTCAACTTCTCCGTTCCTTATTACTTTGCATTGGGGTTGTATAAAATCTTTTAATTTTTGCAGTGCATCACGGCTTTTTGAATCTTGATACAGCGAAATGGTCGCTACAAGTAAAATTGCAATGGCAAGAAAAGCCCCATCCCCAGTTTTTCCGCTGATAAAATACACTGAAGATGCTATCAAAAGCAAAATAACCATCGGCTCTTTTACTAGAGTTTTTAATGCATCTATAAAACCATTATCCTTTTTATAGTCTAATTTGTTATATCCATATTTTTCTCTTGAATCAAGAACCTCTGTGAAATTTAATCCTTTTATTTTAAAATTATTTACAGACATTATTAATTGTACCTAACAATAGTTCAAAACTAATATAAAGAACCTTTTAAAATAAGATAATAAACTCTTTTATTTTATTATTTTCGCGTTTCAAAATAATTCAATATGTTTTCAAAGTCATGCGAATACGCAATCAAAGCTATGATATACGTAGCTCAAAAATCAAAAGATGAAACACGGGTTAGCCTAAGAGATATAGCTAAAGGCACAGATGCTCCCGAACATTTTATAGCTAAAATAATGCAAGAGCTTAGCAGAAAAAGACTTATACAGTCTATTAAGGGGCCCAATGGTGGATTTTATATGAATGAACAAAATTATAAAACCTCTATCTCTGACATTGTAAAGGCATTTGATGGTGATAAAATTTATACGGATTGTATTCTGGGATTAAAAACCTGTTCCGAAAAAAACCCATGCCCTGTTCATTTCGAATTTAAGGATATTAAAAAGAACCTTATTAAATTGATGGAAAATAATACCATAGGAAATTTTAATGATAAATTAGATTCCGGGTTGTTTTTCTTGAAAAATTCAGAATAATTTATTCATTTCGTTAAAGGACAATTATCATAAATAGATATGATAAAAGTCATTTATCAATTGAAGACTAACTGTGATATTGCAACCCTATTATAAAATTGAATTCTTCCAACACCATACAATCCTGTTACCATTGCGGAAATGAGGTTACAGACCAATCGAACGGTTTGGCTGATAAGCTTTTTTGTTGCAACGGTTGCAAAATGGTTTATGAAATTTTGGAGGAAAACAATTTATGCAATTATTATGAACTGAATGCCGAACCCGGTATTATTCAAAACAAAAATACGCGAGTTGATAAATATGCTTTCCTTGATGATTTAGAAATTCAAAAAAAATTAATTCAATTTTCGAATTCCGCGCATAGCCATATAACCTTATACCTACCACAAATACATTGCAGCAGTTGTTTGTGGCTACTTGAAAATATACATAAGGTAAATGCAGGCATTGTTTCGTCAAGGGTTAATTTTACAAAAAAAGAGGTTTTTATAGTTTTTGATAATGCGAATACATCCCTAAGAAAAGTTGTTGAAACATTAGATAATATAGGTTACGAACCGTATTTAAGTCTAAATGAAATTTCGTCAGATTCAAAATTAAAAACCGATAAAACCCGCTGGTATAAAATTGGTGTTGCCGGATTTTGTTTTGGAAATATTATGATGATGAGCCTTGCCGATTACATGGTAACTTCAAATCTCATTGAGCCTAAAATTGCATTATTTTTTAAAATACTTAGTGTAATATTATCATTACCTGTTCTGTTTTATTCGGCTACCGAGTTTTTTGTGTCAGCCTGGTATGGCATAAAAAACAAATATCTTAATATTGATTTTCCGGTAGCTTTAGCTCTTGCCATAACCTTCATTAGAAGTATTTATGAAATATTAAGTAATACAGGTAACGGGTATTTGGATAGCTTGAGTGGCATCGTCTTTTTTATGTTAATTGGAAGATGGCTTCAATCCCGCACCTACCAAACCATTTCATTTGACAGAGATTATAAATCGTTTTTTCCTATTGCATTAAATGTGGTAAAAGACCAGCGAATTGTTCCAACTGAAATTTCAAAGGTTAAAGAAAAAGATATTATTCAAATACATTCTAACGAGATAATACCAGTGGATGCCATATTATCTAAGGGACATGCAAGTATTGATTATAGTTTTGTTACCGGCGAAAGTCTTCCTATTCAAGTAAATATTGGTGAAATGATATATGCCGGGGGAAAACAATTGGACGGAATATTAGAATTGGTGGTTGTAAAAGAAGTGTCGCAAAGTTATTTAACCAATTTATGGAATAATTCAATATTCAATAAAAAGGATCCAATAAAAACTAATAGTTATGACACTATAGGTAAATATTTTACCTATGCGGTAATATTAATAGGTATCGTATCAGGTTACTATTGGTTTTTAAAAGGAAGTACTACTTTAATGTGGAATGCATTTACTACAGTTTTAATAATTGCTTGTCCATGCGCGTTGCTTCTTTCCAAAAACTACACCTATGGAAATATTTTAAGAGTATTGGGCTTGAACAAATTCTATCTTCGGTCGCCTGATATCATTGAAAGTTTATCTAAAATAAACCATATTGTGTTGGACAAAACTGGTACCATTACCCAAACACATGGTTCCAATGTGAGATATGCCGGCACTATTTTGAAAGAGGAAATTAAATCTTCAGTAGCCTCTTTATTAAAGCAATCATCACACCCTGCCAGTAAATTAGCATTCGAATATTTGAGTGAACCTAACATTTTTGAAGTTGTTGATTTCAAAGAAATTGAAGGGCAAGGAATTGAAGGATGGGTAAATGAACGTCATATTAAAATCGGTTCTCCAAAATTTGCAGGAGGAGAATATCATAAAGAAATACCTGGAACCAAAGTTGTTGTTTTTATTGATGGCACAATTTGGGGCGAATTTATTATCACCAATAAATACCGAATAGGAATTACAAAGTTGATGAATTCCCTGAAAAGAAATTATTCCCTTTCTCTAATATCGGGGGATAACGATACAGAATTTAAGAACATCGAAAATTTGCTAGGAAAAGGCAGTGAGGTGCTCTTTAATCAGAGTCCTCAACAAAAGCTAGATTATATTAATCAACTTCAAAACAATGACCTTCAAGTTATGATGGTAGGCGACGGATTAAATGATGCCGGCGCATTAAAGCATAGCAATGTAGGGATAGCTGTAGCCGACACAGGCAATAATTTTACACCCTCATCTGACGGAATCATTGATGGCTCCAAATTATCCAAACTAGATTCATTTATTAGTTTTGCTAAGGCAGGCAAAAAAATAATATTATTAAGTTTTGCCATTTCAGCAATTTATAACCTTATAGGATTGTATTTTGCTGTCCAAGGAATACTTTCACCAGTAATTGCTGCTATTTTAATGCCGAGTAGCTCAATAACAATAATTTCACTAACCTATGGATTAACGGAATGGTTCTCCTATAAATATGGATTAAAAGAAAATAATAATATACAATAATGAGTATAATAATACTATTACTAATCGTGAGTATTGGAATTGCAGGAGGATTTTTAGTTGCATTTTTATGGAGTGTAAAAGATGGTCAGTTTGACGATATTGAAAGCCCTGCAGAACGAATTTTATTTAACAACAATGAAATTAATAAAAAACAATAAGATATGAGTTTAGAGAAATTTTACTACGACAACAAGCTCCCGAAGTTATTTGCAATTGCTTGCATTTTTTGGGGGACGGTAGGAATGCTATTAGGTGTAATTGCTGCATTTCAATTAGCATTTCCGGTTCTTAATTTTAGCGAATACTTTCCGTATTTAGCTTTTGGCCGTCTACGCCCGGTACACACCAATGCTGTTATTTTTGCATTTGTGGGCAATGGTATTTTTACAGGTATTTATTATGCCTTGCCGCGATTATTAAAAACACCCATGTGGAGTAATACCTTTGGTAAAATTCATTTCTGGGGTTGGCAATTAATTATCGTTTCGGCAGCTGTTTCTTTGCTAATGGGCTTTACCACAGGTAAAGAATATGCTGAATTGGAATG
Source organism: Bacteroidota bacterium (assembly GCA_947468275.1). Classification (GTDB taxonomy): domain Bacteria; phylum Bacteroidota; class Bacteroidia; order NS11-12g; family UBA9320; genus JABWCE01. The sequence continues at coordinate 164,198 of CANIKO010000007.1, forward strand.
GCCGATTGATATTGCCATTACCCTTATTTGGGTAATTTTCGGAATCAATATGTTTGGCACCATCCTCACTCGCCGAGAAAGACATTTGTATGTAGCCATTTGGTTTTTTATAGCTTCATGGGTCACGGTGGCCATGTTGCACATTGTAAACTCAATGGAATTTCCAGTTTCATTTATGAAAAGTTATTCATGGTATGCAGGAGTACAAGATGCTTTGGTGCAATGGTGGTATGGTCACAATGCTGTGGCTTTCTTTTTAACTACACCTTACTTGGGTTTAATGTATTACTATTTACCCAAGGCAGCCAATCGGCCAGTGTATTCCTATCGATTAAGCATTGTTCACTTTTGGAGTTTAATATTTTTATATATTTGGGCAGGACCTCACCATTTACTATATACCGCATTGCCTGATTGGGCCCAATCATTAGGAACAGCCTTTTCAATAATGCTAATATTGCCGAGTTGGGGGGGGATGCTAAATGGGTTATTTACCTTGCGTGGTGCCTGGGATAAAGTTCGTGAAGACCCTGTTCTTAAATTTTTCGTTGTAGCCGTTACCTGCTATGGTATGAGCACCTTTGAAGGCCCTATGTTGGCACTTAAAAATGTAAATGCAATATCGCATTACAGTGATTGGACAGTGGCTCACGTGCATATTGGCGCTTTAGGCTGGAATGGGTTTTTAACCTTTGGAATGATGTATTGGTTAATCCCAAAATTATTCAATACTACTTTGTATTCGCGTAAGCTAGCATCAACACACTTTTGGATTGGCACATTAGGAATTCTTTTGTATGCCATACCCATGTATTGGAGTGCTTTCAGAGCCTATTTTATGATGAAAGCATTTACTCCAGAAGGACAATTACAATATCAATTTATAGATGTAGTTCAAAGTACAATACCATTTTATATAATGAGAGCTTTAGGGGGAACCATTTTCCTAACCGGTGTAATTCTAATGATTTACAACTTGATAAAAACTGCAAAAGCTGGATCGTTTGTAGCAAAAGAAGAAGCAGAGGCAGCGCCTTTACTAAAGGAATACAATGCCCCTACTAATACCATTTGGCATAGTTTTATCGAAAGAAAACCTCTACTTTTATTGGTGCTAAGTTTAGTGGTTGTTGCTATAGGAGGTATGGTTGAATTGATACCAACCTTTATCGTAAAAGAAAATATCCCCACCATTAGTTCGGTAAAACCATACACTCCTTTAGAACTTCAAGGAAGAGATATTTACATTAGAGAAGGTTGTTATAATTGCCACTCACAAATGATACGTCCATTTAGATATGAAGTAACCCGCTATGGTGAATACTCCAAGGCAGGTGAATTTGTTTATGACCACCCATTTCAGTGGGGGAGCAAACGCACGGGCCCAGATTTGGCTCGTATTGGTGGAAAGTATGGTGATGCATGGCATTTTAACCACATGCTCGAACCAAGCTCCATGTCGCCAGGCTCTATTATGCCCTCCTATCCTTCATTATTTGAAAATGATATAGACAAAGGAAGTACTAATTCTAAAATTTATGCCATGCGAAAAATAGGGGTGCCATATGCTGATAATTATGAAGCACAAGCCAATAAAGATTTAGAAGTACAGGCTAACAAAATTTCGAAAAATTTGGCTGATAATAAAATTAATATTGGCAGTGAAAAAGAAATAATTGCTCTTATTGCTTATCTGCAACGTGTAGGAACTGATATTAAATTACAATCAAAAAAATAATCAGATATTAAAAATGAAATTTTCAACCTATCTCGAAAAAATAGTGGGTGTTAGTATATATCCTGTGATATCCTTAATACTATTCGTAAACTTTTTCACCTTAGTTACATTCTGGATTTTCAGCATTGACAAAAAGGAAATTGAAAGAATTGAAAAACTTCCATTGGACTAATTAAATTTTAAACACATGAAACAGAATATTAAAAAAATTGTACTCAGTTGCATCTTATTCTCAGCTCCATATTTAATAATGGCTCAGAATGCAAATACGAATAAAAATGTAAGTATGGATTTTAATTGGATTCTCATAGTAATTGCATTCATACTGCTTTTGCCAATTTATATAATGAGCAAAACATTTTTACATGCTTTAAAAGAAAATCTAAAAAAGACGAAATCCAATTCCAAAACAAAAGCTAGTCTTGTAATTTTACTTGTTGGCCTAAGTCAATTCAGCGAAGCAAAAACCTTTAATGCCATTGATATGTCTTCCAATTGGCTAGCTTGGTTATTGGTTTGCGTTATTATTATCGAAACCTTCTTAATTGTATTTTTTTCGCTTCAAACCATCAAATTTTTAACGCCTTCTGCCGAGGAAGAAGAAACTGCAACTTCAGTGACAGCAGAAAGCCAAAGAAGTTGGTTTGGAAAAATCTGGGATAAAATGAACCGATTTAAGCCATTATCAGAAGAAGGGGATATTGATACTGGGCATAGCTATGATGGAATCAGAGAATTGGATAACGTTACCCCTCCTTGGTTTATAACCGCTTTTGCAATCACCATAGTATTTGCGGCGGTATATTTATACCGATATCACGTTGCCAAATCAGCACCGTTACAAGATGAAGAATATGCCATCGAAATAGCTCAGGCTGAAAAAGATAATTCGAAACTTTTATCTACCGAAGCCAATAAAATTGATGAAAACACCGTAGTAATGCTTGGAGCTTCTGATATTGAGGATGGCAAAAAAATATTTACACAAATATGCATTGCCTGCCACGGACCTGCAGGTGGCAGTAAGGCTGGCGGTGTAGGACCAAACCTAACCGATGATTATTGGATTCATGGCGGGTCAATACAGAATATTTTCAAATCCATTAAATATGGCTGGCCCGAAAAAGGAATGATTTCATGGAAAAATAATTTCTCACCAAAACAAATGGCTCAATTAGCTAGTTTTGTTAAATCTATTCATGGTACAAACCCTCCAGGTGCTAAGGAACCTCAAGGCGAATTATACAAAGAGGAAAGTGCTGCAACATCAGCAGCAACCGACTCGGCTAGTGTGAAAAAATAACAGGCCATTTTCCAAAGTTCAATAACAGTCCAGGTTGTTATTGAACTTTGAAAATGAAAATATTTTAGGCATCGCATTAATAACAACAGAAATTGAGAGAAGAGGATTTATTACATGCTGAAAGTTACAGGGATCGGGCAAGTACAGTTACTAATTCAGGTAAAAGAAATTGGATATATGCTTTAAAACCATCAGGTAAATGGTATAGATATCGAAAAATTATTGCTTGGTTTTATTTGGCGTCATTTTTCCTTATTCCGTTTATTAAGGTTAACGGTTTACCTTTCATGCTTATAAATTTACCCCAAGGTAAATTTATACTCTTCAGCAAGATTTTTTGGCCACAGGATTTTTTCATCTTTGCCATTGCTATGATCACTTTTATAGTTTTCGTAGTTCTATTTACGGTTGTCTTTGGGCGGTTATTTTGCGGTTGGGTATGTCCTCAAACCGTTTTTATGGAATTTGTTTTCCGACCTATCGAATGGCTGATTGAAGGCTCACCCAGCCAACAGAAAAAATTAAAAGAATCGGGCAATAAAACAAAAATAGCCTTTAAAAAAACCGTTAAACATATTCTTTATTTTTTCATCTCCTTCATTATCGCCAATACCTTCTTGGCTTATATACTGGGAATGGATGAAATAATAAAAATGATACGTGAACCTATTTCAGATAATCTAGGTTTGCTCACCGGACTTATTGTTTTTACGTTCCTTTTTTATTCCGTTTTTGCTTTTGTACGGGAACTCGTCTGTACCACTATTTGTCCTTATGGCCGCTTGCAAGGAGTAATGTTTGATAAAGACACCATGCAAATATCCTATGATTACAAACGGGGTGAACCGCGTGGAAAATTTAGAAAAAGCAGCGAACGAACCGAAGGCGATTGTGTAGACTGTAAAAAATGTGTGCAGGTGTGCCCTACGGGTATTGATATTAGAGATGGGATACAAATGGAATGTGTTGGATGCACTGCCTGTATAGATGCTTGCAATGAAGTGATGGAATCGCTTAATTTCAAAAAAGGATTAATACGCTATGCCTCCGAAAATGAAATAAGCTCGGGCACCAAATTTCATTTTAATGCCCGCATGAAATCTTATACTATTCTTCTTAGTGTTTTAATGGTAGCAATGGCCTTTTTAATTTTTACCCGTAAAACGATTGAAACAAATATTATTAGAGTTAGAGGACAACTTTTTCAGGAAGTAGCCGGAGGAAAAATAAGTAACCTATTTGATGCTAAAATAATTAATAAAACCAACGAGGAGGTGCCTTTAACCCTGAAATTAGAAGATTTGCATGGCGAAATAAAACTGATAGGTAGGCAGCGAATAAAATTGAAAAAGGAAGCCGTTAACGAATACACTTTCTTTTTGGAGATACCTAAAAAGGAACTACCGAAGCACAGTACTAGAATTAAAATTGGGGTGTATAGAGATAATGAAAGAATCCAAACCATCAGAACCAAATTTTTAGGACCATTTAATAATAACTTTTAAACCATGAATTGGGGACATAAACTAACACTTGTAATCATTGCTTTTATCTTTTGTATGCTAACGATGGTATTTATTGCGTATAAGCAAACCAATGATATGGTAGACGATAACTACTATGAAAAAGAAATGAATTATCAATCTCTGATTGATGCATCACATAACCTAAACGCTATAAGTAACGATGCCATTATCATTCAAACCAGCAAAGAAGTTTCGGTTCAAATTCCACCGCAAATGGTCAAAGGATTTAAAGGCGGACAACTTGTTTTTATGAAAACAGATAATCAAAAAAAGGATTTTTCTTTAAACTTCTCACCGGATGTATACGGATTATTTGTTATACCAAAATCAAAATTTTCGACCGGTGCCTATAAGGTAAAAATCCAGTGGGAGAGTAATAAAAAAGACTATTACCGAGAAGAAAATTTAATAGTTAGTAATTAATCAAGGGGCTTATTTCAGCTGGCAATTGGGAATGCCCTATGAATAATAAAAATTAAACAGTATTAATAAACAACAGAAGTGAACAGTTATATACTATGAACGACATTCTTCTAGTTTTTATATCCGGTTTTTCCATTGGTCTTTTGGGTAGCTTTCATTGTGTAGGGATGTGCGGACCATTGGCATTGGCATTGCCCATTCATCATTTGTCATCGTTTTACAAATCCTTATCTGTGCTTTTTTATAATATAGGCCGAGCTGTTACTTATGCGTCTATGGGTGTGGTATTTGGTATTATTGGGCAAAGCTTTAATTTTTTTAATTGGCAGCAAGGCTTATCCATAGGAGCTGGAATACTAATACTGGCAATATTATTAATGAATCAATTTGGAAACGTGAACACCAATCAATTTAGCCGCTTTTCGCAAGCCATAAAAGTAAAACTAGGTACCTATTTAAAATCCGATAAAAAACTAATCAGCTATTTGTATATCGGCCTGCTCAACGGTTTTTTACCCTGTGGATTGGTATATATAGCCATTGCCTCGGCCATTGCCACCGGAAGTATTTTAAGCAGCAGCCTCCTTATGTTTTCCTTTGGATTGGGCACTTTACCCGTTATGGCTCTCACCATGGTTTTAGGAAAATTTATCTCCATAAACCTTCGCCAACGATTAAATAAAATAACACCTTACCTAATTATGGCGGTGGCGGTTTTACTCATTGTTCGCGGTTTCAATTTGGGAATCCCTTACCTATCTCCCGCACATGATGCCAACCATGTAACCTGTTGTCACAACTAAAAAATTAAAATTAATTACAAATAGGAGATTAGATAATGCCTTGTATTAAAATTAAACTTAAAATAATTATCATATGAAAAATAGCATATCACACCTACACGCCGTTTGCCAAGACTGGACCCGAGAATTGAAATTTTACAAATCCGAAACCCCGATTTTTAAAAAACGCCTCGAAGAAATAGTTCAAAAAAATACCTCACATGAAATATTAGCTCAGGTGGAGCATTTTGAAAATAAGTTTGCAATAATGAATCTTCATTTTGACGAACTGATTCATGATTTGCGGCTTATGGACGAAGCTTTGCTGAAAGAAGCCACTCAAAAACCCAACTTTATAAGCCTTAAAATTATTGATGATGATACCAATTTACAAGAGTTGATGGATTTTACAGCGTCTGATTTTGGCGGCACCAAAAAGGAATTTTACCAGTTTTTGGCCAAATATCTGTAGGTCAAAAATTTATAAGTTATGAATTAATGTCATTAACATAAAAAAATCCAAAGGATTTTAATGTTTATAGAATAAGATTATAGCGAGTATAATTCGACCCCTTCGGGGTCGAACATGCAATTTATTTATGGAAACTATAAACATCTGACCTTTTCAAGGTCAATAAAATATTGAGTTATGAATTATAAGCCAGGAATGGTTTGTAATTCATAACTTTTATTATCACTTTAATTTCTATGAGTACTTTAAAACTGAACCACAAAGTAAATAAAGCTATTTATAAACTGGCAAACACATTATATTTGAACTAGTTGATTAGTAATGAAAACCGTTACTTTATATCTGGCCAAGCATCGTCAAATGCAAGTTGTAATTATTCAATTTGAAATGGATGACGCTATCGCAGCAGCCATCAAATCACTAAAATCATCCAAATGGAGCCAAACATTAAAATCGTGGTATGTACCTTATAATTTGGAAGTATTGCATGAAATAAAAAAATTACTATCGCCCTTATGTGCTATCAATGCCGAACAATTAAAGGAACAATTGAATGCTGAAAAAGACAAAGCCACAAAAAATGCATACATAAATACTAGTGCCAAGCCCAAAATTGAACGTTATATAAAATGGATGCAATCCAAACGTTATAGCCCAAGTACCATCAATACTTATTCAGAAGCTTTAAAAACCTTTTTAAAGTACCATTATCAAAAACCTTTAGAGGAAATAACCAACCAAGATATTGTTGATTTTAATACCGAATATATTTTAAAGCAAAATCTTTCATCCTCCTACCAAAATCAGGTGGTTAATGCCATAAAATTATTTTTTAGGCAAATAGAAAATAGGGTATTAGATGTAGATTTGATACATAGGCCAAAACGAGAAAAGCTTTTGCCTAATGTATTGAGCAAAGAAGAAATAAAGAAAATATTGGAAGCACATAGTAATATTAAACACAGGGCTATGTTGAGCCTTATATATAGCTCTGGCTTGCGAAGAAGCGAATTACTAAAGTTAAAACCTGCAGATATTGATTCAAAACGAGGAATTATAATAATTAGACAATCAAAAGGCAAAAAAGATAGAATTGCTCCATTATCAAAAAAAATATTGATTATGCTTAGAACATATTTTGAAGAGCACAGACCAAAGCAGTGGCTGTTTGAGGGAGCAATGGAAAATGAACCTTATAGTGAAAAAAGTTTGGAATCTGTTTTAAAGCAAGCCTTAGTTAAAGCTAAAATTACAAAACCTGTGACCTTACATTGGTTGCGCCACAGCTATGCTACCCATTTGTTAGAATCAGGTACAGACCTAAGATATATACAAGAATTATTAGGGCACAATAGTAGCCGGACCACGGAAATTTACACCCACGTGAGTACTAAAAATATACAATCTATGAAAAGCCCATTTGATGACTTGGATATATAAAAATTATAAGATACTTTTGGCAGATAAGCCTGATAGATTATCAGGCTTATCCAACAACTGTATGTTGGATAAGCCTGACTTTGTCAGGGGTATAAACAAGTTAGCCACAATTAGTATGAAACCCTATCAACTGACAAGAATATTATTAATTTTTTGGGTATATTTATTTTTGCTTATTGGTAATATTTCATACGGACAATCAAAACTTCATAAAGAAAATGGTTACTATAAATTTGATCCATATTTAA
>CANIKO010000008.1 GCA_947468275.1 Bacteroidota bacterium
GATGGCTTTTAACTCAGCCTTAACCTTAACCTCAAACTCAGCCGTATCTCCCAAAGCTTCGCAACCATCGTTCACTATCAGTTGAATTTTTAAAGTCTTTTTAGTTAAAAATTTCAAACTATCTGTGGTGGAAAGAACGGAATTAGATACCAAATCTTTCCACTGGTAGCGGTATTGTTTGGGTACACCGCCGCTGGCTGTGGCTTTGTATTTTAAAAGGTTTCCGGTGCAAAGGGTGGTGTCGCGGTAAGTCGATTTTATTGTTACCTGTTTGCGTTGGCTGATGATTAAAAAAGCGGTATCGGATTTATTGGTGCAGCCGTCTTTTAGGATGATGGCCAGTTTTTCGATTGGGTCGCTTGGGGTATACGTTAAAGTATCTCGCAATAAATTTTGGCCACTTTTCATGGTAAACCACAATTTAGGATTGCTCACAAAATACCATTGAAACTTATAATTTACCGAGTCACCACCTGTGAAATAATACGGTACTTGCAACGCTCCATCTCCGCAAACGGTGGTATCGTTAAACGCCAAAACTGTTTTCAATGCCGGCCTCACTATCACTTTTTTAAAGGCAGTATCGGGTGCTCCGCATCCGCTGCTGTCGCCTATTATTATTTTGTAGGTGGTATTTTTTATTGGCCACACAATGGGTTGCCGCTTGGTGCTGTCGTCCATTCTGTATTTTGGGCTCCACGTCCATTTTGTGCCGCCGTAAGTATTTAGTTTTAGGCTGTCGCCCATGCAAATGGTTTCCGGTGGACCGGGGTTGGCTTTGTCTTTACTATAAATAAGCAATCGCAAGGTGTCGGTTACATAATAACTTTGGATTTTTGGACTGGTGCTTCGTATTCGTATTCGGTATTGTGTGGAAGTAGAAACTTGAAATAAAGGTAATGTGCCTTTTACCAAACCATCTTTATTGCTTTTTAGTCGTCCCAATTCTCTTCCCCCTCCATCAAAGTTTCCCTGCTCATTGCTTAGTTCAGCAATAAATACATTATTGGTATCAAATTTACCAACTAATTTATAGGGAACTTTTATGGTATCCCCCGCACAGTATGGGCCTGCACTTACCTTGCCGCGGGTAATGGAATAGTCGGTGATTTTGGTGAGCCAACGACCAAATTTACCTGTTGTACTATCCTTTAGAGTTCCCAATTGGATTTTATCCCGAAACAACCCAGCAGCATATACTGAACTTCCAAATTTGGTATCCATAGAATTTATAGCACCATCCCCATACGTAGCCCACAAAACATTTCCTATCGTATCGGCTTTAAACATTACTAATCCTCCAAACCAATAAGCAACTGATCGGGGAGATAGTATTGTACTATCAATTAGTATTTTATTAAAAAATTGACCACCAAAATAAAGGAAACCATCTTTGTGTTTCACAAAATTAATTCCACATGACTGATAATGATCATTGGATTGGTCGAGAATTTTTGGCTTAAAAAACCACCGAGTTTTGAAATTGGTTGAAATAGAAGCTGAATAAATTTCTAAGGCCCAATTTTTTTGTTTTTTATATGAATTTGGAGCAAATCCAGGTATGATTTTTTTGTTTCCCCATGGCAAACTATCCCTAAAAGAACCACCAAAATTTAAAAATACCCCGTCAGTTTCCAGACAATTTAGATTAAAAATATTGGAGTTATGAATTACAAATCTTTTGAGGTATTTCCCTAAAGTGTCCGTTTCTATAATAAATCCGCCTGGACTATAGAAAGTATCTTTATTTATTTTAACTATCCTTGCTGTAATTTCATTTCCAAAATCACCTGAAATATATAACTTGTCTTTAAGTGGCAGCAGCCCTGTCAATCTGAATCCGTCGTAAAACCGAGCTGTCGGAGAATATAAATAGTTGGACCATAATATCAATCCATTTGATGGTTTAAGTTCACCATAAATACTTGTTAAGCCTGCTTTTAAGTAATAAGTAATATTACCAAATTTAGTGGTGTCTGTTGATACGCATAGAAAATAAATATGCCCCTTATGATAAAACAATTTACTATTAGGATTCCTATCCCAATTCATAGCTTGTGCATTCTCATAATCCATATCAATTAGTTTTGAATTCCCAGTTTGCGAAGACCATTTGTAGTTTAAATTTTCATCAAATTTGCTGAATATAATACGTCCTTTTGCTGCCATAAAAGTATCCTTACCTATTACACCAATTGAATCAAGATAGGCCATTGAATAAAAATTGCCGCTATCATCCCTACATATTTCTTTAATGCTAAAAGAACTCCATTGTTTATTAATAAATAATTTACCAACCAAGTTCAGCCTTTTTGCTTTTCCACTGCTATCAATTAACGCAATATAATAATCTACCTCAGGATAAACAGATGATATAATTTTAAACGTATCTAAAGTCAAGGAATCGCGATATCCCTGCCGACAATAAACTGGAAAAAGAATTGCCAACCCACCTCCAGGCATAGATATTGTGCTGTTAATGGATAACCCATTCGATCCATTTGAGTTTTTAAGCGTTTTTAGCCATTCAAAATTTTGAGAATATATCGGCTTTATAAATCCAGAAAATAGTATAATTGAAAAAATATAAAACCGATATAAACTCATCTTTACTTCAAATGTAATTCTATTAGATTTGAAAATTAGTAAATTTGAATTAAAATAACCGGATATGTGGCTCCACAAATGCTAGGAGTACCTCCTGAACAGTCTATGCTTAAGCTACAAGAACCAGAGCATGGAGGAGATAATGAGGTTGTTGGAAAACTACCACCACTTCCAAATGGAACAGTGCAGGTTCCGTCACTCACTGTAATATGGTCTACAGCAGCACCTACCCAAGAAACGCAGCCAGCATATAATATATTCCCAGAAGTAACGAGAATAGATGTATACAATAATGTTGACGATGCGTCATAAAAATATACTCTCCAATCGCATCCACTTGGAGAACCAAGATTATTGTTTACTGTAAGATGCGCTTGTTGTGCCTTAGCCTTAAACCCAAAACTTGTAAAAGCTAAAATAGCTAATAGGATAAATGTTTTTTGAAAGAAATTTCTCGTGTTGGTGTTTTCACCAATATTGGTTGGGTTTGTTGTTTGTGTTTTCATGTTTTTTTTAATTTGTTACTCAAACCTAACAGTATTAATTCCGTTGCACCTAACATTTAGCTCAAAAATCATACCAACTAATGATACAAATCATATGATGGTATGAGAGGTTAAAGAACACTTATACTATGATAATATGATAGAAAAAGTTAGGGGATGAATAACTTATGTTTTACAGCATAGTTCATTAAACCCTGAAAACTATTGACACCCATTTTTTTCATAATATGGGCTCTGTGGGTGGCTATTGTATTATAACTTCGTGACACCTTATCGGCTACCTGATGGGCACTCAGGCCTTGGCATAGCAAACCAATTATTTCCTTCTCACGTAGGCTAAATACTGGCAAAAGCTTGTCTTGCAGGTGCATTTCGCTATTGTTATAATTAGCCCATACATCATACACTTCCGGGGTAAAATACTTTCCGCCAATGGTTATATGGTTAATGGCTTTTATTAGTTCATTTCGGTCAGCACTTTTGAGTATGTAGGCATCTATGCCCAGTTCTATTAGTTCTGTTACTTGTTTTCGCTCATTATACATCGAAAACATAATGATCTTTGTGTTTTTATATTCCTTCCTTATGCGGCTTGCTGTCTCTATTCCATCCATCACTTTCATTTCTATATCCAGTATCACTATATCAAATGGCTTTTGCTCCAGTTTATCCAAAGCCATTTGCCCATTTTCGGCCTCCTCATAATATTTAACATTATCAAGTGTCGATACAATTTTCACAACTCCTTCCCTTACCACAGCATGGTCGTCCACTATCAATATGCTTATTAACTCCGACATAAATATTTATCCCTCAATATTAATAATTAATACCAACCTAAACCCATAGTCACCATCCACACTCAATTGCCCATTTATAATGGCCGCCCGGGTATATATATTTTTAAACCCTATTCCATCTGTTTGGATACCATCCTTTATTCCTTTTCCATTATCGGTATAGGTGTATTCCAATCGTTTTTTTTCATTAAAATAATATAGGTCAAGCATCGTTTCTGTAGCTTCGCTATGTTTAATGCTATTTTGTAGCAGCTCCTGAGTAATTTTATAAAGATGGAAAGCCGTTTCATTTGATATAGGAATATTCTCTCCATTATGGTTAAAATAAAACGGAATTTTTCCGGCCCAGTTATCTTCAACAAGTTTTTCGATGGTATAAACTAAACCATATTTGTTTAATGATTGGGGCATAAGGTCGTGCGATATTTGCCGTATGGTTTTCATTGCAGTGGCAATTTTTGATTTAACCGTTTCCAGTTTTTCGCCTGTGGCCATGTTGTCAACTTCTATTTCATCCACCACATTTATTATGGATGTCAGTTCTATACCAAGCCCATCGTGAAGGTCGCGGGCTATGCGGCCACGTTCATTCTGCTGCCCTTTATAAAGATTGCTTATGGCTTCCTTTTGCTTTTGCTTTAAATTTTTGTTGTACCGCTTAAAAAATACAATAAAGAAAATACCAAGTGCCAGCAATACAGCCGACCAGGCAATAACCAAAAACACTATTAAATCCTGATTTTGTTGCATAAAAAACTTACCCCAAACATTATATTGCATACTATATTGCTACTGGCATTAATAATTTTGAAAGCATTTGAAAATAACTGGTTGTTAAAACTTTCACTGCTTGCCTGAACATAAGTATAAATCGAAAAAATGGTTAAATAATAAAACAAACGGGCGGTGGCTATCCAAAAAAAAGTATTTTGAAGCAAGCTCATATCATTGATGAGCGTAAGTAGCACATAAATACTTTGAATAATAAAATAAAGAAATAAAGCAACAAAAATTATGGCTCCGGGATAAGCAAAAAGCTGAGGCCAAATTAAAGTAATAAATCCATCGCATAGTATTAATACCAGAAAACCCAATGTAAAATGCCTGAACCAGGGTTTAAAAGTTAACCGCTTATTAAAAAGCAATGCGAAAAACAAAAAATCACTTATCAAAAACAATTTGAACATCCAGTGATTATTAATATGACTAAAAGCTAATCCTAATGAGATGGATTCAAAAACAGCAGAAAAAAGAATAAATACCAAAAAGAAATTCAGAAGTTTTCCATTTCTGTAATAAAAAGCAAGGCCTGCAATAAGAGGAAATAATAGTGAGGAGCTACTTACTATATCAACCAGCATTAAGAATTAAGTGCATTTGTTGAACCACAACTTGGGGGACAAGCAGTTCCATACTCAGCTAACTCTCCTGGTAGTATATCATTTTCATCAGCCAATACCCCACATATTACCAGTTTGGGATTTCCAAATTCATCCTCTCCAAAATAAATACGGATACCCACGCAATCATCTTGTGCAAGAATGGCGTTAATTGCTGATTGGCCATAATAAAATCCCTGAACGGCTGATGGGTGGTTTGATCTGTAATTGGCGGTTAAGTCGGCTGCGGCCAATACTGTAATACTGTGGTCTTCGTTTCCTGAGAATGACATGATTTTTTTATTTAGATTACAAGTATAGATGTATTTTAATACCGCCCTTGGCTTTTAAATTAATTCTTATTAAAAATAATTAGCTGGTATGATAAATAATAGAATTATTTTTCAATTTATCATATTGCAATATGACAGAAAAGATAATGTATTCATTTTAAACCCTGAAAATATTTATCAATACTCTCCAATTCTTCAAGGAGCCCGGTAGAAAAAGAAAGGTAATTTCAACTATTAGACTACCCCTTTTCCTTGTCTTAGTATTTGCGGAACGTTATCTGTACAATCAATAATGGTGGAAGCCACATTGCCTCCTATACCACCATCCACAACGCAATCCACAATACCGCTAAATTTTTGTTCAATTTCAAATGGGTCGGTAAGGTATTCCACAATTTCATCATCGGAGTGGATGGAAGTGGCCACCAATGGCTGCTCCAATTGTTCTAAAATAGCCTGAACAATGTCGTTATCCGGCACACGAATACCAATCGTCTTTTTATTTTCCCTAAATAAATGAGGCACCTGATGACTTGATTTTAGAATAAAAGTGAATGGCCCCGGCAATACCTGCTTCATTAATTTAAAGGTTGGATTGGAAACCGGCAACGCATATTCCGATAGATTGGTAAAATCACGGCAAAGAATTGAATAATTCGTCTTCTTTACTTTTTTACCTAATTTTTTTGTTAAAGATTCAATCCCTCTGCTATTGGAGATTAAACAAACCGCTGCATAAATAGTATCCGTTGGAACAATGGCAACTCCCCCATTTTTCAAAACATCCACAACCTCCTTTATCTGTCGGGCATCAGGATTTTGGGAACGAATTTCGATGAGCATTGGTAGTTGGTTATTGAGTTAGTAAGTTATTAGGGTTCAAAAATTCCTAATTCCTAATTCCTAATTACCTTAAAACTTCTTCTACCAAATCAGCGGCTTCCTTTAAAGCAATGGCTGATCTTACTTTTAAGCCACTTTCATCTATCAATTTTTTAGCTTCAACGGCATTGGTTCCTTGCAATCTTACAATTATTGGTACAGGTATTTCGCCAATGTTTTTATAAGCATCTACCACACCTTGTGCCACACGGTCGCAACGAACAATACCGCCAAAAATATTTATAAGAATAGCCTTTACTTTATCATCTTTCAAAATAATTCGCATGGCTTTTTCTACACGTTCGGCATTTGCAGTTCCTCCCACATCCAAAAAATTGGCCGGCTCACCACCCGATAATTTTATAATATCCATAGTGGCCATTGCCAATCCAGCACCGTTCACCATACAACCCACGTTGCCATCCAACTGAACATAATTTAAATCATATTCACCGGCTTCTACTTCCGCAGGGTCTTCTTCATCCAAATCTCGCAATGCCAATAAATCAGGATGACGGTATAAGGCGTTATCATCCAATCCTACTTTTCCATCCACAGCCAATATGCGGTCATCGCTGGTTTTAAGCACAGGGTTTATTTCAAACATGGAAGCATCAATTGCATTATAAGCTGTATAAAGTGAGGTAACAAAAGCTACCATTTCTTTATTGGCTTTGCCTGTTAAGCCTAAGTTAAACGCTATTTTACGGGCTTGAAACGGTTGTAAACCTACCAATGGGTCAATCCATTCTTTATGTATTTTTTTGGGAGAGTTATGGGCTACTTCTTCAATATCCATCCCCCCTTCGGTGGTATAAATAATTACATTTTGAGCTTTAGAACGATCCAACAAAACGCTCATGTAATATTCCTTTGGCTCTGATGCTCCCGGATAATATACATCCTGAGCTACCAACACTTTATTTACTTTTTTTCCCTTTGGGCCGGTTTGGATTGTTACCAAAACATTTCCCAAAAGATTTTTAGCTATTTCAGCCACCTGTCCATGATTTTTTGCCAAAGCCACACCACGCTGTTCGGTTCCAACAATTTTACCTTTTCCACGGCCACCGGCATGTATCTGCGATTTTAGAACCACCCAATCCGAATTGTATAATTCTTTCATTGCTTCTGCTGCTTTTACCGCTTCATCAGGGGTAGTTGCCACTTGGCCTTCCTGCACTGCTACTCCGTATTTTTTAAGTATTTCTTTAGCTTGATATTCGTGTATGTTCATTATTTAGATATGAGAATTTTAGAGTTAAGATATTAGCATTTTTGTGGCTGCGAATTTAAATTTTTAACATGGAATAGTTTCTTCCCTATCAGGACCAACGGAAATAATATTTATTTTACAATCCGAGCGTTTTGATATTTCGTTGCAGTAGCTTTTGAAGGATTCAGGCAAATCATTAAAGGTTCTAATTTTTGTTAAATCATCCTGCCATCCCGGGAAAGATTCATAGATTGGCTCAATGGTAGCGTCGCAAACATCAAACGGCATTTGTGAGGTTTCCACACCATCTACTTTGTATGAGGTGCAAACTTTTACTTCCTCCAATCCACTCAATACATCGCTTTTCATCATCACCAATTCATTCACACCATTTATCATTACCGAATAATGCAGAGCTGGCAAATCCAACCAACCTGTACGTCTTGGTCTACCTGTAGTAGCTCCAAATTCAAAACCTTGCTGACGAATTTGTTCGCCCATATCATCATTCAATTCGGATGGAAATGGACCACTTCCTACTCGTGTGCAATATGCTTTAAAAATCCCTATTACTTTATTTATTGAACCCGGAGGTATTCCCAAACCTGTGCAAACGCCGCCGGCTGTAGTATTACTACTGGTTACAAACGGATATGACCCAAAATCAATATCCAGCAAACTTCCTTGTGCTCCTTCAGCTAATATTTTTTTACCTGCTTTAAGAGCGTTATTCAAATAATATTCACTGTCAATTAAGTTGTATTCTCTTAAAAAATCTAAAGATTGATAGAAAGGGATTTCCAACTCAGTTAAATCAAAATCAGTATAATTGAGGTTTTGAATTAATTTCAAATGCTTTTGAACCAATTCATCATAACGGCTTTTAAAATTTTGGGAGATAATATCACCTATTCTTAAACCATTTCTGCCCGTTTTGTCCATGTATGTTGGGCCAATACCGCGCAATGTGCTACCAATTTTTTTATCACCTTTAGAAGCTTCATTAGCTGCATCCAATATGCGGTGAGTTGGTAATATGATGTGCGCTTTTTTGGAAATAAGCAAACGACTTTTTACATCCACTCCTGCGGCCATCAGCTTTTCAATTTCACCTTGCAAACGCACCGGGTCGGCTACTACACCATTGCCAATTACATTCATGCAATTATCTCTAAAAATGCCCGAAGGTATTGTGTTTAACACAAATTTTTGCCCGTTAAAATGTAAGGAATGCCCCGCATTTGGTCCGCCTTGAAAGCGAGCTACAATATCATAATTGGGGGTTAAATAATCCGCTATTTTCCCTTTCCCTTCGTCGCCCCATTGAAGGCCTAGTAATACGTCTACCATTTTTCTTTTTTAAATTAGGAATTAGGAATCAGGAATTAGGAATGGCCTATTAACTAATCTTTAAATCCCCTTGTTTATCTTATCTAACTATTTTTTTTAAATTCTTAATTCCAGATTCCTAATTAAGTAGAAACCACATTATCACAATTCAAACAAATTCCGTTTTCATCCACTTTTGGGTTTCCAAACAAATTAAGTGAATGATGTTGTATTTCAAAATTCAACAACTCTCCCATCATTATCTCAGTTTGCGATATTCTTGGATCACAAAATTCTGTAACTTTACCACAAACATTACATATCATGTGGTCGTGTTGTTTATAACCAAATGCTTGCTCAAATTGTGCTAGGTTTTGGCCAAACTGATGTTTTATTACTAAACCACTTTCTAATAATAAATCAAGTGTATTATATACAGTAGCTCTACTTACTTGATAGTTACGGTTTTTCATTTGAATAAAAAGAGTATCTACATCAAAGTGCGACTTTTTACTATATATTTCATCCAAAATAGCATACCGTTCAGGGGTTCTTCTCTGTCCCTTTTTTTCAAGAAAATCTGTAAATAATCTCTTAACTTCTCCTTTTACTAAGGCTAATGCTTTGTCCATTGGGTAGGTTCAAAAATACTATGTATTCTACTAATAGTTTTAATCAATTAATCAACACTATGACGTGTGACATTAATGTATTTATCTATCGATTTTATTTTATCTATTAAAACCTGTAAATGCGATGTATCTGTCAGATAAACATTCAATTTTCCATCAAATAAGCCATCATGCGATTCAAATGATATACTTTTCATATTTACCTTCAAATCCTTCGAAATAATATCAGTAACCTTACTCACTATTCCCACTCCGTCAATACCAGTGATTCTTATCAACGTTTCATAACTATCATAAACTAAATTAGTATCACTTGCCCAATGTGTTTTAAGCACCCGATAACCGTATTGACTCATTAACGAAATTGCATTTTTGCAATTTGTACGGTGAATTTTTATTCCTTCTCCTATGGTTATGAAACCTAAAATTTCATCGCCGGGTAAAGGCGAACAGCATTTGGCAAGCGTATAATCCATTTCAACATTATCGTCACCAATTATTATAACTTCTGTTTTTTTATGTTCTGCCTTATTTTTGGGTACAATCGTTTGCTTAATATTTGCAACAAGTTGCTCCCTTTGAATTATTTGTCCTTCCGTTATTATTTGTTTTATCTTTAATTTTTCTTTCCCTATTATCTCCTTGGCAATCATAAAATAGAGATCAAGTTCACTTTGCGCCCTAAAAAAATTGGCGACTTCTAAAATATTTTCCTTTGAAAATTCGACCTTCTCATTTTTAAATTTCTTTATTAATAAATCCTTCCCGACTTCGGCTATTTGCCTTTTTTCTTCTTTCAAAAGATATTTAATCCTTTGTTTGGCTTTACCGGTAACAATATAACCTAACCAGTCTTTATTGGGCTTTTGCTTGGCCGAAGTTAGTATTTCTACTTGGTCTCCATTTTGGAGTACATGGCTTAACGGTACAATTTTATTGTTCACTTTAGCACCAATGCATTTAGCGCCAATGTCGGAGTGAATATCAAAGGCAAAGTCAAGGGCCGTAGCACTTATTGGCAGTTTTTTTAATTCGCCAGTGGGGGTAAAAACAAAAACCTCTTCGGAAAGAAAATTGGTATGAAACTCCTCTACAAAATCCAAAGCATTGCTCTCCGGATTTTCAAGCATTTCGCGAATGTTATTTAACCAATTATCATAATTGCTTATTTCCTTGGCATTTTCCTTGTATTTCCAATGGGCGGCATAACCCAATTCAGCTATTTCATCCATCCGATTGGTACGGATTTGCACTTCAACAAATCTTCCAAAGGGCCCCATCACAGTTATATGCAACGATTCGTATCCGTTTGATTTGGGGGTTGAAATCCAATCGCGAAGCCTTTCGGTATTCGGTTTATAAATACTTGTTACCACACTGTAGGCATTCCAGCAATCACGCTTTTCATTTTCGGTAGCACTCTCTAAAATAATGCGAACTGCAAATAAATCATACACTTGCTCAAAACTCACCTGTTGCTTTTTCATTTTATTATAAATGGAAAAGATGGATTTTGGCCTGCCTTTTATTTCATACTTAACTCCCAATTCATCCAATTCCATTTTAATAGGTTTAATAAATGAACGAATAAATTTGGCTCTGTCTTCCTTGGTTTGGCTAAGTTTTTTTGATATTTCTTTATATTTTTCAGGTTCTGTAAATTTCAAGGACAGGTCCTCTAATTCAGTTTTTATAGCATAAATACCAAGCCTATGAGCTAATGGCGCATATAGATAAAGTGTTTCTGAAGCAATTTTTAACTGAGAATTTCGGTTCATAAATTCCAGAGTTCGCATGTTGTGCAGTCGGTCGCATATTTTTATTAAAATAACCCTAACATCATCACTAAGGGTAAGCAACATTTTTCTGAAATTTTCAGCCTGAGGTGATTTTTTCTCGTCAAAAACTCCTGAAATTTTGGTCAACCCATCAATAATAGATGCTACCTGAGGACCAAATTTTTTCTTAATATAATCCAGATCTATTTCGGTGTCTTCTACCACATCATGCAACAAAGCACAAGCAATGGAAGTAGCTCCTAAACCAATTTCTTCTGCTGCTATTTGGGCAACGGCTAACGGATGAAATATATAGGGCTCTCCCGATTTTCGACGCATTTCCTTATGTGCATCCATCGAAAGCTCAAAAGCATCACGAATCAAACGCTTGTCTTCTTTGGTTTTTACACGCTTGGCTGCCCGCAACAAATGGCGATAGCGTTTAATTATTTCCTTGTTTTCAAGCTCTTCAGGCGTTAATGATACCTCTTGCCCCATAGTTAATGGCAAAGGTAGTTATTTGAAGGGAATTGGTAAATGGAGATTTAGGGGATTTTTTAGTGTTTGGTTTTTTGCAAATCCTCGCAAACTATTGATTGTATATTTCAATCGCCTTTTTTGCTTTATTAATACTTGCATCACGTCCGGCTTGTGCTACGAAAAACAATATTATACCTAATGGGGCTGCAACATAATTGAGAACTGGATTATCATAGGTTTCTTTAACGGCAGTTTTTATTCCAAAAGCAAATACAATTGCACTTACTGGATAGAGTATAATTCGTGCTGTCCTTATATTTCTATATTTTTTAAGAACTTTGTTGCAATTAACATTATCTCCCAAATCCCTTTTTAAGTTTTTATATTTAGCTTTCTTTAAACGTTCCATTCCCTTATTGTAAAAAACATATTCAGTGGTTTCTGTATATGCAGGTTTATAACTTCCGTTAGACCAACTTCCATTTTTAGATGCGGTAATTTCTAAACTGTAAATATTAACTGGTCCTGTTTTTGAGGCTTTCAAAAAATATGTTGCTCCTCTTTTCTTAAAATGTTTGGCATTGGCAAATGAACCTTCGGCATTTCTATATAAAGAAACATCATCTTCATTATATTTTTTATCACCTGCATGAAAATACGAATTCTTATAAGTGACCACATCTGATTGAATTATCTTGCCCGAATACAACACAATATAATCTCCACTGATTGTATCGGATTGAGCTTTGGATTGTGTAAAAAGAATAAATGTGCAGCACAGGATGGTTAATATTTTTCTCATAATGTGGGGAATAATAATAATAATAATAATAGCACTTTCAGCTTAATCTTATAAAGAATTGTGCTATTTAAAACTTGTCTAAAGTTTATTTTAAACTTTTCGAGGGTTATAAACCCCTCGAAAAGTTGTCGAAAATTTCAGTCAATTTCCCCTCCTCATTTTCCCAAGTCAATACCCTTCCAGCTTTTTCAGCATTGTCTTTCAAAGAATTATAAAGCTTTTCATCTTCCAATAATCGGTTCACAGTTTTCACTATTTCTTCAGAACTTAAACCCACAATCATCCCAAAATTCCATTCCTCATTTAGTTTTTGATATTCGGGAAAATCAGGCATTAACTGAGGTATGCCGGCTTGCATATAATCAAAGGTTTTATTGCTTAACGAATAGTAATAACTTAGACTGCATTTTTCCAATAAATTATACCCCAACCAAGCATTAGCGGTTATTTTTTCTAATTCATCAGGAACAAGTTTACCTAAAAATTCCACATTAGCATTGGCTTGTTTTTTTAAGGTTTCTGCAATGTCGCCATCTCCGGCCATTTTTATTTTTATATCTAAACTTTTACCAGCTTCTATCAGTTGTTCCAAGCCTCGGCCTTCGTTTAAGGCTCCTTGATAAAGGATGTATTTTTCAGTAGTGTTTGCATCTGAATAAGTTTTTGAACGAGAGATATTCCTAATAACTTCAAAAGGTTTAGTGTATATAGAGGAATAATAATTGGCCACACTTTCAGATACTGTGATCCTTACATCCGATTTTAAAATTATACGCTTTTCAATCCATTGCCAAATACGTTTTATCATGCCTCTATTTTGCAATTCAGGCACTTCCGAGAACAATTCATGAGCATCAAAAATTAGTTTGGTTTTTAAAAGCTTTTTAGTCCAAATTCCTGCCAAAGCCGTATCAGCATCTACTGTATAAACAATGTCGGGTTTGGTGGCCAGCAAATAAAACAAGAGACGAATATTTAATGCAACATAAAATAAAGGCCCTTTTTTAAACAACAGTTTTAATCGGCTTTGTTGGTATTCTTTTGCCCCAAGTTGAAATGAATTAGGCAATCGTCTTCCTACTATTTCCACCTCAAAACCCATGGCAACCAATGTCGAACAAATCCGCTCCATTCGCTGGTCGGTCACAATATCATTAGAAACGGTTACTGTTATTTTTTTGCCGTTTCGTGCCATATATAGTTTCCTTCTTTGTTCTTTTTCAATTGCCCAGTATCCATTAAAAAACGTAATGCTTCTAAATTTTTCGATTGGTTGCCCACTTGTTCTATAATGGTTTCAAATGAACAATAGTTTTGCGAAAAATATTTTGATAAAACCTCTTTTACTGACTCCAACACACTGCCCATTGTTTTTTTCTTTGCCCTGCAAACATCGCATTTACCGCACAGGTGATTGTCGGTTTCGCCAAAATATTTTGAAATTAATTCTTGTCTGCATTCGTTGGCAGTAGCATAATTAAACACAGCTTTAAGTCTATCTAATGCCGCTTGCTTCAAAAATTTCCAACGAGTACTATCGTAAGGAATAATTTCAGGCCGAGGCATTAATAAAGTAACGGCAGGTTTTTCATTCTGGGGCAAATAGTCAAACAATTGCATTTTCGTAAGCCTTTCCAAACCTTCCTTTACTCTATCCAATGGAATTTTAAGGTTTTTAGCAATTTCAAATTCGGAGATATGAATGTAATTATCAAAAATACCGCCATACATTCTCAAGATAGTTTTTATAAATAATTCAAAAGTGGGATTGGCTAAATAAAATTTATACAAAGCCATATTATCTACCAATATCCTTAGCCGCGAAGGATTGACATAAGAATCAGATAATTTAAGGACTCCTTCCTTTTGCAACATTCCTAAAGCGGTTTGAATCTCAGGCAATTGAAAATTATACTTTTTGGCAAGTCCAATAGTATCTAATTCAAAGGTCTCATCAAATCCACAATTGTAGGCCATTTGGAGCTGATTGCACAACGCATTAAAAAATGTCTGGACCGTTTTTTTATCCAAATATTTGGAGTTTAAAAGCTTTTCAGCACTTATTTTATCAGGATTGCAATACAATAGCACGCACCAACTTTCTTCCCCGTCGCGGCCTGCACGACCGGCTTCCTGATAATAGGCTTCCAAACTTTCGGGCATATCATAATGCACCACAAACCGCACATTGCTTTTGTCTATTCCCATCCCAAATGCATTGGTGCAAACAATCACTCGTGTAAATCCTTTTTGCCACGATTGTTGTTTTAAATGTCTGTTTTCCAACTCCAAACCAGCATGGTAAAAATCAGCCACCACACCATTTTTATTTAATAATGAGGCTAAGAGAACGGTAGTTTTACGATTTTTAGCATATATAATTCCAGTACCTTTTAGTTTAGTTGCAATTTTCAGAAGCCGTTCATTTTTGTTTTCATCGTCCAAAACCACGTAATTAAGGTTAGGCCTTATAGTGGTTTGTTTAAATGCTTTTGATTGGGCATTAAATAAAAGAAATTCCTTTATATCCTTTTCTACTTGCGGTGTGGCCGAAGCCGTAAGAGCAATGCAAGGAACACCTTTTAATATTTCACGCAATTCGGAAATCAATAAATATTCAGGCCTGAAATCATAGCCCCATTGCGAAATACAATGGGCTTCGTCGACTGCAATCAGTTTTATTGGAGTTTCAGCTATTACTTCTTTAAAAAGCTCTGTTTTTATCCTCTCAGGTGAAACATACACAAACTTATACTTGCCGTTTTTTATATTGGTATATTCTATGGCAGCCTCGCGTTTTGTTATGCCCGAATGAAAAGCTATAGCTGAAATATCTCTTTTTTTAAGGTTTTCTACCTGATCGTTCATCAATGCGATGAGCGGTGAAACCACCAAGGTTATTCCTTCAAAATAAAGCCCAGGAATTTGAAAGCATACAGATTTTCCTCCACCAGTGGGCAATATGGCTAATGTATCATATTTAGAAATAACAGCATTTATAATTTCCTCCTGCAAAGGCCGAAAGGCCTTATGGTCCCAGTAATTTTGAAGGATTGCTAATGGATTCAAATTGCAAAAATATAATCCTGCAATTTAGAATTAATGATTGTTTAAAAAATGAAAGAAATCAGGAAAAAATTACTTTAATAAAAGTAAGCCGCCATTAATGTTATAGAACTTCTTATCTTCACTGCTTTTAAAATTGATGGTATAAATATAGTTGCCATCCTGCATTACTTTCCCATGATACATTCCATCCCATTTAGCATACGGATCAGAAGTTTCAAATAATTTTTCGCCCCAAGTGCTGTAAATACGCAATGAATAGTTTTCACAATTAATAAGAATCGGTACAAATTCGTCATTTATCATATCCCCGTTGGGACTAAACGAAGTTGGAATAAACCATTTGCTTTTGCAGTCGTCTTTTACCCGCATATCATCTTTGCCAAAGCAACCGTTGGCATCAGTCACAGTAACTTTATAAATCACTTGTTTATTGGCCACAATGCTTTGAGTGGTTTCGCCGGTTGGTTCCCAATAGTAGGCTAATCCGGGGTTTCCGGCATCCAATGGTAAATTAAAATAACCGCACAAGGCAGTATCCGGACCAATAGTTACCGTTGGACTTATCACCACACTTATCATCATGGTGTCGCTTGCTGTACCGCATTTATTTGTAATTTTTACCCAATGTTTGCCTGCGGTGCTAAATGAATTTAAAGTAGTATTTTTTGAATCACTCCATAAAAACGTTTCGGCATTAGCTGTCTTACCCACCATGAGAGAAACAGGGCTTACATTATCACAGAAAATATAATCCTTTCCAAGGTTAGCAGTTGGTGTGGTAATCATTGTAAAATAAACTGAATCTTTAACCGTGCCGCAGAAATTGGTAATGGAAGCCCAAACTTTTTCAGGCTTGGTAGAAGTATATGTTTTATTACCCGAACCATCGTTCCATTTATAAACGGCATCAATATCAGGTTGGGTTATATCCAATGATTTAGAAACCGAATTACAAAATACTGAATCATTTCCTAAATCAATTTTTAAACTATTTTTCTGGGTAAACACTATGGAATCTAAAACCTCACCACATATATTTTTAATTTTTGCCCAATATATTCCAACTTTGGTAATGGATTGTGAATTGGTGGTATTGGTTGTATTCCAAGTATAGAATTCATCATTTCCGGCCAACCCAACTTTTATCAGTTTGTTAATTGAATTGCAATACACCGAATCTTTCCCAAGATTTAATTTGGGTGAAAGACGTTGACTAACTTTCATTGAATCAATAGCTGTTCCGCAACCATTCTTTACCGAAATACCCCATAAACCTGGAGCAGTAATAGTAAAGGTATCTTTTATTCCGTATCCAACTTTATTAATTGGATCATACCAAAAATAGTATTCAGCATTGTTAGGTTTACCTACTTTATAATGTAAGGCAAATAAATCACAAACAGTGGTATCTTTTGGAAGATTTACAACTGGTGTGTTTAGCAACATCGTTTTAAATTTAACGGAATCATCACCACAATAATTTTTAACTTTCAATGAATAATTACCCACTTTAGTAATATTGGTAAATAGTCCTGTATCTGCGGTACTCCAATAATAACTAGTTCCAGGACCTAATGAATCGGTTTTTACTAACCAATTTATTTTATCACAAAACAAGGAATCTTTGATATTTGAAAGTCTGGGCTTTTTAAGAAATTTAATAACTGTTGAATCCGTTACCGATCCACAATTTGGTGTACTTACCGTAACAAAAAATAAACCTGGTTTTTTTACAACTATGGTTTGCGTTGTATCCTTTGTGCTCCATAAATATTTTCGCAAAATAGTGTCATTTTTAGCATCAAGAATAAGGCCGCTCGTGTTATTACAAATGGTGGTATCCGGAGTTAAATTAAGTTGGGGAGAATATTGTAATTTTATTTTTATGGTGTCACTAACTGTATCACAACCATAAGTAGCCCTCACCCAAAATGTTCCTGTATCTTGAATTATAAGTGTTTGCCTCTTTGATCCATCACTCCACAAATATTGTGCTCCACGATTTTTGGCGTCCAATATCTCATAGGCCAAATCGCATTCAATAAAATTATCTTTAAAACCAATAGGTTCAGTATACAAGGTATCACGAAACCTCGACATAAATCCTTGATAATACCAACTTGAACCGGTTTTTCCTTTTTCATGAAATACACCTTTTGTAGTTGGATAGTCGCTGGATAAAGTGATACCGCCATACAAAATACTACTCATACAGCTAATTTTTTTAACTTTTAATACCGTTGGATATTCGTAGTAAGAACCGCCAAAATAAGTCCCATAAAGTATTTTGGTGCCATCATAATTAAGTTTGGTAATTGCCAAATTTGTTGCCCACGTATTTCCTTTAGCTTTATTCGTTTTTTGGAGAGCATCGGAAGTAACTGGATAATTAGTAGATTTGGTAGCACCGCCAATAATGGCTTCATCTTTTACATTGGCACAAATCCGGATATTTGAATTCCAAAACCAACCCACATAAAAGTAATCGTCAGAACCACCTCCTAAATAAGTTGAATAATAAACATTGGTTCCTGCTTTATTCATCTTTACAATTACATGGTCATACCCACCCGCATTTGCAGGTTGAACAACACCTGAAGTTGTATAAAAATTACTTGAATTAGAAAAACCTCCAATATATAATTCATCATTTGAGTTTACATATAAGCCTTCAAAATAATCGAGTCCTGATCCGCCCATCATTTTACTCCAAAGTAATTTTTTACCATCTTTTTGAATTCGGGCTACAAATCCATCCATTGCGTCTGAATTAGTATATTTAAAAGGCCCTTGGGCACCTGTAGTTAGCGGAAAATTTGAATTTGAAGTTGAGCCCACTAAATAAACATCTTCAGCCGCATTCACACTTAAGTCAGCAGCTTTATCATCCCCTGTTCCTCCAAAATAAGTTGAATATATTAATTTGGAACCATCTGAACTTAGTCGTGTTAAAAATGCGTCATTGGCCCCACCGCCATAAGTACTTTGCATACAACCGGCGGTAGTTGGAAAATCTTGAGCACTAGTATTTCCAGTAAAAACAACATCACCATTGGTAGCAAGTTGCATACTTTGAATTATGGTACCCCAGCTATTTGATTTACCAAAATATGTCGAATAAATTAGTTTCTTAAAATCTGTAGAAAATTTAGTTATAAACCCCCGATACCCGCTACCTGAACCACCTGTTTTATCATAGGCCCCTGAAGTAATTGGGTAATCATTGGAATAAGTAAAACCTGATATTACAGGTTCTTTTTGAGCATTGACAGATACGGATAATATATACTCATAACTACTTCCTCCTATATAGGTAAACATAAGCAGCGAATCGGCGTTTAAAGACATTTTTGCTAAAAATCCTTCGTAGTTAAATGTTGAGCCCATCGAAGTATCATACGTTCCAACTTTTGTCGGAAATGCTTCTGTGGTCATTCCAACTGCATAAACATAATTATCCTTATCAATATCCATGTCTAACAAATAGGTAAACCCCCAACCACTGCCACTAATTATCTTACCATAAAAATAAGTACTCCAATCCAACATCATTGGGTCAATGATGAGGGTTGCATTGGCTAATAATTGAGAATTGCAATGATAAGTCAGCGTATTACCTTGAACCACATAATTTATGTCTACAGGCACTTTTCCTGTAGGGGTCATTTGCCAAGAAATTGGCTTGCTTTCTTTTATTTTATTGCCCCAAGGTGTTATTAGTGTTAAATTACCTTTTTTATCGGTTTTAAGATTTTTTAACCCATTATATTTTAATTTTATATTCGAATAATCGCCACCAGGATTCACAATAAAATCATATTTTAAGGTTTGCTTTTTATCCAAATAAAATACTAAATCTATATTTTCATAAATATTTTTATAAGTCAATTTACCAAAATCTTCTAATTCAATTGACACATCACTTGTGGCCTTATATTGATTAAATCGTGAAGGAAATTGCTCGCTAGCAATAGTGACAATTTCGGGATTCATATTTTCAAAACTCATTTCCCAAACTGAAAAAGCGATGCTTCCCAATTCAGTTCTACTTTTCATTTTTTGTTTTCCTTGCTTTCGCAATCCAAATTGAACCTTGTTTTTATAAAAAGCAATTGAAGTTTGCCCACTTGTCATCCGATATAAAATGTCTTTATCGTATTGTCCTGAATTTTCCCTAAAAACAGGTTTACCAATTTCAGAAGAAACTTTCGAGCTTATATCGCCTGTAATTACTGGATTAGAAACAGTTTGGCTATTTGAAAAAAAAGAAATTGTTAAAAAAAATAGAACAAGAATACGTTTTGTCATGCTTAAATAAGAAGTCAAATATAACTATATAGACTACACAAACATTTAAACGTTGCATTTAAGTTTCATTTTTTGCGCAAATATGATAAATTGACAATTCAATTTTTGTTGATATCAAAATAATCTTTAATTTGTAATGTAATAATGGACATTGAACTATACCGTAATTATTGCCTTGCAAAACTTGGAGTTACAGAAGAATTCCCATTTGACAAAAGAATACTTGTATTCAAGGTAGGTAGAAAAATTTTTTCACTTATGGATATAGAATCTTTTGACTCGATAAATCTTAAATGTGACCCTGAAAAAGCTATTCAATTGCGGGAGCATCATTCTGGTGTAATTCCAGGTTATCATATGAACAAAAGACATTGGAATACTGTGAGCTGTGATGGCTCAATTGCTGATAAATTAATACT
Source organism: Bacteroidota bacterium (assembly GCA_947468275.1). Classification (GTDB taxonomy): domain Bacteria; phylum Bacteroidota; class Bacteroidia; order NS11-12g; family UBA9320; genus JABWCE01. The sequence goes on from CANIKO010000008.1 coordinate 20,501, forward strand.
TGAATGGACCAACGATTCCTATAATTTAGTTCTAAATTCGCTGCCGCTTAGAGTTAGGAAGGAGTTATTGGGTTAGTAGGTTATTGGGCTAATAGTTATTGGTTATTTTAAAAAAATATTATGAATTCATTTGAAGAATTGGAGGGTTGGAAAGAATGCCGACAATTAAAAATCTATATCTCAAAATTATCTAAAACGTTTTCATTGGATGAAAAATATAGATTAACAGATCAAATTATTAGAAGTTCAAGGTCTATAACAGCAAATATTGCAGAAGGTTTTGGACGATTTCATTTTCAGGAAAATATTCAATATTGCAGACAAGCAAGAGGTTCATTATTTGAAACCCTTGAGCATTTTTACACCGCATTTGATGAAAATTATATCGACGATAAAGTAGTTCTAGAATTTAAAGGTTTATTTGAAAAATGTTTAAAATTACTTAATGGATATATTGCTTATTTGTTAAAAGCTAAGTTAGGAAACAATAACAAATAACTAAATAACCAATAACTCAATTATCAAAACCCATGATTAACATCCAATTTCAAAACATAAACAACCAATTTAATACTCGGGTAAGAAGAACTCCCGGTAATTTAATACCATTTCTTTTACTAATTATTTGTGCCTTTATTTTCACAAAACTCTATCAAGGATATGAGGGAGATTTTAGGCCCCAAGGTATTCATTTTTGGGCACAAGCGGATAGGTTCAGTATTGCCAGAAATTATTACGATAATGGTTTAAATCTATTTGAGCCTCAAACCAATTACCTTGAATTTAGTGATGGAAAAACCGGTGTTGAATTTCCGGCAGTTCAATATTTAACTGCTTTAATTGCGAAGCCTTTTGGTGCTAGAGATAATTTATTCTTAATTTATAGAACTCTGTGTTTCATTTTTTTAAGTCTCGGCGCTTTCTTTTTGTTAAAAACAGTAAAAATGCACGGTGGCAATGGGTTTCAACAAATATTGATTCCTGTATTTTTCATTCTTTCACCAGTATTACTTTTTTATGGTTTTAATCTTTTACCCGATGTTCCAGCCTTTTCATTGATTTTAGTAAGCTATTATTACTTTGAAAAGTTTAGAATAAAGCTAAGTAACAATGCCATATACTATTCACTGATTTGGGGCTGTGCCGCTGCTTTGCTAAAACTTACTTCTGCCATTTTTCCAGTAGCATTTATCACTTGGTTCTTAGTAGAGGCCCTTTTTATCGACAAACAAATTACGCGAAACAAAATTATAAAGGTTCTAGCTGGATTTTTTTTAAGTTTTAGTCTGTGTATTGGCATCAATTATTATTTCACGGTTAGAGCGAATGCCGTTTACCAATCGTCGGTTTTTTTAAGTATGTCAAGACACATTAATCAATGGACTGATTTTAGTGATATATGGGAAAACGTGGTTTGCTGGCATCGTGAATATTTCCGAGAAACCCAATATTGGGTAATTTTGGTCGCTTTTATTGTGTCGGTAAATTCGAAGTTCAGACAAAAAGGGGTTTTACTATTTAAAGGTATTTTGCTACTTGGCTTTATTTGCTTTGTTCTGCTTATGGGCAAACAACTGATCAATCATGATTATTACGCCATTTGCACCATTATTCCGGTTATAATTATGTTGAGTTTGGATGGACTTATGTTACTATCACAGGGGTGCTTCGGAGGAATTATACTTTTTTATATTGTTTACAATTTGGCACCACTTAGCCTTAATCAATCCTATAAACGCCAAGCTGAGGTATATAATTTACCTTGTCGTGAAATTTGGGATTACCGAGGTTATATGGTGGAAGGAGCCAATTGGTTGGAAAATAAACATATCCCAAAAACTGAAAAAATATTTGTGCTTTACGATTATCCTCTAAATACTCCTTTGGTATATTTAGACAGAAAGGGAATGGTAATTGACCATTATAAAATGAAAGATAGAACCTTAGTTGACCGTTGGTTTAACCTACACCAACCTAATTACCTGATAATTCCTTTACCTTGGAAACCTTGCCTTTATGAAGATCAACCCGATATGGCTAAACGCTTGGAATTACTTTATGAAGGAAAACAGGTTTTGGTTTATAAATACAATTGGAATTAATATCGGTTGACCGCTTGCAACTCCGCTATAAATAAATTATCGGCTTTTTTTCCATAACCATATACCATTTCAGCTGAAATAACCTTTACGAGGCCTGAATCTTCTAATTCTTTTAAAACTCCGTAATTTTCTTTTTCAAAAACAGAACAGGTGATGTAATACAATTTGCCACCATGCTTTAAAAATCGCAATGTATTTTTAACAATATTAACCTGGCGTACAACCATTTCATCAATTTTTTCGGGGTTAAAAAAGGTTAAATTTTCCGGTTCCCGACCCCATGTACCTGATCCACTGCAAGGCACATCAGCTATTATCACATCAAAGGAATCTCTTCCGATAATTTCGCCACTAAAATTAATTTTCTCAGGTTTCTTATTTAAATCGGATGTTGCAATTTTTGGAACGGGTAATCGGTTTTGCTTAAACCTAGTTTTTAAATTTTCAAGTATAGTAGGCCTTACATCCGAAACAAAAAGCTTGGCACTTTTAAACATTTCAGATATAAAAAGTGACTTACCGCCTGCCCCACTGCAACAATCCCAAACCTTCATTCCATCTTTAACCACAATTTTAGAACTTACAACTTGCGATGATAAATCCTGCACCTCAATAGGAAATACATCTGGCTGAATAACCGTGTTATTTTTCATCCCAAATGCTATATACTTTTCATTAATGTTGCTTTCTTCAAAAATTTCAGATAAATATTTCTCTTTAAATTTTAAAGCATTTGAATGATTTACCCTTACCCAAACTAACGGCTGCACTTGCAAACTTGAGTAATATTCATCTGATTGTAAATCACTAATTAAATAGTTTGAAAACGGATATTCAAAGGTGATATCCATTTCTAACTGTTCCAATTCTACATAAAAGGATTTCAATAATTCATCCGCATCATTAGTGTTGGGCAGTAAAAAAAGTTCCTCTATAGGTATCTGTTTCCATGAGGGACCAAGTCGGTATATACTATAAATTATTTCTCTTAAAATCCTACGATCCTTGGAACCTAACGCAGTATTAAATTTACAATATTTCTTAAAGAAATAGTGAAACGGTAAATTACCATCATACGTGGTTATGAGGGTTTTGAAATGATTAAAAATAAAGGTTTGTCTTGAATTCATCTTATGTTATTTCGCCATTAAATCTAAAAAAACAAAATCCCACTAAAATGCATTGTGGGATTTTGTGCCTTCATTATTTTTGGCATTTTTCAGTATTTTATTTCTTCTAAAAATTCAGTATCAGATATTTTCAGAATAAATAATCCTTTGTTCTGATTACAATGAGGATCTTTTTTAAATAAAAATTTTGTAGCGTAATACTGGTGAATATCACCTGTAAAATCATTGGCTCTAAATCGATCATACTTCAAAAATATTTCTGAAATAAAACTGGCTTGATCATGACCAATTACTGAATACCGACTTGGATTAAGATTACTTATTAATCTGTAATTGGATTTAAAATCTCTCATCACAATTGCACTATCCAAAGGGTTTGTAAAATCTGAAGATATTATTTTCATTTCATACTTTTTACGTTTCACCTCCGGAATAGATTTTAATATTAAAGGTTTATAATCGCCGACAATTTCAAAAAGTGCCTTTTGTTTGTCTAAAAAGATGGTTAAGGTTTTAACTGTTTTTGGATTTTCGCTGCTATGGTATACGATATACTCTTTCCATTTTGGTAAAAAATTACTGTCGGCCATTGATATTTCTTCAGAAGTAATAACCCTATAATCAATATTTTTTTTTGTTTCTAATAATTTAACGAGTTCAGGACCAAATCCTTTTGCCCAATCCGCATCATTTTTTATTATCAGTATAATCTTGTTGGGATTTGTTTTACGGTAATAATCATAAAAAAACTCAGCCTTTGTTCGCTGTGCCGGTGCGGCATTAAAAAAAAGCGGATTATTTGGATAAAGACTATCAGCTGCGGTAAATGGCGAAAATACGGGTATCTGATATTTACATGAAAAATGGTTGATTATATATAGATGCTCATGCAATATGGGCGCTATTATCAAATCCATTTTCTTCATTTCAGGCTTTTCTAATATGGCTTTGGTTTTAGCCGTATCATGTTCATTATCGTATAAATAAACTTTTATTTTTAAACCCTGCGATTCGAATTCTTTTAAACCTAAATAGAATCCTTGATAGTAATCAAGCATTATATTTGTCCTGTTCACGTTTGGCCCATTATAATTATAGAGGTGTAAAGGTAAAATCATGGCAACTCTATAACTGCTGTCGCTCTTAATTTTAAATGCACTGCTCTCGGGAATTGAATTAACAAACCCTAAAACAAATAACAGAACTTTTAAAAATAGTCCTTTATTCCCACTCAATAGTGGCCGGTGGTTTTGAGCTAATATCATATACAACCCTATTTATTCCTTTTACTTTATTAATTATATCGCTAGAAGTTTTAACTAAAAAATCGCGGGGTAAATCAGCCCAATCGGCTGTCATTCCGTCCACTGAAGTAACCGCTCTTAAGCAAATCACATGCTGGTAGGTTCTTTCGTCCCCCATTACTCCCACTGACCTTACGGGCAAAAAAATGGCCCCTGCCTGCCAAACCTTGTCATATTGGCCAAATTCTTTAAGGTTTGTAGTAAAAATATGGTCGGCTTCTTGCAAAATAGCTACTTTCTCAGGAGTAATATCATCAATAATTCGTATAGCCAAACCAGGCCCTGGAAAAGGGTGACGCTGTAATATAGCGTCCGGCAAATTTAATGCTTTACCTACCCGTCTTACTTCATCCTTAAATAATGAATTAATTGGTTCTAAAACCTTCAAATGCATTTTTTCAGGTAATCCCCCTACGTTATGATGTGACTTAATAGTAGCCGATGGCCCATTGATGCTTACCGATTCGATTACATCCGGGTAAATAGTTCCCTGTCCTAGCCATTTTGCTCCTTCCACTTTTTTTGATTCTTCTTCAAAAACTTCTACAAATACCCGGCCAATGGCTTTGCGTTTTGTTTCAGGGTCTGATATTCCAGCTAGCTGTGATAAAAATTTATCACCAGCACGGATAGGCACGATATTAAAGCCTAAATGTTTATAGGCCTCTAATACATCCTCATATTCATTTTTGCGAAGCAATCCATTATCAATAAAAATACAAACTAATTGCTCGCCAATGGCGTCCTGTATAAGTTTGGCAGCTACAGTGCTATCTACTCCACCAGATAAACCCATAATAACAACGTCTTTTCCCACTTTTTCTTTTATTGCATCAACCGTTGTATGAATAAAATTATCGGGTGTCCATGATTGAGAGCAACCACACACATCTACCACAAAGTTTTGAACTATGGTTTTACCTTCTTCGCTGTGCGTTACCTCAGGGTGAAACTGCAATCCGAAAATTGTTTTATCTTTAACTTTAAAGGCTGCTAAAGCCCCGTTTTCTGTTGTGGCATGAGGTTCAAAATCGGAAGGTAATTTTGTGATAGTATCGCCGTGACTCATCCATACTACCGAAGTTTGCGATACATTGTTAAATAAAACCGAATTGCTGTGTTTGGCTAATGGAGACCTTCCATACTCGCGATGGGCCGAAGCAGAAACTTCGCCGCCAAAATTTTTAGCTAACCATTGGGCTCCATAGCATAATCCTAAAATAGGAATTTTTAACCCCAAAACATCCAAATCGGGAAACGGGGCATCTTTATCATTTACCGAACAAGGGCTACCTGACAAAATTATGCCTTTGTACGAATCATCAATTACAGGAATTTTATTAAAGGGATGAATTTCGGAATAGACATTTAACTCCCTGATTCTGCGTGCAATTAATTGTGTAAACTGTGAACCAAAATCAAGGATTAAAATTTTTTCTATCATCATTTATTAAGCGGGGCAAAAGTAATAAATATAAAAATGTGACGGGAGATTATTTGCACTTAAAAATATCTGTGTTTTGGAATTTTAGGCCAACAGGTATTTTATATTCAATTTCGATATTTGATGATCGTTTAGTAGTAATAAATCGCTTACCAAAATAGTGTTCAAATGAAGAATCATAATTATTTTAAAAAAGAGAAAATTTTAATAAATAATCGAATAAAATTTTAAAATAACAGTGAAGTTCTTGGGGTTTTAAATTAAACTAGCTTTAATTATAATTCTCTTTCCCCTCGCCTGTTTTTCTGGTAAAAGAGTCGTCTAAAATTGATGAATCACCAATGGCTTGAATACCCTTTGGATTATCTCCAAACTCATTTTGACCCGCATGACCGCTTTGAAATATAAGCCACAATCCATATAATGGAATGATTTGCCACCATCCGCTATTTCCTAAATCATGACACCTTTTGGCACCTTGAGCCCATAAAAACCATAACATTGGGATATATGCAAATATTAATACAATAAAATTTAAACTCGATTCTAAAACCAAGTTAATTATCGCTGCGGCTATTACATAACAAATTAGACTCAAGCCGTATTCAGTTCTTCTAATGCGACCTTCAAATGAAAATGGTTTATTAAACATGATATTTTTTTACTAATAAATCCTTTAAGACTCATTAAACTTATACCCAACACCTCTTAATGATTTGAAATGAATTGGGTTTCGGGGGTCTGTTTCAAAATATTTGCGGAACGCCAATACAAAATTATCAATGGTGCGGGTGGATGGATAAACGGAATAGCCCCAAACAGTTTGCAATATTTTTTCACGGCTCACTACTTCGTTTTTATTTTCGATAAGCAGTTTTAAAAGTAGAGATTCTTTTTTGGTTAAGGTAAAGTGGCCATTAGGTCCTTTCGCTTCATAACTGTCAAAATTTATATAATTATCACCAAAGGTATATTCATTAAAGTTAGTTTTAACAGGGTTTACTTCATTACGGCTTAATAATTTTTTTATTCTTAAAAGCAATTCCTCTAGGTTAAATGGCTTGGTCATATAATCATCACCACCCTTTTTCAATCCTAATATACGGTCTTCAGCGGTACCTTTGGCTGAAAGAAAAAGTATTGGAATTTTAGTATCATTCAATCGTATACTTTCAGCCACACCAATTCCATCAATGCTAGGAACCATAATATCTAAAATAGCCAAATCAAATTTCTCTTCTTTAAACCTAGCAATGGCTAACTGTCCGTCGCCAACAACAACGGGATTATAACCTTCCATTTCAAGATTTAATTTTAAAGTTTCAGCTAGGTGTTTTTCGTCTTCAAGCAGCAGGATTCTTTTTTTCATTTTCATTTAATTTAAAATTTGACCGACCTTACAAATATGATGTTAATAATTACTTCGACAACTACCCTATCGTTTAATGATAATAAATTGACCTACTAAATTGCAGGGAAATTAAGGGTAAAGATAGTGCCATTTGGAATATTATCATTAATCGATATTTTTCCTTTGTGCTTTTCCACCGCTTGTTTTACAATAAACAACCCCAAACCACTTCCTTTGGTCTCGCGGGTTTCTTCATCTTCCACACGGTAAAATTTCTTAAACACTTTCTTTCTATATTCAGGTTTTATCCCTACACCGTTGTCTTTTACCTCTATTGTCAATTGCCCATTTTGTTGAAAAAGATTTAACTCAATAGGTTTGTTATCGGAATATTTAATGGCGTTTTCTACAAGATTATTTAAAGTCATTTTCATCAAAACGGGATCACCATAATACATAATATTACTCTGCACATCTCCCTTAATTTCATTCTTAATAGAAAAATTTTTCTTTACCTCTTCTACTATTTCCGACAGATTTATTTCCTCTTTACGAATATTATAACGGTTGTTTTCCATTTGCATAGCGGTTAACATATTTTCAGTCATATCCTGCAACCGGCTTGCATTTTCCAATATATTTTCCATTAATTCAGCTGTCTTTTCAGCTGGCAAAACCCGTCGTTTCATAGTTTCTCCCATTAGCTTAATGGCAGCAATCGGAGTTTTAAGTTCATGGGTTACCGATAGTAAAAAATTGTTTTGCTGTTTATTCAAGTCAAAAATAAAACTGACACTAAAATACACCCCAAAAATTCCGGCAGCTATAAGTAAAGTAAGTAAAATAGCTTCGTAAGCAAAACTTCGTTTCTTTGATTTCAAATCGTAAACCAGCAGATTTTGTGAGGCCTTATTTATTTCTATTTTAGCATAATTGGTACTTTCATTATGAGAAAATTCAATCAGATACCTTCCCGAAAACGTATTATTCACATACTTTCTAACCAATACACTATCCATTACTACATTGATATCATTGAGGTTGAAAGTATCTGCTTGGGGTGATAAAAATTTATTGGAACGGGCTGCTTCGGCTACTTTCAATTCACAGGTTTGTTTGCCGGTTTTTAGCAATTGGCTTTTTAGCTTAAACTCATTGTTGCTAAATTGTATTAACGAATACGACCACCAGCCAAACCCAGCTATTACGTATAAAATGATTAATACAAATAGAAATTTCAACTTCATCTAGTGAGAATTAAACCTATAATTTTTCTAACCGCTGCGAATAAACTTGCTTAGAAGAAATAATCCTTACCCAATAAATTCCTTTCTTTAAATTTTCCATATTTAGCAAAATAGTATCTAAATAAGGCGATTCAAGTTCCAATACATTTTTACCCTCAATATCATATATTTTAATTAAAACTTCTCCTGAATGGAATAAGTTTTCCAAATGAAATATCGCGATTGCATTAACAGGATTTGGAATAATCACAAGTTTTGATTGTCCTCCGATTTTTTCCTTAATGCCCAAATTTTTAAAGTACAATGAATCTGAAAGTTTTGACCAACACCCTTTTTCTGCTATCTGAACCTGAAAATATCCGCTATTTTTTGAATAGATGGAAATAGTGGTATCGATTAATTCAAAAGAATTGCGAAACCATTTATACCTCCCTGCGGTGGTATTACTTTTAAGGCTATCCTTAGTTCCCATTATCACCTTCGGCTGCGGAGGAATAGGATTTACAGTAATCGTTACCATATCCGACCAAATACTAAAACAGCCATTATTACCTCCTACTTTCAATCTGTAATTTCCACTTTTTACAATTGTATTTTCCTTTGTTTTAATACTGTCCGTCCATAAATATCCCGAGAAGGTAGCCGGTGCTGATAATTTAATATTTCCACCTTCACAAAACGTGGTAGCCCCATTAACGATTACAGTTGGTTTAGCAGGAATTGTTAATACATCCAAATAAAGCGGATTGGAAACCGAGCTAAAACAATTGTTATTGTCTTTTACATACACACTATAAATAGTAGCTTTTTTAACAATTCGTTTAGCACTCCCAATCCCATCCTGCCAAATGTATTGCACATAACCCGGAGTAACATTTAATATCAAACTATCGCCATCACAAATTGTAGAATTGCCGGTATACTGAATAACCGGAGTTGCCGGCAAATTATGAACCACCACTTTCATCGTATCTGATACAGGACTTACACATCCATTCACATCGGTTACTTTAAGGGTTAAATTATTTGTTTTATTTACATAAATGCTTTGAATTTTATTACCATTCGACCAATTATAAATTGAATAACTTCCCGGACCTTCCAACCTCACGCTATCTCCTTTGCATAGCGATAAATTGCCAACAATATTAATTTTAGGCTTTACCGGATTTTTATTTACTACAATATTTATGGTATCGGTATTAAAACATTTAGCAGCCGAAGTTACCAAAACCATATATTTTCCTGTTGAATCAACAGTAATTGTGTTGGATGAAGAAATTCCAGTTCCCTTAGGCATAAGTTTCCATTGGTAGGTATTCGTCATATCCGTACCTGCCATTAATTTAAGAGAATTCCCCTTGCAAAAAGCGGTATCCTTGCCAATATTTACTATGGGCATTGGTAAATAAGTTAGGATAATACTATCTCCACCAACACACCCATTTCGGTCAGTTACTTTTACCCAAACTATTTTTTTACCCGTTCCTAAAGTAGTAGCATCTATTAATTCAAAAGGTAATTTATTTCCGGTTGACCATTGATAATTAATATATCCTGTTCCGGCATTTAGGCTTACAGAATAATTAGCACAAAGTGTTGTATCCCTTCCCAAATTTATTTTTGGAGGATTGACTACACAAGGGTCTATACTACCAATTTTTGCAATATCCTTTGCCGAAAGGCAGGTATCAAAAATAGCTACTGAGGCGACATCAATAGTATCATCTTCCTTATTATCATCAGCAAAAAAAAGAATATTTGGAAGCAAGGCAAATCGTTTATCCACTTGCTGGGTATCCCCTTCTAACCATAGTTTTCCATTAATATAGTATCTATAAAAATTATTCAGATTAACTGAAATTATAAGCCTATACCATTTTTTGGCAAAGATAGAATCATTGGTGTATCCAGTAGAAGCTACACCTATTCTTGCAGGTTTTGAACCCGTGTTGGGGCGAACAAAACATTCGCCATCATTAGTATTAGTAGAATCTGTTTGAAAGAAAGTATGCCATTGTTTAAAATTTAAAACTTTAAAATCAAACATCAATGTATATCGATTTACAGAATCGCCACCTCCATTTGGGGCAACATTATGAGCACATTTATAATAACTTCCCACCCCAATTCGTATAGCTGTATCACCATAAGCCGGCCCAGTTATCTGTTGATGTGTGCCAACTAAAGTTAATTTATTTCCAACAGTGGCTTTTGTTAAATTCTTAACATCCTGATATTTCCAATACCCCTTAAGATGCGGCCAGTCTTTTGGAATAAGGTCTTGTGCAATAACAGTAAGGCTAGAAATGCAGATGATAATGACCGAAAAGATAACTCTCATAACTTGGAAATTAGTTTTTCAATGTTAGATTTTTATTGGGATTAATTCAAGATTATTTGAAATAAAAACATTTTCAGGCCTTCGTAGCGGCCTCTTTTTTTCTAAAAATTTACCCCAAACAAAAAGGGAAGCCTAAACTTCCCTTTTTGTTATTATATGATAATTTAATAAATTTTAATCCATGGATATTTCTTTCACTTTACCATAACCTAATTTGTTTAATGATTCACGAATTTTATAGGCGTGGCCTACAACAATTATAGTCATTGTTTCAGGGTGCAACATTTTTTGAGCCGTGGCATCTACATCAGCTTTAGTCATGCCTTCAATTAGTTTCAATTGCTCATTTACATAGTTTTTAGGCAAATTGTATGTAATTATTCTGTTCAAGAAATTAGCCTTTTGATTCGGTGATTCATATTTTAATGCATCTGCCAATAACAATGAGCTTTTGGTGAATTTCAATTCATCTTCGGTTATACCGTTCTTTTTGTAATTAACAATTTCTTTCATTACCTCACGAATGGCACTATCTGTAGCATTGGTTCTAATATCACCTTGCCAAAAGAAAGAACCATACTGTTTATTACCAATAAAAGCAGATTGAGGGCTATAAGCAAAACCATGTTCCTCACGAATATTCATGGTAAGTCGGCTATTAAAATTTCCTCCTAATGGAAAATACATAACATTGGTTTTAAAGAAATCGCCATTATAATCGTATGGGATATGACTTTGAGCCACGGTAACAACTGACTGAGGTGCATAAGGCTTATCAATTAAATAAATCTGAACTTTATCCGAAACTGGTAATACACCTATGCTTGGAATTACAACGGGCTTACTTGTCCATTTATTTAAAAAACTCAATTTATTAATAGCGTCTTCCTTTGATATATCGCCTGATATTACCAAAGAAGTAACTGATGGTGAGTAGTTTTTATTGTAATAATCTTTAACGTTGTCTAATGATATTTTTTTGATGGATTTATAAGTTCCTGTATTGGCCTCTTCTATTAATGTCCCCTTAAATAAAATCCGGTTATAGGCAATATCCGACATATTAGATGGATTTTTCTTATTGCTTTGAACGGATTCTAAGGTTTGTTTTTTCAATCTTTTAAAATCAGCGGCATCAAAACGTGGGGTCATCAAAGCTCCTTCTAACAAGCTAAGTGTTTTGTCAAGATTTTCTTTCAAACAACTGACATAGCAGTTAGTTCCAGTTTCAGAGCTACCAAAACCAATATTACTACCTAGTTTATCTAATTCATTTTGAAATTCTTCTGAAGTTAATGAAGTTGTTCCCTCTGTCATTAAAGCAGCGGTCATTGCCGCTGTACCTGTAGGATACTTACCGGTTTCTACCAATTGGCCACCTTCAATATTAAAAGAAAGAATAACCTTAGGGCTTTCGCTAGTTTGAGTACCGATAAGCCTTAAGCCATTATCTAAAGTCATTTGATAGTATTCTGGTAAATTAACCGATGAAACAGGCTTTAGATTTGGTTTTTGAGATCTGTCAAAATTGTCAATAGGTGCTTCATAAGTTAAACCATCATATTGAGGATCGTTTATCTTTTGCTCATAAGCATGAGGATTTACACTTTTACCTTTGGCGGTGTCTTCATTTTCTTTTGCTTGAGGAACCACATTAATAATAAGACATTTTTTATCTTTGATATAGGTTCTATAAACACGCATTACATCATCCGTTGTTACTGCTTCAATGTCGGCAAGTTCATTGTTTAAATTATAGCTTTTGTTAAGCATCATGCTCCAATGACTCAATTTTAAAGCCTTAGCTTGAACACCATCCATTACATTAATAGCACTCGTCTTAAAAACAGTTTTTGCTTTGTTCAAATCTTCAAGGGAACATCCTTTAGTTTCAAATTCCGTCAATACTTCACGAATTTTGGTTTCAACTTCTTTTGTTGTCAGTCCGCCATAAGCAGCTACGGCATCTATTTCCATCATACCGGCTAATTCTAATGATGTATTACCTGAAGATACCTGAACAGCATCTTCAGTTTTTACTAATTTTTTGTATAATGGCGAACTGTTATTACCGGCAATTACATAAGCCAGAATATCTAAAGCATTTTGATCCTTATGAAATTCAGGAACAGTAGGCCAAGCCATTAAAGTTAGCGGCAAATAGATATTATCAGGTATTTCTACATACTGATCATATGGTAAAATTGGAGGAGCCATTTTCATTTTACGAACCGGTTTTCCTTTGGCAATTGTACCATAGTATTTATTAACCCATTCTTTTACTTCTGCAGGATTCACATCTCCTGAAACTACTACCGTAGCGTTATTTGGCTTATACCACCTTAGAAAGAATTTACGTAAATCATCATAAGTTGCAATATCTAAATCATCTGTAAAACCTATTGGTGTCCACTCATAAGTATTATTGGCAAACATCGTTTTAAACATTACTTCGCTTAACATACCATAAGGTCGGTTGTCATAGCTTTGTTTCTTCTCATTTTTAACTGCATTACGTTGACTTTCAAATTTTGCCTGTGTAAATCCATCCAGTAAGGTTGACATCCTATCGGCCTCCATCCATAGCATAGTTTCGGTAAAATTGCTTGGCGCCGTATTAATATAAACGGTTTTATCAAAAGCAGTAAAAGCATTGTTAGTACCACCGGCTTTTGAAATGAGTTTAAAATGTTCCTCATCAGCAATATTTTTTGAACCCTGAAACATCATATGCTCAAAGAAATGCGCAAAACCACTATTACGAATACTTTCACGGGCCGAACCTACGTGATAAGCTACTTCGACATGGACAATAGGGTCAGAATGGTCTTCGTGAATAATTAAGGTAAGATCATTACTTGTAAGTTTATACTTTTCAAAAGCGATAACAGGTTTACCTGGCTGCGGATCTACTTTTTCCAATAACTCAAACTGGCCGTAGGCTGCAGAGGTAATTACAAAAAAAGCAAGAACTAAAATAGATTTGAATTTATTTATCATGAAATATAATTTTCCGCAAATTAAATCCTAAAGTTTCAAATACTTCAAAAAGGTTTCGATAAACTAGAACAAATTATAGGATAGACGATCCTATAAAAAAATAACCTTTCGGTTAGGAAAGGCTATCTTCTTTAATCTTTATTTAACGTTAGCTAATTTATTTCTTAACTTTAACAGTAATGGTTTTACTCCATCTTGGCCCATAAGAAGAATGCACTCCATTGCCAAATTGCAGGGTGATGGTGTGATAACCCGGAGTAAGTTTTAATTCCGTTTCGGTTTGACCTTTTCCAAAATGAAGATGGGTCTCATCCAACATTACGGGTTGACCTTCAGGAGTATACTCTCCATCTACAATAATATGATGATGTCCTTTTAATTCACTAATGGCTCCTGCATTTTCAATTTCCATTCCTTTTACTCCCATTTTCACTAAAAAAGGGCTTTTAACTTCCTGACTGTCTTTTAAATCAACAAAAAACACTCCTTTTCCACCTATAGTATCCAATACATCAACAGTTTTTGTTTCACTAATGGCTGTTGAATCAGCCTCAGTTGAGGCAGAATTGTCTTTGGATTGAGTGCAGGAAAACAACGCACAAATAACAGAGATTAATAATACATTTTTCATTTGGGGTGAAAGACGGGGCTCGAACCCGCGACCTCTTGAACCACAATCAAGCGCTCTAACCAACTGAGCTACAACCACCATTTTATTAACATTATTAAGTTTTAAAACCTATTAATATTAAGGAGTGCAAAAATAGTAAAATTACCATTCAACTCAAATTCTTTTTTATAGATTTGTCACGCAATTGGTAAAACGATTTTTTGATAGAATAAAAGGGGTATTAATGCAAAGCGAAGGGCTTGGTTATTTACAAATATACAACCTTATGAAAACGGCTGGAATTGTAGTCGTATCTATTATTTTCGCAAAACTAATTCCTAACCCACTAATAATTAATAATTGGGAAACAACCTTATTACTAGGAACTGGTTTTACTTTTTTTTATGTTTCTGGCCTAGGTTATACCTTAATCAGCTTTATTAAACAATATAAAAATGAGCACTGGCCGGTTATTTTTAAAAACACTTTTGTTCTTTTATTAATTTTCAGTTGCTTTTCAATTATTCTTATCCTATTAACTGCCAATTATGTTCCTAGTATTTCACTTCCTTTTTCAGTGCTAATATTTTTTTGCATATATATTATTGGTAATGTGTGCAGCACTGTAGTTGAATATATTTATTTTTTAAACAAAAGCTATGAAAAACTGCTTGCTTGGGGTGTCTTCAATTTTATTATGTTTGTTTTAGCTCCAACCGTTCCGCTAATTTTAGGATACAGCTTTATTTATTCAATGTATGCTTTGGCTGCATTTGGAATTTTTAAGTTTGGAATAACGTTGCGTCTAATAGGCTTGTCATTTAATTACAAGCAACTTAGCTATTTAAAACCACTATTGATTTTTAATTGGCCAGTTATTATTTCATTACTTTTTGGAACAGGGTATATATACTGTGCCAACTTTATTTTAAAAACTACTGTATCTGTGACTGATTTCAACTTGTTTAGATATGGCAGCCGCGAATTTCCTTTGTTTATTGTGATGGCCAATTCTTTCAGCATAGTGCTAGGTGGCATCACCGCCGAAAAATTTAACAACCTAAATTATTGGGAGGAAATCAAAAAATATCATCTCCGGTTAATGCACCAATTATTTCCATTGGCTTGTGTTTTAATGCTTAGTTCTAAATATGTTTTCCAATTAGTATATTCTGACAGTTTTATTCCGGCATACACAATTTTCAACATTCTTATGCTTACAATTATTGCCCGGGTTTTGTTCCCACAATCATTACTTATGGGGAAAGGCAAAACCAGATATGCCTTTTATTCAGCTTTGGTAGAGTTTATTATTGGAATAGCTTTAGTATTTATTTTAACCCCAAAATATGGAATAACCGGAGCCGCTTGTGCACTTGTCTTAGCCTATATTACTGAAAAAATTATTCTAATTATTTTCTGCTATCACCAAAAAATATCGTTTCATAAAAGTTTAAATATAAAATGGTTAGTGGTATATATTTTACTTCTAATTATATGTTTTGGGGTCAGCTTGCTTTTTAATTAAATTTAGAATTAATACCTTTTTTGATTTTTAAATATTATTTTCGAATAAAAAAATATGAAAAAACTTAAATATTTACTTCTAGTAAGCTTGTTCATTTCTTGGTTTGCTTATTCTCAAAAAAATGCAGATGATATAGTTGGAACATGGTACAATGGTGAAAAAAGTTCAAAAATTAAGATTGAAAAATGTGGAAATAAATACTGTGGTAAGATTGTTTGGTTAAAAAAAGATAAGGAAGATAATGGTGGGCCAAGAATCGACAAGAACAATCCTGATTCTAAAAAACGCAAGAATCTTATGATAGGTTTAGAAATTCTTAATTCCTTTAAATATTACAAAAATGATAAAGTTTGGGATGATGGAAGTATTTATGATCCTAAAAATGGAAAAACATACAGTTGTACTATAAATCGAATAGGAAAAACCCTAGAGGTGAGAGGTTATGTTGGCATTAGTATGTTTGGGCGCACCGATGTGTGGACCCTAGCTGAATAATTTGGAATGATTCAATCTTTCATTTAATGATTGAGTTAATCAACAATTTTATTTATCTTCGAATCAAAATCCAAACATACTATGGACTATAAATTCAAAAAAATCCTGATTGGCTTTGATAACTCGGCCTCCTCCGTAATCGCACTTCAAAAAGCACTCCATACTTGCAAAATTTTCAATACACCCTTGTATGTTGTAAATGTAAAAGACCCAAAATCCAATGCCAAAGGATACAATATAAATATTCAGGAAGTGGCGGATACATTTGGTGTGCCCATTCATTACATGGAAAAAACCGGTAATGTGAGCCGCGAAATTCATGCCACTGAAAAGGAGATAAAAGCTGACCTGATATTTATGGGGGCTCATGGTTTAAATGGTTTCCAGCCTTATTGGATTGGGAGCAATGCGCTTAGAGTTATATCTGCTTCTAATTGCCCGGTAATTACTGTTCAAGCTGATTCATCGCAAACTGATTTTAAAAATATTATTTTACCGCTCGACAATAGCTCGGAAACCCGCCAAAAAGTGCCTTATGCAGCGGTGATGGCTTTAGCATTTGGTGCTACAATTCATATTTTGGCCGTGAGCAAAGACAAAACTGAAGAAACCCGCAATCGATTAGAAATTTATGGCAAACAAACCTTAAAATATTTAACAGATTTGGGAATTAAAGTTACTTATGATTTAAGACAAGGCAGCAGTGTAGCCCAAACTTGTATTGATTACGCCATCGAACGCAATGCCGGACTGATAATGATGATGACCGAAACCGAAAGTAATAATTGGTTTATGGGCACAGTAGCCCAACAATTGGTAAATCATTCACCGGTGCCAATTATTTCAATTCATAGCCGCGATTTATACTTGACAGGTGACGCCGGGTATTAATTTTATTAATGAAAAGGATATTTACCTTTTTCTCATTAAGTTTTCTTTTAGTATCTAATCTATTTGCGCAATCCTTTTTTGAAAAAGATACAAAATATGTGCTTTGGCGAACTCAAGGTACAGAATCTTCAGGATACCATGCTTTTGAGGAAGTTTTTTTAGATTCGGTTATTTCAGGAACTGAGTATTATCATTCGTTGTTTTGGATTGGTAATAATGCTTTTAAAAAATATTATAAAGTTCAAAATAATAAGGTATACCTTATCTCTTATATTTTTAAATACCGAAAAAATGAATATCACTTAGTATATGATTTTAACTTATTGAAAGGTGACAGTTTAAATATTGATACTGTATTCTCTAACCAAGTTTTTAAGTATAAAGTAGACTCGGTTTCTAAAATTTCAATTAAATATAAAGAAAAAAAAGTACAATTTATGAGTGTAAAATCAACTCAAAAGGGATTTGCATATTCATTTGGAAAATTTACTTTTATTGAAGGTATTGGAAGCTTAGAAGCCGGCCTTTCATTTTTTGAACAATTGCCTTATACAGATTGGCAGGAATGGCAATGTCTTAGAATATGCATGAAAGACTCTGCCTATTTACCCATCCTAAATAGCAATAGATTACAATTTTTCTCAACACCTTGCATGGACTCAGCCTATCAACACATGGTTGAGATTAAAAATCCTTATCAATCAGAACCTTTTATTTTTCCAAACCCAATAAATGACCTCTTAAATATTAATAATTTTAAAGGAAACATTGCACTCTTTGATTTTAAAGGTTCTATAGTGTTGGAAGAAACAATAGCAAGCCAAACCCAACTAGATGTTCGGTTTTTGCCAAAAGGAATTTATTATCTAAAACTGTATAACAATAAAGGCTCGGATGTCAGGAAAATTTTGAAACTTTAAATTTTAATTAACCGAATACCTCAATAACTCAATAACCAATACCTACCCCTAATTGTACAAATAATTAGAATCCCCACCCCCACTGTTCAGAATTATTACTTAGGCTCATACACTTAACCTCTAAATTTGCCGTTTAATGAATATTATGCGCAAGTTTTTTTTATTGGTATCGGTTGCAATTGCCGGAATTGTTCAGGCACAAAAAACTCAGGTTTATTCCAACCCCGATTACTATTATAATTATGCTTTAGAACTATTTCAAAAAGAGCTATACGGCCCGGCCATACAGCAATTTTCAACTTATATTTCTTTATCTACCGATCCGCTTAAAAAAAGCGATGCAGAAATATATCGCGCCGTTGGCCATCTTAAATCAGGCCACGAAAATGCTGAAATCACCTTAGAAGAAATGCTTGAAAAGCATCCTGAAAATGCTTTAAATAATCTGGTATATTTTGAATTGGGCAATTACTATTTTGATAACAACAAGTTTAAACGAGCGGCGGGATATTATGCTAAAACCGATATTTCAGGATTAAGTGAAGAAAAAACAGATGAAATGAATTTTAAAATGGGCTATTCTTTCTTAAAAGCCAAAAAGAACGATTTAGCTAAATCTCATTTTGAAAGCTTGCGAAACAAACCCGGTGAATATTATGCACGTACCAATTACTACTATGGCTACATGTGCTATATGGATAAGCAGTATGATTGTGCCCTTAAAAGCTTTGAAAAAATTAAAGACGAAGGATTTGAGTCCATCCCGATTTTTATTGCTCAAATGTATTATGCCAAAGCTGAATACCAAAAAGCTATTGATTACAGCAATAAAATAAGTAAGGAGAAATATGCCAACGACTTGAATTTAATCAAAGGAAAATCAAATTTTCAGTTGGGAAAATATGACGAGGCCAATAAATATTTTAGCAAATGTGACCTTACCAACTTAAAGCCAACCGATGAAGAACGCTATGAAATAGGCTACACCGCATACACCCAAAAGAAATATGAAGATGCCAATTCACAGTTTATAAAACTTACGGCTTTGGATTCTCCACTTGGGCAAATCTCTAGTTTTTATTTAGGTCAATCGTTTTTAAAACTTAATAAAAAACAAAATGCCTACAATGCCTTTGGCGAAGCCAAAAGGATGAATCATAACAATGAGGTTAAAGAATCAGCTCATTTTAATTATGCTAAACTGGCTGTGGAATTGGGCTACTCCAATGTTGCTCTAAAATCTATTCAAGATTTTATTACCGATTTTCCAAAATCTGAATTTAATGATGATGCCAAAGGATTATTGGCCGAATTATTATTGCAAACCAAAAACTACAAACAAGCCTGCGAAATACTTTCAGACCTTAAATCATACAATGCCCAAAGCAAAACAGCTTACCAAATGGTTCATTTTCACTATGCTGAAATATTATACGACAACAAAGAATATGCAGAAGCGGAAAGTTATTTTAAGAAGTCGTTAAAATATGTTTCTGATAAAAGACTAGAAGGTGAAGCTTGGTATTGGTTGGGCGAATTGGCTTATAAAAACGAAAAATATTCCGATGCCATCAATAATTTTAATCGGTTTATAAATATGAGCGATGGCAGCCAAAGTACCTTGTTTAACAATACCTACTATAACATCGGTTATTGCTATTACATGGACAAAAACTACACCCAGGCTCTTAATTATTTTAAAAAATATAAAGACGAAAGTAGCTTTGTTCCTTCCAATACCGACCGATATATTGACAATATGCTGCGCTTGGCAGATAGTTATTTCATAACTAGTCAATATGAAAAAGCAGCCGAAAGCTATGGTTTTGTAAGTAGCAAAAAAGTTAACACCAGCGACTATGCCATATTTCAACAAGGAATTATTTATGGTTTGCTGGATAAGCGCGATTTAAAAATTGCAACGCTTCGCAATATTCCTCAAAGTTACCCTAAGAGCATTTATATTGACGATGCTATTTATGAATTAGGTGCTGAATATTTAGAAGCTGAAAACTATAGTACTGCCGAAGGTTTCTTTAAAAAACTATTAACAGAACATCCGTTAAGTCCTCATATTGCTGATGCTTATCTCAAATTAGGTTTACTAAATTATAACCAAAAGAAAGAAAGTCAGGCAATCAGTTATTATCAGGAAGTGATTAAACGGTTTCCAAAAACTACGGAATCAGAAGTGGCTTTGGATGCTTTGGAAATCATTTATGTTCAGGCTGGACGTGGCGATGAGTACTTGGATATGTTGAGCACCATTCCCGGGGCAAAGGTTCGATTATCTTATCAGGATTCGCTTTTATACGAATCGGCCATTACTAATTATCGTGAAGGAAATTGTGTGAAAGCTATCGCCGGATTTAAAAACTATTTGACCAAATTTGGTTTGAATGCTTTCTTTTACATTCCGGCCAACTATATGAAAGCTGAGTGTGAATACAAGGACAAAAAATACGACGATGCATTACCTAACTTTAAAATAGTGGCCGAAGCCGGACGAAATGAATACACTGAAAAAGCAGCCTTGCGTGCGGCTCGTATTTATTACATAAGAAAGGATTATAAAGCGGCTCTGCCATATTATGAAATACTAAATAAAAACGCCAGCACTAAGGATAATACGGTTGAATCATTACTAGGACTGATGCGATGCAATTACCAAACTGCAAATTATAGCGAAGCCAAACGCCACGCAATTGACCTGCTTTCGCAAACCAATGTGCCAAAAGATGTATTGGTTGAAACCAATATGAACTTAGGCCGAATAGCCGTGATGGACAAAAACTGGCGAACAGCTCAATTCCATTTTAATTATGTGCTTAAAGAAAACAAAACTGCTTTGGGGGCTGAAGCCCTTTATAACAAAGCGGATATAGCCTATAACATGTCAAAGCGTGATTCATGTAAAAGTTTAGTATTTAAGTTAAATGATAATTTTGCTTCTTACGAAAATTGGGTAGTAAAAGGCTTTATTTTATTAAGCGATGTATACCGCGATGAAAAGGATTATTTCCAAGCTAGAGCTACTTTACAAAGTATTATTGACAACACCGAGATTAAGGAATTATTGGAAATTGCCAAACGAAAACTGGAAGAATTAAATGCTTTGGAAAAAGCTAGCAGCGAAGGAGTGAAAGAGGAAAAGGACGAGTAATAGCAACTTCTAAAATTTAATATTCAAGGTCAAACCACCTATTCTGTTAAGGGTAATATTAAAATCTTTACTTTTTTGATGATCCCATTCTGTGCCATCATAAGCGTCAAGAGTCTTTGTGGTCCAATTGTTAAAAATAAATCTTGCACGTGTTTCAAAAGATAAGGATACCAATTTGGTAAATTTATATTCAAATCCTATAGCGGGCATCAACCCAAAACCAAAACCACTTGATACTTGTCTTTTACTAAGTGATGCAAAAACACCTTTGCTTTCTGTTATAAAATCAGAATAAGTTCTTAAGCCAGCCACATCAAGGGCTAAGTATGGTCTAACTTTGCTTTTTATGGCAATTCCTTTTTCTATACCTAACCGCACTATACCTTCATTAAAGTAACCGCTAACATCACTGCCAAAGTCTATTCGCTTGCTAGGCATATTGTTAATAGTTATATATTCAATTCCTACTCGTGCGGTAAAACTTTCAAAGTGTTGTTTTAGTGTAACCCCATTAAAATAATTTTGAGAAACATGTGGTCCACCCAAATAGTTATAATAATTCCATTCATTTATTAAGATTGCCCCAATGGTCCATTGAGGTTTCTTTGTTTTAGATTTTTCAACTTGGGCAAAGGCAGAATTATTAACTAGAAGAAAAATTACAAAACTAAAAAGCTTTAATTTTTTCATAGATTTTTATAAATGAGAAACATAATAACTCGAACAAATTTAAACCATTAAATTTAAGATATGAAAATTTATTATGAGTAACCTACTCAAACTTAAAACTCCGAATCATATGATTGATGTCTTGCTTAATAAATTCAATTACAGGACCTACGGAGTCAATGGTGGTATAGCTATTAAAATACAAAGCCCCTCTAAAAAATTTAGACTTATTATCGGTTAGATAAAAATTATAAGGAGTAGCGGTTTCACCATCAATTAAAAAATACATGCCGCTGCGGCCATTGCTGTCTGTAATTTCAGCGTCAATAATATCACTGGCCTTTACAGTGTGTTTGTAAACTAGGTTTCGACTGTCATGAATAAGGGTATCCAACTCCAATGAATTTTTAAAGGTTTTATAACTAAGATGCATAGTAGCATCAAATGGCAGATAGGTTAAATTATACCAATTTGACCCAGCTGTATCGATTTCCATAATACTGTAAACCGGTTTTTCAAACGAATAAGGAACCCCTTCACTTTGCCAAAGTTTGTAATCATGTTTAGGAAAATCAAGTCGAGGATAGGCGTGCTGCTTAGGCAACAAAGTTTCTGTACATGAGTAAATACTAAAAATAAGAAAACTATATATTATTAATCTTCTCATAATTAAACTTCAACTTTTTCAGGATTAATAATAGTTTTTACCCTATTAATTTTTCTACGGTCGGCACTTTCTATGATGAAGGTAAAAATACCATATTCAATTTTATCACCTATAGAAGGAATATTTTGGGTTATTTCCATTATCAATCCCGCCAATGAATCTGATTCTCCTTTCACATCATCAAAATAACCCGCCTCGGCTTCCGTAATCTTTATAAAATCATTGATTGAAATTTTTCCTTCAAATACATAATTAAAAGCATCCAACTTGGAATAGGTCATTTCATCCTCATCAAATTCGTCTTTTATCTCACCAAATATTTCCTCTAAAATATCCTCTAAAGTTACTATTCCCAAGGTTCCGCCATATTCATCAATAACTACCGCCATGTGAATATGCTTTTCTTGAAATTCACTTAACAGGTCATCAATTTTTTTAAATTCAGGAACAAAAAAGGCTGGCCTAATTAATGTGTTCCAATCTAAATCGGCATGGTTGTTAACGTATGGCAACAAATCTTTGATATACAAAACGCCGGTAATGCTGTCGAAAGATTCTTCATATACAGGAATCCGGGAATAGCCCCATTCATTTACCTTAAGCATCAATTCATCAAACGATATACTTTGCTCTACAGCCATCACATCCAAACGGGATTTCATAATCTGTTTTACACTAATATTACCAAAATTTACAAGACTTTTTAATATATTTTTTTCGTCGGTAAGATCTTCGTCCGAGGTTATTTCAATGGCATGATTAAGCTCTTCTAGAGAAACCGTATGTTGTTTGGTTTCAAAATATTTATCTAAAAAATTAGAACTTTTGGTAAGTATCCAAATAAAAGGTTTTAATAATTTTTGAGAATAATATAGCGGTATAGACATTCGATGCACCACATTCACAGCATTCTGAGTTGCATAAATTTTTGGAGTTACTTCGCTTATTAATACAATAACAAAAGTGATAAGTACCACTTCAAATAAAAAACCAGCTATTGGATACAATTCGAGTTGAAACAGCATACTAAGCAACAAGGAAGATCCTATAACAACAAAAATATTTGTAAAATTATTGATCAATAAAATACTTGCTAGCAATGTTTTTCCCGCCTCCTCTTCATCAGGTTCCCGTAATAGTTTTATTGCAAACTGAGCCGATTTTTTTTCATCTTCTTTAAGTTCAGCTATGTCCGATGGATTTAAGGAGAAAAAGGCATTTTCAGCTGCTGAAGTAATGGTGGAAATACTTAACATTATTAAAATAACAATGAACAGTATTATAATTAATCCCAAATTTGCCGACCAATTTGGATTAATAAATAGAAGTGTTAAATAATTTTTCGGGTCAGGGTCCAATTTATATTAGATTTTATGCTTGTATTATGAAAGTTCTCCTTCATGAAATTCGTCGTCAGAAAAAGATTCATTTAATCCTTCATTTAATTCATCCCCCTTATTATCAGCAGGTAGGTTTTCATTTTCAAACCTATTTTTTTCTTTATTAACAATAGTTATACTTATTCCTCGTATTTTTTTTTGACTACGGCTTACACCTTCTTTATCTGTCCAATTATCTGTTCTTATTTTCCCTTCGAGATAAATAGTGTACCCTTTTTTAAGGTATTTCTCAGCTATTTTAGCCAAGCTGTCCCAAAGTTCAATATTATGCCATTCTGTTTGTCTTACTCTATTATTTTTTCTATCGGTATAAACCTCATTGGTGGCCAATGGAAATGTAGCTACCACTCTATTATTATCAAGATATCGAACATCAGGATCTCTGCCTAAATTACCTAACAAAATAACTTTATTTACAGACATAATTATAGAAAATAATTTTTTACTTCTTTGCTTTCCATATACTTAGTAATAAGTCTTGGAAGTGAATAAAACTCCGTTAAACTTTTAATTTCAACTTCAAAGGTATTATTTTTTTTAGATGTAACTTTATATTTATTTTTAACATCCAAAGGAATGCTTTGGTCAAAATTATCGGATGAAATGGATTCAGAAACATAATAAGGTCTTTCATTTTGCTGATTTTCCGTTTGATCGATTAAATAAAAAGTAGCTTCAATTATTCTGTGACTTAATACGTGTTTAAGACATAATATGTTAATTAATTTAAAGTCTCCAAAATCATCCTTTAACACTTGAAAAAAATCGATTTCTTTGGTTTCACCTTCCATTTCATACAAGGGAAAGGTATACATATTTTTCCAAATGTTATTTAAAATCCTCTTGGTTATAAGGGTTTTACTTTGTCCTAAAAGCGTAACAACAAAATTGAAGTAGAGTTTTTTCGCAGTCGTTTTTTTAGATTTAACAGGAAACAATAGCATTGTATTGTCACTTCTAGAAAGACAAAAGGATTCGAGTGGACAATTAAGACAATCAGGATTTTGGGGCCGACAAACCAAAGAACCCAATTCCATCATAGCCTGATTATGGGTGGCTGGATTATTTTTATCTAAAATTTGATGGGCTAATTCCTTTATTATTTTAACACCTTTTGAAGTATCTACTAGTTCATTTATTTTAAATAACCTAGAAATAACCCGCATTACATTTCCATCTACCACAGCCACCAATTCGTCATAAGCGAAAGAAGCAATGGCCGCCGCAGTATATTCTCCTACCCCTTTTAGCTTAAGTAATTCATTATAATTTTTCGGAAAAATTCCGTTTAATTCCAACTGTATGTATTTAGCTGTTTGCAAAAGATTCCTAGCTCTAGAATAATAACCAAGACCTTGCCATAGTTTCAAAACCTTGTCTTCCGATGATTCAGCAAGATTTTTAAGTATTGGAAATTCCTTTATAAATTTATCGAAATACGGAGTACCTTGTATTACTTGGGTTTGTTGTAAAATAATTTCAGAAAGCCAAATAGTATATGCATCTTTAGTTCTTCTCCATGGCATTTGCCGATGGTTAGCATTATACCATTGGGCAAGTTCAAAACTAAGCGGCGAGACGTCTTCCAATTAACAATTAAAATATTACGATTAATAAATTTATAAGCCTTTACATATCATCAAAAGCTTAGAAATTAATGTTTCAATACTATGATTTTTTGCTTAAAGATAGCCTCACTTGTTTTTAAATTTATAAAATATAATCCTCCAGGATGTTTACTTAGATCTAGTAATTGCTGACCAATCTCCAAAACTCCTGCTTGAATTACTTGGCCAGAAACATCAGTCAAAGTAAATAAACCACGTCCATTATGATTCTCAATATAAACCATCCCTTCCGATGGATTTGGATAAATATTCAATCGATTTTCACCATCTGAAGGTTTGATTCCTGATGTTAGGCAAGTAATATTTCGGGTATTGCAATAGGTAGTATCGCAACTGTGACATGTATCAGTAACTTTTATACAAACTGTGTAGGTGCCATTTTGAGTTATAGGAAAGTTCATAACATAACCGTTACCAGCCTTGTAGCCATTTACAGTCCATTGGTATTTCATACAGTTTTTATTACTGAATGAAATATAACCATTTAGTGAATAGGTATAATGTTTTCCGGTGCAGCTATCCCAGAAATAATAACCTGGTTTTTGTCCTTTCCAATTACATCCTGATTTTACACACGTAATGTATCGAGTACTGCAGAAAGTCGTATCACAATTAGAGCAGGTATCAATTACCTTCATGCATAAACTATATGTGCCATTTTTGGTTATTGAATAATTAAAGAATCTGCTAGTTGAAACTAATGCGCTATTCACATACCAATTGTACTTATAACAACCACCGGATGGACCAATATAACCATTCAATGAATATTTTCCGGTTTTGGTATTGCAACTATCCCAGGCAGAGAAATACATCCCTTTGGTTACCCAATTACAGTGACTTATGCATGTAATACCTCTGCTTGAGCAATAAGTAGTATCACAATTATTGCAGGTATCAGTTACTTTCACACACACTGAATATTTACCGTTTGCAGTTATTGGATAATTCATAACATAACCATTGCCAGCATTGGTTCCATTTACAGTCCATTGGTATTTGAAACATGATTTACTGCTAAATGAAATATACGCATTAAGTGAGTATCTTTTTTTTGATGTATTGCAAGTATCCCAGAAATAGGCATACGCTGAACGGCTTTTCCAATTGCATTTACTTGAACTTACACAGGTAATAGTTCTTGTGGTGCAATACGTTGTATCGCAATTATTACAAGTATCTGTTACCTTTACACATATAGAGTAATTCCCATTTGTTGTAATTGGATAGTTATTCATAAGGTCTGCGGTTCCAGCATTATTTCCATTAACTGTCCATTGATATTTTAGGCAGGATTTATAATAATAACTGGTATAATAAATATAAGCATTTAAAGAATATTTATTCTTTTTACCGGTACAAGTATCCCAATAACCAACTGCAGGATAGCGGCTAGCCCAATTGCAGTTGTTGCCTTTTACACAAGTAATATTTCTGGTGCTGCAAAAAGTTGTATCACAATTATTGCATGTATCTATTACTTTCATACATAAATTATAAGTACCATTTTTAGTTATCGAATAATTTAAACCCCTGCTGGTGGAAACTAGGGCACTATTAACATACCAATTGTATTTATAACAACCAACCAAGGGACCTATATAACCATTTAAAGCGTATTTATTGGTTTTGGTATTACAACTATCCCCAGCTGTAAAATACATACCTCTGGTTTTCCAATTGCAAGTATTAGTTACACATGTAATGGTTCTGGTGCTGCAATAAGTAGTATCGCAATAACCACAAGTGTCAGAAACCTTTACACAAACTGAATATGTTCCATTTTTGGTAATTGGATAGTTCATAATATAGCCTGTTCCTGCATTTACACTATTAACTGTCCATTGATATTTTAGACAACTTTTGCTACCAAATGAAATGTAAGCATTTACAGAATATTTATTTTTCTTTCCAGTGCAGCTATCCCAAAAGTAAGAACCCATTTTTTGACCATTCCAATTACAGGCATTTTTAATACACGTGATTGTTCGTGTACTACAATAAGTGGTATCACAATTATTGCAAGTGTCACTAACTTTTACACAAACTGAATATGTACCGTTTTGGGTAATTGGATAATTCATTACATATCCAGTTCCTGCCGATGCACTGTTTACAGTCCACTGATATTTTAAACAACTTTTACTACTAAATGAAATATAGGCATTAAGCGAGTATCTTTTCTTTGTGGCATTGCAACTATCCCAAAAAGCATATCCTGCACTAAAATTACAGCTATTTTTAATACAGGTTATCGTTCTTGTGCTGCAATAGGTTGTATCACAATTATTGCAGGTATCAGTAACCTTTACACACACATTATAAGTACCATTTTTTGTAATGGCATAATGCATTACATATCCGGTTCCAGCGTTGGCACTATTTATAGTCCATTGGTATTTTAAACAACTTTTACTGCTAAAAGAAATATAGCCATTAACCGAAGTACCCGATTTACTGGTATTACAACTATCCCAAAAATAGTAACCTGCTTTCAAATTTTTCCAATTACACTTAGCAGCGTATGCCTTTTCCAAAGGCATGCTTGCTATAAAAAGAAATACCAAAATTTGAAAAATAATTGTGTAGAGTTTTTTCATCTTAAATTTGATTATACTTTATAGACTTATTTTGATTATAATAAGTTGCAATCTATTTTAAATATTTTACAGTAGTTATATTTAAAATAGATTGTGTTTAACTATTACTTAAAAATGTTTTAAAATAATATCTAAACTTAATCATTATGGCTTGTTTATTAGTAATTTTTATATTTGGTTTGCACCCCTATTAAAAAAAGAAAAAGATATGACCAAAGCAGATGTAATCAATGAGATAACAGAAAAAACCGGAATAGAAAAAATCGCGGTTCAAGAAACTGTAGAAAGCTTTTTTAAAGTAATTAAAAACGCTATGAACGATGGTGAAAATGTATATTTCAGAGGTTTTGGCAGCTTTATTCTAAAAAAACGAGCAACTAAAGTAGCACGAAATATCTCCAAAAATACTCAACTTACAATACCTGAGCATTTTATACCAAAATTTAAACCTGCTAAAGTTTTTGTTGAAAAAATCAAGAAAAGCGAGAAGGTTAAAAGTAAAGCAGCCTCAGCATAATTAGGAAATTCCAATTGTTTTTAAGTAAAAATTCTAAACGTCAACTAGCACTTTCATTGGTAATTGCCGTATTGTTAGGTGCCATAACTTGGTTTGGCTTAAATTTCAATACAGCGAAGTATGATAAACCCATAGCAGCCCAAAATGAAACCAGCGGGAAGATTGATATTATTGCACTACTACAACGATTTTCTGGAACTGACAAGGAATTAAATACACTAATAAATAATCTTAAAAAGGATTCATTAAATCCTGCTAATATTAAAGCCTTACAAAACTTTGGCACCAAAATACCGGTAGATGTTTATTCTGCTTATGCGCTTTATCTACAAGGTATAAATGAAAATAATAATGCTTTTCTACAGCAGTCTGCAAGCTTATTTTTTGAATCTGGAACGCACGATCCCGATTCACTAGCGGACAAAACTACATACAGTGTTTATTCAATTAGAGCCTGTGACAGAATTTTAAAAACAGACCCTAAAAATTTAGCTGCACTTACATCAAAAGGAATAGCAATAGTATATTTTGGAGGAGCAATAATGGAAGGAGTTGGTATTTTAAAACAAGTTGAAAGTATAGATTCAAACTATGTTGATGCACAACATCATCTAATGATTTTAGACTTACAAAGTGGTCAATTCAAAAAAGCAGAAAAACGTGTGAAAAAATTATTACATTTGCAGCCCGAAAATCAGCAATATGCTGAGATATTATTAAAATTAGAAACTCAACAAATTAAGTAAAAAATATTTATGCCAAGCGGAAAGAAAAGAAAACGTCACAAGATTGCTACTCACAAGCGTAAAAAACGTCTAAGAAAAAATAGACATAAGAAAAAGTAATTTTTAATTCAAATTAGTGGCTAACGAACTTTATATTGAAGTAACGCCGCAGGATGAAAAAATTGCCTTTTTACAAGACAAGCGACTTAATGAATTTTACCAAGAAAAAAAAGGTAAAAACATTGTCGTTGGTGATATTTTTGTAGGTACAGTCAGGAAAATCCTTCCTGGAAATAATGCTGCATTTGTTAATATAGGATTGGATAAGGACGCATTTGTTCATTATTCAGACTTAGGACCAAATATCAAGTCTTTTTCGAAATTTTCAAGAACAGGTTTACAAGGTGGTTTGACCGGCAACGGTTTACAAAAGTTTCAATTTGAACCTGAAACATTAAAAACCGGAAACGTTTCGGAAGTACTTAAACGTAACCAACAAATTCTTGTCCAGATTTTAAAGGAACCCATTTCATCCAAGGGCCCTCGTGCTACTGCAGAAATTACGGTAGCGGGATCTTACTGTATTTTAATTCCATTCTACCATCATGTAAATATTTCTAAAAAAATAATTGAACGTGCTGAAAGAAATAGATTAAAGGCTATAGTTCACGATTTAAAACCTGAAAATTTTGGAGTTGTAATTAGAACCGCAGCAAAAAATGTAGGAGAAGATGTACTAAAAAAAGATCTTGAAGAGCTATTGATCCGTTGGAACAGCATGGTTAATCTTTTAAAACATGCTAAGCAAGGAGATAAAGTTTTGGGTGAACCTTCATTTGCAATTTCCATCGTTAGAGATTATCTATCAATGGATCTCTCAGGTATTTATACGAATGATCCTGAAAACTTCAAACAACTTGAAAAATATCTTGAAAATTCGCAATCAAATGCTGCGAAATCTCTTAGACTCCATAAGGGGCAAGTATCCCTATTTGAACATTATGGAATAAATAAACAGCTAAAAACCAGTTTTGGCAAAACCGTTTCCTTCTCGGGTGGCGCTTATTTAGTTATTGAGCATACCGAAGCATTGCACGTGATAGACGTCAATAGTGGATCCAATCACAATAAGGAAAACAGTCAAGAAGAAAATGCCTTACTGGTAAACCTAGAAGCTGCCAAGGAAATAGCTAGGCAAGTAAAATTGCGCGATATGGGAGGCATTATTGTGATTGATTTTATTGATACTAAAGAGAGTAATCATAAAAAACAAATATTAAATGAGCTTCAAGATGCTATGAAATCCGACAAGGCTAGTCATAATATTTTACCAATGAGCAAATTTTGCTTAGTTCAACTTACTCGAGAAAGAGTGAGACCTGAAACAAATATAATTACGGAAGAAAATTGCCCAATGTGCAAGGGTACTGGAGATGTAACCTCATCTCAAAATATCGAAGATGATATTGAAGCTACTGTTAAATATCTAGCACATAGTCTCAATTTTAAAAATGTAAAAATCGTAACTCATCCCTTTATCGCTGCTTATTTTAAAAAAGGAATAATTTCAAAACGATTTAAATGGAGAACTAATTTTAAAATAAATGTAAATATTGTTGCCGATCCATCACTTCATTATGGAGAATTTCATATTTTTGATGACCATGACGAAGAAATTAAACTTTAATAAAAAAATATTATTATGTTAAAAATACAAAGACTTACCTTATTTTTTTTAACAATCATTACCTTCTATTCATGTGTTCCTCAGCGCAAATTTGCCGAAATGGAAACAAAATATAATAATTTAATAGTTGACAAAAAAGCTAGTGACTCTATTAATTTAGAATATGAAAAAAATATATTAAAATTAAAATCTGAATTAGAAAAAACCAAGGAGGAATTTTCAAAACTATCATCTAATTATACTGAGATGGAAGCTTTATATAATCGCGTAAAAAAATCTTACGATGAACTTACTTTAACGTATGAAAAAAGGTTGGCGAGTGAATCACTAACCAAGGATGAATTAAAGACAAGTTTACGTGAGCTAGAAAGCAAACTAGTTAAAAAAGAATTAGAACTAAATGAAAAGGAAGCTAATTTGATTAAAAAGGAAGAAGAAGCCAAAAAACTAAATGAAGATTTTTCTAAAATAGAAAAAAGCTTAAAAGAACGTGAGGGAAAAGTAAAGGAACTGGAGGCACTCATAAAACAAAAAGATGAAAGTGTCAATAAACTTAAAGAAACACTCACAAATGCTTTACTAGGATATAAAGAAAGTGGATTAAACGTAACTTCAAAGGATGGTAAAGTTTATGTTTCTGTAGATGAGAAGTTACTTTTTCAATCGGGCAAAGTTGATGTAGACCCCATTGGTAAAAAAGCTTTATTAAAACTATGTGAGGCTTTAAAAAATAATACTGAATTTGATATTTTGATTGAAGGACATACCGACAATGTGCCAATAAAAACTGCACGATTTGAGGATAATTGGGATTTGAGTGTTTTAAGGGCCACTGCGATTACAAGGATTATGACAAAAGAAGGGAAAATTGATACTAAAAAAATAATACCTGCCGGCAGAGGAGAAAATTTTCCAGTGGATGCTACAGATTCAAAAGAGGCTAGAGCAAAAAACAGAAGAATTGAAATCATATTAAGCCCAAGCCTAAAAGAAATAATGAACATTCTTAATAAATAATTTTATTGAAAGTAAAACTTATTACGATTGGTAAAACAAATGGAGATTGGTTAATAAAAGGTATTAAAGAATATCAAAACCGATTGACTCATTATACCAGTTTTGAATTTATTGAGATACCCGATATAAAAAACAAAGGAAATATTCCAATTGAAAAATTAAAAGAAGCAGAACTAACAGAAATTGAAAAATATTTAGATAAAGACTCCTTCGTTATATGCTTGGACGAAAACGGCAAGGAATATTCATCAGAAGATTTTTCTACCTTTATCGAAAAAAAAATGGTTTCAGGAACAAAACACCTCATTTTTGTGGTCGGAGGAGCATTTGGGATATCAGATTATTTACTAAACCATTGCAATGACAAAATAGCACTTTCACTTATGACTTTTTCGCACCAGATGGTTCGTTTAATTTTCATGGAACAACTTTATAGATCATTTACGATCCTTAAAAATGAGAAATACCATCACAAATAAGTCATAAATAAAGTGTGAATAAGTTCTGAATAACTAGTTGGCAACAATTTTGCTTTCAGAACGTTATAATTTTAGGTTTGAACTGATTAAATTAGAATAAATTAAATTAAGAATATTATAAATATTATGGCAAAAGTTATTGACGAAAAAGGAAAAGTAGGGAGGCCTTCAACTAAGCCGGTTGAAAAGAAAAAAGCATATTATGTTAATGTAGTTGTTAAAAACCCACATTTAGGAACAGTGAGCAATGTATTGGTTAGCAGAGATTCAAAAAGTGAGGCCATGTTTTTACTAAGAAGAAGTTCACAAGGGAGTGATTACCTCGGCTATTGGGATGGCAAATCATATGTAAAGGAAAATCTGAATTAAAAAACATAAAGCACCTAAGGGTGCTTTTTTTATACATTGAATAATACACTTTACACCCCGCTATTCTTCAAATTAACATTCGGTTCGTTATTGTTTTTTGGAAGTATGAATATGATTCTTCCTGAATTACCAGATTATCTTGATTCAATGGGAGGTAAAGACTATAAAGGAGCAATTATAGGATTATTTACTCTTACCGCTTGCATTTCTAGACCATTCAGCGGCCGACTGGCTGATACTGTCGGGCGTATCCCAGTAATTCTATTTGGTACAATTATAGCAATAATTACTAACTCATTATATATTTTAGCGCCTACCATTTTAGGATTTTTAATACTCCGACTCATACATGGTTTAACCGTTGGATTTAATTCAACAGGCGCTACTGCATATATCAGCGATATTGTTCCCAGCGAAAAAAGAGGCGAAGCAATGGGATTTTTTGGGTTGATGAATAATTTTGGTGCTGGATTGGCACCGCTGCTTGGCAGCTATATAACCAAATCCTATGGAATTAATTACATGTTTCTTACAGCCTCAGTATTGGCTTCAGGCTCCGCACTAACTTTTTGGAAAATCAATGAAACATTAATAAATAAACAGCCATTTAAATTAAAATTATTAAATCTTCACAAGCAAGATTTAGCAGAAAAAAGGGTTTGGCTTCCAGCAGTTATAATGTTTTTAATGGTATTTTCCTTTGGAACAATTCTAACAGTTGGCTTTGATTTAGCAGAACAGCTCAAGGCCTCTAACAAAGGAATAATTTTGATGATAATGACTTTATCCTCCATTTTAATAAGGGTTATCGCCGGTAAATTCTCTGACCGTTTTGGTCGTAAAACCGCAATGCTTTTCGGCTTATCAACTTTAACAACAGGTCTTTTAATCATGGCAAATGCCAAAGATTTAAATCACTTATATATTGGGACTTTTATTGTTGGGTTAGCCAACGGAATGAATAATCCTACAATTTTTGCGTGGGTAGCTGATTGGGGAAACCCTAAGAATAAAGGTCGGGCTATTTCCACATTATTTATTTCCCTTGAGATTGGCGTTGGTATTGGTTCATTTATTTCCGCAGAACTATACAAAAATAAATTATCAAATATTCCTATTGCTTTTTATATGGCAGCGACATTGGCATTTATTGCAGCCGCTATTTTAGTGGCTACTTGGAAATACAGACCTAAAATTATGTTTGAATAATATTTTTAATACTCTAACGAAATTCTATAGCCTGAATGACTTCGGATGTTAAATACAAAACTGTTATCAATCATCCAATATTGCCCTTTTATTCCCGTTAGCGTTCCTTCGATTTCAGGGTTCGTATCCAATTTCAAACTTTTTACTTTTTCAGGATAACCTAGGATTGGATATTTTATGCTTATTTCTTCAGAATCAGTAATCAACCATTGTTTTAATTCTTCAGGAAGAAAGTTGGCAAAATGGTTTCTTTCATTTATTAAATCAAATGGATCGCCATCCGATTTTAACATTTTTTGCCAATTGGTTTTATCGGCTAAATGATTTTTTAATGCCATTTCAATTAGTCCTGCGGCTTGTCTGTATGGTGTTTTGGCCAAAACTATGGCTTGCGAAGCGCCCTGATCAATCCAGCGGGTTGGAACTTGAGTAGTCCTAGTTACTCCAATTTTCAATCCACTTGTATTACTTAAATATGCGTAATGCGGCTGCATATGGTGTTCCATTTCCCATTCATAATCACGCAATGCAACGCCTTCATGAATGCGGCTCAGTTCAGGCCTAATAATACTAGGTGAGGCCTCTGGCGAATTCATAAAAGCATCATAACTCATTCCATCACCAAACGTTTTATTTATCTTTTTTCCGGATATCACACAATGGATAGCACTTTCAAATGTAATACGTATCTTTTGACCTACCAGTTCATTTAATGGAATGTAATGATTAGGGGATAAAATATCATACAGAGGCAGTTGGTATTGCACCACATCTGCCAAAGCTGATTTCATTTTTCTTATATTTCCTGAGAGTTTCATTTATTTTTAAATTGCATTTATAACTAAATTCATCCCCCTACCCCCCTTCAAAGAGGGACAGCGACTCCTGCAAAATTTTGTCCTCAATTTTCAAAATGTGTCATTTTCAAATCTCCAAATTATTTGATCCAAAAATCATAAAGCACCTTTTGCTCTTCCGTCACATTTTCCATTTTCACCAACTTATAATTCACCGTCGGATCTTTTTCCGGAACCACCTTTAAAGTTAGTAATTTTCCCATTCTGCTAATAATCATTTCGGCTTCTATTCCTTCCTTTAATCTTGAAGTAAATTCATCAATATCACCATTTACACGGTATCCGTTAATTGCTATTATTTCATCGTTCACACTAAGTCCTGCTTTGCTTGCCGGGCGATTTACTTCAACAAATTTTACAACGGTTTTACCATTTTCCAATTTTGTATTTATTCCCAAAGGCATTTTGCTCGAAGGTTGATTTTTAAGTTCCACACCCACATATTCCAAATATTTACCATAATCAATAGGACTTGTCGTATAAACCATAGTTTGTAATAACTCCGTGAATGAAGAACCGGCTACTGTTTCCAATGCTTTAGCAAATTCATCTTCAGTAAATCCTCTCTTTTTGGTTTTATAAAAATCAGTATAAAGCAATCGCATCACATCGTCCATTTTCTTTTTGCCATTCGTGCGTTTTATTATTTCCAAATCAATAATCATGGAAGCCAACATTCCTTTTTGATAATAACTTATGGTGCTGTTATCACTGTTTTCATCGGGCAAATAAAATTTTATCCAAGCATCAAAACTACTTGCTGCCAAAGTTTGAACTTTTGCTCCCGGCAAATTTTCCATTTTGGTTATGGCAGTAGCTACTATTGCCAAATATTCTTCATCTTTATAAATTTCACAACGCTTTAAAAATAAATCATCAAAGTAGGATGTAATTCCTTCCATTATCCAAAGCATATTGGTATAGTTTTCTTTGGTGTAATCAAATGGCCCCAACTCAATGGGACGAATCCGTTTCACATTCCAAAGGTGAAAATATTCATGAGCTATGAGTCCTAAAAAGCTTTTATATTTTGCTTCGTTGCTATAAGCCCAGCGTTGAATCACCGAAGTTTGGCTATTCAAATGTTCCAATCCTCCCCCACCCGATTCCACATTTTGGATAAAAATAACATACTCAGGCGATGGATGTTCTACCATCATGGCTACTTCTTTTTCAATTATTTTGGTAAAGTCGGCTTTAATTTTTCCAACATCGTAATTACCTTCGCCAAGCATAGCCACGCGGTGTTTTACTCCAGCTACTTCAAAATTTATAAGTTCATGATTGCCTAATGCAAAAGGGCTATCGGCTAATAAATCGTAGTTATCGGCCATAAATGTATTACTGGCTAATGCTGGCAATGCCACAGTTATATTTTTCCATGAGTCAGGTTTGTCAAAACTTATTTTACACTTTTGGTTTTGATAACCTTCGGCATACATAAATACCGAAACCCCATGAAGAAAAGCACAAAACTGATCTACATAACTGGTTCTAACGCCTTGCTCAAATGCATAAACTTTATAGGAAACTGTAAGTTTTGATATTCCTTTATTAAAATTTACATGCCAAGTATATTTGTTTGTTTTTTCAACGCTCAGTTTTTTGTTATCAGAATTTGCTTCAAATAACTCAACATTTCTTGCAAACTCACGAACCTTATAGGAGCCCGGAGTCCATACCGGCATAATAAAATCGGTAAATGTTCCGGAAGGTTTTTCAATTTCCATTTCTACTTCAACATAATGACTTTCCGGCTTTGGAAACGAAACCTTGTAAATAACTTCTCCCTGCATAAATGTGGCGGTGATTAATAATAGTGTTAAAAGTGTAAGCCTTTTCATGGCAGGGCGAAAATAAGAAATTGTATTGGAAATTTGGAGATTTGGAGATTTGGAAATTTGGAAATGAAATGCAATTTCGAATCCTAAATAACTAATCTGCTATTCGCGAACTATGCAAAATAGCCTCTATTGTAACACCTTCATCATGAACGGTAAATGCAATTACCCAGTCATTAAAATTCAGACAACGTAATTCAAGCTTATTAAACAATTGGTTATTGCAAAATTTAAAAGACAATGGACTTAAAAACGAGTTTACCAAAAAATCCTCAAACCTTGCCAACTGGATATTCCGCGTAAATTGTATTTTTTGATTCTATAAAATTCACAACATTTATTAATGAAGTGAAAGCATCCATAGTATAGTTAATCTGCATTAAAATTATTTCGGATAAAGTGATGGGCATCTTTCATAGAAATTGTCCCACTTTGCCGGCTTGACTCAATCATGCTTTTAAGTTGCAAGTCCGATAATGGTTTGCCAGGTAATGAAGCAGTGTTACTCGTATCATCAATAATTGACAAATTAAGATTTAATTTATTAGCAAAATCAATCAATTTCATCACATTTTCTTTATTTGTGTTCTCTAATTTTAAAAGCATGTGATAAATTTACAAAAGTTGATTTAAAAAACAATTCTCCTATCGAAGCTAAATGATAATTTATTATTAGAATGAAGGATTACATACTTTTGTTTTCAATATTCGTCAACAATGCTCATCCGCCCTTACACCCCTGCCGACCGCCAACCCTGCATCGAAATTTTCAAAAGCAATATGCCCAATTTTTTTGCGCCACACGAGTTAGGAGATTTTGAAAATTGGTTAACGGCCAAAGACAATACCCAAATTGCTTATAAATCCAACGAATCAGAATATTATTATGTGGTAGAACTGGATAAACAAATAGTAGGATGTGGTGGTTTCTATATCCCAAAAAGTAATGCAGAAGCCCGTATGGCCTGGGGAATGGTTGAAAACAGGTTTCATAAAAAAGGAATAGGTCGTGCGTTTTTGGAATACCGTATAAATCAAATACGATTGATAAATCCAGAAATAAGCATTGCGCTTGACACCACCCAGCACTCCTTTCCTTTTTTTGAAAAAATTGGGTTTAAAGTAACTAAAATCCAGAAGGATACTTACGCCCCGGGGTTGGACAGATATGATATGGTTCAGGTTACATAAATATTAAAATAGAACGATTAATCAATACTTTTGCTAAAGCTATTTGATTGATATTTCTGAATTATATGCAAGTACTGATATTATTAAAGTGGAAGAATTGAACGGGAAGTTTGTAAAATATCGAACATTTATTTAGGCAAAATATTAGACTTAATTTTAAAGATAAACAAAATGAAAAATTTAGAAATACCGAAATTTCATGAAACCTTTAATCCAATTTTGGAAGTATTAAGTAATGGAGAAACGATTCATTCAAGAGAATTACAAAGATTAGTTATTGAGAAATATTACTCGCATTTGTCGAATGAATTGTTAAACGAAAAGACAAAATCTGGTGAAAATCTAATAAATAATAGAATTGCCTGGGGTAAATCTTACCTTAAGAAAGGAGGATATATCGTATATCCAGAAAGAGGGCTTGTTAAAATCTCTGAAAAAGGTTTAAATCATAAGTCTAGGCTAACTTTAAGAGAAGTGGAAGATGACTCAAATATTTTAAATTTTTATACTGAAGAAAACACAAAAAAGAAAACAGAAATTAAGGATTTAAAGGAAATTCAAAATGCTTCACCTCAAGATTTAATTGATTCAGGATTTTCGCAAATTGAAATCGAGGTCAAAAATGATTTATTAGAAAAACTAAACAATATCGACCCTTATTATTTTGAAAAAGTAATTTTAATTCTACTAAAAAAAATGGGTTATGGGGATTTTGTGGAAACATCAAAATCGGCAGATGGGGGAATAGATGGAATAATAAATGAAGACAAATTAGGATTAGATAAAATTTACATTCAAGCCAAAAGATTTACAGAAAATAAAGTTCGAGAAAAAGATATAAGGAATTTTATTGGTGCCATGAGCGGTGATACGAATAAAGGTGTGTTTGTAACAACATCATTATTTGATAAAGGTGCTATAGAAAAGGCAAAAGACGCTCATCATAAAATCATTCTCATTGATGGAATTAAATTAGTTGATTTAATGCATGAATTTAATGTTGGAGTTCAGATAAAATCAGTTTATGAAGTTAAACAACTTGACGAAGACTTTTTTGTTGAACAATAGAATAATTCTATTAACCAAAAACTTTAATCCCAATGAAAAAAACTCTCTCACTAATTCTTGCATTCGTTATCACATTCAGCCTTGGCTTTGCTTTTAGTTCCATACTCACAAAAAACAGTAATAATGAGCCAATCCTAAAAAAAGCAACCGGTATAGGTGGCATATTTTTTAAGTGCAAAGATCCTAAAAAAATGCGGGAATGGTATGCCACCAATCTGGGTCTTATTACCAATCAGTATGGGGCGGTTTTTGAATGGCGACAAGGAGCCGACACCACCAAAAAAGGGTTTACCCAATGGAGTCCGTTCAATGAAAAAACCAAATATTTTGAGCCTTCCACCAAAGATTTTATGATTAATTACCGGGTAGAAAACATGGAAAAACTTATGGTGCAGCTAAAAAACAATGGGGTAACCATTAATGATACCATTGAAACTGCGGAATACGGGAAGTTTGTGCACATCATGGACATTGAAGGCAACAAAATAGAATTATGGGAACCCAATGATATTGAATATGAAAAACTTGGAAAACTGATGGGCACCAAGACAACAAAATAAGATATTATCTATGATACGAATAAATCTTTAAATTTTGATTCTGCAACAAATCTGCTTTTACGCTGAAGTAAAATTGGATACAGATTAAAAAGAATTGAGAAAATTGACAAGCTAATAAAATCGAGGTACTTGCCATTTAAGAGATATTGAAATTGCACAAAAATCGTGATGATTAAAGTAAATAAATGAGATGTTTCCGACCGTTTGGTTTCTTCGTAAAACACTTTTACATACTCTCCTCCACGCCCCTTTAGGTAAACGCGTTGATTTAAATGTTAAAAAAAAGAATGAACTAAAATGTGCCTAAATCTTTCAACCCCTAGGTTTTTAAAATAATTTTCTCTCTCAAATTGCTTTAGTTTATAGTATACTTTTGGGAGCCTAAAGTACTTGAATATTTTGAAAAAGAAGTACCCGAATAAAATTATAACCCAAACATTTATAAACTGAATAACTATACTCATCAGTGTTGAATTATCATTTATTGAAACCTTATAAATATTAATTTCAATAAAGTAAATACAGCTAAATATAATTATTAGTGCGATTAATTTAACAGCAAAACTGTTTTTCTGTAGCATAGGATTCTATATAAATTCAACCTTTATTTGTTTGGGTTGACTTCAAATTTAACTACAATGCTTATAAAATTTTGAGAAAGGATTATAAATAGTTTACAACACTATAATTTAAGAATCTTATAGTTATAAACGGAATTATTGATGGTGAGCTGCATCATGTAAATTCCGTTTGAAATATGGGATATATCAAGTGAAGATTTTGAACCAATACTATTTCCAAAAACCAAATTACCTAAAGAATTATAAAGCTGAACGGTAGCATTCAACGATTTATTATCATCTCCCAAAGTAAGGTTTAAATAAGTTTCTATCGGATTATTAAAGGCAACCTTTGGTGCACTAATAGTATTTTTCCCAATGCTTCCGGTAGGCAAATAATTTTTAAATTGAGACCTAAAAACTCCACGGCCATGGGTAAATATATAGATAACGCCGGAGTTGGGTTGCGTCACTATTTTATAAATAGGAACATTAGGTACTGCCGTTTCTTTATACCAATTAATGCCGCCATCTGTGGTAGTATACATTCCAAAATCAGTTCCTGCCACTATCACATTGCTATCCTGTGGATTTACCTCTACGTTATTAACAGGTAATGATGCGGGCAAATTGCCACTAATATTAATCCAGGTCGGATTATTGGATTCAACACTATTCAATTTCCAAACTCTTGGTTTTGCATTAATATCCGACATGGAAATATAAATAGTATTAGGATTGGTATGATTTACTTTAATGCAATTGATAACCGAACCTTTAGCCAATATTGGTGCAGTGGCTGTTAAATCAACTTCGTTTAATGAAAGAGTATATGCGTTTGAACATTTATATAAGGCACTTCCACCACCTCCAAAATATATGGTAGGGTCTTTTTCATAGCTAATTCCCAGCGATAACACTGTTTTATTAAGTGAAGCGGTCAATTCTTTCCAGCTATTTCCAGCATTATTTGAAGCTAATATTTTTGTTTTAGATAAAATATAAACCTGATTGCCATCCAAAGGATTAACCACAAATGGATTAATAAAATAATAAGAATAATTGCCAACAGGTTTTATATTAACCTCATTATTAAAAAATTGATCCATTCTACGTATTTCTCCATTTTGAGAAGAAGCATACGTATAATAGGGTGCTGTGGAAGAAAACGAGCAATAAGCACCATCTCCTCCCAATACATGTGATTCAATTATCCCATCAGAATAATAAGTTCCATTATCTTGCGAGCCACCTATAAATTCAAACCGGTTTAATGGATTATAATTTCCGGTATAAAATTGGGTAATATTTAAACCTTGATTTAAAGAAATATTGAATGAAAATGCCGTTTTATTATTCATTAAATAAACCCCACCATCACTTCCAATTAAAAAATTTCTGCCAGAAGAATAGAAAAAACTGGTGTGAAAATCAGAATGACCGCTACTCATCTCTGTCCAGTTGGCTCCCCCATCAGTGGAAGCCATACTTTTAACCGAAATTGCCAATACAAAATTGGTATCAATTGAACTTATATTCGTATTTAAACAATACCATGCCCAAGAATAAACATTACTTGAAGGTGAGGTTATTTTTTTCCAGCTCAATCCATGATTAGATGTTTTATAAATACCGGTTAATGCATTACCAGAGGTATTTAACATCTGACAATACGCTACGTTTGGAAATCGTTTACAGTAATTCATACTGATACGACCAATGCCACTTGTGGGTATTCCATTGCTTAAACGTGTAAATTTCATAATGCTGTCTTCAGTAGCTTTAATTAATCCGTAAGCTTCCAAGCCAAACCAAATTGTGGAATCCTTATAAGTAACAATTTCCTGAATTGCTTTTGAAGATTGATAAGTTGCTTTAAAAGTTGCTCCGTTGTCAGTAGTTCTAAAAAGACCACCGTTGGCCACACCTACATAAAAAGTTGAACTGTCAGTTTTTGAAAATTCAATATCCCAAATAGCTGCAAAAGAACTTAATGAAGCAGTAGCAGGCAATTGAGAAAATGTCTTCCCGCCATCAGTGGACTTAAAAATTCCCGCCCCATCTAATCCTATAGTATTATTCATTTGTTCTCCGGTACCATAATAAATTTCATTTGGGTTAAATGGATTTTGAGTAATACAAGTAACAGCCATTGATAGGTTTTGATCATTAACTGTAGCCCACGTTTGTCCACCATTATTGCTTACCCACAATCCTCCTGAAACTCCTCCTGCAAAAATATGGGTACTATCAGCCGCATCAATTAATAGTGCTCTTACTCTACCGGCTACATTATTGGGGCCCATTTCCGTTATAAAATTTAAAGCATCTGAGCTTTTCTTGTTCAAAGCATCTCGCCGTGCCCAGCTATTACGAAGGCCATAATAATTTAACCCATCCACAAGATTTTTCATTTCATTGTATTGTTCCTCCCAGCCAGGATTTTGGATCAATTTATGGGTTT
This sequence comes from Bacteroidota bacterium, assembly GCA_947468275.1. Classification (GTDB taxonomy): domain Bacteria; phylum Bacteroidota; class Bacteroidia; order NS11-12g; family UBA9320; genus JABWCE01. Next base: position 63,538 of record CANIKO010000008.1, read on the forward strand.
GTGGTGCTCTAAGATTTAAAAGAAAAAGTCCAATTAGTGAAAAGCTAAAAAAAAATAATGTGGGTTTATAAAAATTCATTTGATGTACAAAGTTATTAAAAAAATTCTAGAGGGATGGTTCCCTAAGATTGAATTTTAAAGTATTACAATTAAACTATTCTTTGAACTGAACTTCGCTAAGATGCCGGTATGAATTTTCGACCATAACAATTCCATCGTCTACAATTACGCTTATGGCCAAAGCAATTCCTGTTAGCGACATTATGTTAGACGAAAACCCAAATGCATTTAATAAAATAAAAGCAGATGCAACGGCAATCGGAATTTGTATTAGTATTATTAATGCGCTTCGCCAATGGAAAAGGAAAATTAAAATAACCATAGATACACTTATAAACACCTCGAGTAAAGTGCCTTTTATTGAACCGATGGCCTCCTCAATCAATCCACTTCGGTCATAATCAATTTTAAATTTCACTCCTTCAGGCAATCCCTTTTGCACTTCTAGCATTTTTAATTTCACATTTTTAATTACGGCGTCTGCATTTTCGCCATAGCGCATTACCACTATCCCTCCCACTTTTTCACCTTCACCATTCTCATCAAAAATTCCATACCGAATGTCTCCTCCCATCTGAACAGAGCCAACATCCTTAATTCTTATGGGAACATTATTAGAAGTGCTTATAGTAATATTTTCAATTTCACTCATCGATTTTATGTATCCCAGACCTCTCACAATGTAAGATTTATCACTCATTTCAAATTTCCGTCCGCCAACATCATTATTATTTGATTTCACAGCCTTTAATACATCCATCATCGATAGATTATAATAATTCAATTTTATAGGATCAATAATGGCTTGGTATTGTTTTTGAAATCCCCCAAAAGATGCAACTTCACTTACACCTGGAACAGTTTGCAACGCAAATTTTATATACCAATCTTGCAATGCACGTTGTTCACCAAGGTCATAGCCTTTTGCATCCAAAGAATACCAAAAAACATGCCCTACTCCCGTTCCGTCTGGGCCAAGTGTTGGCGATATACCATATGGCAAGAGTTTCTGTGCAAAGTTTAACCTTTCAGCTACCCGTGTTCTAGCCCAATAAATGTCTACATTATCTTCAAACACAAGATAAACGAAACTCATACCAAACATTGACGCACCTCTAATATTTTTTAATTTTGGTACACCTTGGAGATTTGAAACTAGAGGATATGTAATTTGATCTTCAATTACCTGTGGACTTCGCCCCATCCATTCGGTAAAAACAATTACTTGATTTTCAGATAAATCGGGAATGGCATCCACCGGATTATTTTTTACTTCATAGAGGCCCCAGCCTAATAAGCAGATGGCAACTAGTAGTACAACTATCCGATTGCGAAGTGAAAATGAAATTAGTTTTTCTACCATGTTATGATTGCCTAATACAATTATATTTATTGTTTTTTATTTCTGTCAAATCCATTTTTTTTTAGACAATGTCCCATTTCATTTGAATTAATATGGTTATCCCTTTTATCTAATTCTATTGATTTTGCCAACTATTATTTAAATTTTCATTCCTTCCATCGGATTTGCGCCTCGTTTAAAAACATACTCACTATTTAGCAAGTAAGCTCCCGTAACTACTATTACTTCCCCAGCTGTAATACCTGATATTATTTCAACCATTTGACTATTCTGCCTTCCAAGTTTTACCATTTTATTTTCAAAAATCCCATCACTATTGCGTACCCAAACATTTGCCCCTTTGCTATCTTGAATTATAGCATCAATTGGAAGTGCCAAAGTTGTTTTCTTCTCCGTTTGCAGAGAGATATTTGCAAGCATTCCTGGTAAAATTTGTTGAGAAGGATTCGTAACTTCAAACCTTGCCAATACATATCTTTCCGGTGACTGCACTTGTGGATCAATAAAAATAACCTTACCATTAAATAATTTTTCACTAGTAGACTCAATAGAAAAATCAGCTTCGGTCCCTTGTTCTATATATTGCAAATAGGGCAAATACACCTGGGCTTCAACCCAAAGCGAATTGAGAGAAGCTAATTGAAAAAGATTAGTGCCGAGGTTTACATAATTCCCTTCTACAATATAAATATCACTTACAAACCCGCCTTTAGATGCGAATACTGGTACAATTTGCAAAACCTCTTTCGAGATTCTAATTTTATTTATCTGTGATTCGCTCATTCCATAAAGCAGTAATTTATTTTTTGAGGCGGTTCCAATTAACTTTCCTAGAGAATGGCTTTGCAATGAAATAAGATACTCTTGCTGTGTATTATTTAAGTCTTCACTATAAATTTCATATAATAATTGGCCCTGAGTTATATAGTCCCCAATATTTTTTACAAATAATTTTTCAATTCTGCCATAAACTCTAGCACTAATGGCCTCAGTTAAATTTTGATCTACTGTCACTTTGCCAGTCAGCGTAATTTCTTTTGCCATAATATGTTCTCGCAACGTATCGTAGGTAATATTTGCTAACTTTATTTGTTGCTTACTCAATTGAATTTGTCCCACTTTCATGTTATTTTTCTTAACCATTATAAGTTCCATATGGCAAATAGGACAAATACCTTCCTTGTTTTCTATAACCTGCGGATCCATGGAACAGGTATAATATTCATTGTCATTTGCCATTTGCAAATGGTTACCAATGTTATTACACGATATTAAAAAGAAGAAAAAGCAAATAATGCCCCCCCTCCCTATTATTCTTATAATTTTATTTACCTCATTCATCCTCTTTTGCGATTATAAAACTTTCACTATCTACCATATATTGGGCATTAACAGCAATTTGGTCTTCAATGTTTAAACCTTGAATTATCTGAATAAATGAATCTGCGACAACCCCAGTTCTGATTTTTTTAGTTTGGAAAGCAACTTTCGTTTTTATAAAAACAATTTGCTTTTGGCCAATATTTAGAACTGCTTTTCGAGGTAACCAAATTCCAGATATTTCATTGGAATTAATTTTTGCATTCACCAGCGTGCCAATTTTCAAATTAGGTTTTACTTCATTTTCTAAATACACCCTTGCCTTAATTGCTGATGCATTTTGGCCTGTAACAGGTTCAATATATCCGATAACAGCATTTATTGTATTTGTTGGGTTGGTTTCGGATATTAATGAAACTTTGTCTCCAACTTTGATGCACTTAGCATCTAAAGGAAAAATATTTAATACTGCCCAAATTTTATTGGTATTATAAACAGCAAAAATCGGCTGACCTCTGTCGATATACATTCCTTCTCTGATTGAAAGTGACGAAGTTTGTGAAGAAGGTATATTTTCAATTTGCCCCTGAGTTGAAGAATTTGATAAATTTCTATTTCCTGAACTCATGCCATTCCCCATGGATGGCAAAGAATTTTTTACTCCATTGGACAATCCTATATCATGAATATGTCCGCTGTATGGGCTGTAAACAGGCATAGGATTAATTAATTTCCTTAATATTTCAATTTGCCGAAGTTGTTCATTTGTAACCCCTAGCACTATTAATTTTTGTTTGGATGATTTTATAAGGAGTTGATCAGGACTTGGATTGTTAAGCAAAAAAATCAGATTCTGCTGTTCAGTTAAAATTTCTGGGCTGTAAACATCCATAATACGTTGGCCTTTATAAACAATTTCAAAATTATACCTTACATATAATTTTTCAATTCGTCCGTCAAACCGGGCACTAATATTATTAAGCAAACTCGGATCGTATGCTATAACACCAGTTGCTTCTATTACGGGAGAAATAGATTTTTGAACTGGTAAAATTGTTTTTACCTCACTAAAAACGGTTTGATTAGCGGGCTGTTCCAATCCGTTTAAATCTCCCGTTGCCGTTGAAAGATGTTCTGGTTCACTAATATTTTTGCACGATGGAATAATCATCAAGCTAAGCACAATTAGTGAAAAGTATAATACCCCTTGGGCATTAACCATTAACCATTGCCTATCGTATTTCCATTTCTCTTTCATAATTTACTTGTAATTTCAGTAATGTATTTAATCGATCCAGCTCATTCATTTTTGCCATACTATACATTTTTATTCCATCCAGCACTAAAAATAAATCTTCAGTATTTTGTTCATAGGAGAGCAGTGCTGCCCTATAACTGTTAATATAAGCGGGAATAATATTTTGTTTATAATTTACCAATTGATTCTTAGCGGATTGAATTTGAGTTTGCAAGGATGTTACTATTCCAGTAGTTTCATTCACAAGGGATTTTTTTTGAAAACTTAAAGCATTGGCTTCATTGTTCAATCCTTTGATATTTGCCTTATATTCTTTGGAGGCAAAAGGTGCAATGGGAATAACCATCATAGCCATTGCAGAATATAATTTTGGCATGGGCATTACACTATAAGTTTGCATATGGGTTATTGAAAACCCAAAATCGGGCAATCGTTTTGATTGTTCTACTTTCTGCTGAAGTCTCACCAAATCAATTCTAGCATCATATTGTTTTATATCGCTTCGCGAAGAAGTAATTAATGCGGTGTCGTTTAATTGTACCTCATAATTTTTGGGTTGTAATGTCGTATCAATTTCAAATACATAGGATTGATTACAATTCATTAAAGTATTAATCTCTGTATTTTTCATTTTTATATCGGCTAGAAACATAGTTTGCATGTTTCGCAATTCAAATAAATCAGCTTGCGCCTTATAAATATTGCTAAGTTTCTCTTTGTTATAGGTAAACCTTACCCGTGCTACTTTTAACACATACTGAAGTATTGAATCGGTTTGCACTAAAACCTCATATTTTTTTTTCAATACAATCCATTCATAATAATTTTGTTTTGCCATTGTATACATTCCATTTTTACTAGACCCTTTCCCTTGCTTTTCGACAGATGACATACCCTGCATTAAATTATAATTAGCCTTTTGTTTGGTTGGGTTAGGTATCATTTGTTGGCTTGAAAACATCCACATACCTCTTCTAAAATCATTGTACGGCGTTTGCCAAGGACCAGTAGTAAAAGTAGTTGGCATCCAACTTTTTGCGCCTTCCGAATAGTTACTAATAGCACTTATTTGCTCATCAAACATTTTAAGCATTGGATTATTTTTCTCAATCCTATTTAAAATAGAATCAAGGGGAAGCACTTGAGAAATTACTCCAAAAGGTAAAAAGCAAAAGACAATTACCAATTTTATATTTTTAAATATCTTCATTATTTCCTGCCAATAAAATTTTACCATGTATTTTCAATTCTCTTAATTTTACCATTTCAAAAACTACTGGTGTGACTAATAACACATAAATTGTAGAAGTAATTACACCCCCAATTAATGGTATCGTTATTGGCAACATTACATCGCTGCCAGCCCCTTTTGACCATAGTATTGGGACTAAACCAAAAAGCGAAACCGAAACGGTCATCAATTTAGGACGTAAACGCTGAACAGCTCCATCCATGATGTATTTTCGCAAATCCTCTTTTGAAATGGTTTGCGATGAATTTCCTTTATCGGACACCAATTTTTCCATGTATTCATTCAAATAAATCATCATTAGCATTGCAGTTTCCGCAGCCACACCAAATAAGGCTATAAATCCTACGGCTACTGCCACAGATAAATTAACACCATAAAAATACACCATGTAAACACCCCCAATTAAAGCGAATGGCACAGTTATCATTGTAAGTAATGCTTCTTTTAATGATTTATAGGTAAAATATAGAACCATAAAAATTATTAGAATCACTATTGGCATAATCATCTTTAATGTTTTGTTGGCACGAATTTGATTTTCCCATTGTCCGCTCCATTCAAGATTATACCCTTTTGGAAGTTTAGTAAACATTTTATTTAATTTAGCCTGTGCTTCCTCAACAGTGCTACCTAAATCACGGTCGCGAACATTAAATAAAATTGTTCCTCGTAACATTGCATTTTCCGAATTTATCATAGGTGGGCCTTCAGAAATAGATATGGAGGCTATTGTTGAAAGTGGAATAGTACCGTAATTCATGGTTTTCACTGGAATTTGATTAATGGCTTCTAAACTATTTCTATAATCTTGAGCAAATCGAGCATTCACAGTAAAACGTTCTCTCCCTTCAATTGTAGTTGTAAGATTCATCCCTCCTAATGCCGTTTCTACATACATATTTACATCATCTACACTCAAACCGTATTTACCAATCTCATCTTTCTTTATAGTAATATCAACGTATCTGCCCCCCGTTATCGGTTCCACATATAAATCTTTAATTCCATAAATCCCTTGTAATTCATTTTTCATTCGGGTAGCCAAGGCATAAATGGAATCTAGGTTTTGTCCGTAAATTTTTAATCCCACATCTGTCCTTATTCCAGTAGAAAGCATATTTATTCGGTTGATGATGGGTTGAGTAAAACCGTTCACAACCCCCGGAATCTGTAATTTAGCATTTAGTTCATTAAGGATGTCATCTTTAGTTATATCGGTCCGCCATTTTGATTGGGGTTTTAATAAAATAATAGTTTCAATCATACTTATCGGTGAATTATCCGTTGCGGTGTTTGCTCTACCAGCCTTTCCCAATACATTTTGAACCTCCGGTACCGACTTTATAATTTTATCCTGAACCTGTAAGATTCTTTTTACTTCGGAGTTGGAAACATCAGGCAAAGTAACTGGCATAAATAAAATGGACCCCTCATCTAAAGGTGGCATAAATTCTGTACCCATTCTAAACATCATCGCAATACCAATAATCAAAGCAATAATATTTATTCCAAGAACTGTTTTGCGCCATCGTAAACACCATAAAATTATAGGTGAATAAATTTTCTCCAAAATTCGTGTGACAGGATTTGCACTTTCAGGTTTCAGATTCCCTTTAAGTAAAAAAGAAATTAAAACTGGGGCTAATGTTATAGCTAAAAATGCGTCTATAATTAGGATGAACGTTTTGGTCCATGCGAGGGGATGAAACAATTTCCCTTCAATACCAGTTAATAAAAAAACAGGTAAAAACGAAGCAATAACTACAATTGTTGAGTAAAAAACTCCTGGCCCCACTTGCCTTGAAGCTTTTTCTATAATTTTTAAACGTTGTTTTTTATCCATTTTTAAATCCATGCTTTGCAGTTTTCAAAGCGGTTTATTTTTTATTAAAATACTAAATGTAAGAAATCGTCCAAGCCAATAGCTCGCACAATATTAGCCATCCTGAAATAGGCGGCTAAAGATTTATAAAATTCAAATAAGAAAGACCCTGTCCAAGAGATAAATAGGAACTTTGGGTTTGAACTGCGGTGGAAGATAAAAATCAGAAAAAGTATAGTTTAGTTTGACTTTAGGTGCCACTAAACTCTGATTAACATGTTTAAAATAAATTTGAAGATGAGTAGATTTAAAAATAAATTGATTAATTTTAGCTTGATCAATTTTAGCTTTGAATATAGTTGTTTTGTCTTTGCAGCAACTTGATTTCATTGCTTTTTCACCACAATCACATTTCTGTTTTTCAGTAGAAAAGAATTTAATGGATGAAATTTCGCCACCGCAGTAATGCACGGTAATTGCCATTCCTGAGTTAGAAATCAAGAAAAAAACAAGAAGCAATATGGCAGATATCCGTTTCAATTTCAGTACAAATATACAAATATTATGAAATCACATTATGATAATGGTCATTTTAACATTTTCAAATTCTTTGAGGGTATATAATTTTTCATTTACTTTATATCCTCTCCACTTTAATCATCCTGTCACCCACTCCCAATTTATGAATAATTTCCATGCCTTCTATCACATAACCAATTATGGTATATCGTCCATCCAAATGAGGTGTTGGGCAATGGGTAACAAACCATTGACAGCTTTCGGTATCAGGACCTGATGAGGCTAGGCCAACTGCCCCGGTTGAATATTTTAAGGATGAAAACTCACTTCGGACGGTATAATTTACTCCGCCAAATCCATCCCCACGAGGGCAACCTCCTTGCACCACAAAATTGGGAACCATGCGATGAAAATATTTTCCATTATAAAAGCCATCCTCTACCAGTTTTAATATAGAAGAAACAGAACCCGGGGCTTCATTCACGTTCATTTGAATAATAAACTCACCCTTATTGGTGGTTACTTTAATTTTTTGGTCTGTCTTAATTTTCACTACATACTCCCAGTTAATGGGATGGTTCCATTCTGTTTCAGGTTTCTTATAAACCGTTTTATTAATCATGGCCAGCACTTTTGTAATATCAATATAGGCTTCCATTTCCTGGGGCAGTTGCAGTTTGGCTTGGGCTTCAACTAATAAATCTTTATAATTAGGCTCTAATGTAATTTGTTTTTCTAAAATTGCATTGGCTATAATGCTCAAAGCTCCTTCGTCGGCATCTTTTATTAATATGGCTACTGTTTCATTAAAATCACTAATCAAATTATCAGGAAACCCTTTGGAATTTCTACATTTAATTAATGATTCCATAGCTGCACTTTTAACTGCAGGCTGCTCTGTTTGCATCAAAATTGTACTTATTGCTGCATAATTGTAATAACTATTTTCTAGCAATTGCAGGTTCCAAATTTTATCGTAGATAGTATTGGTAATGGGGAGTTTAATATTAAAATTTTTGCAGTCGCTATTTTTCAAAATATTAACAATTGCTGGGCTATAGGTGAAGCTAGGATATTCACTTAATGACTTACAATTTTTTGAAATTAATTCACTTTGGGCTAGTTCCAAAGAAGGATAAACTATTTTAGAATTTAAAAAAGATAACTTAAATATTTGAGAATTAAAATCTAATTTGTTAATTGAAATGGTCTTATATATTGAGACTAAATTTAGATAAAGATATATATCATCCAGTTTAAACTTATTGACAAAAAATGAATCGAAAATTTTTCTTATTTGAAATGAATCCTCTTGGTCTACTTTGACTTTTCCGAAGATAGTTAATAAGGGAAGTGAAAAAATAGGATCATACTGCCTACCATAAAAATAATATAATGCAGTTTTAAAATTTTCAGATAATACAATGGAATATGGGGTTCTTGCTATATACCAATCGGCATAAGGTGAATTATTTTTACCCAATCTTTCCACCATTTTATCTGTCAGACTTTGGCTACTCACCCCTTTAAGCATAGCCCTGTAAATACACTCATCAAAACCTAATTGATTTACATTTTCAATTTGCTCCAATTTACCAACCTTTGATTTTGTAATGCATTTGCCCAAAGCCACCAAAGCGGCAGGTTTTAGTTTAGCTTTTCGTTTATGGTTTATTATCTTTAATAAATAAGGAATGTAAAACGAATCACGGCTTTGGCCTATGGCTTCCAATGCTGCAATTTTTACATCTGTATTTCCTTTTTTTACAAGTTTTAATAATGGATCTCTTAAACTGCTGTCTTGCCAGCTTTCCAATCCTTTTAAGGCTAGTATTTTTTGATCTTTGGTTCCACTTTTAAAAATGGAATTAGTATAAAATACATCACTTCGGTCTTTGGCTTCCCAAATTTTTTGATTGGTTTTATCCGTAAAAATATTTTGAGAAATAGCATTTTTACTTACTACAATCAAAACCAAAACAATTAATAAACTAAACCGTAAACTATTTTTGAGCTGTAACATAAAAATATATGGCAATTGGTACAAAAAATAAATTTGGCACCCAAACGGAAAGAATTGGAGCCATACTGCCGGTGGAGCCATACGATATAAACCATTGGATAAAAAATAAGTAGGCAAAACTTACGAATAATCCAACGGCTAGATTTACTCCGATTCCTCCACGTTTTTTGGAACTTGAAACACAAACCCCAATAAAAGTGAGCAACATGAGCGAAAAAGGTGCGGCATATCTTCGGTATTTTTCCGTTTGATAAAAGAATGCCCTTCCCGTTCCTCTCATTTTTTCCAACTCAATGTATGTATTTAATTCACTCATATTAAAGGATTGAACATCGTCATCACGCCTGAAAAAATCGGTAGGATTAAATGGGATAAGTGTATCCAAGTATTCACCCATTATTAATTTTTCAGTTCCATCATCATGTATATATCGGTAACGATACTTAAATAACCGCCATTTACTTTTTTTATTAAACCAATTTATCCTTTCCGCAGTAAGCTTTTTGGTTATTTTCCCACTTTCAATCCATTCAATATTTAAATTGTAACCGGAGCTATCCATACGATCAAAATTGCCCAAAGACATTACTACTCCGGGTTTTATTTGCCTTACAATATTTTCTTTATACTCATCATTTATATTTCTAATATATCGGTTTTCAAAATTCACTCTAAGTTTATCACTATGCGGAATAACCCATGCATTTAACATAAATGAAAATACCCCTAACACAGCTGCGACCAAAAGATAAGGTCTTAAAAAACGATTATAGGAAACTCCGGAAGCTAGCATGGCCACAATTTCAGATTTGCCTGCCAATTTTGAAGTAAAGAAAATTACAGTTAAAAAAACAAAGAAAGGACTGAATAAATTAAGGATGAAAGGTATAAAATTCAAATAATACCCTTTTACGATGGCACTAAGCGGCGCGTGTTTTTCTACAAATTCGTCTAACTTTTCAGAAACGTCAAAAATGACTATGATTAAGGTAAAAAGTCCCAAGGCAACAATAAATGTTGATAGGAATCTTTTAATAATGTATTTATCAATTAAGGTTAACATTTGAAGATATTATGAAAGACAAAAATGAGTTATCTCTGCTTTCATATTAATCAAGTCTGTCTTTTACAGATTTGAATGCTGTATAAAAAATATTAATTAGTTCGTTGCACTCATCTATTAATGGAGTAACTAATTGCGAATCCATCATTTTTTCATCATTTATAAATTCTAAAATATATCCGCATTTATCAGCCAACTCAGAACAATCGCTCAGTTTTTTTACAAAATTGACTGTGGATTGCCCCACTAATAATCCCCGGGATTTGGATGGCAAATCAATAGCTACAGACAATAATTCATTGCGAAGATGAAGGGCAATTAAATTATTAGCCGGCAATAGCAAAGCTAGTTTTGTACAGGTATGGCCTAATATTTTGGTTCGTTCTCTGAGTTCTAAAGGATTCATATGTAATGTATGTATATTTTTTAGTCATTTGCCATATGGAATGCCCTTATTTTAATTTGCAGTTGATGTGAAATTGTTTTCAAGGGCATTTCATGACAGCGGCAAATTTAATATAAGATATAAGATTGTTAGATATAAGATTAAAGACTAATTAATAACTGTAAACACAGATTACTAATTGTTCAGATTTATTATTTAGACGCTTTTTCCTTTAACATAAACCTATATGAAACTCCCAATGTGGCCTGATATTGCGATGCAATCTGAGTTTTAGTAACGTATTGATAAATTGGTATTTCGGTTAATGCATAAACCGTTACTTTGCGCTGATAGGTGTAACTTACCTGAGGTGCAAAAAACACTTTTTTATATCCGGTGGCCGCAGGGTCATAATTAGGGTAGGCATATAATAAGATATTTTTATTTAACTTCATTTTATCTACCCATTCACCTCGCACTTGTAATGTAACCCCCAAGCTTTTAAAAAATGTTTTACTTGCAAATAAGCCTACACTCATAAAATTACCATGCTTTTCACCCATTGCATTCCATCCACGTTTAATATAAGTGGCATTGGTAAATATTCTAAATTTAGAATAGTCTTTTAAATAAAAGGTATAAAAAATAATATCCTGAGCTCCAGAAGATGGCTGAACTGCCAATGGTTTGCGTATATAATAAACATCTCCCGAAAAAGGCTCTATTTTGCGCATTGAGTCATTGTATTTTCCCAAGGGAATTTTAAAACCAATGCCAACCGTAAGCTCCGTTTTTCTGTTTCTTTTAGTTTTATTAATTATATCATAGCGAGGGAAAATTATCAAATCACCAATTCCCTTTGATTTAATAGTTTCAGCTTTATTTAAGGTTACTTGAGTTTTATTTAAAAAATATCCCGTTTCTAAATACAAAGTAAAATTTTTGGTAATCCCCAACCCCAAACGACTATAAATATAATTAGTTGTAAAATGATCCATATCCAAACGGTACTCTGCGGGTTTATCTCCTGTTAAAAATTTTCGGGTAAGAATATATTGAAAATTGGTATTCAAATCTACCTGATGTAACATCAAAACTCCTTGCGATGCACCACCGGCAATCGGGCTCCCACTTCCTCCAGCACAACATTGGGCATTGGTTTTAATAACCGATAATCCTAAAATACTGAAGAGAAGTATTTTTTTAAAGTTCATATAAACAATTAAGATATGATTAATGAGAAACTGCTAATCTTAGGGTTTTTGTTCCAAACGGTTCGGTCACTTTTACTAAATAAAGTCCTTCAGAAATATCCGCGGTCGAAATTTCAATATCGTTTTTGCCCTGAGCTAATAATTCACTATTTATAACTGTCATTACTTTTTGACCAACTGAATTAAAAACCTCAATAGTCACTTCTACCGAATTTTTTAGAGTTAAGGAAACATTTGCGTTGTTAATGGCTGGATTAGGATTAATAGAAATAGCCACATCGGATATAGGATTTTTGCTTATGGATGCAGCAGTTAAAGCAGCATTGATGCCTGCTTGCAACTTAGCCACATCACCGGCGGCAGTATTTATTTCATTAAAAAAAATAGTGTGATTTATCCCGCCCATTATCACAATTTTAGGCATTCCTGCGGAACCATACTTACTCATATCTATGCTACTATTTGAAAATCGGGTGGTATTGGGCATACTGTTCTGATCCACCCAGCTATTTAATTGTGTACAGGAATTATTGGCATAATCGTCGGCTATGTATATAAATACTTTACCGGGATTAGTGGTAGCATAACTTTGGACAATATTATAAGCTGTTTTTGATGGACCCACGCAAGAAGAACACGGCATTACCCAATCCAGCACTATTACTTTTCCACTGTTTAATTCGGCAAATAAGTCGTGATTATTTCCGTTGCAATCATTGCAATTAAAATTGGTAGCTGTTGTTTGAGAAAAGCCTGAGAACGCTACTAAGAGAAAGGATAATGAGATGTATATTTTTTTCATCAAATTTATTTATATATAAAAAACAAACATACAAATATTAAAATACAATAACCTATGACCTGAGTCATATTTACAACCGTATATCCGAAGCCTTTGCTATTTACTATAAGAACTTTTCAAGCTAAGTATTCTAAAATAATAGCAAACTATTTTATTAAAGATATATTCGTAATATTGCTTAAAATCAGGCTATAGAGTTTAAATACAATGACAGATAAAAAAGAATTAATTGATGGAATAATAAAGTTACTAAAAAACTATGAATTTGGGGTACCAATCGAACGATTTTTAAAATCAAAGGGCGTTCCTCCTGAAAAATTTGACGAACTAATAAATGAAGCAGAATCAATACTTAAAGAAAAAGAAATAACTATTACCGCTATTAAATCTAAAATACTATTTGGGTTATGGATTTTACTTTCTATACTGACAGTTTACCTTTTTTATTTTGTTCTGCCGCATACCAATATGAAAACTTTTCCCGGATTTTTCTCAGTTATTGGAACTGCGTTATTTGTTCTTTTTTCCTATCTTGCTTTTGCTTATTATAAGTCATGGGATAGAGAATATATAAGGAGTAATAAAAGCCCAAGATTATTGCTGCCGATTTTTCTTTTTTTAGCAACACCTGGAGTAATTGTATATTTTATTTTCTTCTGGCATTTTGAAAGTATAAATGAAGATATTCTCAAAAGCACCCATAAAGAGGTTATCGGAACCATTATGGAGGGCACTTCATGGGAAGGAAGAAGAATCAAGTCATATAAGGTAACTGTTAAATTTCGAACTTTGGAAGGCCAAAATGTTGTAGCCGATGAAGATGTGGCAGAATACGAATTCAATAATTTTTATAAAGGTCAAAGGGTTCATATTGCCTATTCAAGCATCGACCCCCATAATATAGAAATATTAACAAACAAAAGTGATATTACAAAAATTACAGGCTCAGAAGAACGAAGTATAACTCCTTCTGATTTAATATTTCTTTTATCTCAAGGAAAAAGCAAATTGAAGGATAACGTAAGTAAAATAACTTTTGGATGGGAATATAAAGACACTTCAATTCTGTTTAATCCTGAAAAAAATTTAATAATTGGAATTAATGGTAATCAAATATTTTTTGGAACGAATGAATTATCAATGTATACATTTCCAAAGCTTTTTGCTGAATTAGGATTCAAAAGGTTGGATAAGGATGAAAAGAATATTTTGATGCAAAAGGAAATGATTTTTAAATCTGAAAAATATTATGCAGTAATCGAAATGCTGATAATTGACCATGGTCCTTATTATAAAACAACCATCCTTTTAAATGAAAAGTAATTTTTTTTAAAGTCTTACAACCTCACATCCAATACTTTCACCACCCTATTTTTCCATTCCCAAAAAGGTTCCTTCTTTATCTAACCGAGTTTTCATCAGTGGAAACCACTACCTTTTGAAACCAAACTCTTCCGCCGCTATTCACTTTTACCAAATAAACACCTGCATTCACCTCTAAATTAATAATATTAACTTTTTCAACAGGTTCTACTTTTTTAACCCTTTTGCCCAACAAGTCATATACCTCTAAAGAAATATCCTTGGCTGGATTATCAATTTCTAAAGTAAAGTTTCCACTGTTTGGGTTGGGATAAATTTTGAAACCTGAGGATTTTGAAATATTAGAAACTCCAAGAGATATTGAAATATCTTTACATGTTATAGAAAAACAATCGGCTGCGTTAATCACTTTTAGGCAAGCCTTGTATTTTCCTATTTTTGGGTAAGTATATGTAATATCTTTTACTATTGAACTATCACCATTACCAAAATACCATTTATAACTGGTATTGCCTAATTGGGTGGCTTTGAATTCAACCGTATTTTTATTTAAAGTGTAACTAAAATCAGATTTGGGATTTGCATTTACTGTTACTGATTTGGTTATGGAATCTGAACATTTTCCAGTTAAAGTTGCTACCAACGTAACATTATAGGTCATCGAAATCTCTGGTATAATGTAAAAATGAGATGGGGAATTATCGACAGATATTTTCCCGTCACCAAATTTCCATCTATATTTTAAATTGCTTTTTGGCTCAGATATGTTAATAAAATGAACACTATCCAATTCGCAAACATCAATTACATCAAAATTAGGTTTAGGATTGGCAACAATTATATCTGTTTTTAGACTATCAATTCTGCCGAAATAATAGAGATTTAATTTAACTGTGAAAGTTCCAGACTTTGAATAAATATGGCTTATATTCTGGGGTTTAGTTGAAGTATTAAATGCACCTGAACCCGGGTCGCCAAAATCCCAATTCACAGAATCTGGATAATTATAATCTTCAATTGTAAAAAAGCTCGTATCCCCGGCACATGATGATTTTAAGGTAATAGCGGTAACATATTTTTTTAAAAAAATAGGAACAAAATTTGGCAACCCCATTAGTGAAGTTTTACCGGATAAATAAACCGCATTTTTTCGGAACCTGCATTTCACCCCTAATGAATCAGGGGCATGAATTACATGTAAATATCCATTGCCACCTTCCTCAACATATATCTTTCCATCAGAGCCAAGTTGCAATGGCAAACGACCATTTATGGCACTGCTATCTATTAATTTCTTCGATTGGATGAATTCCAATTTTGAGTTGGCCTGTGCCTTGTATTGATAAATCTTTCGCTTTTTACCTTGGCTTACGTATAAATAATTATTTAATTGCGAAAACTCAACAGAAAACACAAAGGCATTTTTATCTTCATTTACAATCCAAATATTACTTAAAAGTCCTGTTGAATCATTAAAACTTGCAAATAAAATTGAATCAGTTAGGTAGGTTGCATAAGCAATTTTCTTTCCATCAGGTGAAATCTTTAAATACCCTTCACCTCTACCAATATCTTTATATCCAGTTTTAGTAGTAACAGGGCTTTTTAGACCTGAAGAGGTTAATTGCCAAGCAAAAATCGAATCAGATCTTGATGAAGAGTCATTAATGAATGAATGCAATTTGTTGGAAATTACCCAATAATCTTTTCCATTGGCATGCTTTGTCCCTGTTAATCTTTGCCCAGAAAACATTAGCAAAGGAATTCTTCTTTTTCCTTGTTCAACATCCCCCTTACCTGAATTTAAGCGCATGTTAATTATTGAATAATGAAGTAAGTTGGTCTCGAATCCTTTATAAGAAATACCTTCTGTTGTAAATAAATAAAATATATGAGCTGAATCAGGTAAAGGCACAATAAGTGCCGATTGATAATTACTTACATCTGTAATATACCTTTCATCTTTACTATTAGGCATCAGTGTATGAGTGCTATCATAAATCGAATATCCATTGGTATAGAAGAGCAATTTACCATCAGGGGTACAAATACTTGCCGAACCACCTGAACTTGATAACTTACTATTTGTTAGTCCTTTTGGAGAACCTGACTGAAAACTTAATCCGGCATTGGTTCCAAAATACCAAATATTTGCTTCTTTTTGAGAAAAACATTGAATTGAATTAAGTAATAGAAACGATAAAAAAATCTGCCTCATCATGTTGTTCATTTCAAAATTAATTAAATTTTTGCGATTGCCTATTTAAATAAAAAAATCCGTTGAGACAATTCACTAAAGTAAAGGCTTGGTTTAAAGCATTAATCAATTTTTAATTTTAACATACTTATTTTTTCGATTGTTTTTAATTCGAGTAAGTAAATTCCTCTATTTATGTCTTTAACATTCAAATATAATTTATTAGCTCCCTCTTTGAGTAATTCATTTTGTGTTAATACAGATTTACCATTAATATCAATAAGGTTTATAATCAATTTTTCGTTGTTTGTAGATACTATATCAATCCATACATCTTTTGATGTTGGATTTGGAAAAACTTTAGCGTTTAACTGATTTTTAAGATCTGTATTTTTTAATAGTGATCTTTTCCACATAGCATATACATCAATTTTTATGTTATCATTTTGAGGATTTTGTCCTGAAGAAAAAGTTCCATTTGTCCCCATTGAACCAGTGCGCCCATCGCTAACTTTTGATGGAGCTCCTACATCGTTACAATCCTCAGTAAATATTGTGTTTTCAGTTTCAATTTCGTGAATGAATGCTGGCCCATCAGGTGATTCATGATCATATGTAAGAATTATCTGCGGAGGTATACTTCCGTCATAAAAATCAATATGAACTGCCGCCCCTGGACTACCACAGCCTGAAGAATTTGGAGCATTACTATAATCCAAAAAACCAAGTGCAGTCTTCGATGGGCTAGAACAAGTACGAAAATGTTTGAACATATCCGCAGGAGTTTTAGTACTTCCTTCCCAAATTGAAATGTAAGTATCGCAACCATCATATACTTCGAGAGTATTGATGGAATTTTTATATTGACCAATTAACCCTGTGCAACTTTGACTACTATAAAATTTAGTATCTAAACTACTTCCAACTACATCTGCTGATTGAGCATTTGCGGCCAAAAAGCACATCGAATAATCAACGTTGCATTCAAATTTACAAGTTGTCGCCCCTGATGTACAATCTGCTCCAGAACATCTGTTTACACCTGGAATAGTTGAAGATGTATAATTAACTTCGCCCCAACCTCCTTTACCAGCATTAGCACCTGCTCCTCCTTGGATAGAGTAATTAAAATAATTATTACTAGCGGTATATGTGTAATTATTATTACAAGCAATCCATATAAATCCTGCATCGCCACCATTGCCGCCATCGCCTCCAGTACCACCTACACCTTCATCCCCATAACCTCCTGCACCTGCATCCATTCCTGCTGAACCACAACATCCTTGCCCCCCAGGGCCTCCTGCGCCACCAGCCCCCCCGTTAGCACCGTTTCCTCCTTTTAACGCATTACCACCATTTGCAGAAATTACTACACTATTACTGGTAATATTAACATCTATAGCTTTAATGATCATTGCTCCTCCTCCTCGGCCGCCTTTACCTGCTGCTCCACCAGAACCACCAGCCATACCTGAAGTTCCAGCTGTTCCAGTAGTAGCGCACAATGAATTATTTCCGCCGGTTCCTCCAAAACCACCACCGCCAGCACCATCTCCGCTACCATATCCTGAAATAAACGAACCAGGATTACCCATAACCAATAAACTGTTAAATGTTGCTTTAGAAAAAGGTGTACCCGCACCATTAGCTGACCCAGAACTTGAAGTATTATTAGCCTGTCCACCTTTGGAGCCTATGAGTGAACCTCCAATTGCAACACTACCGCATCCAGAACCACCATCAAACCACCAAAACCCAGGAGCAGGTGTTAATGATAAAGGTGTTGGTGTGGTCGCAGCAGGAGCCCCTGCTCCTCCAGGAGCATAAGTATGTCCCGCATCAGCGGCTGTATAACCTTTGCCATCAACTGTTATTAGCCCACCCGAGATTGCTAATGTTCCATTTACAATTATTGGCAAAATTCCACCTATATGACCATTATATGGACTACAAGTCACAGTTCCGCCAGATAAAGTAAAATCATCAAATCGATGAATGATGACTAACTGTAAATTAGCTCCGCCACCAACTGAATATGAAAGCATCGTTCCATTTACAGCTTCTAATTTTAAATCAGTTGTAGGAGAACAATTATTTGTTTTTATCCATACATTTTGATGACGTCCAACTGTCCCTCCCTTCATCTGAATTAATACAGCCATATTATCTACTGCAAAATTGCCTTGCTTGTATGTACTACTTATATTGACACAAAGTGTTGCACTTGTCGAACTGCCAAATGATGTAACTTCGGCTTTAACATCATCCAAATAGAGAAAGCCTGAAGTCAAATTAGGATCTACTTCAACGGCAAATCCAGTTCCAAATCCGCTAATTTGCCCCTCAAGATTTACGGATAATGTGAAAAGAATAAGTGTAATAATTGTTAATTTTTTTGATACAAATTCGTTTAAATACTTCATGCTTTTTAATTTTATGATAAAAATTTACCTGCTTTAAGAAGGCTTTATGCGTTTCACGACATTGAAACACATTACCAAACCAACATCTTATAATTGGTATTGTAAAGCAATACTTTATAGCAGGAATTGCAATATTTTCTGTGAATACTTTTAAATAGTGATGCGCATTAAGTTAATTTTAAAATTGCGGAATCATATAAGTTTGGAATAAATAATATTAAAATATGCTATAAATCATTATATAAGGAAAATATTTTAAGATATATTTGTCTTTTATTTTATTGCTTCTAATATGAAAAACCAAAAATTATCGGATGAAGAATTAAAAACGATATTTAATAATATGAGGATATTTAGAAATATGCTAGGTATTAAACAAGAAGCATTTGCTGATTCGATAGGCATGAAACAAGGGGATTACTCTAAACTTGAAAGTGGGAAGAAGGATAATTGGAGCAAATATTGGGATATAATTGCAAGTACTTTATGTGTTCATCCTTTACAATTAACACTTCGCAATTGTCAGATAGAAAACAGAAATGGCATGTTAGTTATTAATGGATTAGATACTTCACAATACGAGTTTTTAGAACCTAATATTAGATTGTGGAAAATCTTGGATGAAAAAAGAGAAAGAGAATTTAACGCCTTAAAGGATGAAAATAATGTATTAAAGCAATCCTTAAAATTAAAAGAAAACAAAATATTGAAAGCATATAAAATAATAGCTCATCAAAATAAAATGCTTCAAAAATTTGCTGTTAACATAAGTTAATATTGAGTTGATTGGCTATAGAAATGGAATTTGACCATTTCAAAAAGCATAACCTAAAACTGTTACTTTACCAATTATAAATTAATTTACAACCTCACATCCAATACCTTCACCATTCCATTCTTCCATTCCTTAAAGGTTCCTTCATGTATTTTTTCACGGGCAGTAGTTACCAACCACATATAGAATTTAAGATTATGAATACTTGAAATTTGGGCCGCCAGATATTCTTTGGCTACTAACAAATGTCGCAAATAAGCTTTGGAATAATGCGGTGTAAGCTCATCATCAATCGGGCTAAAATCATTGTCCCACTTTTTATTTCTAATATTTATAGTTCCGTTTTTGGTAAACAACATTCCGTTGCGGGCATTGCGGGTAGGCATTACACAGTCAAACATATCTATACCCAAGGCGATGCATTCCAAAATGTTGGCCGGTGTTCCCACTCCCATTAAGTAGCGGGGTTTATCAGCAGGTAAAATGGAGCAAACCAAATCCGTCATGGCATACATATCTTCATGCGGTTCACCAACGGATAAACCGCCTATGGCATTGCCTTCACAATTCATAGAAGCTATATATTCGGCAGATTGCTTGCGCAAATCCGGAAATGTGCTGCCTTGAACAATAGGAAAAAGAGTTTGACTATACCCATACAATCCTTCAGTAGCATTAAAATGTTCAACACATCGCTTTAGCCAACGGTGGGTAAGATGCATGCTCTTTTCGGCATACGGTTTTTCACAAGGCCACGGGGTGCATTCATCAAAAGCCATTATTATATCTGCTCCTATTTCACGCTGTGTGTCCATCACATTTTCAGGAGTAAAAAGCAATTTACTACCGTCAATGTGACTTCTGAACTCAACTCCATCTTCTTTTAATTTTCTATTGGCCGATAATGAATAAACCTGATAACCACCGCTATCCGTAAGAATGGGTCGGTCCCAATTCATAAATTTATGTAACCCTCCGGCTTGTTTTAAGATGGAAGTACCCGGACGAAGATATAAATGATAGGTATTACCTAAAATAATAGGGGCATTAATACTTTCCTTTAAAAAATACTGGTCAACGGCTTTCACAGTTCCTTGGGTGCCCACGGGCATAAAAACCGGAGTTTGTATTAAACCGTGGTCGGTTACAATAATACCGGTACGGGCTTTACTGTTTTTATCTGTTTGTTGGAGGGTAAACTTCATTTACTCAAAATGAAGCGAAAGTTGAATAAGCTTAGGATATAAGCCACCCAGGGATGTTGTATAAATATAATTATCCTTTATCAAGGAATTTCTAAAATCATTGCTTAATTTTATTTCAGGGGAAAATTTAAAATAAGGATAGTAAAGATCTAAGCCAAAGCCCACATCATAATTAATCGTAGAAGCATGCATGCCAACGACAGGTTTAGTAGCACTTCGTTCGGTTTCGGCATCACTGGTAAAATTATAGCGATACCCTACTCCGCCTATCACATAAAACCTGAAATTTTTATGACGCACCGTTTTGTATTTTATAAGCAATGGAACTTCAAAATAAGTAGATTGTAACATGGCTGTTTTTGTAGTTCCACCTTTAAAATGGTAGGTTAAATTTCGCTGCGACATTACTTGAACGATAGCCATTGTTCGTAAATCCCAAAATTCATTTAAGTGAAAATTAACAATACCTCCTACTCCAAGGCCCGGAAAATTAGTAGTTGTTATACTGTTTAGAGTATCGTTGGGTAAACTAAAAAAATTCTCACTTCTCGAAAATTTCATTTTACCATAAGTACCGATTATAGAAAACCCAAAATGTATTTTTTGATTAAGGTCATAAAGCGGGTCATTCATTTGAGCCATTGATGATTTACCAATGAATAAAGTGACTATAATGATAAATACACGTTTCATTCTTTATTTAACAGCAGTGTATAACGTACAAACTCCAAACATAAAACGTTTTTCTTTGCAATCCAAATATCCGCATTGGGTCATTATTTCAATGAATTGTTTCCCATCAGGAAATGCATTTACTGATTGGGGCAGGTAAGTGTAGGCTTTATTGTTTTTTGAAAACACCTTTCCGATCAAAGGCAAAATATTATTAAAATAAAAATTATAGCCTTGTTTAAATGGAAAAGATGCAGGTCTGGAAAATTCGAGGATGGCCACCATTCCTCCTTTTCGCAAAACACGGTACATTTCTGATAATCCTTTGTTTAGATGTTCAAAATTTCTTACTCCAAATGCCACAGTTACAGCATCAAATTCATTCTCAGAATACTTAATATTTTCAGAATCTCCTTTTTCAAGAATGATCTTGGTAATTCCGTCTTTTTTTAGCTTCTCACGACCGAATGACAACATTCCTTCCGAAATATCAATGCCAATAACCTGATCAGGATTTAATCGCAATGCTTCAATGGCCAAATCACCGGTGCCAGTGGCCACATCTAATATTTTTTTGGGACTAATTGATTTTAATGCATTAATGGTTTTTATCCTCCAAATCTTGTCAATGCCTAAAGATAGTGTATGATTTAGAAAATCGTATTTAGGACTGATGGAATCAAACATTTGCTCCACCTGAATTTTTTTTGACTCTGGTGAAAGTATATCAGGTTTTACTTGCATACAAGTTGCAAATATACGGCTATTGACATAGCTTTGGAAACGAAATGGAAGTGAAGTCAGCACGGTTTTTAAAATCGTTTGGAGAATACTCTCAAATGCAAAATGAACTCAAACCTGAGTTTGCATTTATAGGCAGAAGTAATGTTGGAAAGTCGTCGTTAATCAATATGCTTTGTAATAATAAATACTTGGCTAAAACCTCGTCAACACCAGGTAAAACAAAGCTTATTAACCAATTTCTAATTAACGAAAAATGGTATTTGGTAGATTTACCGGGCTATGGATATGCCCGAGTTTCAAAAGGAGATAAGAAAGTATTTGATAGTTTAATCACCAATTATATTATCAATCGTGAAAATCTTTTTTGCTTATTTGTGTTAATTGATAGCCGACTTGAACCACAAAAAATAGATTTAGAATTCATTACAAAATGTGGTGAATCTGGCATTCCTATTTGTTTGGTTTTTACCAAGATTGATAAGGATAAAGGGAAATTCGTTACTCAAAATGTAGAAGCTATGCTAAATGAACTAAAAAAAACGTGGGAAAACTTGCCAACGCATTTGCTTTCTTCCGCTGAAAAAGGCGATGGGCGAAAGGAGATTTTGAAGTTTATTTCAAACGCATTAAAGTAATACTTTATTCAAAACATGTTAAGCTTTTGGGAGAAAAATAGTTTTTTAAACTTTGACATAATTATTGTAGGTGCAGGAATCAATGGACTTTCAGCGGCTTGCGCCATTAAAGAAAAACATCCTGAACGAAGTGTTCTGATTTTGGAACGAGGCAGTTGGCCACTAGGGGCAAGTACCCGAAATGCAGGTTTTGCCTGCTTCGGAAGTTTTGCTGAAATACGAGATGATATAAACCAAAATGGATTGGACAAAGCCTTGCAATTAATTGAATGGCGAGTTAAAGGTTTGGAAATTCACAAACGACGATTGGGTGATGAAAAAATGGGTTATAAAAATACAGGCGGCGGTGAAATTTTATTTGGCGACGAATCTTTTGAACAGGACGAATTGGAAGTGATGAACCAAAATCTAAAACCAATTTTAAAGACTAAAGTTTTCAAAACTGATATTTCAAAAGTGAATGAATATGGTTTTAACAAAAAAAATATCAGACAATTTATAACCAATAGCTGCGAAGGTCAGGTAGATTCAGGGCTGCTAATGTATAATCTTTGGCAATACACTGCAAGCCTTGGAGTGTTGATAATGAACGGAATAGATGTATTGGATTTTAATGATTCAGGTAAAAATTGCGAAATAATTGCCAAACATAATATGTTAAAGGAAACTCCGAAATTCACTTGTCAAACCTTAATTTTTAGTACCAATGCGTTTTCATCATACTTCTTTCCAAATTTGGATGTAGTGCCTGGCCGCGGACAAATACTGGCCACCAAACCTATTGAAGGTTTGAAATTTGAAGGTATTTTTCATTTCCGTCAGGGTTATTATTACTTCCGCAATTTTGGCAACCGCATAATTTTTGGGGGTGGCCGAAACGAAAATAAAGAAGGAGAAACAACCACCGAAATAGCTTTGAATAATGAAATTCAAAACAGTTTAGACCATTATTTAAAAACCTTGATAATTCCTGATATTAAATATGAAATAGACTATCGCTGGGCCGGTATTATGGCCTTTGGTAATGAAAAGCTGCCAATAATCGAAAGGGTTTCTTCCAATGTGATAGCCGGAGTGAGAATGGGTGGAATGGGTGTGGCTTTGTCGGGAGTTACTTCGGAGAGGATTGCGGAAATGGTGTAGATTTTATAAAGAATTGACTAATTTTAAAAAATCCTGTTATTTATCTTCTATAAGTTTTTGTAGTTTTCGGTAAGCCTCCATTGTTAATGAACCCCATTTCATCCGTTTCAAATAAGGGTAAGAAATAAGTGCATACCCCATCTGCATCAATCTCTGTAATACCAATTGGGTCATTTTTTTTACCATAAAAAACAATCTTTTTTTCGAGAATAAAAGTACCAACCTCACCCCAAACATAGGAAGATGTATCGTTTATAATTTCAATTACACTATTGATATTTGCATTTATAATAATATGATCAAAAGAAAATAAACCCTTGCACACTATTGCTTTACCAACTTCTCCTAATGGAAAAATTAGATTATTTTTGATCTCTTCATCGCATTGCCTAGGATACAATATTTTCTCAGCGCATCCCCAGATTTATATATTTCTTTAAAAGATCTTGAATTAAGATTGTAGGGATTAGTAAAAAATAAAGGTTAATAATCCATTTAGAATTACCCCCAAATAGATTAAACCATTCTTGTACATTGAAACAAAAATAATTAAAGAAAATCTACTTTCTTGCCATCACCCTCTTCACAGCATCAACAATATTAACCGTATCCAAACCATATTTCACTAGCAATTCATCAGGAGTTCCACTTTCGCCAAAACTATCGTTTACTGCTACCATTTCCACAGGTTTAGGATTATTTAAAGCCAAGAGTTGACAAATGCTGTCGCCCAATCCACCATTCATTTGGTGTTCTTCAGCAGTTACGGCACAACCGGTTTTAGCCACTGAAGCTAACACTGCTTCCTTATCCAACGGCTTTATAGTATGAATATTTATGATATCCGCTTCAATACCCATTTCAGCCAAAATTTCGCCGGCTTTAATGGCTTTCCAAACGAGGTGACCGGTGCAAAAAATTGAAACTGCATTTCCACTATTTATATGCCAGGCTTTGCCTATTTCAAATTTCTGGTCAGGTGCTGTAAACACTGGCCACTTTGGGCGGCCAAATCGTAAATAAACAGGACCATCATAATTGGCAATAGCAATAGTAGCGGCTTTAGTTTGGTTATAATCGCAAGGATTTATAACTACCATTCCAGGTAGCATTTTCATTAAACCAATATCTTCTAATATTTGATGAGTAGCTCCATCTTCTCCCAAAGTTACTCCAGCGTGAGAAGCGCAAATTTTTACATTTTTACCCGAATAAGCAACTGACTGACGTATTTGATCATAAACCCGGCCTGTACTAAAGTTGGCAAAAGTACCTGTAAATGGAATTTTACCCCCAGTGGCTAAACCAGCAGCCATACCTATCATATTGGCTTCGGCTATTCCAGTTTGTATAAATCGTTCAGGAAATTCCTTCTTAAAAGCATCCATTTTTAAAGACCCAGTAAGGTCGGCACATAAAGCTACAACATTAGGATTGGTTCGTCCCAATTCCAACAAACCTGCACCAAACCCTGAACGGGTATCTTTTTGATCGAGTATTTCTATTTTAACCATTTTTTAAAGTTCTACATTACGTTCAGGTTAAACACCTGTCCTGATTTTATTTCGAAGTCATTTCTTTTTGTAGCTATGATTCGCTTATCGATATTAGCTCTGCAAATAAATTTATAATTACCGGGCTGAAGCACTATTATTTGTGCACCAGAGCTATTATTTACATTTATCACCCACTCTAATTTATTAGTTTCCGGATTAAATTTATAAATAGCTCCCATTACCCCTAATCGTGAGTAAAAGTTAAGTTTACCCGGCTGAGGTATTTCGATAAAAGTGGTGAGACTTTGATTTATGTTTATATTTTTTTGATAGTTCCTTGGTGTACATAATATCTCAACATCATATTTCCCAATAATATATTTTTCCGTTGTATTAAAATCCTGAACATTCACCACCTCATGGGTTCCAGCTTTTTTTACAATGCATTGCAATCGATTATAATTTGTAACTCCTACAACCTTTAAATTTAGTAAACCCTGCGGTGCATCAATGGCTATAATATTATGACGACCTGCAATAATTTCAATATTTTCTTTTTTTACAGGAGGTAACGTATGTACCACTATATCATATCTGTTCACAGGATCAAGATTTATAGTATCAGGTACACCTCTGTCGTTTAGTGTATGAACAAAATTATCAGTCATTCTACCATTATGATGGTCATAAAAAGTCATGTTTACATCTGTCTCCAATGCTCTACCGCTTTGGTCTAATAAGTTTATCTGCAAGGTGGTATTATTCAAAGCTTGAGATATAACTACTTTTAATACATCATCAAAACCTTCTTCGGTGGTTGCATCAAAAAAACGACCTATACATTCAAATTGTCTCCCAAATTCTTTATCCAATCCTACGCCAATAATAAAAGGCCTTAAAATAACCCCACGTCTTTGCAATGCTTCCGACACGGCACATGGGTCGCCGTTGCATTCTTCCATTCCGTCGGTTATTAAAATAACAACGTTCCGGCTCCTATTATCTTGAGGAAAATCAAAGGCTGATTCCTGTAAAGAGTATGCAATAAGGGTTGTACCTAAAGGTCGTATGCTTTTCAACTTGTCCTTTAAGGCATCATGATTGAATTTTCCAAAAGGAATTTCGAGTTTGGTGTCACGACAATTTTGTTTATCCTTTGTGCTTTGGTGACCGTATACGCGCAAAGCTAATTCAAGATTCGGGGTATTTCGCAAGCTATCCACCATTTTAGATAAGAGGCGTTTGGCCACATCCATTCGCGTATCGCGACCCATTTCGGCATACATACTGCCACTGGCATCCAATAAAAATAAAATACGAGTTTTATTGGGTTGTTGAGCGTTTACATTAGCAAAAGGCGCGCTTGTAAAAACCAGTAATAAAATACAGAAGATGAATTTACTTTTAAATATTGCTTTATGTATCAAATTGCTTTTTTTAATAAATACTATTTACAAATATTAAACCTTTGGAAATAGTATTACGAAAAAGTTATGCTTCTATTGTCCTGAAAATTAAATTAATAATCACCCAATGTTTCGGGTAATTGCTCTAAGGCCTTTGCCAGTTGCTCATTATTTGGAGCTATACCATGCCATTCATGGCTTCCCATCATAAAATCAACACCGGCGCCCATATCTGTTTTCATTTTTATTAAAACCGGCTTTCCATGTCTTGACAAGCCTTTTGCTTTAGTCAAAGTTTCCACCACGTTGCCCATATCGTTTCCGTCCATGTCTAAAGTAAGCCAGCCAAAGGCTTCAAACTTATCTTTAATCTCGGTAAAGCCCATTATTTCTTTGGTGCTGCCGTCTATTTGCTGACCATTAAAATCAACAATTCCAATTAAATTATCTACCTTATTATGAGCCGCAAACATGATGGCTTCCCAGTTTTGCCCTTCCTCCAATTCACCGTCTCCCATTAAGCAATACACAGTTTTCGGGTCATTATTCATTCGTTTACTCAATGCAATTCCGGTAGCTACCGAAAGTCCTTGTCCCAAAGAACCAGAAGCTATTCTTACTCCTTCCAAATGTTCATGTGTGGCAGGATGACCCTGTAAACGCGTGTTTAATTTACGAAATGTAACCAATTCACTTACCTCAAAGATACCCGCCCTAGACATAACGCTATATAATAAAGGCGAAATATGACCATTGGATAAAATAAAAATATCTTCGCCTTTACCATCCATATTAAAAGGTTTGGCTTGATATTCCATAACCTCATGATATAAAGCTACCAACAAATCAGCACATCCTAATGAACCACCTGGATGACCGGACTGAACGGCATGTACCATTCTAACAATATCTCGCCTTACTTGACTAGCAATATCCTGAAGCTGCGTAACAGTATGTTTACCTGACATATATTTTACAAATTTCACGTATTAAAGTTTGGAATTATAGTGATGTGGAAAGTTGGGGGAATACTATTTAAGATCTAAGAGGAAAAAACGCAAGAATTAAGAAAAGGAGTTACTTTTAATGTCTTTTTAAATGTTCATTTTATCTTTAAAAGTTTACTTTTGCACCCATATAAAATTATCCAAAAATGGACGATTATCATTCGAGAATTTAAAGGTGAATAGAAGCTAACCAATTAGGCCTCTATTCTTTTTTAACTTAAAAAAATGGAGGATTAAGAAATGTTAACTTATTATAAAAACAACAACGGCTTATTACAATCAAAGCGCAACGAAGAATATTTTTGGATAAATGCCGAATGTCCAGATGAAAATGAAAAGGATTATTTACTAAATGAAATCCAAATTCCTGAAGCCTTTTATAATGACATTGAGGATATTGACGAACGGCCTCGTATAGAAATTGAAAATGGTTGGTATCTATTTATCTTACGGATTCCCATTAAAAGTGATGATGAAAAACTTCCTTTTAATACCGCCCCCTTAGGAATTATCTTTAAAAATGATATTTTCATTTCTCTGAGTTTTTATAAGACAGAAATTATTTTTGATTTTATATTATACAGTCAGCGAAAAAAAATAACTATTCAAAATCATTTTGATTTGGTTTTAAAACTCCTGCTTTCCTCAAGTGTTTGGTTTCTAAAATATTTAAAGCAAATTAATCAACGTATTAAATTAGCAGAGAATAACCTAGAAAAATCTATAAAAAACGAGGATTTACAAACCTTGCTACAAATTGAAAAGTGTTTAGTTTTCTTTATTACCTCGCTCAAAGGCAATGATATTTTATTTCACCGTGTAAGGAACATTAAAAGTGAAAAAGAAAATTACGACCCCGAACTAATCGAAGATGTAGAAATTGAATTGAGACAGGCGCAGGAAACCACGAATATATACAGTGACATATTAAGTGGGATGATGGATGCCTATGCTTCGGTAATTTCCAATAACCTCAATATTATCATGAAACGGCTCACTTCTATATCTATCATTTTGATGATACCAACGGTGATAGCCAGTTTATATGGAATGAATGTGCCCAATGCCCTTGAAAACAACCACTATGGTTTTTGGATAGTGTTGTTTATATCATTTCTGTTTTCAGCTATTGGAGTACTGATGTTCAAGAAGAAGAATTTTTTCTAAAAATATTATTTCGCCGCCAGCGTTATCAACGGTATCAGCATCTCCTCAATAGAAATACCTCCATGCTGAAACGTATTATCGTAATAATTGGAGTAATGGTTTTGGTTGTTGGGGTAAACAAAATAGCCATTTTCACGAGCAAATATAAAATTGCTACTAAGGTGTTGTTTTGGCAAAAAACCATCTTCGGGCTTTAAAATTTCAAACACTTCCTTTTTGTTATAGCTTAAATTTTTACCAGTTTTATAACGGAGATTGGAAGTGGTTTTTTTATCACCTATAACTTTTATAGTTTCGCTTACCCTTACAGAACCATGATCGGTGGAGATTACTATTTTACCACCTTTTTCAGCTATTTTTTTCATAGCTTCCCAAAGTGGAGAATGTTCAAACCAACTTTGAGTAATACTTCTATAAGCAGGCTCTTCCTCAGCCAGTTCACGCATTATTTTATAATCCGTACGGGCATGGCTCAGTGAATCTACAAAATTGTAAACAATTACATTCATTTCATTGCTGAACATATTCGGAATATCATCCAACATATCTTTTGCTTGATCAAGGTTTACTACTTTGGTGTATTTAGTTTTTAAAGGTTTTCTTAATCTTCCTAAGAGGTCGGTAAAAAAATCACCTTCAAAATTATTTTTACCTCCATCCTCTTCGTCATTGCTCCACTTCCCAGGGAATCGTTTTTCAATGTCCGAAGGCATTAATCCGGCAAAGATGGCATTACGGCAATATTGAGTACTAGTGGGCAATATGGATAAATACAAATCCTCTTTTTCCACCCTAAAATACTCTGAAATAATGGGTGAGATGGTTCGCCATTGATCAAACCGTAGATTATCAATTAAAATAAAAAAGAATGGTTTCCCAGGTTCTTGTTCAGTCAAGATTCCCCGTCGCATCAAAGTGTGGCTCATTATTGGAGCCTGAGCATTATCATAAGGCAAAAATTTAAGATAGTTATCTTCTACATACTTGCAAAAATTCTTATTGGCTTCCTGCTTTTGCATTTTAAAAACTTCCTCCATACCTGTTTCTTGGCTCTGATCAAAATTCACTTCCCAATAAACCAGTTTTTTGTATAGATTTTTCCAATCTTCAAAATTAAGCCTCTCCCCCATAGTCATACCGATAGTTCTAAATTCCTGTTGATAGCCTGAAGTGGTCTTTTCTTTGACCAGCTCACGTTTTTCAAGTATTTTTTTGATGCTTAAAAGTATCTGATTAGGATGAGCAGGTTTAATAAGATAGTCATCAATTTTTGTACCGATGGCATCTTCCATCATACCTTCTTCCTCGTTTTTTGTTATAAGCACAACGGGCAAATCATTGCGGTACTCCTTTACCTGTTTCAGCACTTCCAAGCCGGAAATACCTGGCATATTTTCGTCTAAAAAAACTATATCAAAATATTGTTTCTTCACTTCATCAATAGCATCGCGACCATTATTTACAGTGGTTATTTTATAGCCTTTATTTTCAAGAAAAATAATATGTGGTTTAAGGAGTTCAATTTCGTCATCAGCCCAAAGTATATGTTCGTTTGCCATTGTATTTTTAACGGAATAATTAGTTTATATATTGCTAGGCACAAAGAAACAAAAGCTTAGCCACAGATTTACAGAATATTATTTTATAATAATAATTTAAAACAGGTAAACTCAATTTAGTAGTTTGAAATCCATTGTTACAATAACCCAAGAACTAATTAACTTTGCCCTACCACTTTGAACAAATTAAAAATAATAAATGACCCCGTTTATGGTTTTATAACCATTCCTTATGAAATCATTTTCGATTTGATGGAACACGCTTGGTTTCAGAGATTGCGAAGAATTAATCAGTTAGGATTAACACAATTGGTTTATCCTGGAGCCATTCATACTAGATTTCATCACGCTTTAGGTGCTTTACATTTAATGACCAAAGCACTTGACACCCTAGAACAAAAAGGAGTAGAACTAACAACTGAAGAAAAAGAAGCGACTTGTATTGCCATATTGCTCCACGACATTGGACACGGGCCATTTTCACATGTTTTGGAGAATACAATTTTGCCTGGTATACATCATGAAACTATTTCTCTGGAATTAATGCAATTACTTAACAAAGAGTTTAATGGCAGGTTGAATTTGGCTATTGAAATATTTATTGACAATTACTCTAAGAAATTTCTGCATCAGTTAATAAGCAGCCAATTGGATATGGACCGATTGGATTACCTTACTCGTGATTCTTTTTATACGGGTGTAAGTGAAGGGATTGTAGGAATTGATCGCATTATAAGTATGCTAGCGGTAAAAGACAATGAATTAGTGGTAGAAGAAAAAGGTATTTATAGTATTGAAAAATTCATCATTGCCCGTCGTTTAATGTACTGGCAGGTTTATTTGCATAAAACCACTTTGGCCGCCGATCAATTGATCACTAATATTATGAAGCGAGCCAAGGAATTATTGGCAAGAGGATTTGAGTTAAAAACTACCGACGATTTACTTTATTTTTTAAAATTAAAGTCTCCAATTACAATGGACTCTATATTGTTTGAAAAGTTTAATAAAATTGATGACTCGGATTTAATTATAAATATTAAGCAATGGCAGGAATGCGATGATTTTGTGCTGAGCAAACTTTGCCAATCGCTTATAAACCGAAAACTCCCAAAAATTAGTATTCAAAATAAGCCTTTTGATAATTCATTAGTGGAAGAGAAAAAAAATATTGCATTTTCAAAAATCAAACAATTAGATGATCTAACAATTGGATATTATATAAATACTGGAACGGTAAAAAATGAAGCCTACAAAAACAAAGGGACTATTAAAATATTAACAAAACAAGGTGAATTAAAGGACCTTGCCAAGGCTTCAGACAATTACAATATTGCATCTTTAACAGAAACGGTAACCAAGTATTATTTAAGTTTTTTGAGTTAGAAATTTTACAATTTCTGTAACCGTATATTCTCAGTCATAATTCCATTATTACTTATCTTTAAGTAATAAACCCCTTGGCTAAATTGACTCATATCGATTAACAGTTTATGATAGGAAACTTTATTATTCAATAACATATTACCCAATTGGTCAAACAATTCTAATTCTATATTTCCTTCAAAATTCTCAATAATCACTATTCCATTAATTACAGGATTTGGATATACCTTTATTAAATTAATTTTTGAAATATTATTGATTGAGAGTGGTTTGGCTATATTTATAGTATCATCGTCACTACCGCAATAATTACTAACTATCACTCTATAGCCTCCGTATTCATTTACCGTGATAGTTTTAGCAGTGGAGCCTGTTGTCCATTGGTAATTGCAACCATCATTTTTAGCATCTAAAGTAATTACAAATGGTTTGCCCAACATTGTATCACGACCTAAATCTACAACCGGTTTTGCAATTTTAACAATTTTCAAAGTATCCCTAACTTCACCACACCGGTTAAAAACTTTAACCGAATATTCACCAGAATTTGAAAAATTTCGAATAATGCTATCTTTACTATCCCACCATACTACGTTAAAATCTTTTACATTAGGATTTATTGTAACCGAATGTTTAAAATTATTACAATAAATAGTGTCCCTTCCTAAATACACCTGAGGAATATTTAAGATCCCCAGTTGTATAGTATCTGACGCAATGCCACACTCGTTTCTTATGCTGGCATAATACTTACCAGGAGTCATCCATTTTTTATTGAATTGATTGTCTCCGTCCCACCAACTTACTGTCGAAATATTTTTAACTGAATCCAATGAGATTGAATGACTAATGCTTTTACAATAAATACTATCCTTACCTAAATATAGGCTTGGCGTTTTCTTATAACTAACATTAATTGTATCACTCAAATTGTTGCACTTATTTTTAAAATTAAGAGAATAATTACCAGCTTTTAAAATTGTTTTGGTTGCAATGGTATCCAAATTGTTCCATAAATATTTCCCTGGTGATAATGTGTTTTTTAAAATCAATTTTTCATTATTACAAAGAATTGTGTCATGGCCTAAATCAAGTTTAAGATATGGAAGATAACTCAACGTAAATGTGTCGGACATACTTTTACAACGATTGGTAACTCGAACCCAGTATTTACCAGGCTGTGTAGCAACTAAATGATATGAATCATTATAATCACTCCACAGATACTGACACGCAAAACAAGAAAAGGATATATTGTCTTTTACACTGCCGCAATACAATGAATCTTTAACATAAATAGTTGGGTTTCTCCATATAAATACAATAAAAGTATCACGGAGTATTTCTTCACAATTTTGCAACTCAAATGTGATTTCGTATCGGCCTTCATGTGAACCAACAATTGAAGCAGTAGTATCATTTTTTCGATAAAATTTGGTTAAATTATCATCGACCTTCCAATTTGGTTTATTTAATCCTTCGACTTTAAAAGGAGTTTCATAAACAAATTTATCGCAAACAACTGTATCTTGAGGCACACGAATAAATCTACTCAAACAGCTTTTATCTTCATATTTAAAAATATCTAAACTATCACCACTTGTGGAATATGCAACGGCCCATGCGAGGTATGGATTGATGACAATAACTTTTGTGAAATTAAGTTTGGTATGAGTAGCCATTAAAGTCCAAGATAAACCACTATTGTATGACATCAGTATTGTTCCCTTTTCACCACACACCATTCCTACACTGTCATTTGTAAAATATATACCTTTTAAATTTTCAGAAGTTGGGGAAGAAACACTTTTATAGGTTTTGCCATAATCTATGCTGCGTACTATTTTTCCATTATTGCCTACTAACACAACAATTGAATCCTGAATTACTTTGAAATCTGAAATCTGAATATTTAGTGAGGTATTGACATTGTAATTTGAGAATCCATTAGTTGTTACAAAAACACCATTTGAAAGTGTACATAACACACCTTTATTTTTCGTCCACATCTTTAAAGATGTTAATATTTTAGAACTGTTCAAACTTTTACGAGACCATGAATTACCTCCATTATACGTATATTCTAGATAGTTTATCGAATCCTTATTATCCAAATTATCAGGTCCTGTTACAAAAACCGTATCCTGATCAATTGCAAAAATATTTAAGAGGTCATCATCGCTATTTCCTGTCCTCCTAAGTGACCAATTAGTTCCCCCATCTGTAGTTTTCAGTACCAAATCGTCATAACCTATTATGAAGCCGTTATTGGCATCAATAAAATTAATATGTGTAAATCTATTATAGCTTGAAAGTATTTGAGTCCAGGTTTTTCCTGTATCTGTAGTTTTTAAAACCTTACCAGAACTCAAAACAAAACCATTTGATTTTGAAATAAATACAATATCTAATAAACCAGCATTGCCTGACTTGGCTAGCTTTTTCCAAACTTGTGCCTGAATTGAGAAAGAAAATAGTAATGCTATTAGTATTAATAAAGATTTGAGAAATTTAAACATTACAACCTAAAAATGGCAAGCAAATATATTAAATAACTTTACAGAAACAGCCTATAAAAATAATTCTATAAACCAATTATTCCAGGAAATATTGCTAACACGATTAAACCAATAAGTGATAGTGTGATAACTAAATAACCGGCATAATTCTTTTCAGTTAACTCAGTACTTTCTTCGGCTTCAACTTTATTAAAATACATTGCTGTAATTGCTCTAAAATAATAATAAATACTAATTGCTGAGCTGCAAATGGCTATAACTACTAACCATAGATGTTCGCTTATTGCTTGCTTGAAAATTGAATATTTAGCAAAAAAACCAGGAAATGGAGGAATTCCAGAAAGCGATAACAAACAAACGGTTAAAATTAAGGCTAGAAAAGGAGACCGTTTTCCTAAACCATTAAATATTGATAAACTATTGTCTTTGTTATGATTAGGATTAATTATTAAAAGACATGCAAAAATACCAATAGTTGCAAGTGAATATACTACCAAATAAAATCCAACTATAGAAGGGGTATCTTTATTTACAGTTAACAACGCCATCAATACATAACCTACATGTGAAATACTGCTGTAAGCCATCATTCGCTTAAAGTCATCTTGCATCACTGCTACCATATTGGCAAATAACATTGTAGCAGCAGACATAATAGCCAATATTAAATACCAATCACTACTCAACATTGGACTTAAATAAATTATAAACTTCATAAATGCTCCCAATCCAGCAGTTTTTACAACTGTTGCCATAAATGCAGTAACTAATGTTGGACTTCCTTGATATACATCCGGACTCCAATAATGAAAAGGTACTGCGGCAATTTTGAAAGCAAATGCTATTGTAACAAACAGTAAACCAATGCTAATCATAGCAGGATTTGATTCCAATGCGGTTGCAGAAAGACTGCGGATAGCATCCAAATCAAAAGTTCTGGTGGCTCCATATATTAAGGCTATACCAAATAATAAAAAACCAGTTGCAAAGGCTCCCATAATAAAATATTTAAGAGATGCCTCGTTCGATTTTAGATTATTTCTATTACTTCCAACCATAACATACAAGGGGATTGACAAAATTTCAATACCTAAAAATAACATCACCATGTTATTAAAACTAACCATACATACCACGCCGCAAAGAACAAAGAACATTAGCCCTATTATATCGCCAAAACTTTCATCGGTATAGCTAAATCCCTTCACTGACATAATTGTTATAAGTATAGTACTACAAATTGCGATGGCTATTAAAAAGGTAGAATAATTATCAAAAATCAGCATATTCCGCAAATTTTCTGGCCCATAATAACTATCGTAAAACAGGTATCCAAGCGCAGTTGCCAAAGCTATTGTAGCAAATAAAGGCAATATTTTTTTCAGTCCAAATATCCCACCAAACAATGAAAAAATGCCTGATATAAAAAGTAATATTAGTGTTTTCATTGTATTGCTCCTCCTTTCATTAGTGATATCAAATTGTTTACAGATGTGTCAGAAATATTTAAAATTAGATTAGGAAAAACGCCTACTGCTATAACCAAAACTACTATGATACCAAGAGTTAAATATTCGGACCATGACAATTTACCTATTCTCCCTCCATTATCTTTTTCAGGACCATACATGGCTAATTGGTATACTCTTAACATATAAACTGCACAAAAAATAATGGTTAATCCAGAAACGATTCCTATGATAATTTGATAATTAAATGTGGCATTTAATAATAAAAATTCACCGGTAAAACCATTGGTGAATGGGACTGCAACACTTCCCAACATTATTATCATAAATAAGAATGCAAAACCTCTACCGTATTTTGCTAGTCCGCCCATTTGAGTTAAGTCACGGGTTTTAATCCGACGTTCAATTATTTCGGCCACAAAAAATAAGCCAATTACATTTATCCCATGATTAAAACTTTGTAAAATCCCACCTTGCAATCCTTCTTTATTCCATGTCATAATGCCGGCTGCTATAAGTCCGACGTGGCTAACAGAAGACCAAGCGATTACGCGCTTTATATCATTTTGTTGGATGGCAATAATTGCAGCATAAATAATCCCAACAACTGCTAATATTATAAATATATTATAGTTGCAACCGCATGCATTTTTAGCCATTGGCCACATCCAACGAATCATACCAAAAATTCCCATTTTAAGCATAATACCCGAGAGAAGCATTGTGCCTTGAGCTGGTGCAACAGTGTATGTATCAGCTTGCCATGTATGAAATGGAAATACAGGCATTTTTATTGCGAAAGCTATAAAAAACGCCCAAAGAACAAGGGTTGATTCCCAACCGTTAATATCAGCCTTTACCATTTCACTCCATTCAAAACTATGATTGCCGGGAGTGTGCAGGTATACAAAAATTAAGGCTAAAAGCATTAATAAACTTCCAAAAAATGTGTAAATAAAAAATTTAAAAGTTATTTTAATTCGGTTTTCTCCACCCCAAATACCAACAATAAAGTAAATTGGAATTAGTGCCAATTCCCAAAATATATAGAACATTAAACCATTAGTGGAAAGAAAAACGCCATTTAATGCCCCTTGCATAATTAATACAAATGACAAAAATTTAGTCATTCCCGGATATTTATTATCCCAAGCACTTAATATTATTAATACACAAGCTATATTGGTTAGAAGCAACATTACCATTGCAATACCATCAATACCAGTAGAAAAATTTAACCCAAGCGCTGAAAACCATTCATAGCTTGAAGTATATTGAATTGCACTATTTTTTACATCAAATCCTGATAGGAAAATAAAGTTTACTATTAACTGTGCAACCGAGGCAGTTAGTGCTACTATTTTTGCTAGCTTGTCTTTAAAAACTAAAGCTAACAGGGCCGCTATGAAAGGAATTATTATAAGTACCAAAATATTATACCAATTGATAAATTACCAAAAATGTGATGACACCTACTACCATTGCCAACAAATAATACTCAACGTTACCCGATTGCAATTGTCTTAAATATTTACCGCAAACTGTAACGCCTTTTCCTGAAATATTTACAATTCCATCAATAAACTTCCTGTCCATAAAATCATGGGCAAAACGTGAAAGCCATTCGATGGGTTTTAAAATTACTGTATTATAAATTTCATCAAAATAATATTTATGACTTAATATTCTCTCTACACCTGTTTCATCTTCAATGGATATAGGTATATTTTTATTAGAAATATAGTATCGGCGAGTTGCTAATATTATTATTGCCAATAAAACTACGGATATAATTAAAACAGCTATTTCGAATATTTCAGATGGATGAGGAATATGAGCATTTGTTAATACCTTACCTAAAAATTCATCTACAAAATGGTGATGAGAAAATAACGATGATAAACCTAAAAACCCTCCAATACAAGAAAGAACTGCTAATAGAACTAATGGTATAGTCATTGTTGCAGGGCTTTCATGCAAATGATTTTTTTGTTCCTCTGTTCCCCTAAATTCTCCATGAAATGTTAGAAAATATAATCGAAACATATATATAGCTGTAATTACTGAGGTTAAGGCCAATAATACAAATACTACTATTCCGTTGCCATAATAGGCTTTTGCAAGTATTTCATCTTTACTAAAAAAACCAGCCAATGGGGGCACTCCAGCTATTGCTAGGGTTCCTAATAGAAATGTTATGTGAGTTATTTTTAACTTTTTTCTTAATCCACCCATAAACCGAATATCTTGCTCTCCACTCATTGCATGAATTACACTTCCTGAACCCAAAAACAATAAAGCTTTAAAAAATGCATGGGTAGTAACGTGAAATAAAGCAGTAGAATAAGCCCCCACGCCAAGAGCAACAAACATATATCCTAACTGGCTAACAGTAGAATAAGCCAAAACCTTTTTAATATCATTTTGCTTAATTGCAATCGTCGCTGCAACGACTGCAGTAACTAAACCAACTACCAACACAATGGTAGAAGCTAATTCTGAACTTACAAACAATACTGAAGAACGAGCCACTAAATAAATTCCTGCGGTAACCATGGTAGCAGCATGTATTAATGCTGAAACTGGAGTTGGTCCAGCCATCGCATCAGGCAACCATGTAAATAATGGAATTTGAGCGCTTTTGCCTATGGCACCTACAAATAATAGAATGCAAATTAATTCAACAGTTCCTTTATTAGCAGAAGCTGCCCCTGAAAATATAGTTTGATAATCGGTGGTACCGAAGGTATTGAACAATACAAATATTCCTATCAATAAACCTAAATCACCGATGCGGTTCATAATAAAAGCTTTGCGAGCTGCATAACCATATTCTTTATTGGTATACCAAAATCCAATCAACAGATAGGAACACATTCCTACCCCTTCCCAACCAAAAAACATTATTACATAATTAGATCCCAATACTAGAGTAAGCATTGAAAATATGAACAGATTTAAATAAGCAAAAAACTTATAAAAACCTTCATCGTGGTGCATGTATCCAATAGAATAAATATGAATTAAAAAACCAACGCCTGTTATTATAAGCATCATCCAAACAGAAAGCCTATCGGCTAAAAAACTGAAATCAATCGAGATGTTACCTGCTGAAATCCAATTATACAAATCTAACTTAACGGAATCGCCACCGTTACTGAGATGATTGAATAGTATAATTGAACAAACAAAACTAACCAACACACTAGTAGAAGAAATTATGCCTGTAATGTTTTTTGACATAAAACGCCCGAGTAATCCTGAAACTACAAATCCTAAAAGTGGTGTAAAAATGGCTAAAGCTATATAATTTCCCATCTACCCTATCAATGTTTTAATTTATCTAACAAACTAATATCTACCGATTTCGTATTTCGGTAGATCATCACTAAAATGGCAAGCCCAACGGCAACTTCCGCTGCTGCCACCACCATTATAAAAAATACAAATATTTGACCTGCTGAATCCTGAAAATACGTGGAGAACGCAGTAAATAAAAGATTAACTGCATTAAGCATTAATTCAACACACATTAATAATACAATTCCATTTCTCCTTATCAATACACCCATAACACCGATGCTGAAAAGGATAGAACTTAACCAAATGTAATGGTCTATTGGTGGTAAATAACTATTCACTTATTACCTCCGTTTCTCCATTATGGCGCTTGCCAACTAAGATTGCTCCAACCATTGCAGATAAAAACAAAACTGAACTTATCTCGAATGGAACAACAAAATCAGTAAATAAAACTCTTCCCAAATTTTTCACTAATCCAATATCTGTAATTGGTAAATTTTCTGAACTTACATTACCTTTTATTAATGCGCCTAAAAGTGTTATTAATAATAACCCGCCGGCAATAACTCCTGCCAATTTTGTTTTCATCGATTTTTGAGGTTCAGTTTCTTTATTTAAATTTAGAAGCATAAGCACAAATAGGAACAACACCATGATTGCTCCAGCATATACTATTATATTTACTACAAATAAAAACTGTGCATTCATGAGTAAATATTGACCTGAAACCATAAAGAAAGTGGCAATTAAATACAAAACACTATGAACTGGATTGCGCGCTGCAATCATCATAATGGCTGTGAGGATGGTTAATCCGCTTAAAATGTAAAATAGATATCCCAGCATTATTTTAAATTTACTTTAATCATTGAATTTTTGTGTTACTACTTCCATAGTCTGTCTTTTTGAAACATCTATTCGCTTATCAATCTGCTCCACCAATCTATCCTTACCATAAATAAAATCCTCTCTTTCGAAATTAGCAGGCAAAATCTCTGTTGTTAAAAAGATGGCTTCCTTCGGACATGCGGATTCGCATAAACCACAAAAAATGCATCTCAACATGTTGATTTCATAAACAGTTGCGTATTTTTCTTCGCGGTATAGTCCTTCTTCTCCTTTTTGACGTTCAGCCGAAGTCATAGTAATGGCTTCAGCAGGACAAGCAACAGCGCATAAACCACAAGCCGTGCAACGTTCAGCTCCTTTATCATCACGTTTTAAAACATGTTTACCTCGATAAACATTACTTACAGGTCGTGTTTGTTCTGGGTATTTAATCGTGGCACCCTTCATAAAAAGGTGTTTTAATGTAATGAACAAACCTCCAATAACGGCGGGGAGATAAATTCTCTCCATCAAAGTCATTTTCTTGTTTGATACTTCTATGCTCCTATTCGTTAGGGATTTCATTTAAGGATTGTAATTATTATAGTTTAAAACATTTTAGTTATCATAGCCAACAAATCGCCTTTGAACATTAGCCATCCTCCTGTTATCATCAAATTTATTACGGCCAAAGGAATTAAAGCTTTCCAACCGAGTTGCATTAATTGATCATATCTAAAACGAGGTAAAGTCCATCTTACCCACATAAAAAAGAATATAAAAAATAAAATCTTTGCAAAGAAAACTCCAACTCCAATAAAGGTTATAGCATTCGCTGACAATCCTAAATCATGCATGAACGGAAAATTATAACCTCCAAAAAACAATACTGAGATTACCGCAGACGAAATAAACATATTAATATATTCCGCAAATAGAAAAAATCCCAATTTCATACTACTGTATTCCGTATGATATCCGCCAATTAATTCCGATTCACATTCTGCCATATCGAAGGGGGCACGGTTGCATTCAGCAAATGCACAAACTAAGAATAGTAAGAAGGCTAACGGCTGATAAAAAACATTCCATTGTCCGCCTTTTTGAGCCTCTACAATATCTCCTAGATTTAAAGAACCTGTAGACATAACAATAGCTAAAATTGCCAATCCCATTGCTAATTCATAGCTTATCATTTGCGAACTAGCTCTTACAGCTCCATAAAGTGAGTACTTATTATTTGAAGCCCAGCCACCTATCATTATTCCATAGACTCCAATTGAAACGAATCCCATTATATAAAGTATTCCTATATCAATATTTGCTATCTGAAGATTAAAAGTTTCACCAAAAAGTGTTACTGTTCCACCCCAAGGTATAATTGCACCAGTCATACACGCTGTAAACATTGCTAAACCTGGAGCTAAAATAAATAACCATTTTTCAGATTTCCCAGGGATAAAGTCTTCTTTAAAAAACATTTTACCACCATCAGCCAAAGGTTGAAAAATCCCCCATGGACCAGCTCTGTCAGGGCCAATACGATCCTGTATTCCTGCTGCAACTTTTCTTTCCATATATGTTGAATACATGGCTGCCACAAGTGTGATAGTGAATATGATTAGAATTATGACGATTTTAATTATTAATAATGTACTCATTTTCTATCCTATTTCTTTTACGTTATCCGCAGGTTTTAATTCATAATGCCCTTGACCAATAACAGAATCACGTTCAATATGTCGTGGTCCTTCAATAGTCCATTTCCCTAAATCTTTGCTATCAAAACGGCAAGTATTACATATAAAATCCTTTACTTCACCATATTGGTCCTTGCGACCAGTTACTCTGTAAATTTCATCTCCAAACATCCATACGACAGCTTCACCTGAACATTTATCACACTTACAATGAGCATTCATGGGATTTAGAAACCAAACACGGCTTTTAAATCTAAATGTTTTATCTGTCAAAGCTCCAACAGGGCAAACATCAATAACATTACCACTAAATTCATTTTCAATTGAATTTTGAATATACGTTCCTATTTCTGAATGATCCCCGCGATTTAATACCCCATGCACTCTGTCATCGGTAATTTGATCGACCGTATTTACACATCTGTAACATAATATACAACGTGTCATGTGCAATTGAATATTTGGACCAATGTCTATTTTTTCGAAGGTACGTTTTTCTTCTTCGTATCTTGAACCCGAAGCTCCATGTTCAAAAGCTAAATTTTGTAAATCACATTCTCCTGCTTGATCACAAATTGGACAATCCAAAGGATGATTGATTAATAAAAATTCAACAACTCCCTTACGGGCATCCATTACCTTAGCACTAGTTTTATTGCCCACTTCCATTCCATCCATAACTGGTGTGGAACAGCTTGCTACAAGCTTTGGCATTGGGCGTGGATCTTTTTCAGAACCTTTGGTTACTTCCACCAAACAGGTTCGGCATTTCCCTCCACTTATATCCAATTTACTATAATAGCACATTGCAGGTGGTACCAAGTCGCCACCAATTTGGCGTGCTGCATTTAGTATCGTAGTTCCTTCTGCTACCTCAATGGTATGTCCGTCAATTGTTACTTTTGGCATCTTATTATACTGCTAATTCAGGTTCTTTTACCAAACCATAATTTTTTTCTAAACACTTTATTGGCTCATTAATGTGCCACTCAAATTCTTCGCGGAAATGACGAATTGCTGCGGCCACTGGCCAAGCTGCGGCATCACCTAAAGGACAAATTGTATTTCCTTCGATTTTGCGTTGAACATCCCATAATAAATCAATATCATGCATATGGCCATGACCATTTTCAATACGATGTAATACTTTTTCCATCCATCCCGTTCCTTCACGACATGGACTACATTGTCCACAACTTTCATGATGATAAAATCTTGTAAAATTCCAAGTGTTGCGAACAATGCATTGGTCTTCATCAAATACTATAAACCCTCCTGAGCCCAACATACTTCCAGTTGCAAAACCACCATCGGCCAAAGATTCATAACTCATTAATCTTTGTTCGCCAGCGGCCGTTTTTGTAACTAAATAATGAGGTAAAATAGGAACAGAGGAACCTCCTGGAACGCACGCTTTTAATCTTTTGCCTCCTTTTATTCCGCCACAGTATTCGTCTGAGTATAAAAATTCTTCTACGGATAATCCTAATTCAATTTCATACACTCCCGGCTTAGTAATATTGCCACAAGCCGAAATAAGTTTAGTACCAGTACTTCTTCCAATACCAATTTTTGCATATTCATCACCACCATTATTTATAATTGAAACTACTGAGGCTAAAGTTTCTACATTATTAACAACTGAAGGGCATTGCCACAATCCTTTAACTGCAGGAAATGGTGGCTTCATTCTTGGATTTCCACGTTTTCCTTCTAAAGATTCTATAAGTGCTGTTTCCTCACCACAGATATAAGCTCCGGCTCCAGGAGTAACATATAAATCTAAATTAAATCCACTACCTTTAATATTTTTACCTAACCATCCATTGCTATATGCTTCAGCAATCGCTTTCTCTAAAATACGAAGAATCCACATAAACTCACCTCGGATATAAATATACGAAGTGTTACATCCCAATGCATAACTAGATAAAATCATCCCCTCAATCAAAAGATGAGGATTTTTTTCCATCAAATAGCGATCTTTAAATGTACCAGGCTCAGATTCATCTGCATTACAAAGCAAATAGCGAGGAACCCCTTCAGGTTTGGCAATAAAACTCCACTTCATTCCTGCGGGAAATCCTGCTCCACCTCTACCTCTTAGTCCAGATTTTTTAACTTCCTCCACCACTTCATCTGGTGTCATTTTTTTTAAAGCTTTTTCAACCGCTTCATATCCACCTTCTTTTCGGTATACATCGTAGGTATTAATACCCTCAACATTTATCTTTTCAAGTAATATTTTCCGTCCCATCTTAACTATGCATCGTTCTAAATGTTAACAATAAATTATCAACTTTTTCCTCGGTTAAATTCTCATAAAAGGTCTCGCCGATTTGCAACATTGGGCCGTATCCACAAGCTCCCAAACATTCTGCTGCTTTTAAGGTAAACATACCATCAGATGTGGTTTCTCCAGGTTTAATGTTTAAAGTAGTTTCGATATGTTTTAATATTTTTTCTGCACCTACTAGACAGCAAGGTCCTGTATGACAAAATTCAATAACCACTTTTCCGACAGGGTTAAGATTATACATACTGTAAAATGAGGCAACCTCATATACTTCAATAGGCTGAATGTGCAAGAGTCTGGAAACATAATCCATCACATCCACACTTAACCAATTTCCGAACTCTTCCTGAGCCATATGCAAAATTCTCAAAATTGCACTCTTTTGTTTGCCCTCCGGAAATTGTTTTATAATTCTATCAATTTCCTTTAAGGTTTCTGGTTTGAATTGAATATTACTTTCAGTTGTTTCCATATTATGCATCTAATTCTCCGGCTATTACATTTAAACTACTCATGGTTACAATGGCATCGCTTAACATCGAGCCTTTTATCATTTCAGGATAGGCTTGATAATAAATAAAACAAGGCCT
This sequence comes from Bacteroidota bacterium, assembly GCA_947468275.1. Classification (GTDB taxonomy): domain Bacteria; phylum Bacteroidota; class Bacteroidia; order NS11-12g; family UBA9320; genus JABWCE01. Next base: position 108,465 of record CANIKO010000008.1, read on the forward strand.
TCTAAAATGAAGTCGGTTAGGTGTTCTGCCTCCGTCGCTTATTAGATAGAATCCTAATTCACCATTACCACCTTCAACAGCATGATAAACTTCTCCAGATGGAATATCTGTTTCACCCATCACTATTTTAAAATGATAGATTAAGGCTTCCATACTGCGATATACTTCCTGTTTTGGAGGCAAATAAAACTCTGGAACATCAGCGTGATAATTACCTGCAGGCATTTTATCCAACGCCTGACGTATAATCGAAAGGCTTTGGTGAATTTCTTCCTGCCTCACATTAAATCGGTCGAAAGTATCACCGCTTTTACCCACAGGAACTTTAAAATCAAAATCTTGATATGATGAATATGGATTCATAACTCTCACATCATAATCAACTCCTGCTGCACGCAAATTTGGTCCAGTAAAACCATAATTTAATGCCCTTTCTGCACTTATTGGCCCAACGTCTATGGTCCTATCCATAAAAATACGGTTGCGGCACAACATATTTTCAAAATCCTCCAACCGTTTTGGAAACTCTTTTAAAAATGCATTAAGTTTATTATATAGCTCTGGACTGAAATCCCTTTCAAATCCACCAATTCGACCAATATTAGTAGTCAATCGAGCACCACAAACTTCCTCAAACATGTCATAAATGCGTTCACGTTCCTGAAACAAATAGAAAAACCCTGTTAGGGCGCCTGTATCCACACCAATTACGCAATTACAAACCAAATGATCAGAGATTCTTGCAAGTTCCATAATTATAACTCGCATGTAATCCACACGTTTAGGAACTTCAATACCTATCAATTTCTCTACTGTCATATCCCATCCTAAATTATTAATGGGGGATGAACAATAATTTAACCTATCTGTTAAAGTGGTAATTTGATTAAAAGGTCTTCTTTCGGCTATTTTTTCAAAAGCCCTATGAATATATCCAACAGTTTGCTCCGCACTTTGAATACGTTCACCATCCATGGTTAATACATTCTGAAAAATTCCATGAGTAGCAGGATGGGTTGGACCAAGGTTTAGAGTAGCCAACTCTCCGTCCATACTATCTTTAGCAACTATTTGTTGTGATTTATCCATGGTTATTACCTTTAGCTAAAGCTTTTTTATTATCAAACGTTACACTTTCATTTCCAATCCTTCCAAAAAACCTATCGTCTTTATCAGTGCGAGTCGCATCTTCCATTGGGTACTCTTTACGCATTGGAAAATAATCCATTTCGTCCATATTTAATATGCGTTTCAAGTTAGGATGTCCTTCAAAAATAATTCCGTAGAAATCAAAAGTTTCCCGTTCCATCCAATTGGCTGCTGAATAAATATCGCATATAGTTGGAACATTAATATTTTCACGCCCCACAAAGGTTTTTAATCTCAGTCTGAAATTAGCTTCTAAATTGTGAAGGTGATAAACCACTGCAAACTCACGGTTGCCCTGATTAGGATATTGAACTCCACATATATCGGTTAAAAAGATAAAATTCATTTGCTCATCATCTTTGAGCCAATGAACTAATGCCTTTAAATTTTGAGGAGCAATTTCTAAAGTTAATAAACCAAAAGGTTCGGAGGAAGCTTCAGTTATTCCCGGAAATCGAGATTCTATTGCATTTATTAGTAATTCTTTATCCACCGCTTTATTTAATATTATACGATTCTAGTAAGGTTTTATACTCTTGAGTATAGCGTCGACGCAGGCTTTCTTCCTTTACAAGTTCCTGTATGTGCATCACACCATCTATAATTTGCTCAGGGCGAGGTGGACATCCTGGGACATAAACATCAACAGGAATCACCTTATCAATACCCTGCAACACGCTGTATGAATCAAATATACCACCACTACTAGCACAAGCACCAACGGCTATTACCCATTTTGGCTCGGCCATTTGCTCATAAACTTGACGAAGTATTGGTCCCATCTTTTTTGATATAGTTCCCATTACCATTAATAAATCGGCCTGACGTGGAGAAAAACTTAAACGTTCCATTCCAAAACGCGCCATATCATAATTAGAACTCATGGTTCCCATAAATTCAATACCGCAACAAGAAGTAGCAAAAGGTAATGGCCAAACTGAATTTGCACGAGCTAATCCAATGACATCCCCTATTTTGGTGGCAAAAAATCCCTCACCTTCTAATCCTTGCGGAGCATCTGCTATTTTTATTTCTGACATTTGATAACTAGTTCTCTACTATTTTTTGATTATATGAATTATCGAATCTTCGATTTACTTTATTATTTGTCCCACTCGAGTGCACCTTTTTTCAAAACATAAAAATAACCCACCAAAAAGAAGCCTACAAACATAAGAACAGCTAAAAATCCTTCTGCACCCATTTCTTTAAAATTAACTGCATAAGGATAGAAGAAAATTATCTCGACGTCGAACAGAACAAATAAAATCGCAATCATAAAATACTTAACCGAAAAAGGAATACGAGCATTTCCATGGGCTTCAACTCCGCATTCAAAATTTTCAGTCTTATTATTAGAATTCCTATTGGGTCCTAGAAGGTGTGTGGCAACCAATACAAAAGCTACGAAACCCAAGGCTACAATGGCTTGAATAAGTATTGGCAAATAATCGGCAGGTACGTTCATTTGATACTATAAAGTGCTGCGAAATTAATTGAAATTACATAACCAACAAAGGTTATTTATAACTGTTTTTCTGATTTTGGTCAGTAATTATTTAACCAAGGAAATGTCAAATATTCTGATGTAAAAAGGGGCAATGAATAATGCTTAATTAACTATAGAAATAGGATAAATGGAGAGTAAAATTGAATTTTAGTCCACCGAACAACAACTCTACTAATCGGCATTGGGCGGATTATCATAATCTAGTTTTCCTCCCCAATGACGCATTTGACGCAATGCAAAACTTTGTCGCTTTTGAGTATAATGGCTAGGACGGGTGGCCGAAAATTTTCTCGGATTTGGTAAAATCGCAGCTATGCCTGCAGCCTGCTGATTGGTAAGATTGGCTGCTGATTTATGAAAATAATGTTGCGATGCCGCTTCGGCACCATAAATACCATCGCCCATTTCTATGATATTCAGGTACACTTCCATAATACGCTCCTTACTCCAAAATATTTCTATTAAAAAAGTAAAATAAACTTCAAGCCCCTTTCGAAGCCAGCTTCGGCCTTGCCAAAGAAAAAGATTTTTAGCTGTTTGTTGGCTGATGGTGCTGGCTCCCCGTTTTCTTTTTTTCCATTTGTTTTCAGCCATGGCTTTTTTGATAGCCGTAAAATCAAATCCATTGTGTACTAAAAAATTTTGATCTTCAGTGCATACCACTGCCAATTGCAAATTATTTGAAATATTATCAATCGACTCCCAATCCTTTTCAAGTTTGATTTCTTCTCCTTTAGCTTTCTGCTCAATACATCTTGTTACCATTAAAGGCGTTACTGGAACAGGAATCCATTTAAAAAGAATAACCAACAACAAGGTGATGGCAAAAAAATACATCACCACTTTTTTAATAATATTCCAAATTACAAGGCTAGCCAAAAACTTAAACATGCTGCAAATCTAAAAACTTTATATAAAGTGTTATCTTAGAATTAACCACAGGTGTCCAGTCTAATTCCATTTTTAAACCATCGCTAAATAAACTTATTTTTGCCGCCATGGATTTTTTACACACCTTTATTAATTCTTTTCTTCATTTAGATAAAACCCTTGGAGATATTATTGCAGATTTTGGCCCTTGGACCTATGCTATATTATTTGCTATAATATTTATTGAAACTGGTTTGGTGGTAATGCCCTTTTTACCAGGTGATTCACTACTGTTTATGGCTGGTAGCTTTGCAGCTTTGGGAAGTTTAAATATAGGTTTCCTCATTTTACTGCTCATAATTGCAGCAGTCTTGGGCGATAATACAAATTATTTTGTAGGACGTTTTTTGGGCCATAAAGCTATAAAATGGAAATTGAGGGGAAGGCAATTGGTAAACCCTAAATACATAGAAAAATCAGAGAAATTTTATGAAAAATACGGTGTTAAAACAATCATTTTAGCACGATTTGTTCCTATTGTTCGCACCTTCGCCCCTTTTGTGGCAGGAGTTGGAGAGATGAAATACAGCCGGTTTTTACCCTTCGATATTTTAGGTGGTATACTCTGGGTAAGTATTGCTACGTTAGCCGGTTATTGGTTTGGTGGAATGGAAGTAGTAAAAAAGAATTTTGAACTTGTAGTTATAGGTATAATTTTTATTTCAGTATTACCTATTATTATTGAAGTGCTTAGAAACAAAGGCAAAAAAGTATAGTTCAGTCTTTTTTTAAGCGTATATAAAAACAAACTTAGCAATAATCCGAAGTTATTTTATAACATTGCACAATAATTAATTATTATAAATCATGTCAGACGATCAAAATCAACCAATTAGAGAAGAAAACGAAAAGAAAAAACCACTTTTTGGGGCTACATTTTCAATCCTATTAGTACTTTCACTTTGTGTAAACGGTTTTTTGTACTACAAATATTACAAAAGCACACATGCAGAGGATGGACAAACTTATGAAGCTATCTATAAAAGCGCCATGGTTAAACATAATTCCGAAAAAACTGAGCTTAACCGTGAATTGGAAGAGATTAAAGCCAAATTAGAAGAAGCTATTCAGAATAATACAGGCCTTGCTGGAACAAATAGTGAGTTAGAGGCTAAATTAGATGCTAAAACTTTGGAATTAGCAAAAAAAATAAAATCGGGAGGAATAGCTAATCCTAAAGCATTGCGTGAAGCAAAAGCTGAAATTGAGCGATTGAAAGATCTTTACCAAGCCTTAATGACTAAAGATGAAACTTTGATGGCTTCAAACCGAGATTTAGCTGCAAAAGTATTAGAAACTGAAACTGCTGTGGAGGAGGCAAAAACTAAAGCCCAAACATTGGAAGAACAAAAAAACGTTCTTGATGAAAAGGTTAGAAACAGTAGCCTAAGTGTAGCCGATTTAAAGGTGGTTGGAGTTATGACCAAAAACTCTAAAGACGAAGAAACCTTTAAAGCGAATAAAATTAAAAAATTAAAAATAACCTTTACCATTTTACAAAATGAATTGGTGGAGCCTGGTAACAAGGATATAGTTATTCGATTAATTGGAATTAACAATGAAGTATTAACGAATGATAATGAAAAGTTAATGGATACTGAAAAATTATCTTCCATGACCGAAACAGTTGATTTTCAGAATGAGTTAGTAAAAACAACTGTATTTTACAACCAAAAAGCCTCTTTTAAAAAGGGAACCTATACCATAGAGTTAATTAATAACAATAAACTAATGGGCCGAGCGGCCTTTATTTTAAGGTAATTGCCACATAAATTATTCCATAAAAAAAAAGGTCTCAAAATTTTGAGACCTTTTTTTTTATGGAATAATTAGAATGACTATTATTTTTTAACCCTTACACAATTCATACCTTTTAATCCAGGCTCTAACTCAAAGGTTACAATATCATTTTCAACAACAGGCTGCAATAAACCGTTAACGTGAAAGAAGAATTTATCCTGATTTTTCTGTTCTATGATGAAACCAAAGCCTTTATCATTATTATAAAAATCAACTTTACCTGTATAAATAACTGGACCAGTATCTTCACGTTTAGGAATACCGATTTCAATGTTATCAGCTATAATCGATGTTTTTTTAGATGGATCAGGTGGTGTGCTAGAAATCATACCATTTTCATCTACATAAGCTATCATATTTTCAAATATACCAGGACCCGCATTGGCACGACGCATCTCTGTTTTTGCTTGTTTGTCCTGACGTTTTTTTAAACGCTTTTTTTCTTTTTCTTTCTTGTTAAATGTTTCTTGAGTTTTGCCCATTTTATAATGTTAAATATTAAATTAATGTATTGAATGAATAAGTTACTACCACCAAATACGAAACCGAAAAAAGCAATTTAAAATTGAGATTTAACGAAAAAGCGTTAGAATATTTGTAACAGCTAAATAAGAATATATATTGAACTTTATTCAGGCCATAAAATTACAATTTATTTTGAGATTTAAAAAACAGAATGATTGAACTCTATTTTTGTAATTCGATTAGCAAAAATGAAGCAGTAAGAGTTAACATCTATCAATTATTAAAGTCCAATATCTATCTGGTGCTTCAATTGGTCTTCCAAAGTTTCCCTTTCACGTATTAATTTGGCTTCACCATTTATTATCATAACTTCGGCAGGACGAGTTCGGCTGTTATAATTTGAACTCATTGTAAATCCATAAGCCCCTGCATTTAGAATAGCCAAGATATCCCCTTCTTTTACTTCATTTAGTTTGCGATCATAACCCAAAGTATCAGTTTCACAGATATAGCCAACTACAGAGTAAATTCTTTTGCTTCCTTTTGTATTACTTATATTTATAATATTATGATAAGCATCATACATTTTAGGGCGAAGTAAATGGTTCTGACCACTATTCACACCCACAAAAACGGTAGAAAGAGTTTGTTTAACCACATTGGCTTGCACTAGTAACACACCTGATTCACTTACTAAAAACTTTCCCGGTTCAAACCACAATTCCAATTCACGACCGTAATGTTTCGTTAATTTTTTAAAATTGGCGGTAATTTTTTTACCAATTTTATTGATATCTGTAGTAATATCTCCCTCCTTATAACTAACCTTAAAACCTGAACCAAAATCCATGTATTCTAGATCAGTAAAATTTTGAGCAGCTTCAAATAAAAGGTCAGCCCCGCGCAAAAAAACATCGGCATCCAAAATATCACTACCTGTATGCATATGCAATCCAGTAACTTTAATTTTATGATTATTAACGATTCTCTTTATTAAAGGTACCTGATAAATAGAAATGCCAAATTTTGAATCAATGTGCCCGACAGATATATGACTGTTTCCCCCAGCCATAATATGTGGATTAAGTCTAATACAACACGGAACCGTATTGCCATATTCATGTCCAAATTGTTCTAAAATTGACATATTATCAATATTAATTGTAACACCATACTCAACCGCCTTTTTTATTTCTGAAAAAGCAACACAATTTGGAGTGTATAAAATATCTGAGGGTTCATAGCCTGCTTTTAATCCAATTTCTACCTCTTCTATGGAAACGGTATCAAGTCCTGAACCTAAACTTTTTAAATATTTAATAATATTAATATTATTCAAGGCCTTGCAAGCATACTTCAATTTAAGTTTTACTTCCGGAAAGGCAACGATCAACTTATCATACTGTCTTTTTATCGTTTCAGCATCGTAAATATAAAGGGGAGTACCAAATTTTTGGGCCGTTTCTAGAAGATCAACCCCACCTAAGCTATATCTGTTTTTATTTAATTGCATTCTGTTTTGGTTATTGGTTATTGGTTATACGTTATTTGGTTATTGGTAATAAATGTAATTGAATAATCAATAACTAAATAACTCCTTATTTTGGTAATGAATTTTTAAACTCTAAGTATCTCGCAGGAAATGTTTCTCCAACTTTACTTCCCAATTCTATCCATTTATTTGTAATGGCTTGCACTCTATTATCAGGACTAGGATGTGTACTTAAAAATTGCGGACCTCCTGATTGACCTGAGGTTAATAATTTTTCGAAAAATCGTCCAACTCCCCTCGCATCCAAATCTGTTTTATCTAAATATTCAACAGACCGTAAGTCAGCTTCAGTTTCACTTCCTCTGCTATATTTCAAACCTAATAGACTCGTGGTTACCTGTCCGGCTAATGACGAATCTCCTAAAATCATTTTTACTAACAAATCCCTTCCTAAGGCGGTGGTCATGGCTTCGGTGGTATGTCTTTCATCAGCGTGAGCTATTTCATGCCCCAATACTCCAGCTAACTGATCTTCACTTTCTAAATATTTTATTAATCCAGTATAAACATAGATATATCCACCTGGGGTGCAAAAGGCATTTAAAACTGAATCATTGATAATTATCTTTGTTTGCCACACAAAATCATTTCTATGTTTCATTGCAGCTTTATCCAATACTTCACTTGTAATCCTTCTTAGGTGGGAATAAGCTACTGAAAATTGTATTTCGTCAAGTATAGGAAATTGTCGAGGGTCGGCAGCTATCTCTTCACTTACTTGCAATCCCATTTTTTTATCATCTTCAATTGAAAAAAGATTTAATTGGATGATATTGGTCCCATCATCTTTTTTACAATTTGTTAAGGTTGTTGTAATATAAATTGATAAAAAAATCAGTAGAGCAAATTTGAATTTCATAGATTATTTAAAGTAGCAAAATTAATTAAATATTTTTTTAAAAAGGATACCCAACGGCTAATGAAGGATTAACCTTAGTTTTAATCCAATCAATACTGCGAAACTCTTTTATTACCCATCGTTCATTTTCAGGTTTGGATGGGTCATGAAGTGGTACTCCAAAATCGAACCTTAGTATAAAAAATTCAAGGTCAAAACGCAAACCAAATCCTGTATTTAATGCCGCTTGCTTATAAAAAGTACCTATTTTAAACTGTGATTGTGAATTTGCAGATTTAGTAACTTGCCAAATATTTCCGGCGTCTATAAAAAATGCCCCGTCTAATTTTCCAGGAGCTATAGCAAATCTGTATTCGGCATTTGCCACGATCATCATATCCCCTGTTTTATCAATTTGAATAATACTGGTATTGGAATAATTACCGGGGCCCAACACCCTTGGTCTCCATGCCCTTAGGCTATTACTCCCACCTACATAAAATTGACGCTCAAAAGGCATGATTACTGAATTACCATAAGGAACTCCAAATCCAATATTAGCTCGCAATACTAAGGTTTTATTTTTCCCATATTTTTTATATTTCACAGCATCAATATCTGTTCTAAAATATTGAAAATAAGGTAATCCAAATATTTTTTTTTCTGGGTCTGAATTCTTTAATATTTTTTTATAAGCTAGCTCCATAAGGTTGCCTGAAAGTTCAAAAATATTGCTCCGGATGACCCAATAATTATCGGGAAATTTAGCGCTGTTATTATAAACTACAGATGCTTTTTGTGATGGAATTATATAATTACGGAATGTGCGAACCAATCGAAGACTATCCGTTGGATTGTTTAAACGTTCCAAAAATCCCGAATAAATTTTTGAGCTATTAAAACTTAATTGAATTGGGGAATAGTAGAATAAAAACGATTGTTTATCTTTTGTTTCATAACTAGATTGCCAGGTATAATTTATAGGTAAGGAGGTTCTTTGATAATTCGTATTTATTTCTTTTACCACCGAAAGATTTATAGAAGTGCGGTTCTTTTGTAAGTAGGGCTTCAAATCAATTTTTCGTATCCCCACAAGCTTTGGAAACAATAACTCAAAAGTCACATTACTCTCGTAGTTGGCTAAATTTATTGTTTGATTAAAAAAGGTAACAGGTTTTCCGTTATTGCTTCCAAATTGTTTTTCAGCAGCGGCCCTCACCTTTATATTAAAATCTTCAGCATTTCTAAATACATTTTTATTATTAAGTTTTACGGTAGTAGCAATACCATAGTTTCTGGGATTGTTATCTTGAGAGTTAAGGTCGGTTTGCTTGTCCGAAGTGATGGTTTGAGGTTCAATAATAAAATCATGTTTGGCCACGGGCGTAAGACTTATAAAAACCATTAATTTATTGGTGGTATCTGATTTATAAGGTATAACTGAAATATTAACCGATTTAAAAAGTCCCAACCCAATAAGTTTTTGATATGTTTCTTCTAATTTTTTTTGAGTAAACAATTCTTGGGGTCGCATAATTATTGACCGATTAATAATATTTGGTTTAATATTATATCCTCTAAAAACATAGTCAATTCCAGCAAATTTAACAGAATCAGCTCGCCCGAACTGTTGCTTAAAATTCATCTCAACTACCACCTTTTGAATGATTTGTTGCCTGGCATTTCGCAATTCACCAGGATTACTTATATAAAAATAAATATTAGATGCCCTATGAAGTCCACCTGTATCGATTTTTGTTTCTATAAATGCTTTGTTAAAATAATAAAAACCGTTATTTCTAAATTCAGTTGTTAATCGATCCCTTTCCGCAGTTAATCGTTCATAATCTATGTTATCGCCCGTGTGTAAAATACTTCGTTTTGCAAATTCATTGGCGGCCTTATCCAATAATATATCCGTACCATTATAAATTACTTTATTAATGGTGAATGGCTTACCAGGATGTATTGTGTAAGTAATATAAGACCGTTTTAAATAGGTTTTTACTTTTGAAGATACGGTTACATCATAATACCCTTTTTGATAAATAAACTGTTTAAGATTTTTCTCTGACTTAATTATCATTGAATTATCTAAATAAATAGGCTTCTCGCCAATAATATCTGTTAAGGTATATTTTATTTTCCTAACAAATTTTATTTTAATGGTATCCCTTGGAAATAATTTTTGCCCCACATAATAGGACCATAAATTAAATTTAACTACTCCCAACATTTTTCTGTTAGGCACCAATAATATTTGCTCTTTTAAGTCTTCAATTTTTTCATCGCCATCCACTTTAACAAAATTGGCATCCAATAATGTTTTATCCTTTGGCACAAATTTCAAAACATTACACCCCGACGATAGCAAAATAACAATACCCATTATTATGAGTATTTTTGCCCTCAAGATGCTTTCTAACGCCAGAAAAAAGGAAATTAATAGTCTCAAACAGAAAAAATACAGGCAAAGATACAGTCAATTTTTAGTTGAGGGAGAAAAATCGGTGGTGGAGTTATGCCAAAGCGATTACATAATTCATGAAATTCTTATTACTCAAACTCAATTTGACAAAATGGGAGACAAACTTCCCAAGTCAAAAGTATTGATTATAAGCGACAAAGACAGCGAACAATTAAGTGCTTTGGAAACCTCGCCAGGAATAATTGCAGTGTCTAATTTCAAGGAAAGTAAAATAGATGACTTTGCTTTTGAAAATAAAATAACCCTAATGCTCGATTCTATTTCTGATCCAGGAAATTTAGGAACAATAATTCGAATAGCTGATTGGTATGGAATTGAAACGGTAATTTGTTCGCCGGATTGTGTAGATTTATATAATTCAAAAACAATCGCTTCTTCGATGGGATCATTTACTCGGGTTAATATTATTTATACCGAGCTTGAGGCTATTTTAAAAAACAAAAAAATACCTTCGTTCGCATGTGTTATGAATGGAAACGCCATTCAAACTGTTGTAAAGCCCAAAGAAGCAATTATTATAATTGGAAATGAATCCAACGGAATTAGTTCGGAGATTGAAATACTAGCAACTCAAAAAATCACTATACCTCGCATAGGTCATGCCGAAAGTCTTAATGCAGCCATTGCCACAGCTATTGTTTGTCATACTTTTATCGTTCAATAAAAGTATTTAGTGTTTTTTTTGAAACCTGTGTTAAAATATTTTATTTTAGCACCCTATGAATTCAAATAAAAAAATACTTAATGCCGCTGTTATTGTGGCGGCGCTTGGATATTTTGTTGACATTTATGACCTCATTCTTTTTAGTATTGTTAGGGTTCCTAGCCTCAAGGACTTAGGACTAACAGGCGATGCAATAACTACTGTGGGATTAAATTTACTAAACATACAAATGATAGGAATGTTATTAGGCGGAATTATTTGGGGAGTAATGGGCGATAAAAGGGGGAGAATTTCAGTACTATTTTTAACTATTTTACTATACTCAGCAGCCAATATCCTTAATGGAATGGTTCACACCCTTAACGAATATTATGTATGTAGGTTTTTTGCAGGTCTTGGTTTGGCAGGAGAACTTGGAGTTGGAATAACGTTGGTATCTGAAGTAATGAGCCAGGAAAAACGAGGTTTTGGAACTACCATTGTTTCAAGTATTGGAATAACCGGTGCCATTGTAGGATTTTTGGTTTCTGACCTTTTTGATTGGCGGGTTGCCTATTATTTTGGTGGTGGAATGGGCTTGATGCTATTGTTATTAAGGGTATTAATGTATGAATCAGGAATGTATTCAAAACTAAAAGAAAGTACTGTTAAAAAAGGAAGTTTTTTAAGTTTGTTTTCCAATCGAAAACGATTTATTAAATACTTAAAATGCATATTGATTGGGGTTCCTGTATGGTATATTATTGGAGTGTTAGTTACACTTTCACCGGAGTTTGCTTCCGAAAAAGGATTAAATATTGTTGGTGATATTGTCGCAGGTAAAGCCGTTATGTATCATTATATTGGTGCATCCATTGGTGCTTTTCTTACAGGGATGTTAAGCCAATATATTAAGTCAAGAAAAAAAGCATTAATAATTTCCTTGTTTACCTTAGCAATAACATTGGTTTGGTTCTTTTTATCCTCAGGAGTTACCGAACCTACATTTTATTTTATCTTATTGGTAATTGGAATTCCAAATGGCTATTGGGCTGTATTTGTTACTACAGCGTCAGAACAATTTGGCACCAACCTTAGAGCTACCACTACTACATCTATCCCAAACTTTGTTCGCGGGGCTACGGTGCTAGTAACTACCGCCTTTAATTTTTTTAAATCAGGCTCCCTTGGCATAATTGGAGCCGGTATTACTTTAGGAATTGTTGTTCTGACTTTAGCAATTTATTCATCGTTTACAATTGACGAAAGTTACCATAAGGACTTGGATTATTATGAATAAACCCATCCTATTTTTAAACCAATTGAATAAACGCTTTTACATTTTAATAATAATAGTAGTAGTTACTTTTTTAAAGGTTTATGCCAATACTAAAGCTGATGATATACTTGGAGTATGGCTAAGTATGGAAAAAACATCTAAAATAAAAATATATAAATGTGTAAATGATGGAAATAAATATTGTGGCAAAATTGTGTGGCTCAAACGGCCCAAAGAAGATAATGGTAAACCTAGGGTTGATAAAAATAATACGGATTCAAAAAATAAGAATAGACTGTTGCATGACATGGTAATTTTAAAATATTTGGAATATGATGCTGCTAAAAATGAATGGAACGGCGGAACAATTTATGACCCTTATACTGGCCTCACTTATAAATGTGTTATTAAAAAAATAGGTCAAATTTTAAGCGTCCGCGGGTTTTTTGGAGTTAGCTTAATTGGCCGAACTGCTGAATGGACACTAGATGAATAAACATTAAGGGTTAGTAATTATTTTCAATTTCCAAACTTCCACCCGTTTATTTTTGTCCGCTTCTTGTTCATTTCTAGGTTCAGGATAAATCATATTAAAATTACTCATTCCTTTAAATGTAAGCTGTTCGGCCGGAATACCGTGATTTATTAAATACCGATAAATAGTTCGTGCCCGCTTGTGGGATAATTCATGATTATAACGCTTTTGATAAATGTTCATCGGGCGAGATAATGGACAATTCATGTGGCCTTGTATTTCAACAAACAGGGTTTTATCTGCTCGCAATATTTTCATCAACTTATCTAAATCCGGCTTACTTTCAGGTTTTAACGAGTCAGAATCAGAGTAAAAAAAGATATTATCAAATACTATTTTTTCTACCACTTCAATAGGTTTTAGTTTGGCTTCTAAATAAATAGTATCTCCTTTTGCATTTTGAAAATACGAATCTTTAATTATCAAAGTAGAGTTTAAAAATCCTTCTTTCGAAAATATAAGGCTCACATTTTTACCGATTTTGGCAGGAAGAATAAATTTACCATCCGCCTTTGTGGATTGAAACACATTTAGTTTTTGGTCTTCAATTACATAGCCGCAAGCCAATGTTCTTCCCGTATTATAATTACTCACAATCCCTTTAATTATAAATTTTCGGCCTTTATAATCAGTAATGGTAGTCCCGTAATCATATACCACTGTTATTTCTACTCGTCTGTTCAGCGATTTTAACTCTGAAACAGGATCTGATTCGCCAAAAGCTTCTTTGCTAATCATTCCTTCGGGCACACCTTGTAGAGTAAGGTACCTTAAACAATTCAAGGCACGGCGGTCGGAAAGATTTATGTTAAATGAATCATTAGCATCTGAATCGGCATGACCTTTAAGTTTTATTTCGCGAATATTTCGGCTGCCAATATCCAATAATTGCTGGCGAATACTCGCCATAGATTCAGAACTTACAACATCCGAATTGGTTTTAAAATAAATATTAAAAACATGTTGCTGTTGGTCTTGAGCCAAGAGAAATAAAGGAATTGTGACCAAAAGAAGTACTGTTAAAAATCGGCAATTTCCCATTATTTTAAAACCAAAACAAACATACTATTTAACGCTAGAAAAACAAAAGAAGTGGGGTGAATAATAGTACCAAATACAATGTCAATTATCTTTTGCTTATTTACAGTAATTTTACGCAGCTTAATTAATTGTCTCACAAATGCTCAAAAACCTTAAACCCATTTTTTTATCAAGTGCCATTTGCCTTTTGCTTTTGGCGTGTGTTCAAAATAAAACTAATAAAGACGCAGCCAACGACCCTGAAATTTTAAAGCTTTTAAACACTCAGGCTATGGCTTGGAACAACGGCGATATAAAGGGGTTTATGGAAGGATATGAAAAATCAGACTCACTGCAATTTATAACCCGACGTGGCCGAACGTTAGGATGGCAAAATGTACTGGATAATTACACAAAACATTATCCTTCAAAAAAAGAAATGGGTCATTTGAACTTTAAAAATTTGATAGTTAAAAATCTTTCCGACAGCTTGGCTCAAGTATATGGCAACTGGGAATTATTAAAAGACTCAACCGTTGGCGGCAATTTTTCATTGATTATGAAACACCAACCCCAAGGCTGGAAAATAATTATTGACCATACCTGGTAATTTTAACTTTATGCTGTTTGAGTCATCATCACTTTCTCATTCCACCCAAAAAAATCCTCCTCTTTGCAGCGTTTAATATTTTCAAGCTTATTTTTTAATATACCGGCTACTGAATTTTCTTTCGGTTTTATATGAATAGAAATTCCTTTGTAACTCAATTCGCAAATTGGAGATACAGTGGCGGCAGTTCCTGTAGCAAAAGCTTCATCCAGTTTCCCTTCCTTATTCATCGCCATCACTTCATCTATCGAAATCAAACGTTCCTCTACTTTATAACCCATTTTTTTAGCCAATTGAATTACTGAATCACGGGTTATTCCTTTTAATACAGTGCCTGTGGTAGCTGGTGTTATAAGAGTGTTGCCACTTAAAACAAAAAAATTAGAACTTCCCAATTCTTCCAGGTATTTATGTTCAAAGGCATCGGTCCAAAGCACCTGATGAAACCCTTCTTTTTCGGCGATATGGGACGGATACATTGCCGAGGCATAGTTTCCGGCCGTTTTAGCCTCCCCTACTCCACCTTTCACAGCTCTTACAAATTCAGTTTCAATCTTAATTTTTAAAGGAACATTATAATAAGCCCCAACCGCACATCCATATATCATAAACATATAGTTGTGTGACGGATGAATACCTAAAAAATCATCAGTTGCTATCAAAAACGGACGAAGATATAATGCACTTCCTTCTTTGGACGAAATCCAATTTTCGTCGATACGACACAATGCTTTTAATCCCTCCACAAATACTTCCTCAGGAATAGGTTGCATACACATTCTTTCCGCACTTTCATTCATCCGTTTTAAATTATCAAATGGTCGAAAAATCTGAATACTGTTGTCAACCCCACGAAAGGCTTTCATTCCTTCAAAAATTGCCTGCCCATAATGCATGCACGATAACGATGGACTTAAAGGAATTGGGCCGTAAGGTTGAATCCTAAAATTCTTCCATTCCGTACCATCATAATCTGCTATAAACATATGGTCGGAAAACTCTCTTCCAAAGGCCAAATTTGAAAAATCCACCTCACCAATTCTTGAAATTGGTGCCTCACTTATTTTTATATCAATCATTAAATTAACATTCGAATTAGGGCGCAATTTCCACTTAATTTGCATCCTTTACAATAAATTATGAAAATTGAGCCAGAAGCCTTATACAGTCTGTTTGACACCTTGTTTTTACCAACGGAAATCATCATTCCAAATGATATAAACGCAACAGAAGAGCCAACCAAAAAGCGGGTATTAATGCTTTTTGAAAAAGAATATACTTCCGAAGAACAAGATTTTTTAAATAAAATATTGGCAGCTATAAATATTAGCAGCGAAACGGTAGATACAAAATTTGAAATCACGGCTGACCAATTACCTGAAATTATTGAAGCAAATTCAGGTTATATTTTAATTTGGGGAATTAATTTTCCCGAAGCCGAGAACTATAAATTATTGCAAAATGGTAAAACCTCAATTTTGGTAATTGATTCATTAACTGCAATAAAAAAAGATCAAAGTTTAAAAACTAAACTTTGGAATGCTTTAAAAGCAGTTTTTGTAAAATAAAATTCAGACGGAAAATTAAACCCAATCCATAGCCAACACAAGGCCACCAAAAAAAGTGGGCAGGCCAAGCCAGAAGCCTCCTGGCATATAAACCAAAAGCAACATTAGTGCGATGAATGATACAAAGCACATTCCCCAATAAAAGCCTACGTATTTTCTTTTTTCTGTCATGGTAATTTAGTTGGGCGAAAATACAAATTTTTATATTTGTTTCAAGGTATCCTCCAGTATAAATATTATCAACATTTACAACACCTTTATCTCCGTTCTTCTATTCTTGCGCTTTCCTTCCTCGGTGGTATTGGGCATAATGGGAACTGATGAACCATAGCCTTTAAAGGTTAGTCGCGAAGCAGCAATTCCCTTGGCTTTTAACCACTCGTATACAGCCTTAGCCCGATTTTGCGATAGAGGTTGATTAATGGTTTCAGCACCCGAATTATCGGTATGTCCTCCTATTTCTACTCTAATTTTACCATTGGTGGTGAGTAAATTAAACAATCGTTCCAACTCAGCGGTCGACTCAGGTTTGATTTCATATTTATTTACATCATACAAAATATTGTATAGAGGAACCGTTTGGCCTGCCTTTATTTTTTTGAGCGGAACATCAATTAAATATGGATCGGACGAAGGGCTATTTTTAACCGAAAAATTTTCAGAAAAAAACAAATAACCGTCAGCAGCCACATTCATACCATAATTTTTATTACCGGGAATAACAATTAAAAAATTACCGGTTTTTTCATTCGATTTACAAAATCCTGCAACCGTTGACGTACCCAAATCTGTAAGTTCTACAAGGGTTTTAATTGGCAATTTAGTTTCGGCATCATATACCTTTCCTTTTACATAACTGGCAATGCCGGGCTTCACATTGCTAGGCAGTAAAAAACTATAAATATCCACTCTACCTTGATGACCGGGGTTTGTTTTTTTATCACTTGAAAAATACCCCATCGTTCCTGAACGATTCACTATCAGCCCTTCTTCATTGCCAACTGTATTTAAGGGGTAGCCTAAATTTACAGGTGTCATCCACCCTCCTGTATCATTTTGTTTAGCTAAAAATAAGTCTCGGTTTCCCATTCCCGGCCATCCATCAGATGCAAAATAGAGGGAGACTCCATCCTGGTGAATAAAAGGACATTCATCATCAAACGGGGTGTTGATATTTGGCCCTAGATTTACGGGATTTGTCCAAGAATTTTTTTCAAAAGTAGTTTTCCAGATGTCCATATCACCGTATCCGCCGGGTCGATTGCTTGAAAAATAAAGGGTTTTACCATCGGCACTTAGTGACGGTTGGGTTTCTTTATATTTTGAATTTACATTATCAGGCATGTGAATAGCTGGTTGCCATTTATCACCCTTCAAAAAAGTGAGCCACAAATCACACGAACCTAAATTTTTCGGATTTTGACACGCTGTAAAAAACAAATATTGACCATCGGCTGAAGTGGTGGACGCCCCCTCATTTTCAGGAGTATTAATGGGCGGCCCCATATTTTTGGCATCTGTCCACTTGCCATCCACAAATGTAGAAATCAAAAAATCCTCTTGACTGCGATTATCCATGCAGGTAAAAAACATGGTTTGCTCATCAGCGGTAAGGGTAGGAAAATATTCACTCAACATCGAATTGATACCGGTTCCTAAATTTACAGGACTAAAGGGTACCGGATTTTTAACAGCTTGGGCCGCAAATTCGCAACTTTTCACTTGTCTTTCAGCATCTGCTTTTTCTTTGGCAGGGAGATTAGTAAACGTTAAAAACTTTTTGTAACAGATAGCAGCAGTATCATATTTCATTTGGGCAAAAGTGGCATCGGCCAATAGATAATAGGCCATCCAATACTCTTTATTAATTTTTATAAGCTTTAAATAAATTTTTTCAGCATTCGTGAAGTCGCCTTTATCAATATATACTTGACCTAGCAGGTCGTGAGCCGAAATAAAATTAGGATCTTTTTCAATAGCTGATTTTAATAAATCAATGGCATTATCATATTCCATTAGGTCATATTGCCCCATGGCTTTTTCAAATAATTCTTTGGCCTTCTTATTTTTTGAAATACCATCCGGCAAAGGCTGGGCGGCCGTGATAGTAACTGTCGCAAATATTATTAAAACTATAATGGTTAGCTTTTTTATCATAATTCTTTAATGTTCAATAATCAATTCTAAATGTTCAACTCTCAATAACTTAATAACCCAATAACCATTATCCTCTAATTCCCAATTCAATAACATTCATATCAAAAATCTTGCCATTATCAATTTTGAAATTTAACATCGTCCGCATTTTATGAAATCCTTGTACTCCCGCTGCACCAGGATTAATATGTAACAATCCTTTTATTTCCGAATCGCGAATTACTTTTAAAATATGAGAATGGCCACTGATGAATATATTAGGTTTTTCGTTTGCTAAAACTGCCTTAACGCCAGGAGCATAATGACTTGGGTACCCCCCAATATGCTTAATAATTATTTGCATTCCTTCACATTCAAAACGGTTAATCTCTGGATAAATTACCCTAATGGCCTGTCCGTCAATGTTTCCATATACGCCCTGAATTGGCTTTTTCAATTGTTCCAATTTTTCGTTCACATCAGGGCCCCAATCACCGCCATGCCATATTTCATCGGCTTCTCTACAGAATTTGAGGATATGTTCATCAATATAGCCGTGGGTATCAGATAAAAGGACAATTTTTTTCAATAGTGCTTTATATTTTCAGGTAAGTTTGAAGACTTCAAAAATATTGGTTAAAATGAACATTACACTCATAATTATTCTTATTACCTGCGGCGTTTCGTTTATGGCTTGGAACAATGCCCAATTGTATAATAAACTTATATTTAATCCGTATTCTATTTTTCATAAAAACGAATGGTATCGGCTATTTAGTGGTGCTTTGCTTCATGCCGATATACCGCATTTGGTTATTAATATGTTTGTATTGTACTCCTTTGGTAGTTTTATTGAGCAAGTGTATGATTTGTATATTCTAGGCGGGATGGCTATGTATGTAGCCATGTATATTTTATCTATTGGTGCTGCCAATATCAAAACCCTTATTGAGAATAAAAACAATGTGTGGTACAATGCTGTAGGAGCCTCCGGTGCCGTATCTGCAATAGTTTTTGCTTTTGTACTATTTGCACCAATCGAAAAAATATTGTTCTTTGGAATTATTCCAATCCCGGCCTTTTTATATGGCTTGTTGTATTTAGCTTATTCGCAATATATGTCAAAAAAGGCAACGGATAATATTGGCCATGATGCCCACTTTTTTGGGGCGGTATTCGGCTTCATTTTTACAGGATTATTAAGACCTGAATTTTTTCAGATTTTTGTAAATAAGATTTTGAATCAATAAAAAAAATTAGCCACAAAATTTGTGGCTAATTCAAGATGGTGATCTATTTAATTTTCTTAAAACGGCAAATCATCAACAGCACCATCTGATGGGCTAAGATCGGCTGGTTCTTCAGAATGCTGTCTGTCGATAGGTGACGAGTTTTGAGCAGGTGCATTAGCTCCTGAAGCATCTCCCGGTTCTACTTTCCAAGCACGAACATCTGTGTACCATTTTCCATTGTATTCGCGTGATTCAATATTGATATGAACTTTTATCAAAGCTCCTTCTTTCACAATTTTCAGTTCGTCAGCTTTATCTCCCCAAAAAGAAATACATACTTTTTTAGGGTATTGTTCTGCTGTTTCTAAAATGGCATCTTGTTTTTGCCATGTACCTTTTGCACTTGTTCCACTTTGTAGCGGTAAAAGCATTACTAATTTTCCTTGAATGTCCATGTGGACAAAATTAATAGGGCTAATTTGGTTTACAAACGATGTGCATAAATTGAATACAACTGTTTATTCCAACCCCCAATTAATACCTTCAAAACCATGTTCGATTAAATAAAGGTTAGCTTTAGAAAAATGCCGACATCCTAAAAATCCGTTATAAGCTGAAAAGGGGGATGGATGAGCGGCTTCTAAAATCAGATGTTTATTAGAATCTATTAAATTCTTTTTGCCTTTGGCAAAGTTCCCCCAAAGTATAAATACTAGATTACTTTTTTGCTCACTCAGTTTGCGGATAATAGTATCTGTAAATATTTCCCAGCCTCGGTTTTGATGCGAAGTCGGTTCGGCAGCCCTTACCGTTAATACAGCATTTAACAACAAAACACCATTGGCTGCCCAACTTGACAGATCACCATGTATGGGTGGTTTAATTCCCAGGTCCGTTTCTAATTCTTTATAAATATTTTTTAAAGATGGCGGCGGCTTAATTCCTCGATTTACTGAAAAACACATTCCATTGGCTTGACCTAACCCATGATATGGATCTTGACCAATAATAACTACTTTAACTTTATCGAACGGGGTTTCATCTAAAGCAGCAAACATTTGATTACTTGTTGGATAAACCAATTGACCGCTCTGTTTTTCATGAAGTAAAAAATCTTTTAAATCGGTGAAATAAGACTTCGTAAATTCATTTTTAAGAACTTCTAACCATGAAGAATGAAGCTTTACCTTACTTGTCATTTTTAAATTGTTCCATTTTAAAACTGTTTTTTTTCACAATGACTTTATAAAAATACAGTCCGGTAAAAATGAATCCAGCAACAAAAGCAAAAAGTACCAGGAGTTTCAAAAATTGCTTTTTAGTCATAATATTTATATCAAAAAGGATGTTCTAATTTAAAATTTATAGATAATTGCTTTAAATCCTGAACCACGGCATCAATTAATGGAATTCCATCGGCAATGCGGATTTTCATAAACTGAGCTTCAGGTTCACCAGGAATTATTACTTTTTGTGATTCATTAATAGGTTCTGCGTTTTTAAATCGTTCAATCCACAAATCCATATTGTTTTTAAAAATGTCAACATCGCTGAATCCATCCACTTGTATGGCTCCTAAAAAATGCCCTAATCCTTTACCAGGCAAATTGGGTTGTACATCCAAAAAACTAACAAATGGGGGTACCCATGGGCCAAAATTAGCGCCCGATAATACCCCCGAAAAGATATCAACCATTGCCCCTAATCCATAGCCCTTATGGCTTCCTCTATCTTTATCGCTGCCAAGCGGCAACAATGCACCTCCTAATTTTAAACCATTGGCATCTGTAGTTATTCCGCCTAATTTAGTTTGAATCCAACCTTCGGGAACGGGCGCATTTTTTCGCTGAGCAATTTCAAGTTTGCCATTGGCCGCTGAAGAAGTTGCCATATCAATAACCACAGGCTCATACATGCCTGCTGGGATTGCATAACAAATAGGGTTAGTTCCCAACATGCGTTCTTTTGAAAATGTTGGAGCTACCAAAGGGCTGGCATTCGTTAGCGCATAACCGATCATGTCAAATTCCAAAGCTTTCATTGCGTGATAGGCTGCTATGCCAAAATGATTGGAATTACCAACGGCAACCCAACCTGTGCCACAATTTTTTCCTTTTTCAATGGCCAATTCCATAGCCCGAGGTGCTACAACTAAGCCTAATCCAGCATCGCCATCTATGGTAGCAGTGGAAGTAGTTTGACGAATTACTTTAACGTTAGGTTTAGCATTAATTCTACCCTTTTCCCAAAGCCGGACATATCCACTTAATCGGGCCACCCCGTGCGAATCAATACCCCTTAAATCGGCTTTCAGTAAAACATCCGCAGCAAGTTCAGAATCTAAATCACTACAACCGATATATTTAAAAACAGAAATTGCAAATTGCCTTAAATCATTTGATGCTATTGTTTGATAATTAGGGTTCAATTGCATTTTTGTTAATTTTCAAATTGACACATATCCAACTTTTTATATTAATAATGAACCACCATTATTGGCAGAGATTGATGTTTTAATATTTCCCAAAAAATATTTTTATGAAATAATTGATGCACAAAAGAATAATCTCGTTTCAATATTATTAATAGATCTAAAGTATGCGTTTGACAATAAAGTTCGACCCCTTGTTCAACGGTATCTCCTTCAATAATTTCGATATCAATCTTTTTTCCGTCTTCCAATGCATAATGAATATCACCTTGATAATCATTTTTTGAAGTATTTACATAAAACCAATTTAAATCAGCTGTAAACATTTCCGCATATCCGACAACTTTCTGAATCATTTGGTGAGATTCACCAAACTTATAATTAATATCTATTGGCACCGCAATATGTTTTACAGGCCTGTATTTAGTTTCGGCATGAACAATAATTACTGGACAAGAGGCATGTTTTGAAATACTTTCTGCAACACTTCCAAATAAAAACTTATCAACTCCTGATGCGCCCTTAGTTCCAATTACTACTAAGTCATATTCTTTTGTTTCTAAATATTCCTTAATAGTAAGAGACGGAATACCAAAAGAAAAATGAGTAGAAATTTTGATACCCTCGTATTCTTTAATTATTTCATCATGTTGGTTTTTTAATCTTTTTTTTGCTGAATCTTCGATAGTATTTATTAATTCAATTGCCATACTGGCATCATCATTGGCGGGCAAACTTTGAATATTTATCAAAATTATTTCACTCTTCATTTGCTTCGCAATTTGGCAGGCGAAAGCAAGCGCATTATCTGATAAAGGTGTAAAATCGGTTGGGACTAATATCTTATTCATATAAATTTATTTGTGTTGCAAATGTCTTAAAATTTATCTTTTAATTGTATGTCAATTTTATTTTAAAGTGGGTAAAAATGTCTATACATTTAATTGTTCCATTTTTAGTGCCCTTTTATTAACCAACTTAGAATTAAATATTGAATTGAATTATAAATAAATGTTAGAATTGCAAACCAAAACCTTTTCAAGTGTATTAATAATTTAAAAATATATAAATTTCTGAAAATCTGACATTTAATTAATTTCATTAAAAACAATAACCTTTAAAGCAACGAATATCTCATAAGTGGAGTCTTGATTTTGAATAACCGGAAAAACAACAATGACCAATTAAAGTTGATGAGTGATGAAGAGCTTATTAAGGGCTGTATCAAAGGCAAGGAATCATACCAATTTGAGATTTACAAACGCTTCTCACCTAAAATGTTTGGAGTTTGTATCAGATACTGTGCCAATCGTATGGAAGCTGAAGATGTTCTTCAAGATGGATTTATTAAAGTTTTTAATAAAATCGACACTTTTAAATTTACAGGTTCTTTTGAAGGTTGGATACGAAAAATTATGATTCATACTGCGCTTAGAAATAAATATGTCACTATTCGGTCGCATGAGGTTTATAGCTTCGAGGGGGTCGAACATCCATCCACTGATGAAAAAGTAACTTCTAATTTATCACTGATGGATTTAATGAAATTAGTTAACGAATTGCCGCATGGATATAAATTGGTTTTTAATCTATTTGCTATCGAAGGATATTCACATAAAGAAATCGCTGAAATGCTTAAAATTCAAGAAGCAACATCACGATCACAATATTTAAGAGCACGACAGTTTTTAAGAGAAAAATTAGATAAAATTAAAAAAGATGAGTTCGGAATTTAACGATATGGAACGCATGTTTCAGGAAGGACTTCAAAATTATGAAGAAACCCCACCTGCGCATGTATGGAGCAATATCCAAAAGAAAAAACGCAAAGGTTTATTTTTCTATAGATGGAGAATTGCCTCTGCAATTTTATTGCTATCAATGGCAATAGTATCTGCCTATTATTTTAAGACTAACAAAGAGGAAACTATTTCTTCAGTTAAACCTTCAACAACTGATCGTAACAAGGTTTCTGAGGGCAAATCAGATAATAGTATTATTGAAAAACCTTTTATTTATGAATCATCAACTGAAAACAAAAATTTGAACACGCCAACTTTATATCATAAAATAGAAGTTTCAAAAACTAAAAATAATATACGTTCAATAAATATAAATTATAAAAAGGCTGTTTCTTCAATCAATAATGAAGCTTTATTGGATATCAATTCAAATTATTCCAACGAAAATTCGCCAATTATAATCAATTCAAAACATGAAATTAAATTGCACTACCTCATTTACCCCTCCTTGGTTCAATATATTTATACTACCAAACGATTAGGTAAAAAATACCTAACAAGAATTATAGAGAAAGAAGAGGTTGGATTGGGCTATAAATTTTCTATTGAAATAATTGGAGGTCCATCCTATGCTTTCCGAACAATATCAGGCCAAGGAAGTGAATTGAGAAATGAATCTGAAAATGCTAATATATCCTTGCAAACTGGAGTTAAAGTTAATTACCATTTAAACCCAAGATGGTCGGTTCAATCGGGATTGACTTTGGAAAACAGAAACGAAAAAATCAAGTTCAATCATTCAGAAATTTACGACAAACTAACACAAACTCCGCATCAGGTTACTGTATTACACCCCGTGTTGCCTCCTCGAATCCTTACTGTTATTGATTCTACATATTCAAAGGAAACTGTTAATTACAATTTTAATACTGCCAACCATTACACCACCTTTAATATTCCAATTGTATTGGGTTATAGCTTTGGTTTAGGCAAATTACAATATCGTGTTTCAGCAGGTTCGCTATTTAACATTGCCGCAAAAAATGTGGCAAGTGTGCTAATGAGGGAAGGAAATAATATCAATTTAGTTCAATATAAAGAATCAGCTAAAATTAAGACTTCAATTTACAGTGCTATTGCTTTACAATACCCCCTGAATCCAAATTGTATTGCAATCACCGAATTTTCATATTACACAAATATTAGCAACCGATTAAATAGTGATGCCATAATTCGTCAAAGAAATTATGGATTTAATTTAAGTGTTGGAGCAAAATTTAATATATCAAAATAAAAGTGAGATTAGCAGCTTATATAGCAATGATGATTAGTATTAATACCTTAGCTCAGGTAAATGGCGATTGGATAGAATCCGGCCAAATGAAATTAAGAGTTAATGCTGATGGTGAAATGGCTAAATTCAATAAAAGCGCTGCTTCCGAACTTCCGATAGGAAGTAATAATAACCTTTTTAAATTTATTAACCTTTGGATTTCTGGAAATGATGACTCTAATAAATTGCATATCTCAAGCGTAGATGGGTTTAATGATAATTCAGATTACAGTCCAGGACCAATTGACAGCTTAACTTATTCAGGAGCTAATCCACAGGAATGGAATAAAGTTTGGTCAATTTCAGCTATTGAAATCCAGAACCATAGAAAAAACTTCCAAAGCACAAACTACATAACAAGCGATGTTATTAAATATTGGCCAGCTAATGGTACTGGCCGATTTAATAAATACCTAGCACCATATATAGATTATGATAAAGATGGAAAATATGACCCCTCAAAAGGCGACTATCCTGAAATTATTGGAAACAAGGCTACTTATTTTATTGTCAATGATAATTATTCTGAGCATAAAGCTTCGGGAGGTCAACCTTTAAAAATCGAGATTTATGGATTGGCTTACACTCTAGCTGATGCCCCTAATACTGTTTTTGCAAAGTATTTTATAATAAACCGCACCACCACTAATTATAAGAATATTGCCGTATCGTTTCACGTTGGTTTTCAATTAGGAAATGATAAAGATAATTTTTGTGGAACTTTGGTTCCACAAAATATGATTTTTTCATACAATGGCGATGCTAATGATGACAATCACTATGGCACTGACAAACCTTTGGCTTCATTAATGATATTAAATAAAAAACTAGCGTCGACAATTTATATTACTAATGACACAGCGTTTAATAGCGGAATGCCAATTGCACCTGATCAACACAGAAATATGATGTTAGGAAATTGGAAATCATCCAATCCATTAACCTATGGTGGTGAGGGAATGAATAATACGACTAATACCAAATTTGTTTTTTCTGGCAATACTGATCCTGACTTTAATGGACAAATATGGAAAGAAAATAGTGCTCCTGGCGATAGGAGTATGTTAACCAATTTGTGGTTTCCCACATTGTCTTCAAAAGAATATTTAGAGCTAGATATTGCCGTCTCAGGTTATGAAAAAAGTGTTGGTGACCCTTATATTTTCCTAGATACTAAGGCCAACGAGATAAGAAATAGTTGGACAAATCATGTTTTGAGTAGTTCTGAAAATTTGGAAACCGCAGGATTTACTTTAAAAAGCCCAACTTTAATAGACGAAAACATTTACCAAAATTGGATGGGTACATTTGACGAACTAATTATCTATAATCAATATGGTCAAATTGTTCAAAAAATTAGGACAAAAGTGCAAAACACGTTGATAATTGAAAACAAAGGATTATATTACTTTACCTTTAAAACTGAAAATCAAATTATTACAAAAAAAATACTAATATTTTAAATTAATATATATAATTTAGCGCAGTCATGATAAGACTATTACCACAGACAAATTTTAAAACCAGAATGAAACAACCTCTTATTAAAAGTTTAGCTTTTATTGTCCTGGCGCTTGCCGGTTTATTCCAAAATGCAAAAGCATCGCATATGATGGGGGCCGACATTACCTACAAATGCTTAGGGAGTAACAAGTATCAAATAACTGTAAAAATGTATAGGGATTGTCGAGGTATTCCTATTGGTGCTCCAGGAGCTACTATCCGTTGCGGTACTACTACAGTTGGGTCTATGGGTTCTACGGAAGTTAATGTGAGAGACGTTACACCTACTTGTGCCGGAGGAGGAAAACCTTGTAACCCACCGAACACCACAGCTGGAAAAGGTGTTGAAGAGCATACGTATGTTGACGTTTACGATTTTAGCACCATTAGAAAAAATGGATGCTGTAAGGTAACCATAGGTACCGGACAGTGCTGCCGAAATTCAGATATATCTACAGGAGCCAGTGGAGGAAATTTTTGGACGACTTGTGAAATAGATATTTGTACAAAAAAATGTAACTCTTCACCTTCATTAACTTCTGAACCAGTGGCCATACTTTGCTGCAACCAACCCTATTACTACAATAATGGAGCATCAGATACCACTGATTTTGATTCATTATCCTATGCTTGGGATGACCCTATGCAAGATTGGAGTACTAAAACGTCTTGGAGTGGTGGAAAAACATCACAAAATCCTTTTAGTGATTATTGGCCAACTGGTTATGATAAAAACAAAGGACCAAACCCTAACGTAAACCCGCCAATCGGAACTTATTTAGACAAAGAAACAGGAGATATTATTTTTACACCAACGGATTGTAGTGAAAGTACAGTTGCAAATATTAAAATAACTGAGTGGCGTAAAGATTCGGTCGGCAAGTATCAGATTATTGGTATAACACATCGAGACGTTCAATTTTGGACCATAACATGCCCGGATAATAATCCGCCTTTGTTATATGGCCCTTATAAATATGACGTGTGTGCGGGCAGTCAAATATGTTTTACTGTAACCTCTGATGATAAGCAGTTTATACCACCCCCTCCTGCAAAAGCAAATCCACCTGATACGGTCCATCTAACATGGAACCGAGGTATTCCAGGAGCAACCTTTAATATTGTTGACCCAAAGGAACGACTTCAAAAGGGTAAATTTTGTTGGACACCTAAGAAAAATCAATACAGTGATTTACCCTATACATTTACTGTAACAGCGCGTGATAATTCATGCCCCAGAAATGCGGTGACCGTGAAATCCTATTCTGTTAAAGTAAAGCAAATTGCTGAAACTGAAAGGATCTATACTAAAGGTAAATGTGGATTATATAAATTCGAAAGCAAAGTAAGTGTCAATTTTAAAGGTTCTCCAGCCTACTTATGGGAAATTTCAGATTCCAATAACCAATCGTTAGACAAGCGATACTATTACTTTAAACCAAGCAATGCTTTAAAATCTAATAAGCCTATTGATACCGTTCAATTTAGAAAAGGTGGTAAATATATTATTCATCATCGAATAAACAACCCACCACTTAACTGTCCATCTGACTATTTCGACACGTTGATAGTGCCACCACTTTTAGAAGTTGATTTGGCTTTAGGACCTGACAGTTTTGTATGTGCAGGAACCACATTGAGGTTAGGAGCAAAAGCTGCTAATGGTGTTCCATCTTTTCATTACAGATGGATGACCCCAACAAACTTTAATGCAAAGGATACAATGACTTACATTGATGTTCTAATGAGCACTCACGATACTACATTTAGAGTAGAAATAACTGATAAAAACCAATGTACAGCTTTTGATACTATTAATGTATTTTTAAAACCAAACCCAAAAGTAGATATGGGTCCAGATTTAAGAATATGTTGGTACGGATCTGTAACTTTAACTCCAAATGCGAAAAATGCATATTGGATTGATCCTCAAATAGGTGATACTTTACAACAAGGTGATACACTTTGGTGGAAATGGAAAAGAAATGGAGTTGATTTTAGTAAGGATACTTTTGCCACCTTCACTCAAAGAGGAGTATACAATGTAACCGTTACGGACAGTCTTGGATGTACCTGGACAGATACGATGAATTTATTTGTAAACGATACACTTTACCCTAACGCTGGTCCGGATCAAACAATTTGCTATAATGACACCTTGTTATTATATGCATCAGGTTTGGATACCATTAAAAATGGAAAAAGTGGAACCTATATTTGGTATAAAGGATTACCCCGAGCAGGTGCAGGTGTTAATCGTTTGGAAAAATGGTATTCCGTACCCAAAAAATCAGATTTCTATTTATTAGAACTGCAGGTAAAGGAGGATACTACGCGATGTTATGGCTTTGACACTACTTTTGTCAAAGTAGTCCCATTGCCCGTTTTAACTCTCATTCCGCCTCAAAAGTACTGTTGTGATTATGGAAATATAGCTTTGGGTAGTGCCACCTACGGAAGTCCAACAGGAGGAGTTTGGAAATGCAGGGAAAAACCAGGTTTTGTAGAAGGACTTGGTGGAACATTTAATACAAAGCCCGTTTGTGATCCTAAAAAAGCAGGCGTATTTACATTGATATATACCTACCAGGATCCAAGTACTACGTGTATAAATAAAGATAGCACGATATTTACAATAAACCCTTTACCTCCAATTTTATTAAAAGGTGGGTACTATTGTCAAGATTATTTGGAGGCTAAATTAAAACCACATATACAAGCTCCTGTAAACCTTAATGCAATGGTAGATGTTCAATGGAAACTATTAAGAACTTTACCAAAACCAAAAGGAGGCAGTAATAAAATAACCGATTTGGTTTATGATGCAGACCCTGGAATGGGATATGATTTTAGATTAAAAGTAGATTCAGGAACTATTGATATAGGAAAAGCTGCTAAAGATTCTATTATACTTGAGGTTACAGTAATGGATGGAGCAGGTTGCTCCAATAAAGATACCATGACAGTTTTCATTTGGAGAGTTCCAAAAATTACATTTAATATTTTCCCGGACTTATGTATTGATAAAGGCATAGTTAACCTAAAAAGTTTATCGAATGTTCAACCTAATGATGGTTGCTGGACGGTAGTTGATACTGCAGGATTTAAAAACAAAAACTTTTTAATTCCAGGAATGTTAAATTGTGATTCGCTAAATACTTTAAAATTAAATATAGTTAATGGGCCAGGTTTATATAGAATGCGTTATACCCATACAGCTAGTGGTTGTCCTGTTCAGCGTGATACCAACTTACGAATTAATCCATTGCCTAATGTTACTATTAGTATATCACCAACAGGCGACAAAGGAAAATTCTGTGAAGTGGACCCTGAGGTTACCTTAAATGGTAGTCCAGCAGGTGGTGTATGGTCAAGTTCTATTCCGGGGGTTATCTTCTCAGATAAGTTTAGACCCTCAGCAGTTCCTTCTACAGAAAGAGATAAATATATAACTTTAACTTATAGCTATACTCACCCAAGCACTAAATGCGATACAGCGAAAAGCCTAAAAGTATTTGTACAGAGTAAACCGGTTGTGGATATTATTACCCCTGATAAAGACACTTGCAGAAGTAATATTATGAATATGAAACTAACAGCTGCTTATAAATTTACAAGCAAAATAAATTGGGTACATAGTGCGGATCCATTTAGAGCCAGTTTTGAAAGTAATAACCAATTAAGTAATATTAACCCAACAACCTTTACAATAAGACCAAGAAGTGATAGTGCTACTTCAATATTAATTACTTGTTACACCGAAGCCGAAGGAGTTTGTCCATTTGCTCAGGATGCAATGACCATTATTATTCATCCAAAACCTCATGCTGTATTTACGGTAGATAATCCAAATGGGTGTGTGCCGCACATTGCTAATTTTACAAGTAGGATAAATAACGGGGTTGATTCTTCAAAATCTAAATATTTATGGACATTTGGGGAACCAATAGATGCTATAACTCAAAACGCATCGCATACTTATAAGACTGCTGGACCATTTGATGTTAATCTGAAAATTACTAGTGAATTTGGATGTGATACCCTGCTAGGTCCAATGCGAATAGAAGCCTATCCAATTCCTGCAGCGGGCTTCACCCCTAATCCTAATAACAGAACTACCGCAGCTTTACCACGTTTTAGATTTACAAATGAGAGTACGACCAAACAACTTATTTTAGGAAGTAAAATTGTAAATAACATTTGGAATTTTGGTGATTTGAATGTTGATACTGATACATCTACAAAAACTAACCCTGAATACTACTATACCAGTGACACTGGAAAATATATGGTGAGGTTAATAGTAGTAACAAACCATGGTTGCAGTGATACGGCAGAAAGACTTGTAATTATTGACCCAGATATTTTGGTATTTATACCTAACGTATTTTCGCCAGATGGTGCAGGACCTTTAAAAAATGATAAGTTTTGGGTAGAAGCAAGTGGTTATATAACCTATCAAATATTGATATTTAACCGTTGGGGCGAAAAACTTTACGAAGCCAATGAACTTAATAAGCCGTGGGATGGAAAATACAAAGGAGAACTTTGTCAGATGGATGCTTATGTTTACCAGGTAAATGTCACCAGTTTTTCTGGTGAACTTTATAAGTACAATGGCACTGTCACTTTAGTTAGATAAAAATAAAAATATAAAAAAAGGAGTGGAAAATCCTGCTCCTTTTTTTATTTTAAGACGTGATTATGAAACATTTCTATAGACATATTTTAATATGGCTTTCCTTGTTTTATGGATCAAATACTTACGCTTCACACGTTCTTGGTGGAGAAATCACATATACTCACTTAAAGGATAATCAGTACAAGGTAACTTTAAATATTTATCGTGATTGCAATGGTTGTAAAATTAATGGAAATGGTGGTGGTACTAGCATTGACAATTGTTCTGAGATAGATTATCTCTATGTAAAGGGAACAGATAAAACAAGTTCGGCAGAAACAAAATTCACTCTAACTCGTGATAAAATAGCCGACGTTTCTCCTTTATGTAAAAACAAAATTTCAGTTTGTAAAACAGGTTCAAACTCAATATTTGGAATAGAATTACAGCAATTTTCTTCAATCATAGATTTAGATAATTCCAAAATAAAAGGATTTTGCAATTATTATATTTACGTTTCAATTGCGGAGCGTAATAATGGAATTACTACTGGGCAAGCCAATCAAAATTTTTGTATTGATGCATTTATCCAAACCTGTCTTGATACGAAAAATAATTCCCCAACATTTACTGCATCGCCAACGTTTATAGTTAATGCCAATAAAACACAGTACCAAAGTTACTTTGCCATAGACCCAGATAAAGATTCATTAGTTTACAAACTTACACCTGCCCTTTATGATATTAATAAAGAAGTAAATTACAACAGTGGATTTAATTACTCAAACCCTCTGACAGTTTTTTGTAAGGATATGCCGCCATGCAGCCCGAATAAGGTAAATGAAACTGGTTTCTATTGGGACAAATCAAATGGTACAACAGTATTTATTCCAACTAAAGATTCTGAAATTGGTATTGTGACGGCTAAAGTAGAAGAATACAGAAAAATAGCAGGAAAATGGGAACTTATAGGTTACATAAAAAGAGATATTCAAGTTTATGTAAAAACCAGTGATGGAAATAGTTCTCCAAAGTTTTTAAACCAGGATTATTATGAAATTTGCGAAGAAGACCCCTTAACAATAAAAATTGAAACCCAGGATGAAAAAAATTCATTCAGCATGGTTGATGATAGTGTGAACTATTTTTTAAACTCTAGTATCAATGGGAGTTCATTTAGCCAATCTTATCAAAATACAGCACCCTATAATTACGGATTATTTAGGTGGACTCCTGCAAAAGGTGTATCTGCAAATTATACCTTTTCAATTTCAGCCATTGATAATTTTTGCCCGTTAAATGCAATTAGTTCACAAGTTATCTTGATTAAAGTAAAAGCCAAAGAAGAATTTAAAGTAACCCATACCGATTTAGGATGCGGAAACTTCGAATTGCGCGCCTCAAATTTCAATAGTAAATCGAATCTGGTAATGCTTTTATTTAAAGCTGAAAATCCAAATATTGAACTCTTTAATACAAATTTATACCTTGACACTATAAGCCATTTACCCTACGGAAAATTTATTTTAAAGTCGGTACTTAACTCTTTTAATGGATGTGAAAAAATATTAATTGATACAATTTACAATTTAGATTCGAAAACATCTTCATTCATCTCAGGTATTGATAGCGTATGCAAGGAATCAGACAATACATTTACTTTAGAAAATGCCCCATCTTTTAAATTTACAATTGGATGGACCTATAATGGTAAAATTATTGGTGATGCAGCATCATTAACAAATCGTTTCGGCAACGATGGCCAACTAAATGCAATATTGAATATTCATAATGGGAAATGGAAATGTTTAGATACTTTAAAAAAATATATTTCCGTAATAATGTTACCTGAAATTGTAAGCCTAGAAAAATATGAAATATGTCATAAGTTAGGAAATTTTGATTTACATAATTTAAGTATAAAACCTTTTGATGGTGAATGGTCAACTAGTAATTTAGCTTATAGTAATGGATTTATTAATACAAATATTACCCCTTTGGATTATAATGACACTATTCTTCTTAATTATAAAATCAATAAATTAGGATGTTTTGCAACTAAAGAAATCCCATTAGTACTATTGGCTGTTCCTGAATTTGAACTTAGTTCACTTTCCATCTGTGAAATTAAAACACCAGTGCTATTTGAACATTTCATTAATAAACCTTATCGAATTTCAGATTATTCCTTTGAATGGAAACTTCCATTATACCCTGATAAGATTAAAGAAGAGAATGGCTATAAACTTTTTTATCCTAATGAAATAGGTTATGGAAAATTAGAATACCAAGGGGAAATTACCTCAATTAATGGTTGCAAAAATTCAGATACATCATTTATAGAAATAACACCGACTGTAAAAATAACCTTTGAGCATGAAATTAATCTTTGTCAACAATCAGGTGAAATAGATATCACTGAGCTATCAGGCGCAAAACCTGATAATGGAAATTGGTCTTTTGTTGATTTTGGACTAATAAAAAACAGAAAATTCTCAAAAACAGATACTTGTGGAAAATTTCAAGCCACCTATGTTTATGACAATTACGGATGTTATGACACCAAAACTGTGACAATTACAATAGCCTGTAAACCTAACATCCAAATTAATGGGTTGAAGAATATAATATGTGATTCTGAACTGCCAATCCTGTTATCCGCATATCCAACTGGAGGTTTTTGGAATAGCAATGATATTTCAGGTAATATATTTGAACCTCCACTGCAAAATATCAGCCAACAATATTCCATAAATTACCAAATTAATGAAGGAAATTGCAATTTTATTGAAACACGTAAAATTACAGTTTTACCGTCCCCTCAAATAAATTGCTCGCTTGTCAAATTTAATTTATGTGAACCTGAACCACTATCTATTTCAGGTTCTGTGATAAATTCCAATTTGATTACTTTTAATTATTCAGGTAAATCAATAGGGTTTAAAACCGAACGACAAGAAAACTTTATAAACCTTAATATAATAAATTGCACCTTTGATAAAGATACAATTTTTCAATCCTTAATTGCCAAGGCTATTAATTACGAAGGATGTGAAACACTAAAAGAATTTAGTATCAATGTCTTTGATTCACCCAAAATAGAGTCATTTAGAGATACTATAATTTGTCAAAATTCAGATTATATAATATCACCATTGATTCAGTACCTAGGAGGTAATGACCTAATTAATTATTGGATTGAAAATACGAATAAAGTTGAAACTACTACCGATTTAAATACCAATAAATTAGATGCCGGAAAACATAGCCTATCATTTCATACTCAAAATACGTTTTGCAAAGATTCAACTGCCATTAATCTGTTTATAAATCCAAAACCATTGGTTAATTTTGATATTCTACCTTCGGAAAGAACAACTATAATGCAACCTAATTTTTGGTTCTTAAATCATTCCGAGCCAAATCTAAGTTGGTTATGGGATTTTGGCACTACCCATGAGGATAATTATTCACTTGAGGAAAGCCCTAAATACAATTATTCTGATACTGGTAATTATAAAGTTTCACTTAACGGAACCAATCTTTTTGGTTGTTCAAATACCGTATCTAAAATGGTTATGGTTAGACCTGATTTGCTAATTTTTATACCGGATGCATTTTCGCCAAATAATAAAGACGAAGAAAAAAACAATGTTTTTAGCGTAAGTATTGAAAATTACAACTCATATTTAATTGAAATATTTGATCGTTGGGGCAACAGAGTTTTTACCTCTGATAATCCAAAGGACACATGGGATGGCAAAGCAGGAAATATTATATGCACTCCAGATGTTTACTTTTACTCTATCAAAATAAATAGTATTACCAATAAAAAGTATCTCTATCGAGGCACCATTTCGCTTCTTAAATAAAATTTTCCGGGGTCACTGCTATTCTCTTTTTTAAAGTATATCAAGTTTTTTAAAAAACTATGGAAACATTTTGTACGTCCATTTGTTTCCTGTGTAATTAGTATTAGTTTTGCGCAAAATGTTAGAAAAAATTTTAGAAGGGTGTGATAAACTTTTCAGAAAATTTGGGATCAAGAGCTTGAGCATGGATGACATTGCCCGTGAATTGGGTATGAGCAAAAAAACAATCTATCAATTCGTTACTGATAAAAATGATTTAGTTAAAAAAACATTTCATTTCATTCTTAATTATACTGAAAATCAATGTTCCACGATTAAGAATGAAACCAATAATCCAATTGATGAGATTTTATTAATATCCCGTAATATGTCTCAACAAATGAAAGGCATTAATCCGGCAGTATTTTATGATTTAAGGAAATATCATCCAGAAGCCTGGTTATTATTTGAAAACCACAGCCAAACCTTTATTTATTCTCAAGTTAAAGACAACCTAATCAAAGGAATTGAACACGGTTTTTATCGCAAAAATATTAAAGAAGATATTTTAGCCCGACTTTATATCTCATTGGTGCAAACTATTTCAAATCCAGAATTGTTTTCAAATATTGATTATGATTTTAGTTCAGTTTATCATGAAATGATAAAATATCATTTAAATGGCATTTGCACCGAAAAAGGCAGAGAATATTTTAACACAAAAATTTCTTCAAATTAAATATGAATCCTATACTTAAATTATTAACCCTATCAATTACACTTAGCATCGCTCCTTTAAGTAAAGGGCAAGTGACAAAGTTATCATTAAAAGAAGCGGTAGATTTTGCCATGCAAAATCATCCTGATATTAAAAACAAAATATTGGGTGAAAAGTATGCCGATGCACAAGTAATGGAAACTCGATCTATCGGAATACCCCAAATTAATGGGAATGTACAATTAATTAATAATACGCAAAAACAGGTATTTGTATTTCCGGTTAATGGCACCCCCACTCCAATTAGGGTTGGCAATAGTTTTGTTACAACCGCCACCGTGCAAGCCAGTTGGCTAGCGTTGGATGCTGGCTACTTTTTGGGTTTAAAAGCGGCTGAAGCATTTACAGATTTAGCCAAATTACAAACTAATATTAACGAAAGAGATGTGGCCGTAAATGTAACTAAAGCCTATTATTTGGTTCTTATTACAAAAGAAAATATCAGTTTACTTGAACAAAATATAAAAACTTTAGAGTCGGTATTATTTCAAACGGAAGGGTATTTCAAAAATGGGTTTGCCGAAAAAATAGACGTTGATAGGCTCAAACTTACAATATCAAACCTGAACGTACAATTTGATGGATTAAAAGACCAATCAGTTATTACAGAAAAACTTTTAAAACTTAATATGGGAATGGAGGTAGATACCCCAATTGAACTAACTGACAATCTTGAAACATTATTTAAAACCTCTATAGAAGAAAAGAACAAAAGTTTTGACCCTAAACAACGAATAGAATACCAACTCTTGCAAAGCCAATTAACCCTTAACAATATAGATAAAAAACGTTTTGAAGTAAGTAAATATCCTAACCTAGCGTTGTTTGCTAATTACCAACAAAACAATTTTGCTGATAAAATGGATTATAATAAATGGTATGCAAATTCGTTTTGGGGCATTAAAATCGGGGTTCCATTATTTTCAGGCTTTAACAATAAGGCTCAATTAATAAAACGAAATGTTAGTATTGAACAGACTATAGTTAGTATTAAATCGTTTGAAAATGCTTCTAAAATGGAAGTAAGCGCGGCATTAGCTAAATATGATAGAAGTATTAAGACGATTGAAATCCAGAAGCAAAATTTAGCTTTAGCTAATGAAATATTAAAAATAAGTTCAGCAAAATTAAAAGAAGGTGTGGGTTCAAATCTTGAAATCACCAATGCCCAACAAGAAGTAAAAACATCGCAAACCAATTATTTAAATTCAATCTATGATTTGCTAAATGCTCAGATTGAGTTAAAAAGAGCTTACGGAAAATAATAATTTTTTAAAAACAAATAAACCCCAAAAAAAACTTAACAAACAAAAATGAAACATTTAAAATCAATATCCCTTTTATTAGTTATGGCAACCATAGCGGCATCATGCGGAAACTCAAACCATAGTGCCCTTGAAAAGAAAAAAGAAGAACTAGTCAAATTAAAGGAAGAACGAAAAACAATTAATACAAAAATAAGTAAACTAGAAATTGAAATTACTAAACTTGATTCAAGCGCTACCAACCATTCCAAAGGAAAACTTGTTGCAATTAAATCAATTGAATTGCAACCATTTACTAATTATATAGAAATAATGGGTAAAATAGATGCTGAACAAAACACCAATGTGAGCACTGAAATTCCTGGTACCGTTAAACGAATTTCTGTACAACCTGGCCAATCTGTTTCTGTTGGTCAAACCCTAGGCGAAATTGACAATACTGTTTCAGAAATTGCCATGAATGAGCTTAAACAACAAATTGAGTTTGCTAAGACTATTTATGAAAAACAAAAAAATCTTTGGGAACAAAAAATTGGTTCGGAGGTTCAATACCTTACTGCAAAAAATAATTTTGAAGCTTTGCAAAAAAAACTAGCTACCATGAACCAGCAATTAGGTATGGCCAGAATAAAATCTCCAATAACAGGAATTGTTGATGAAGTATTTGCTAAAGTTGGACAAACAGTGGCACCCGGTGTTCCATGTTTTAGAATTGTAAATTCAAACAAGCTAAAGATTAAGGCAAATGTGGCAGAATCGTATGCAGGAAAAATAAAATCAGGCAATAAAGTAAAATTATTTTTCCCTGATTTAAATTTGGAAACAGAAGGAATAGTAAGTTATACCTCTAGGATAATCGATCCAATTAACCGGGCATTTAATGTAGAGATACCTCTATCCTCAAATAGTGATTATAAACCAAATATGATGGCCCAAATAAAAATTGTGGATTATGAAACGGATAAGGCAATTGTTGTGCCGGTAAATACAATAAGAACTGTTGGGGAGGATAACTATATTATAATTGCAATAGAACAAAATGGAGCAATGCATGCCGTAAAACGTAAAGTAACCACCTCAAGAACGTATAATGGTCAAACAGAAATCACATCTGGCCTTATAGTTGGCGACCGTTTGATTACTGTTGGTTACCAAGATTTAGAAGACGGAGATGAGATAAAATTTTAATTAAAAAATTTAACGACCTTAAAAAAAATAATGGGACAAAATAAAAAAGGACCAAAAGAGTTTTTTGCCAGCAGTTGGTCTATTGATAATAAAACCAGCATATTTATATTTACAATTATTCTTACTTTAGTTGGTATATCATCATATTTTACTTTACCAAAAGAAAAATTTCCGGATATAGTAATACCAACTATAATGATTAATACAATATATCCGGGTTCGGCCCCAGCAGATATTGAAAATCTAATTACAAAACCTATTGAAAAACAAATAAAATCAATAACTGGAGTAAAAAAATTAACCAGTAATTCTGTTCAGGATTTTTCAATGGTTATGGTTGAATTTAATACAGATGTAGATGTGACAGAAGCAAAAAGAAAGGTTAAAGATGCTGTAGATAAAGCACGTGCCGATTTGCCTAATGATTTGCCTAAAGAACCCACTGTAATGGAACTTGACTTCAGCGAAAGGCCGATAATGTTTATAAACATTTCAGGGGATCATGATTTAAATCAACTAAAAAAATATTCAGAAATGGCCGAAGATAAAATTGAGGCATTACCTGAAATAACCCGCGTGGATTTAGTGGGTGCCTTGGATAGGGAAATTCAAGTAGATGTTGACATGTATAAAATGGAAGCAGCAAGTATTACGCTTCGCGATGTAGAAAATGCAATAGCTTTTGAGAATATGCGAATATCAGGAGGAAATGTTAAAATGGAAAATATGCAACGTACCCTCAGCATTTCGGGTGAGTTTGATAATATTGAACAAATAAAAAACCTAATGATTCGGGGTATGAGCGGAGCTGCTGTTTATCTCCGTGATATTGCCTCCATAAAAGATGCCTTTAAAGAAC
The DNA here is from genome assembly GCA_947468275.1 of Bacteroidota bacterium. Classification (GTDB taxonomy): domain Bacteria; phylum Bacteroidota; class Bacteroidia; order NS11-12g; family UBA9320; genus JABWCE01. The sequence goes on from CANIKO010000008.1 coordinate 147,791, forward strand.
AGGAAAGTTTTGCCCGTTTAAATCACAAAAATGTAATTACACTTAATATCATAAAACGAAGTGGGGAAAACCTTATTGAAGCGAGTGATAAAAGTCGTGCTATTATAGCAGAACTGCAAAAAACTAAATTCCCAAAAGACCTTAATGTAGTATTAACCGGCGACCAAAGTAATGATACCCGACTTACGTTGCATGATTTAATTAACACAATCATTATTGGATTTATTTTAGTTACCATTATTCTTATGTTTTTCATGGGAGTTACTAATGCCATTTTTGTCGCCATGTCAGTTCCACTGTCATGCTTCATTGCCTTTTTGGTGTTTCCCGTTATTGGGTTCAGTTTAAACATGATTGTTTTATTTGCTTTTTTATTAGCCTTAGGTATTGTAGTGGATGACGCTATTGTAGTGGTTGAAAACACCCATAGGATATTTGACAATGGAAAAGTACCTATAAAAACAGCAGCGAAACAAGCTGCAGGAGAAGTCTTTTTACCTGTTTTATCAGGTACGTTAACCACTTTAGCTCCATTTGTTCCATTAGCTTTTTGGCAAGGAATCATTGGGAAATTCATGTTTTTCTTACCCGTAACACTTATTGTAACCTTATTAGCCTCATTGGTAGTAGCTTACATTATAAATCCTGTTTTTGCCGTTCAGTTTATGAAACCTCACAAAGATCCGAATGATCCAGAGGTTAAACGAAAAAGCAAAAAAGGAACTAAATTGATATCTATTATTTTCGGTGCAATTGCACTAATAATGTATGTTATGGGGAATTTTGGTGGTGGCAATTTTATCGTAACACTTCTGTTACTTTTCTTACTTAATAAATATTTTTTAAATGAGTTTATCACCAAGTTCCAAACGAATGCTTGGCCTCGCTTTCAAGCACGATATGCCCGAATATTAGTTTGGTGCTTACATGGAAAACGTCCAATTGGCTTATTAGCAGGCACTATAGGATTACTTATACTTTCAACTGTTTTTTTAATGATACGCAAACCGAGTGTGGTATTTTTCCCAAAAGGTGAGCCCCATTTTGTGTATACGTATATCACCCTGCCAGTTGGAACCGACCAAAAATATACAGATGAGGTGACCAAAGAAGTTGAAAAAAGAATTTATAAAGTTTTAACTAAAAATGGCAGACTTAACCCAATTGTTGAGTCAGTAATATCAAACGTGGCCGTTGGTGCTACTGACCCCCAGGACAATGACAGAAGTGTAGCTAGTAATAAGTCAAAAGTTTCAGTATCGTTTGTCGCATTCGAAAAACGGAACGGAGAATCAACTTCAGACTATTTAACCAAAATACGGGAAGCTGTAAAAGGCATCCCAGGGGCAACAATTACTGTAGGTAAAGAAGCTAATGGACCACCTACCAATAAACCTATTAGTATTGAAATTGCCGGTGATGATTTCACAGAACTCATCAACACTAGCACACATTTAAAACGATATCTAGACAGTATTAATATAGAAGGAGTAGAAGAATTAAAGTCTGACTTGGTAAATATTAAACCTGAAATAGTGGTGGATATTGACCGCGAAAGAGCCAATCACGAGGGCATTTCGACAGCTCAAATTGGTATGGAAATACGTACCGCAGTATATGGCAAGGAAATTTCAAAATTCAAAGATGAAAACGATGATTATCCAATTCAACTAAGATTTATGGAAAGTCAGCGGGCTAACATAAACCAACTGATGAATCTAAAAATATCCTATCGTGATATGAATATGGGTGGATTAGTGCGTCAAGTACCATTAAGTTCGGTGGCTAATATTCATTATAGCAATACTTATGGAAGTATTAAACGCAAAAATCAAAAACGTTTGGTGACACTATCATCAAACGTATTAAGTGATTACAATGCAAATGAAGTAGTGTCACAAATTACTGAAGCGGTCAGTGGTTATCCAATATCCGAATCCATTTCAATAAAAATGGGTGGTGAACAGGAGCAACAAAAAGAAACTGGAGCTTTCTTAGGTACTGCAATGTTAATATCAATAGGGTTAATTATATTGATTCTAGTAATTCAGTTTAACTCGATAAGTAAACCTTTAATAATTCTGAGTGAAATATTATTTAGCATAATTGGAGTATTTCTTGGATTTGCAATTTTTAAAATGGAATTTTCAATAGTGATGACCGGAATTGGAATTGTTGCACTTGCGGGAATTGTAGTTAGAAATGGAATATTACTGGTAGAATTTACAGACCATCTTATAGCACAAGGAATGGAAACCAAAGAAGCAATTATTGAAGCTGGACGTATCCGAATGACTCCAGTTATACTAACCGCATCTGCTACTATATTGGGATTAGTGCCTTTGGCCGTTGGATTAAACATTGATTTCGTAACTATGTTTACTGAGCTCAACCCTCATCTTTTCTTTGGAGGTGATAGTGTGGCTTTTTGGGGGCCTTTAAGTTGGACAATGATTTTTGGACTTGGGTTTGCTACATTCTTGACTTTAATATTAGTACCTTCCATGTATCTTATTTCTGTTAAAACAAAAGTTAGAGCAAGTCGACTCACTAAAAAACTTAGTCTCTAGTTATTAAAAAAACATATTAATCCCCCAAGAATTATAATAACCTTGGGGGATTTTTGCTTTATTATTAATTTTAAAAACACAAGAATTAATAATGCTTTGTAATTCATTTTTTTTAAATTTGATTTGCTAAATTTAAAATTTATTCAACCATGAAAAAATTAGTTCTTTTATTGTTTATCTTCATTTCAAGCCATCTTTTACACGCTCAAAATCTTAAATATGAATGGGCTAAAAACATTGGTGGATCTGCAACTGATCAGGGAAATTCAATTATTGTTGATAGATATGGGAATGTGTATAGCACTGGTTTTTTTATGGACAGCGCAGACTTTGATCCAAATCCAAAATCAGTCACAAATTTATACTCCAATGGAAGTGCTGATATTTTTATATCTAAACTCGATTCAAAAGGCAATTTTGTTTGGGCGATAAATATTGGTGGGAATTATGATGATGCTGGAAATTCAATTAATCTCGATGTGGCAGGTAACGTTTATATTACTGGATATTTTCAAGATAAAGTAGATTTCGACCCTAGCAAAGCTTCATATCCATTAACTTCATCTGGAGGAACCGATATTTTTGTTTGCAAATTTGATGCTTCTGGCAATTTTGTTTGGGCTACAAAAATGGGAGGCAAGGAGGATGATGGTGGAAATGGAATAGATTTAGATGGAAGTGGAAATGTTTATACCACAGGATATTTTATGGATAGTGTAGATTTTGATGCCAATCCGAAGTCAACGGCATTAATTGTTTCTTATGGATCACTTGATATATTCGTGTCACGAATCGACAATAAAGGTAATTATAGCTGGGCGGGACAAATGGGAGGAAAATCCGATGACATTGGTTATAGTATTGCTTTAGATTCATTAGGAAATATTTATACAACAGGTTCTTTTGCTGATCAGGCTAATTTTGACCCTACTCCAAAGAGCAGTGCTTTGCTCACCGCCAATGCAACTGCAGATATTTTTGTATCTAAATTAACATTAAAAGGATCCTATGTTTGGGCTCGTTCTGCAGGTGCATCCGGCTACAATGAAGCGAGAGGAATTGTTGTAGATGCATATGGAAATAATTATACTACCGGTTATTTTTATGGTACTGCAGATTTTGACCCCGGCACAGGAAAAGGCCAAATTTTTAATCTTACCTCTAATGGCAATGCTGATATTTTTGTTTGGAAATTAGATGCATCAGGTTCATTTAAATGGGCAAAGAATTTCGGCGGATACGATGATGATGCCGGTTTATCAATAGCTCTAGATCCTAATAACTATGTATATACCACTGGTATTTTTGGAGATGTTGTTGATTTTGATCCGGGATCTGGCTCAATGAATCTTACTTCTTCAGGATATTGGGATATATTTATTTCAAAATTAAATAGTTCAGGGGCCTATGATTGGGCGGCTAGTGTTGGAGATTATGATGATGATGCGGGATTGGCTGTCGCCATTGAAAAATCTATTGGTGTTTATATTTCTGGAGCCTATATGTCAACAAAGGTTGATTTTGATCCGGGAACTGGGACAGATTATCTTTCAAATATGGGTGATAAAGATGACTTTATTCTTAAATTAAGTTTATGCAAAGCAAGCTATACCAACATTATAGTATCTGCATGTAATAGTTATACCTATTTTGGGAATACCTATTATAACAGTGGTGATTATAGCCGAACCCTAAAAAATTCAATTGGTTGTGATAGCATTGTAATATTAAAACTTACCATCAATACTTCAACCTTAGCCACCTTGTATGTGAATACCTGTAATAGTTATACATTAAATGGTAAAACCTATACCGCCGAAGGAAGCTATACTCAAACTTTAGTAAACAAGGCGGGTTGTGATAGTTTTTTAATGTTGGAGTTAAAATTTTTAACCTCAAGTGGATCGTTTACCACTAAAGCGTGTAATACCTGCACTATTAATGGTAAAACCTATACCTCAACTGGAAAATATATTCAAACCTTAAAAAATAAGGCAGGATGCGACAGTGCACTCACAATAAATTTAACCATATTAAAGAGTACATTTAGCACCATTACACCAACGGCATGCAATAGCTATAAATTATTTGGAACCACCTATACAAATTCTGGAACTTACACTCAGATTGAAAAAAATAATGCTGGTTGCGATAGTACTATAACCTTAAAATTAACAATAAATAAAAGCACTGCTGAAATAATTAATACAGGAGCATGTGTTAATTATACCCTTAATTCCCAAACCTATACCAAAAGTGGCACTTATTTCCAAACACTAAAAAACAAGAAAGGATGCGATAGTTTAATAACCCTAAACTTATCAATAAATAATACGGCTAGTACTTTAACAACAACTGGCTGCCAAAGCTTTACTCTTAATGGCCAAACCTACACTAATAGTGGGGTATATAATCAAACCATTTTAAATGCAAAAGGATGCGATAGTAATATAACTTTAAACTTAACAGTGAATAAAGTCATAACAACTGTTACCAATATAGGAGGTGTACTTACGTCGGATGCAGTTGGGGTGGCATACCAATGGTTAGATTGTAAAAAGGCTAATTCACCTGTTTTAGGTGAAATTTATCAAAGTTACACACCTACTGCCACAGGAGATTATTCCGTAGTAGTAACTAAAAACAATTGTACTGATACATCAAATTGTTATAGTGTAAAAGTTGGTAAAATTGAAAATTCTGCAGGAAATATTGTTAAAGTATTCCCTAATCCTACAAACGGAGAAATTAAAATTTTATTAAGGAATAGTTTAAAAAATGGAACTATAAAACTTTTAAATACAACCGGTCAAGTTATGTATGAAAGGCAAAATGTTAGTGGAAATAATTTTATACTTAACCTCACCGAAATGTCAAAAGAAATTTATTTCGTAGAAATAAATCAGAATGGAATTATTTCGCGATTTAAGGTAGCGAAGAATTAATTTTATAAAAATTGGCAAAAGAAAAGTCAGAACTATATTCTGACTTTTCTTTATGATTAAAAGTTCACTACTTTTTCTTTAATTTCATAACTATTACATCAGTTGAGTCCATCATAGTTACAACCATATCGGTTTCATTTAGTGTAGTTAGGTCGCCAAGATCTCCGTCAATAGTAATTTTCTTTTCATCACTACTAAATGACCAATTTGAAGAAGATGTTTGAGGATCCGCAGGAGCACATTTGGTGGCACCTTCATCAGTGATAACTGTTCCATTAGTTTTAAAAGTCATAAAATCATCTTTGCTACAGGCATCCATAAATGCATAAATACTGGCTCCATTCATTAACAAATCCGATACTATCCATGAACCGGTAGTAATCAATTCGGTTTTTGTTTTGGCTGCAGGTTTTGAATCATCTGTAGACTCTTTACAACTGGCAATTGCGAAAAAAGCAATTGCGATTAAAATAATTCCTTTTGTTAATTTCATAATTTTTCCTTTTGTGTATTTATTTTAAGCAAAAGTAAGATTCTAATTAAACAATATGCGACTCTTGGATTAAACTTTATTTAACCATGACACAATCGTATTTTTGCACCCCACTAATTCATAACAAATCATGAGAAAAGAATCAAAGAAATTTTTAAAAGAGTACCTAAATAATGCATCACCAACAGGACATGAACATTCAGGCCAACAAATATGGTTAGATTATATAAAACCATTTACGGATGATTATATTGTTGATACCTATGGTACAGCGGTGGGAGTTATTAATCCCGGAAAAAATTATAAAGTGGTAATTGAAGCACATGCTGACGAAATTTCATGGTATGTAAATTATATAACACCTGAAGGCTATATCTATGTAATAAGAAATGGTGGTTCTGACCATCAGATTGCACCAAGCATGCGAGTAAATATTCATGGCAAAAAAGGGATTGTAAAAGGATTATTTGGATGGCCTGCCATCCATGTACGTGAACCAGGTAAGGAAGAACACGCTACTTTGAAAAATATTTTTATTGATTGCGGGGCAAAAAACAAAGATGAAGTATTGGAAATGGGCATTCAGATTGGTTCAGTGATCACCTTTGTGGATGAAATGATGGAACTAAATAAAGATTTTATTGTTGCAAGGGCTTTAGATAACCGCATCGGTGGATTTATGATTGCTGAAGTAGCCCGTATGCTAAAAGAAAATAAAAAGAAACTTCCGTTTACTCTTTATGTTGTTAATTCGGTTCAGGAAGAAATAGGTTTACGAGGAGCTGAAATGATTTCTCGCCGTTTAAAACCGGATGTGGCCATTGTTACCGATGTTACTCATGATACCACTAGCCCTATGTATAGCAAAAAAGATCAAGGAGATATTGCTTGTGGTAAAGGACCAACTTTAACTATAGGCCCTGCAGTGCATAATAATGTATTAAAAATGTTGGAAGAAGTAGCCGAAAAAAATAAAATCCCATACCAGCGTCACGCCACATCGCGCAGCACCGGAACGGATACCGATATGTTTGCCTATTCATCAGAAGGAGTTGCCTCTGCGTTGATTTCTCTTCCTTTAAAATATATGCACACCACTGTCGAAACTATTCATAAAGATGACATGGAAAACGTAATAAAACTTATGTATGAAACATTGCTACAATTGAAAGCAGGCCATGATTTTAGATATATAAAATAAAGGTAATAATAATATGTTTAGGGCTCTATGAATTTAATTTTCATGGAGCCTTTTTTTTAAAATGAGAGGATTCTAAATCCCATTAGGTTTGTAATACTTCATAGCCTCAGGCATATTTTTTTTAAGATCAACAATACGTTTTTCATCCGATGGATGTGTACTTAATATTAGTGGAGGTTTACTTCCTTCTAATTTACTCATACGTTCCCAGAATACTGGTGCCTGATTGGGGTCGTAACCCGCCATGGCCATAAATACAAGTCCCATTCTGTCGGCCTCACTTTCATGCTTTCGCGAATAAGGCAGCATTACTCCAACGTTAGCTCCCACACCATAAGCCAAATGAAATAATTGACGAGTTTCATCAGGTTTCGTGCTGGTGGCTACATCAAGTGCTGCGCCTCCCAATTGCAATAATAAACCTTGACTCATGCGTTCATTACCGTGGCGAGCTATGGCATGCGCTATTTCATGGCCCATAACTGCCGCTATTCCATTTTCATCTTTACATAAAGGTAAAATACCGGTATAAAAAGCCACCTTTCCTCCGGGCATGCACCAAGCATTTATAGTTGGATCATCAATAACTGAAAATTGCCATGAATAGTTGGCTACCCGTTTAGAATATCCATGAGAGTTCATATAATCAGTAACCGATTTTGAAATCTTCGCTCCTACCCTTTTTACATGCTCAGCATTTACTCCTGTGGTTTCTACTTTACTCTCGGACAAGACTTTATTATAATTGGTAAGTGCCATTGCCATTAAATCACTTTCAGGCAACAAATTTGCCTGCCTTCGTCCTGTAATTGGCACTCGGATACAATTTTGAAATAAAACTATTGATAAAATAAAAAGCAGAACTGATTGATTTTTTTTCATGGTTAATTTTTCACAAAGTAAAACTAAAAAAAGCCTTTACCATTTAAGGTAAAGGCACATAAATAATATTTTTTAATAAAGTTATTTTTTTAAATTTTTAGTCTTGGCTGCGTTTTGCTTGGCCATGTCTTCCAATCGTTTTTGAAAACCCGATTTTTTAATAACCACCGGTTTCTTTTTATTTTCCTCAATCTGCTTATGAAGTTTCACCTCATCCACAAAGAATTTACGTATTAAAACATTTTGACCGAAGGTTATCATATTACCCAAAAAGTAATAGTAAGTAAGACCGGAAGCATAGTTATTAAAGAAACCTAAAAACAGAATCGGCATTAAATAACTTATCCATTTCATTTGACCACTAACTCCCGTTAATTGATTGTTCATACGGGTATAAAGTAATGTAGATACCGTCATCAATAAGGTGAACAAACTAATATGGGTACCATAAAAAGGAATATTAAAACCTAATTCTAAAATAGAGTCATAGGTGGAAAGGTCATGCGCCCATAAAAAAGCTTTTTGCCTAAGTTCATAACTGGCCGGAAAGAAATTAAACATTGCTAATAGAATTGGTAATTGAATTAACATTGGCAAGCAACCTCCCATTGGGCTTACCCCAGCACGTTTATACAACTTCATGTTTTCCTGTTGCACCTTGGTCATATCCGTACCGTATTTTTCTTTTATTTCATCAATCTCAGGTTTCAAAATTCGCATTTTGGCAGAGGATACGTAAGATTTGTAAACCAATGGAAATAATATAAGTTTAATAATTAACGTCAACATTAATATAACCAACCCAAAATTATTGATGATGGAAGCCAACCAATTAAAAATCGGGATAATCATAAATTTACTCACCCATCCAAAAAACCCGAGAGTTATAATTTTTTGTAAGCCAATATTTTGTGCCGAAAGTGTAGGATAATGATTTGGGCCAAAGTAAAATTCAAATTCATATTTTTGGTTGGGGCTAAAATCATAAGGAAGAACCGCCGAAGCTGTCATTCTTTTAACATTGGTAGTGTTTTCATCCTCTGGAGCTTCCACATTTATAATTACAGCATCTTGAAATCCACCTTTAGAAATTAAGGTTGTGTTAAAAAACTTTTGTTTAAAAGAAATCCATTCCACTCCTTTCTGAAGTTTTTTATCTTCTGATTTGGTAATCGATAAATTTTCAACATCATCCTCCGATTTATATTTATAAAATATAGTTGAAGTGGCTCGTTCATCTTTTATCGTATGTTCTAGCAGTCCAAGATTACTTACCCATTTAAAATCAATATAATTTTGACTTTGGGGAATTAGAGTATTGCAATTAACCAGTTCTAGAGCATACTCAAGATTATATGTTTTAGGCTTCAATTTATAGGATACACGAATAGTTCCGCCATTATTGATTTTGGATTCTAAAATAATTGCACTGTTAGAGGCAGCTGTTGGCGCAAAAGTTAAATCAGCAGTATTCACAACAACTCCATCTTTAAAATAAATTTTATAGTTAAAAGTGTCATTTGGATTATTTAAAAGATAAAGATCTGACGAATCAAATGTTTTCAAACCTTTTAAAAGTGCTCCTGAAATTTTAGCCCCTTTATTACTTACAGCAATTTTAAGCTTGGCATTTTCAATAGAGTATTTTTGCTCTGGCAAAGTATCCACTATAGGGGCAACTATTGAACCTGTTGAATCCTGCTTAACGATAGCAGCATGAGGAGTATTTAAAGAATCAACTTTACGTGCAACAACTTTTAAGGAATCTTCAGTTTTGGCACTGGCTTCCATTTCGATTGCATTTTGCTGATTAAAATAAAATGTAATTATTAGAATGATAAATATTAATACGTAACCTATAAGCGATTTTCTGTCCATTGAGTATTTTTAAAAATGGGTGCAAAAGTAGGGTTTCTAAGACAAAACTTCTAAGGGAATATCGAAGGTAAAGGGATATATAACGAAAAGATAATCCTATCACTTTTTATTAAACACAAAAAAACCTCTAAAAAATTATTAGAGGTTTTAAAAAAATATTAAATAATAGAAACTTTCTAAATAGGTTTCATCATTTCCATCACTTCACGGCTCACTCCGGTATAAGAGAACCCACCATCATGAAACAAGTTTTGCATGGTAACCATACGAGTGTAATCTGAGAATAAGGATACACAGTAGTTCGCACAATCATCAGCCGAGGCATTGCCTAAAGGCGACATCTGATCGGCGTATGTAATAAACGAATCAAAACCACCAACTCCTGAACCAGCTGAAGTCATAGTTGGGGATTGCGAAATTGTATTTACTCTTACCTTTTTAGCTTTTCCATAATGGTAGCCCATGCTACGAGCAATAGATTCAAGTATTGATTTAGCTTCGGCCATTTCATTATAATCTGGGAAAACTCGTTGAGCTGCAATATAGGTTAGGCCTAAAACACTGCCCCACTCATTTAATGCATCCATTTTAAAGCAGGTTTGCAAAAGCCTGTGAAAAGAAATGGCGGAAATATCCAATGTTTTATGCATTAAATCATAATTAAGATCAGTATAGGGATTTTTTTTGCGAATATTTAAGCTCATTCCAACTGAGTGCAGCACAAAATCCAACTTACCACCTAATTTCTCGGTAGCCTGCTCTATGAGGTTTTTCATATCCTCATCCAAACTTACATCACAAGGAATTACAGCAGAATTTGTGGCTTCAGCTAATTTATCAATAGTTCCCATTCGTAAAGCAATGGGTGCATTTGTAAGTACAAAAGTAGCTCCTTCATCATGACACTTTTCTGCTACCTTCCATGCAATCGAACGTTCGTCTAAGGCACCAAAAATTATACCTTTCTTTCCTTTAAGTACATTATTTCCCATGGTGCAATTTTAAGCAAAAAAAAGATAATAGGATGCTCTTTAAAACAGATTGATAGGATAATTAAAATATAATACAAAAATCAAATTCAATACGAATAATAAGCTACCACACCATTTCTATTAATCGGCAATAGTATTGGATTTACCACTAAATCTAAAATCGTAAATCTAAAATCGTAAATTTGAACCCATGCAAGCCGACACAACTTCATCTCGCAAAGCCGACCACATAGATTTGGCCTTCCTTTCGCAAGTGACGGAAACAGATCATCGCTTTTATTATGAACCTGTATTATATGCCCATCCGGAAAATTCACTCAGTCCAATAAAATTTTTGGATGCTGAATTGGGGGCTCCCATATGGGTGAGCAGCATGACAGGTGGCACCAATCACGCTAAAACAATCAACCAAAATTTAGCCAAAGCTTGCGGAAAATATAAAATGGGAATGGGTTTGGGTTCGTGCCGAATTATTTTAGACAACAACACCTATTTAGAAGATTTTAAAGTAAGAAAATACATTGGTGATGCCATGCCGCTTTATGCCAACTTAGGTATAGCGCAGGTTGAAGAACTTTTGCTGGCTAGAAAATTTGATAAAATCAAAACACTAATTGATAAAACGGAAGCCACAGGTTTAATTATTCACATCAATCCATTACAGGAATGGCTTCAACCTGAAGGTGACCGCATAGGTCAATCGCCATTAATAACTATTAAAGAATTATTAAACAAAGCTGATTTCAAAGTAATCGTAAAGGAAGTGGGCCAAGGAATGGGTCCTGAAAGTATAAAAAGTTTAATGGAACTACCATTGGCTGCTATAGATTTTGGAGCCCATGGCGGAACAAATTTTGCCATGTTAGAAATGCTACGTGGAAATGAAATACGCAAAGAAGTATACGAACCGGTGGCCAATATTGGACATAAAGCATATGAAATGGTAGAATTTGTAAACGAAATTTTAAAGGATTCAAAAAATCATGCCTGCCAAAATTTTATTATTTCAGGAGGAGTAAAAACATTTTTGGACGGTTATTATTTGACTGAAAAAATTAATGCAAATGCTATTTATGGTCAAGCTTCAGCTTTACTAAAACCTGCAAAAGTTAGCTTTGAAATACTTTGCGAATTTTTGGAATTACAAATAAGAGGGTTAGCAATGGCAAGAAACTTTTTAACCATAAAGTAATAGATATTTCCTTCATCAGCGTGACAAGCACCATGGTTTGTTAATCCGATGAACAAGGAATCTTTTTTAAATACTAAGCAATGTCAAAAGAAATAAAAGGTTACAGCAAGCTGACTAAAGAGGCTAAAATAGAATGGCTCATCGACAACTATTTTGAGCAGCCTGAAAAAGCCTTGCAATTGCTAAAGAGTTACTGGCACTTGGACTCTGACATTCAAAAATTACACGATGAATTTATAGAGAACACTCTTACCAATTTTTATATTCCTTATGGGGTTGCTCCTAATTTTTTAATAAACGGAAAATTATATTGCTTGCCATTGGCCATTGAAGAAAGTTCTGTGGTGGCGGCAGCATCAAAAGCTGCCAAATTTTGGGTAAACCGTGGTGGTTTTAAATCAAGCGTTATTTCCACTACCAAAATAGGGCATGTACATTTTATTTGGAACGGAAAAGACACAAAAAAATTCAATGAATTTTTCATAAGTATTAAAGAAGATTTGATAGAAAACACCAATCCAATTACTAAAAATATGCGGACCCGAGGAGGAGGAATTTTAGATATTGAATTAAAAAATAAAACCGCTGATGAACCCGGCTATTTCCAAATACAGGCTCGCTTTGAAACCTGTGATAGTATGGGTGCTAATTTCATCAACTCCGTGCTTGAAGATTTTGCCCAAACCCTTAAACATAAAATTGTTCAAAGTAATTTAATCGATAAAGACATTCAAATTGTGATGTGTATTTTAAGCAATTACACACCCGAATGTTTGGTAAGATGTGAGGTAAGTTGTCCGGTGCAAGATTTGAATGATGATGATATTGAGCCAACCGAATTTGCTGAAAAATTTATAAGAGCTGTTAGAATTGCTGAAATTGAACCATATAGGGCTGTTACACACAACAAGGGAATAATGAACGGTATTGATTCGGTAGTGTTAGCCACTGGAAACGACTTTAGAGCCGTGGAAGCCTGTGTTCATGCCTATGCTGCTCGAAATGGAAAATATACCAGCTTAACGCATGCTGAGGTTGTGGATGGAATTTTTAGATTTTGGATTGATGTGCCATTGTCGTTAGGAACCGTTGGTGGTATTACCAACCTGCACCCAATGGTTAAATTTTCGCACGAATTATTAGGAAAACCTAGTGCCCCTGAACTTTTGGAAATAACTGCAGCAGCTGGGTTGGCGCAAAATTTTTCAGCATTGCGCAGCTTAGTAACCACTGGCATTCAGAAAGGCCATATGAAAATGCACTTGCTCAATATACTTAATCAGCTTGAATCCACTGAAGAAGAAAAATCTATCATTGTTGAATATTTTAAAGATAAAGTTCCTACTTATTATGCCACAGTTGAAATATTTTGCAAATTGAGGGGGATTAAAGATTTGAGTGAAATTAATTTGAAAAATTGAAAAAATCCTTCTTTAGCCACGGCAAACTTTTATTAACTGGAGAATACCTTGTTTTGGACGGAGCTAAGGCTTTTGCCCTGCCCACCAATAAAGGGCAACAAATGACGGTGAACATGCTTCCAGGCTCGGGTAATATTCATTGGACAGCAAAGGATGTGAATGGAAATATTTGGCTAAACTTTTCCTTTATTTTGCAAGAAGTTCATTTAATACCGGTGACTATGGGTACCTTGGATACTTCACCCGAAGTTATAATTTTAAAAAATATATTTGAAAACGCGTTAGGTCTTAATCCTTATTTTTTGAACAACCAAACGGATTATGAGGTGGTAACCAAATTACAATTTTCAACCGATTGGGGATTAGGAAGTAGCAGTACATTAATAGCAAATATTGCTAAATGGGCCGAAGTAGACTCCATGAAATTGTTTTTAAATTCAATGGATGGAAGTGGCTATGATGTGGCTGTGGCTTTGGAATCCCAACCTATTATTTATTATTTGGAAACTAAAAAACCGATTTGGGAAGTTGCAAATTTCAATCCTTCATTTACCAACCAATTGTATTTTGTGTATCTTAAACAAAAGCAAAACAGCCGAAATGAAATAGCAAATTATAAAAATTTAACAAAACCTACATCTTTACAAATAGAGAAAATAAATGCTATAACACAGCAAATTTTGGAATGCATCGATTTGAAAAGCTTTGAAAAATTGATAACAGAACACGAAACTATTCTTGCTCAAATCTTAAAAACTGAACCAGTTAAAGACCTATTATTTAAGGATTATCCAGGGTCCATTAAATCTTTAGGGGCTTGGGGGGGTGATTTTATTTTGGCTACAGGAAATGAGGCTATAACTTATTTTAAGAATAAAGGATTTGATACAGTTTTGAGTTGGGAGGAGATGATTAAAATTTAGAACTTTATGTAAAAATCCCGATCAAAAAACTAATACCAATCGCCACTCTCGATTTAACGGTGGGTTTTTGAATAGGTTTAATGATTATTTCTGATTTGATGGATTCAAAAGGTATGGCGTTTAACAATTCGTTAACGGTATTTGTGTTATTAAATTCTTTACTAAAAAATTCAATACGATCCGCTCTTTCTTGTTCCAAAAACGGTTTTTCCCAATATTCTTTTACCAATTTAATAAATTGGGCTGCATTGTTGGCTATGTGACAAAACCCTTCTAAGCCTGTATTATCAGCCATTTTATGATTCACAATACAATATCTTCCGGTAAATAAAGAATTTAAAAGCTTTAATTTTATGCCGGTATCTTGCTCGGTATACAGCACATTTATTTGAGCATTTTTTATAAGCTCCTGAATTTGTTCCGAATTGCCATCATCAACCAATTCTACATTTGGATACTTCGCGGCCAATTGTTTTAATTCTTTTTTAGGATGATTGCCTGCAATAATAAATGGAAGATCCAACTTTGAAAATACTTCATTTATTAAATACACAGCGGCCTCGTGATTTTCACCCACGGCTAAATTTCCATGATACAGAACATAATTTCCTCGACCTTCATTTATCTCTACCTTCTCGTTACCATGAAATGCAGGTATAAAAAGTGTTTTACCAAACTTCTTTTGAAAATAATTATAGTCATTAGGTGAAATAGCGCAAATCAAATCCGCATTTTTAAGCACATATTGGTACTTTTTGAGTTTATCCGATTCCAATTTAAAGAAATAACGTTTAAAGAAATCCTTTTCAACCATTTCTAAATGATGGTAGTAGTCATGCTCTACATTATGGGTTCTAACAATTTTATACCGATGTTTTAAATTAGGATGTTTTAAAAAAAAAGTAGAATGCAGTCCTTCAAACAAAATCGGGTCATTGTCTTTTACTAGATTAGTTAATAGCTCATCACTACCGCGCGATGCAACGATGTATGGAACTTTACCATTTAAAAAATTGATAAAGGTTTTTCGAGGATAATAATACACCTTTTTGCAAAGGAGCGAAAGTTCTTTTGAAGGCTTTCGGCCATATTCAAAACAATGGAGTGTAATACTGACTCCGGCTTGTTGAAGAGCCTTTAGTTTATAGAATATATCAATAACTCCTCCATAATTGGCCGGAAATGGCACATCAAATGCAACTATATGAAGAGATTTAACTGGTTTCAAATTGACCGGCAATTTAGAATATTGAAGCAATATGGACTAACAACCTGTAAAAATAAAATCATGTTTTCTATTTTGACAGGTTACTGATAAATTAATAATTTATTAAGTTATAGTTATACGTTAAATCTAAAGTGCATTACATCGCCATCTTCCACAGTATATTCTTTTCCTTCAACATTTAATTTACCATTTTCACGACAGGCAGCCTCTGATTTATAATGAATAAAATCATTGTAGTGAATAACCTCTGCACGGATAAACCCTTTTTCAAAATCGGTATGAATGACCCCTGCGGCTTGCGGTGCTTTCATTCCTTTGGTTATGGTCCAGGCTCTCACTTCTTTTTTACCTGCGGTAAAATAGGTAGCATAATTTAAAAGTTTATAAGCTGATTTTATCAACCGCCCTACTCCACTTTCCTTTAATCCCAATTCTTCTAAAAACATTACTTGATCCTCGCGATCCTCCAACTCAGTAATTTCAGATTCTATTTTGGCGCAGATAATAAGTATTTCAGCATTTTCGTTTTTAACAGCTTCTACTACTTTCCGTGTATAATCATTTCCATTTATTACACTTTGCTCATCTACATTGCATACATACATTACTGGCTTGGCTGTAAGCAATTGTAAATCTTTTACCGCTTCCTTATCAATTTCTTCTACCGGGGCAGTTCGAGCATTTTGACCAGCTTCTAAATGGGTTTTATAAATCTTTAAAATTTCTACAATTTTTTTAGAAGCAGTATCCGCCGCTCTTGCAAGCTTTGATAATTTAGAATCGATAGATTCAAGGTCTTTAATTTGAAGTTCAGTATCAATAATTTCTTTATCGCGAATCGGATTAATGGAGCCATCCACATGGATAACATTGTTATCATCAAAGCATCGCAATACATGAAGAATAGCATCAGTATTACGAATATTACCCAAAAACTGATTCCCTAACCCCTCGCCTTTACTGGCTCCTTTTACCAACCCCGCTATGTCCACAATTTCAATGGTGGTGGGCAAAACCCTTTCGGGTTTCACTATTTCCTCCAATGCAAAAAGTCGTTCATCAGGAACGGTAATTACGCCAATATTTGGCTCAATAGTGCAAAAAGGAAAATTGGCCGCTGTAGCTTTGGCGGTTGATAAACAATTAAAAAGGGTTGATTTTCCCACATTGGGCAAGCCCACTATTCCACATTGTAATGCCATTCTATTTTATATTTTTTTATTTACGATTTTAGATTTTTAACAGTAACTTAACTAAGGAATATCAAGATACTTATGAGCTTGCAATGATACTCTCCACTCTGGATTATGTTTTATATAATCCACTATTATTTCTTTAACTGATTCGCGCTTGTCCCATTCAGGCTGCAGGTATAGGTTGCATTTTTCAGTCACATCTTTTTTAAAGGTTTCGGCCCATTCAAAATCTGATTTATTAAATATCACAACTTTTAATTCATCTGCCATATTTCCAAAATTCTCTATTGGTTTTTTAAATTTTTTAGGGGAAAAACATACCCAGTCAAAATTGCCAATTAATAGATAAGCACCCGAAGTTTCAATATGCACCTTAAATCCTTTGTTTTTTAAACCCTCGGTTAAATCCGTCAAATTATACATGGCTGGTTCACCACCTGTAATCACTACCATTTTGCAATTAGTAGGTTCAAATTTCTCTATTATTTGTTCGGTTGTAAAAGCAGGATATTTTGAAGCATCCCAACTTTCCTTTACATCACACCATACGCAACCCACATCACAGCCTGCCAACCTTATAAAATAAGAGGCATTGCCACTCCAGGTGCCTTCGCCCTGAATGGTATAAAAAATTTCCATTACTGGATATTTCTGTTCGCTCAAATCGAAGTAGTAATATTAGATTTTAAGTAGGACTTAAATGTATTTTTCAAAAGTCCAATACGGGTTAACGGACCTACACCTCCCGGAACCGGGGTTACTGCAGAGGCTATTTCTTTAACATCTTCAAAATCCACATCTCCTTTTAGCACATAACCTTTGGGATTGGTAGAATCGTCAACTCGGGTAATACCCACATCTATTACAATTGCCCCTTTTTTAAGCATGCTTCCTTTTATAAATTCAGGCTTGCCTAAAGCAGCTATAACGATATCTGCTTGTTTTACATAAGATTCAAGATTTACTGTTTTGCTATGGGTAAGAGTTACAGTACAATTACCATATTTGGTATTTTGTGACATCAACACGCTCATTGGGCGTCCTACAATATTACTCCGCCCCACAACAACGCAATGTTTGCCAGCAGTTTGTATATCATAAAGTTCTAGCATCATCAATATTCCATAAGGGGTGGCCGGAATAAAAGTGTCTTCGCCTTTTAATAATTTACCCAAACTAACGGTGTGAAATCCGTCAACATCCTTTTCGGGACTAATTAATTGGGTAACTTTAAGCTCTGAAATATGCTTAGGTAATGGCAATTGAACTATAAGTCCGTCAATATTTGGATTATTATTTATTTCTTCTATTTTTTCTAAAAGCACCTGCTCGGATGTGTTTTCATCGTATCTAAAAACAGATGAATCAAACCCAACTTGCTTACAATCTGCCTCTTTGCTATTAACATACGTTTGACTTGCCCCATCACTACCTACTAATATTGCTGCTAAATGCGGAGCTCTTAAACCCTTTTCTTTTAAACTATTAACTTCTAGTGAAAGTTGATCTTTAATTGTTTTGGCTACTTGTAAGCCATTTAGTAATTGCATATTTTAATTTTGCGCGAATTTACAATTTATTGCCCCCCTTTTTGAACATAAAATGAAAGCACTTTTAGTTTTAATTAAAAAAAACAATGTTTATTTGCATAACAACAACTCATGCTAAGAACCCTAACTATATTATTTACATTCAGTTTACTACTTATTAACTGCAAAAAAACAGAATATGAACCTGTGACTACAGATATTGGGCAGACTTATTTTCCAATAAATGTTGGGCAAAATAATATTTTCTCGATTGACTCAGTTAAATATAATGCGATTAATAACACTAAAGATTCTGTTAGAAAATACATTAAAGAGGTAATATCAAGTGTTGAATTTGATAGCAGTGGCGACTCCACATACAAAGTTGAATTATATTCAACGATGGATACTTCGAAAGAATGGGTTTATAGTTCCTATTATTTTTTTAGTAAAAATAAATACCATGTTAATTTTACTAATGGAGGCGGTTTTATTACTACTGATTTAATTTTTCCTGTAACAAAAGGTGTTAGTTGGAATATTAACTCTTACAATCTTAATGAGCCTCAAAGTGCAACCTATTCATTTGTAACTAAACCATGGATGGAGTATACAGATTGTGTTCAAGTATTTTTAAAAGAAGACGTTAATATCGTTGAAGAATCCATAGATAAACGCATCTACTCAAAAGGCAAAGGATTAGTTTATAGGATACTGAGTGAAGTAAAAATTAATAGTGAAAAGAAAAACGGGTATAAAATAATTACCAAACGAATTGAATAAAACGCTTAGTTAAAGTATTGTAAATGAGAGAGAAATTTATGATAAAAATCATAATCAATAGGTGTTGTAGATATAAAATATTGTAATAACTTTGCCTTAAGTTTATTCATAAGGTTTAGTTAATTTATAACGGGGTGGTCGTGAGATAACCCCGTTATTACTTTAATAAGGTTTCTGTTTTTAATGCCTTTGTGCTTTTATTTGGCAATACTCACCTTCTGATTCCACACAGAATTTCCATTTTTCACCCTTACCCAATACATTCCGCTTGCTGAGTTGAGGTCAATTTCATAGATTGATTTTGAAGAATTGGTTTCAATAGTTTTTACAAGCTTTCCCAAAAGGTTAAAAATTTCAATAGAAACATCTTTGGAAGGATTTTCAATTTCAATGGTAAAACTTCCGGTGTTTGGGTTGGGGTAAAGTTTAAATCCATCCGATTTTA
>CANIKO010000009.1 GCA_947468275.1 Bacteroidota bacterium
CAGCGAAAACCCCAAATAATGTGAAAATACTGCAACCTGACCAAAAAATGGGTATAAAAATAATATATCAAAACGCCTTAGAACACCTTTTAAATAAGGTGTCTTCAACGATTGGTGTAAGATTTAGGTTCGACTCCCCGCAACTCCACCCAAGCCCGTTTTCGGGCACTAAAACAGCCAATGAACAGCATCCTTTTGCTTATCGTTGGCTTTTTTGTTTTTTCACCCCACACCTTTGTTTACGGGGCTTTCAAACAGCTCCTGTGCGAGCCAGCCAAGAAAATATTATGCTATGCAGATTCACTGCACAGTAATAAATAAAATTTGTAGTGAAATTTATAGAAACCATTTAAAACAATTACCATGAATACCAAAAAAATCATTTGTCCTAAATGTGGAACTGAAATAGATGTTGATGATATACTATCCCATCAATTAGATGAACAGTATAAACAGAAATACACCAAAGAAATTTCCCTTGAGAAAGCTAAGATTCAAACCCAATTAGATGCATTTAATATCCAAAAAGCAGAGTTAGAAGAAAAACAGAAAGCCCAGGAAAAATTAGTGACTGAACAGGTAGCCAGCAAACTAAAGCTGGAAAAAGAAATACTGGAAAAACAGCTAAAAACTAAATTGGATAATGAAAATTCAGAAAGAATTTCATCAATGGAAAAGGAATTGAATGAGAAGTCCGAACAGTTAAAGGATTTAAATAAAGCCAAAGCTGATGTAGAGAAAATAAAACGTGAAAAGAATGAGTTGAAAGATACTATTGAAGCCCAAGCTGAAATTAAGTTAAACCAGCAGCTACAGGAACAAAGTGAACGAATAAAAAAACAGGAACAAGAAAAGAATGAACTCAAGTTTAAGGAGCTACAAAAACAATTAGAAGATCAGAAAAAACTTACCGATGAAATGTCACGGAAGCAAGGACAAGGTAGTATGCAGTTGCAAGGTGAAGTGCAAGAATTGGGAATTGAAGAATGGCTTTCCAGTAAATTTCCGCTGGATACAATTACAGAGATTAAGAAAGGTGAAAGAGGTGCTGATTGTATCCAAACGGTTCATACCCACCAAAGGCAAAATTGCGGAACGATCTATTATGAGAGTAAACGTACCAAAGATTTTGGCGGTACCTGGATTGAAAAATTCAAAAATGACATACGTGATAAAGGGGCTAATGTTGGTGTATTGGTTACAGAAGTTTACCCAAAAGGGATGGAACGAATGGGGTTGGTTGATGGTATTTGGGTTTGCACATACGATGAATTTAAAGGTTTATGTTCTGTTTTACGGGATGGCATAATTCAAATCAGCTCGGCTATTTCTTCCCAGGAAAATAAAGGTGAAAAAATGGTAATGCTTTACGACTTTTTAACCAGTAATGAGTTTAGGTTACAGGTTGAAGCCATAGTTGAAGGATTTACTCAAATGCAAGCTGACTTGAATAGTGAAAAACGTTCAATACAGGGTCACTGGAAGAAGCGTGAAAAGCAAATTCAAAAGGTTCTACTAAATACAAACCACATGTATAATTCAATTAGAGGTATTGCTGGGAACGCCATACAAGCTATCAAAACACTTGAATTACCAGAACCAGAAGTAGAGGAAATTGAAGATTAATTTTTAATTTTTTTGCTTTGGGGGTTAATAGGTTTAGTTGAAAATTTTTTCCTAAGCATATCAAACTCTTTCACTATCATTTCGGGCAATACACTGCTATATGCTGATATGGTAATACTGGTGTTACTGTGCCCAAGGCACTCTGAAACAACCTGAATACTTACCCCGTTAAGAAGCATGATAGTGCAGGCATAAGTTTTTCTTGCCAGGTGAACGGTAAGATTGGTTTTAATTTTACATATTGCCTGAATTTCTTTTAGGTAGGCATTCATTTTTTGATTTGAAGTTATAGGGAGTAGAATTCCTTTTTTCTTTCGTGAAGGTGTGTCTTTATATTTATTTAAGATTTCAATTGCCTTTGGCAGCAATGGAACTTTATATTGCTTTTTAGTTTTTTGACGGAACATATCCACCCATACTTCACCATCAATTCCAGTTACAAGATGCTCTTCTCTTAGATTAGACATCTCAGTGTATGCTAAACCAGAGTAAATACTAAAAATAAAAAAGTCTCTAATTGTGTTAAGCCGTTCTGTTCCGAAATCCTTGTTATCTATCCTGTCCACCTCCTCTTGAGTAAGATATTCAACAGGTTTTTTTGGTAGTTTAATGGTGTAGTCTACGAACGGAAATATGTCCAGCATTTTCCGTTTGATAGCATAGCGAATCACCCTACTGAGTCTTTGCCAGTGCTTGTAAATAGTTGTTTGACCATTACCTATATCTATTCTTAGAAAATTTCCAAAGTCCTCCATAAAGTTATCATTCAAGTCAAAGAGGTAGAAATTACTTCTGTTATATTTTAGTTTTGCAAATTCCATTACACGATCATATGTCTGACGATATTTACCATAAGTGATTGGTGAATACTCCTTTCCAATTAGGCTTTTTATCATACCCAAATATGCATCAAAAGCATCTTGAACAGAATAAGCATTTTTTGATGAACCTAATACTTCATCTTTTATATTATTAACACTAAATGGTCTTCCAACAAGCAACTTTTGGTTCACCGCATTTCTAACTTTTACTTCAAGTGCTTTTAATCCTTCATTAACCGATTTAATTTCACTCGTATTACCAATAACTCGCATTGCTTTTTTATTCCAACTTGCGGCTGCGATTGTATAACCAGTTGCAACAGTTACAACATCATAGTTGTATCTTAAGCGCATGTAAATGGGTGTTTGCCGAGTTTTAGTTTTTTTTGCATGAAACAAAAAGAAGGATACTTTTAATTGAGATTCCATATTATTATTTGTTTAAAGTACTTGATTGGACGAGGGTTCGGCTCCATTTTTTTTTGGTTATAAAAAAATATTTAGTAAAACCTAAGATTCTGAAAAATGCGTTTAATCCCTCAGCTGCAAAGGGCTCACAGATATAAATGTGAAAAAACTGCAACCTATTCCTGTTAAATTTCAACGAGTAGCAGTTTTTGCATATTAAAAAAGGTTTTGAAAATTGAACTAAAATCGAACAGCTATCTTTTTGATTTTCTTGGCTGGCTCGCACAGGAGCTGTTTGAAAGCCCCGTAAACAAAGGTGTGGGGTGAAAAAACAAAAAAGCCAACGATAAGCAAAAGGATGCTGTTCATTGGCTGTTTTAGTGCCCGAAAACGGGCTTGGGTGGAGCTGCGGGGAGTCGAACCCCGGTCCGGCGAAGGAATTAATTGAGCTTTCTACATGTGTATTGATAATTATTTTTCGAGCTTATACCGGTTTACCAATTACCAACATAAGCCTTAGCCTGCATAATAATCCTTTGGGTTGGCTGGCATGGCCCTCGGATTCCCCATCGTTTCGACCATCTTTGATCTCGCCAGTTAGGGAGTAAGCAAGAAGATGGATGACATGTGCTCTAATCCTAGATTAGGCAGCCATTGCGAAGTTGTATTCGCCTTTTATGGTTTGAACCTTCTGATTTAAGAGCTACTGGAACAAGTCTCTACATGCTTACCCACCAATTTCACAACCCGTCAAATCCAGTCAACCCCAATTTAGTGTAGTTTAATAATAGCAAAGATAAGGCCAAAATTGTGTGTGTCAGGTTTTTATTTTCATCGCCATATCATTTTACAAAGCATCTTATAACACCACAACAAATAACTAACTTCGCGGGTATGATTACCTTTGGACTGATTCGTGAATACAAGCAGCCACCTGATAAACGTGTGGCTTTTCCACCTCTACAATGTCATCAAATTAAAGGGCTTTATCAAAATATAAATATCCTTACTGAAGCCTCTCCCGACCGAATATTTACAGATGAATCGTACATAAAAGAAGGTATATCAGTCACGGATGATTTATCGACATGCGATATCCTATTTGGAATAAAGGAGGTTCCTGCCAGTAAACTCATTAACGGAAAAACCTATTTATTTTTTTCACATACCATAAAAAAACAGCCTCACAATCGAGAATTGCTCAAGATCATTATTAAAAAAAATATTCGACTTATTGATTATGAATGTTTGGTTTGGCCAAATGGTTCAAGGGTTTTAGGCTTTGGAAGATATGCCGGAATAGTTGGAACATATGAAACATTGAAAGCTTTGGGTTTGAAAAACAACAGCTTTAATATAAAACCTGCATACGAATGTGCCAATTTAATTGAAATAATCACCATTCTTCAATCCATTGAACCTATAATTAAGAAACAAAACCATAAAATTGTGATAACTGGAGGCGGCAGGGTTTCGCATGGTGCCGAAGAATTACTTAAAGCAATTTCAATTAAAAAAGTGCAGCCTTTTGATTTTTTGAACACTCATTATGATGAAACGGTATATACCCTTTTAGATAGCCCGGACCTTTACGAAAGAAAAGATGGAGCGCCATGGAATCATGAGCATTTTTTTCATAATCACAGTGCCTATCAATCCCTATTTAAACCCTATACAATAATCGCCGATATCTTAATTAATGGCGTTTTTTGGGATAATTCCATGCCATTACATTTCTCAAAAGAGGATACCAAATCGAAAGATTTTTCACTGAAAGTAATAGGAGATATTAGTTGTGATATTGAAGGTTCGGTACCTATTACTTTGCATGATACGCATGCTGATAATCCTGTAATGGGTTGGGATGCAGCCAATCAATGTGAATGTAAGCCATACAGCATAAATAGTATCGATATTGTAGCAGTTTCTAATTTGCCAAGTGAATTACCGGCCGATGCTTCTGAAGGATTTGCCAACGATTTGATAAAAGTAGTATTGCCCGAATTGTTGAACCCCGAAAGTGAAATGATAAAAAATGCCACTATTTGTGAAGCTGGTCAGCTAACTGAAAAATTTCATTATTTAGAAGATTATATTTCTTTGTAACCTTATATGAAGAAATTAGTAATACTTATTTTTTTATTGGGTTTTGGGAATGTTCAGGCTCAAAATTTTGATACGCGAATCCTTCAATCAATCAATTCGCAGGACACCAAATATGATAAAATTTGGTTGGGGGTAACCAATAGTGCAACGCCTATATCGATTGTCTCACCTTTAAGTTTGTATGCCATGGGGTATTTTCATTATTTACCAAAAGGCAAAGAAAATGCTTATGCCACTGCAGGCAGTTTGGCCATTAATTCAATATTAACTTTTGGTTTAAAATGGAGTATTCAGCGTGAACGGCCCTTTGCAAATAACCCCAATATTTACAAAAAAACGCAGGCAGGCTCCTATTCATTTCCATCGGGGCATACCTCTACTGCATTTGCCACCGCCACTAGTTTAACATTGGCTTACCCAAAGTGGTATGTGGCCGTGCCCGCTTATGCTTGGGCTAGCGCTGTAGGTTATAGCCGCATGCATTTGGGGGTTCACTATCCTAGTGATGTTTTGGCCGGAGCTATAATTGGAACTTTGAGCAGTTTTGTTGCATTTAAATTAAATCAGAAATTGGCAAAATAAATTTTTACCACTTAGACACGAAGAACACTAAGTGGCGCAGAGAATTCTTCGTGCTTCTCCATTTTCTCCGAGCCTCCGTGTTTATTTTCACATCACTCTAATGGAAACTCATTTCCCAATTCAGGAATAAAGACATTTGAAAATCCAACTCCCTCTAAGGCCTGTTTCATTTTTTGTTGTCTTTCATATTCGCCATGCACCAAAAACGTTTTTTTAATTTGCTTTGGATTTTGATTGCTCAAAAATTTAAGCATTTCTTTCTGGTCGGCATGTCCGCTCAACCCATCAATTATTTTTATATCAGCTCTTACTCTTAGTTCTTTGCCAAATATTTTTACCATAGTTGGATACTCACGCAACTTGGCTCCCAAGGTACCTTCAGCGCAATACCCTACCATTAAAATTGTATTGTCGGCATCTTCAATGTTATTGTAAATATGGTGACGAATTCGGCCGGCATTGGCCATTCCGCTAGCACTGATAATTATACATGGGTCTTTTTTATCATTTAAAGCTTTTGAATCATCCACTTTACGTATATAATTAAGCCCATTAAACCCAAAAGGATTATCGTTTGTTGTCATATATTTTTGAATTTCACTGTCAAAACATTCGGGATGTAATGTGAAAATATCTGTGGCATTTACCGCTAGCGGGCTATCTACATATACTGGGATGTGAGGTAGCTTGCCATGTGATTCCAAATGGTCGAGCATGTAAACAATTTCCTGAGTTCGGCCCACGCTAAACGCCGGAATGATTAATTTACCGCGATTAACCACACAGGTATTATGAACAATATCGAGCAATTGATTAATATCTCCCGGCAGTTCATCATGAAACTGTCCACCATAAGTGCTTTCACTTATCAGATAATCCACCTGAGGCATTAATTCAGGATCCTTAATAATAGGTCGGCCCCAGCGGCCTACATCGCCGGTAAATCCTAAATATGTAATTGTTCCATCCTCCCTTTTTATTTTTAATGTAATAGATGCACTTCCAAGGATATGGCCTGCGTCAGCAAAATACGCTTGAACATCCGGAAAAACATTAAACCATAAGTCGTAATTATAACTTGTAAACTGACGCATACAAATCTGGGCATCTTCGGTGGTATAAAGCGGTTCTGCTTTTTTTGCCGTTCCGTGTTTTAGGTTTTTTTCATTGGCCCATTGGGCATCCTTTTCTTGTATCGAGGCACTATCCAAAAGCATAATGGCTGCCAAATCGCGAGTGGCATGGGTACAAATAATATTTCCTTTAAACCCGTCTTTTACCAATTTTGGAATTCTGCCACTATGGTCAATATGCGCATGGCTCAAAATCAATATATCAATTTTTGCTGGGTCAAATTCCCAGTGGGTGTTAAAATCATCCAACTCATCTTCCCGGCCCTGATACATTCCACATTCGAGAAGAATAGTTAATCCGCTATCAAGTGTTATCAAGTGACAACTCCCGG
This sequence comes from Bacteroidota bacterium, assembly GCA_947468275.1. Lineage (GTDB taxonomy): Bacteria > Bacteroidota > Bacteroidia > NS11-12g > UBA9320 > JABWCE01. The sequence continues at coordinate 7,009 of CANIKO010000009.1, forward strand.
TGACTGTTCTCGCTGCTCCGCAAAATTTTAGTTTCATTTGTTTGTGTTTAAAATTGTTGGCTAATAGTCATTAGTAATACAAGTTCAAAGTTAATTATTATTTTTTGCGTTAATTCTTTTACTTTTGGTTTCTAAATTATCCGGATTGAAAAAAATACTACCCATTCTCTTATTGTTATTTTTAGGTTCAATAGCAACAGCGCAACCTTGGAATGCAAACATTACCAACCCCAACGCTACTTTTTTTGATATTCAAAATGCCTTTAATGACTATTGGAAAGATAAAACTCCCGGAAAAGGTGAAGGCTACAGTGCTTTTAAACGCTGGGAATGGTATTGGCAACAGCGGGTAAGCCCATCGGGGGAGTTTCCTCCGGTAGATATTAATTATAGCGAATACCAAAAATTTGTTTCCAATAAAATGTTGTATAAAGCGTCGCCCATCAAAACCCAATGGAGTTTTTTAGGCCCCGCCAATACTCCTAGCGGATATAATGGAATTGGTCGAATTAATTGTGTAGCTTTTCACCCCAACGATACCAGCACAATGTGGGTAGGTTCACCATCGGGAGGTATTTGGAAAACTAAAGATTTAGGGAAATCATGGATTCCTCTTTCCGATTATAATGCGGTGCTCGGGGTGAGCAGCATTGCTGTAAATCCTAATTATACCGATAGTATTTATATAGCAACCGGTGATGGTGAAAAAGGCAGTCTTTTTGGATTGACCGGCGGCCCGCAAGGGGATAATAAAAGTATTGGCATTTTGGTATCATCGGATGGTGGACTCAGTTGGAAACCCACGGGCATGAACTGGAATATATTTGATGTTAAATTGATTAGTAAATTGCTTATGAATCCTAAAAATTCAAAGCATTTGGTGTGTGCCACCTCCGATGGGGTATATGTAACCACTGATGGCGGTAGTAGCTGGATTCGAACACAAACCGGATATTTTATGGATATTGCTTTTTGCCCGGGCAATGCCAATATTGTGTATGCCACCACTTACGATTATTTTGGTAACGCCAAAATGTATAGAAGTAAAAATGGTGGAAATGCATTTATTCAAACTTTTATTAAACCACTTGCAACTCGAATAAGTATTGGTGTAACAACTGCTAATCCTGCCAAAGTGCAACTGTTGGTGGCGGATAAAAAAGACGGAAAATTTGGAGGAATTCATCAATCCCTCGATACGGGAAATACTTTTATTATTAAATACGATACCAATAAAACCAATATTTTGAGCAGTGCTTATGATGGCAAAACCAAGCGTGGTCAAGGATGGTACGATTTGGCATTTACCCTTTCGCCAACCGATGAAAATTTGGTATTTGTAGGGGGGGTAAATAACTGGAAATCTATAAACGGAAGCGACAGTTTTAAAATAAATACCATGTGGATTTCGGGAACAAGTCAAAACCCAAAAAATGTTCAAGTAACTCATGCCGATAAACATTTTATGACTTATAATCCCTTGAATGGTTATTTGTTTGATTGCAATGATGGGGGAATTTATTGCAGTAGAAATGATGGTTCATCATGGATGGATTTAACCGCAGGACTTGGAATTACTCAATTTTATAAAATAGCCATTACCGAAAGTGATACCAACATTGTGGTAGCCGGAGCCCAAGATAACGGCTCAAAAGTGAGGCGTGGCGATAAATGGTATGAAGCTACAGGTGGCGACGGAATGGATTGCGCCATCGATCCAAAGCAACCCAATATTATTTATACCACTTCTCAATATGGCAAAATTTACAAATTGGATGAAAACGGACAAACCGCCATTTCCGATAGTATTAAAGGTAAACCAAAAGGGGCTTGGGTTACACCTTATGTTATTGACCCTAATGATAATAAAACCTTGTATGCTGGATTTAAAATGATTTATAAAACGACAGATAGGGGAATCTCTTGGATTAAAATATGTGATAGTATTTGGAGACCAAATTTTGTAATTCATCTGCAAGTCGCTCCTACTAATTCCAAAATCATTTACGCCGCTGATTATTATAAAATATACAAAACCACGGATGGTGGTGGGACCTGGACATTAGTAAACACTTCATCCAATCCAATCAGTAGCCTTAGAATTCACCCATATAACGCAGATGTTATCTACTACACGAATTCAAACTATATAAGCACGTCTAAGGTTTTCCGCATTAATTCTTTAATTACTGGTAATGGCCGTTTCACCAATCTTACACTAAACCTACCAAACGTTGCCATTAATTGTATTGAGTATGACAAACAATCAAAAGAAGGTTTATTTATAGGTACTGATATTGGAATATTTTTTAAAGACACAAGTATGGCCGAATGGGAAATACTGAATGCAAATATGCCAAATGTTGTTGTTACTGATTTGGATATAAATTATAAAAATCGCCTTTTATATGCAGGTACTTTTGGAAGAGGCGTTTGGAAAACTTCTATTAAAGTAAATCCTAAACTGCAGGCACCATTTACCACCACTGTAGAACCTCCTGATAATTCGAGTAGAGTTCAGCCAAGATCGCAATTGATAATATATTTTAACGAACCAGTAAAAAAAGGGTCTGGAATTATACGCATTTTCGAAAGTAACATTGAAAAACAAAGAATAAATGTGAACAGCGACAGTGTGTTTGCAGATTTTAACAGAATAGTAATTACACCAGCTGAATTCACATTGGGCAAAACAGAATACATTACGTTTCCTCAGGGAACATTTTTAGATTGGGATAATAATCCACATAAGGGGATTTTGACGAGCTCTGATTGGAATTTTACTGTTACCTCCGACCTCACAGTGAATAATGTATTGCTTAAAAATTCTATTACCATTTATCCCAATCCTACTAATGGATTTGTTTACATCAAAACCAATCCAAACATTCAAATTACTGCGATTACCATTTATAGCGATTTAGGAAAAGTTGTTTTATCAAAAAATGATTTCGGTCCGGATTGCTGTGAATTTAATCTCGGACAATTTTCAAAAGGACTTTACAATATAGTTTTGGAAGTGGGTGGGAAAATTTTGAAGGAGCGATTGTTATTAGAATAAAAAATTATGTTATGAAAATAGTCAACAAACTTGTCTTTGCGTTTTTGCTTTTATTAAATTTTAAAGCTTTTTGTCAACCTACATCCTTTGAATCGAGAGGCATTGGCGGTGGCGGCGCTTTGTTTTCACCGGCCATCAACCCCGCTGATAATAATGAGCTGTTTATGGCATGCGATATGAGTGAAATTTATCATTCCAAAAACAAAGGAGCTAGCTGGAACATGCTGCATTTTAAAACCATACAAGGCGGGCATGATAGCAAAATGCAATTTACCAAAGATGCCAATATTCGCTATTGCATTGATTATACATCCATCAACGGAACCGATTATACCCGCCCAGTAAAAAGCACCGATGGAGGAAAAACCTGGAACCTTTTGCCCGGCAATCCTTTTCCAACGGATGTGGCTTATAATTTAACGGCAGATTATAATGACCCAACCCGGTTAATTTTGGGTTTTTATGGCGAAATATATTTTAGCAAAGACGGTGGAACGACCTTCAAAAAAATATACACCTGCAAAAGCACTGGTGAAGGCAATCACATTGCCGGTAGTTTTTTTAAGGGAACTGATATTTACATCGGGCTAAACGATGGTTTACTAAAAAGCTCCGACGGAGGAACTTCATTTGCCCTCATGACAACCACAGGTATGGTTTCAGGTGAAAAAATGCTATCATTTTCTGCTGCATTTGATGGTACAAACTTAAGATTTTCATGCCTCACCTTAACAAGTGTTTGGGCCGGAATCCAATATGCAACAGAATATTCGGCATGGGATAATATTAATAGCCGAAGCGTGGCCGCAATGCAAGGCGTTTATATTATGGATAATGCCGACGGGACTTGGAAATCAAAACTCACAGGTATTAATAAATTAACAGACTTCCCTGTATTTACAGGAATGGCGGCTAATAATATAGGAACAATTTACCTTTCAGGCGGAAGTTCAACAAGTGCTCCTATTGTAATGAAAAGCACCGATGGCGGAACCACATGGAATCATGTTTTTTTAAGCACCAATAATCAAAATATTTATACAGGATGGAGCGGTTACCTAGGTGATAGAGCCTGGAGCTATGGTGAATGCCCTTTTGGATTTACAGTAGCGGCCAATGATGTCAATAAAGTCATATTTACAGATTTCGGATTTGCTCATGGCACTTTTGACGGTGGCACTAGTTGGCAGCAATTATATGTAGACCCTTCAAGTCAGAATACAAAAAATGTGGCTACACCCAAAGGCAAAGCCTATAAAGGCGTTGGGCTCGAAAATACAACCAACTGGAACATGCTCTGGACAGACTCTACCCATTTACTGGCTTCATTTTCCGACATCAACGGAGTAGTGAGTGATGATAAAGGCAAATCGTGGAAAGTAATTCCAAACTTATCTCAAAATTCGGTATATCATATTGTGAAAAACAACAACGGAACCTTGTATGCTGCCACTTCCAATATTCATGATATGTACCAAAGTACCCGGCTAACGGACGCTATTATTGATGCTGGAAAAGGTTCAGTTTATTTCAGCACCAATAGCGGCACAAGTTTTAGTTTATTGCACGATTTCGCACATCCTGTAATTTGGTTGGCTTTGGACCCTAACAATCCCAAACGCCTTTATGCCAGTGTTATTCACAGCACATTGGGAGGCGTTTATGTGTCGGATGATATTGATAAAGGAGCAGCGAGTACTTGGAAAAAAGTGACTAATCCACCCAGAACCCAAGGCCATACGTTTGTTGTTCAGGTTTTGAAAAACGGAAATTTGGTGGCCAGTTATTCAGGCCGAAGAACTGGAAGCCCCGTTCAATTCACAGCTTCATCCGGCGTGTTTTACAGCACCGATGGCGGAACAACTTGGCTTGACAGAAGCCATAATAATATGAAATACTGGACCAAAGATGTGGTAATTGACCCGCATGATACTTCTGGTAGCACTTGGTATGCAGCCGTTTTTAGCGGTTGGGGAAGTGCCGTGCCTGCCGGAACAGGCGGACTTTACCGAACTATAGACAAAGGACTGAATTGGACAAAAATTTCAAATTCAGCGGCTTCCTATCGTGTAAATTCATGCACCGTAAATCCTAAAAATAAAGACGAAATGTATTACACTACTGAAACCGACGGACTATGGTTTAGCAAAAATGCAACATCTACTTCTCCAACTTTCACATTGGTAGATGCATACGCTTTTCGGCATCCAGTAAGGGTCACCTATAGTCCTTATAAAAATTCTGAACTTTGGGTTTCGGGTTTTGGCTCGGGCATGATAACAGGAACCGTTGGTGGTGGAAGTTCAGTAAAAATAACACCTCAAAAGTGTGAACCTGTTTTTGCTTACCCCAACCCTGCCAAGGATTACTTAAACTTTAAAAATACTTCCATCAATGCTTACACCATAAATAATATAAGTGGTAAAGTGCTTTTAGAATCCAATGAAATTAGTAATTCGTCTGAAACCAAAATTGATATTCGCTCCTTAAAAACTGGGCTTTATTTTATAATTTTAAAAACGGATAAGGGTTTGGTCACTCAGCGGTTTATAAAAGAATAGAAATTATTACTTGCATAGAACTTACTCTTTCCGTAAGTATCTTCGCACCTCCCAATGCAATTCAAAATAGTTTCTGATTTTGTGCCAACTGGCGACCAACCTACCGCAATTAAGCAACTGGTAGAGGGCATAAAAAATGGTGACCCAAGTCAAACACTTCTAGGAGTTACAGGCTCGGGCAAAACATTTACCGTTGCCAATGTTATTCAGCAGGTTCAAAAACCTACTATTATTGTTAGCCATAACAAAACACTTGTAGCACAGCTTTACAGCGAGTTTAAGAATTTTTTTCCGGAAAATGCGGTGGAGTTTTTTGTTTCGTATTACGATTACTACCAGCCTGAGGCCTATTTGCCAACCTCCAATACTTACATTGAAAAGGATTTAAATATAAATGAAGAAATAGAAAAGCTAAGGCTAAAAACTATTTCATCTTTGTTGTCAGGCCGAAGGGATATTATTGTGGTAGCTTCGGTATCGTGTATTTATGGTGCTGGAAATCCTTATGATTACGAAAAAGGTATTGTGCGTGTTTCTGTAGGCCAAAAAGTAGCCCGAAATGTATTTTTATACTCCTTGGTGGAAAGCCTTTACAGCCGCACAACGGTTGAGTTTAAACGCGGAACTTTCCGTGTAAATGGCGACAATGTAGATATATTTTTAGCCTATGAAGATTACGCATTCCGAGTTTCCTTCTTTGGAAATGAAATAGAAGAGCTGAGTTCATTTGACCCAACAACTGGAAAAACCATTGATAAAATGGATGATTTAGCCATTTACCCGGCTAATATTTATGTAACCAACCGCGATAGTATGCAAGCCGCCATCCGCGATATTCAGGATGATTTGGTAAAACAGGTAACCTATTTTAAATCTATTGGAAAACATTTAGAGGCTAAGCGCTTGGAAGAACGTACCAATTTTGATTTGGAAATGATACGCGAATTGGGCTATTGCAGTGGCATTGAAAACTACAGTCGCTATATGGACCGACGTGAAGTTGGTCAACGCCCCTTTTGCTTGCTGGATTACTTTCCAAAAGATTATTTGATGGTGGTGGACGAAAGTCACGTTACCCTTCCCCAAGTAAGAGGAATGTATGGTGGTGACCGAAGCCGCAAGCAAAATTTGGTGGAATATGGTTTTAGATTACCGGCTGCTATGGACAATCGTCCTTTAAAATTTGATGAATTTGAATTAATGAAAAGTCAGGTAATTTATGTGAGTGCTACACCCGCAGATTATGAAATTCAGCAAAGTGATGGAATATTGGTGGAACAAGTCATACGACCTACCGGCTTGCTGGATCCTGAAATAGAAGTGCGTCCATGCACTAATCAGGTAGATGATTTATTGGATGAAATAGACCTTCGAATAAAAATGGGAGACCGGATATTGGTTACCACCCTTACCAAACGAATGGCAGAAGAATTGGACAAATATTTGAGAAACCTTGGAATAAATGCCACCTATATTCACAGTGAGGTAAAAACTCTTGACCGGGTGGAAATTTTAAAGAATCTTAGACTTGGAAATATTGATGTATTGGTTGGTGTAAACCTTTTGCGCGAAGGTTTGGATTTGCCTGAAGTATCATTAGTAGCAATACTTGATGCCGATAAAGAAGGTTTTTTGCGAAGTGAACGAAGCCTTACCCAAACAATAGGTCGTGCCGCCCGAAATGTGCGGGGAAAGGTAATTATGTATGCTAACAAAGTAACCGAAAGCATGCGAAAAACCATAGAGGAAACCGATCGCCGCCGGGCCAAGCAAATTTTGTATAACATCAAACACAACATTACTCCAACTACAATTATTAAATCTATTGAAGACTTAATTGATCGACCGGATGCCCCACGATATGGTGCAGCAATGAATAAGGCTTACGTAGAAAGTGAAACCATCAGCTTGGCTGCTGATCCCGTTATTCAATACTTGGGCAAACCCGAACTTGAAAAACTATTGGCTACTACCAAAAGCCGTATGATGAAAGCCGCCAAAGACCTCGACTTTATGGAAGCCGCCCGATTGAGAGATGAGATGATGGAGTTGGAAAAAATGGTAGGCAGAAAAGTTTAAAAAAAATTATTTAAAAATCTTAAACTCAACTTTATAATCTTCTTCTCTAATTATACTGCCTAACTTAGGAAAAGGCATTGCCTGAGTTACAATAATTTTATACCCCCGATAAGTTGTCAGATTATCCAAAGAAGGTATAACTAACCTTACAGATTTGTCTAGTAAAATCTCAACCGAAATAGCACCCGCCCAAAGACATTGAGCTCCTTCAGGACAGCGGGAATCGCTGACAACTCTTATGAATTTTAACTCAATTGGTTTAATAGTATCTTTTAAATAATACAAACCGCTTTGCCCAACGGTAAGAATACCAATTCCGTCATAAAATTTGAATGGAGGCATCGGCGGGTCTTTTTTGCAAGCGGAAAAAGCAAAGCTTGTAAAAATGATAAATGATAAAGATATATTTTTCATGCTTTTGGCGCTCCAAATATAAAAAATAAATATTAATTACCGATGAAACGATTAATTTTTTTTAGACTTGCAGTTCAAATGAAAAAAGTAATTACAACCCTACTCTTTATTGGTTCAGCTTTAATATCCAAAGCACAAAATGATAAAGGCGTTTTCTCGGGAAATTTTCAAGGCTCTTTTAATGTATTTGATGTGGATTCAAATATTGGAGTTACCGAAAAAACATCCCCCCAATATGGCACTCAAAAATCAAGTAGTGAGGCTTTTTTATTTATGAATTATAGCAATTATGGTTTTAATATAGCCACTCGTTTCGATTTATTTAATAATTCAAATTTGCTTAACCCAAGTGGTTCATTTTCAGGTCAAGGTTTAGGGTTTTGGCAAGTTTCAAAAGACGTTGAAAAACTAAATATAACTGCCGGATATTTTTATGAGCAATTTGGCTCTGGCCTAGTTTTTAGAGCCTATGAGGATAGATTAATAGGTATTGATTATGCAGTGCAAGGGGTAAAAGCCAAATATGCATTAACCGAAAATTTCACCATTAAAGCATTTACTGGGCGTCAAAAAGGATTTCAGGACAATCGTTTTGGAGTGGCCAACCAAATCATTAAAGGAGTAAATGGCGAAGGCAGTAAAACTTTTGGTAATTTAACAATTAACGGAGGTGGCTCTCTTGTTAATCGCACCCTTAACAATGAGGCTATGAATAGCATTGTATCTGAAATAAATGCCATGGATGTGAGTAAACGTTTTTACCCAAAATATAATGTGTATGCCTACAATGGATATTTTTCAATGGCTCTTAAAGATTTTACGTATGCCATGGAATATGTTGGAAAAACAAAGGAAGCTACTAGAAATCAACTCAATGGTAGTTTGGAAAATAAAGAAGGAAAACTATTTTTATCTACTTTTGGTTATTCAAAATCTAAATTAGGCGCTAAACATAAAGGAGGTATCGGGATTAATTTTCAATACCGATATGCCGATCATTATAACATGACTCTTAGCCCAAATGTGAAACCCTTAGAAGGAATTGTTGGTTTTGTACCATCTTTGACCCAACAGAGCACCTATCGCTTGTTAGCCAGATATTCAGCAACAGCTATAACTACAGGCGAGCAAGGTATGCAAGCTGATATTAACATTACAATTAATAAGGAAAATTCAATAATGATTAATCTAGCTCGTATTGATGAATTAAATAAGGATACGCTTTATCGCGAAATTTATTTTGAGTATAGCCATAAGTTTAATAAAAACCTTAAAGCAAAAGGTGGTATTCAATCAATTTACTATAATCAGGCAATTTACCAAGGCAAACCTGGCCATGCCCCAGTAAAAACAATTACTCCTTTTGCAGAAGTAACTTGGAAAGTGAATAAGAAAAATTCATTTCGTTTTGAAGGACAATACTTAAGCACCAAACAGGATTATGGAAGTTTTGCCAATGTAATTTTAGAATGGAACTCTTCACCGCATTATTCGTTTGCCGTATCGGATATGATAAATGTGAAACCACACCGTTATGAAGATAATCCTGCACCGGATAAAGTACTTCACTATTATTCCGTCTTTGGAAAATACAGCATTCATACCTCGGCCTTTACTTTAGCTTATATCAAACAAGTGGAAGGGGTAAATTGCTCAGGTGGGGTTTGCCGTTTGGAACCTGCCTTTAGTGGAGTAAGGTTTACGGTGACTACGAATTTTTAGAAGTAAGATTGTAACAGATGATAAAAAACTTAATTGTATCAATTCTATTAGTCAGTTTAATAATTTTAGGATGTGGGAAACAGAGACCATGCGCTTCAGGTTCACCAAATCTTTTATTTATAGGATACGATTCTTCTGAAATTGATACTTTAATAATTAGCAGATTCGAAAGAAATTCAAATTTTCAAATAAAAAAGGATTCAACCCTTATTTCCGAACCTTTTTTTTATCAAAAAATAGGCGACTCAACACTAATATTTATGAATCGTATGAGAGGTTTAATAACTCGGGAATTTGATTGGACTATTAATATTTCTCAAACAAAAGAGATTCTAAAAATAACTGATATAACTACAGAAAATACTACACAACGTTGTGGCGGTCTTTTATCGTTAGACTGTTTTCCTTGCTATTCAGCAATTAAAACATTTTCAGTAAATGGAATTCCTGAGGTGATTACTTCAGATGAAGCCAAAATTGTTATTAAAAAATAATCAATTAAGAAGAGGCGCAATTAAGGATTAAAAAGATGCCTCGCTCCTCGGCATGAAAAAAGAAAGTTTAAGGGTTCTTAATTCGCTTTGGCACTCAAAGCCTCCACCATTTTTGTTCCTATATCTGCTGGAGATTCAACCACAGAAATTCCGCATTCAGCCATGATTTTCATTTTGGCAGCTGCAGTATCATCTGCTCCGCCAATGATGGCTCCGGCATGACCCATACGGCGGCCTGGAGGGGCAGTTTGCCCGGCAATAAACCCAACAACTACTTTTTTATTTCCGGTAGCTTTAATCCAACGGGCGGCATCGGCTTCATAGCTTCCACCAATTTCGCCTATCATTACAATAGCATCGGTTTCAGGGTCGTTCATAAATAGTTCTATAGCATCCTGGGTGGTTGTTCCAATAATCGGGTCACCACCAATCCCAATAGCTGTAGAAACACCCAAACCGGCTTTTACAATCTGGTCGGCAGCTTCGTAGGTTAATGTACCTGATTTAGATACAATACCAATCCTTCCTTTTTTAAACACAAAACCCGGCATAATTCCAATTTTAGCTTCATTAGGAGTTATAATTCCTGGGCAGTTAGGACCTATCAAAATACAATCGCGTTTTTTGATATAAGCCTTTACAGGAATCATATCCTTTACAGGGATTCCTTCCGTGATACAAACAATTACTTTTATTCCTGCATCAGCAGCTTCCATAATAGCATCAGCGGCAAACGGAGGTGGAACAAAAATGATAGAAACATTAGCTCCGGCTTTGTCCACCGCTTCTTTTACGGTATTAAAAACAGGGCGGTCCAAATGGGTTTGTCCTCCTTTACCCGGAGTAACTCCACCCACTACATTGGTGCCGTATTCTATCATTTGGCCGGCATGAAAAGTGCCTTCTGTTCCTGTAAATCCTTGAACTACTACTTTGGAATTTTTATTAACTAAAACGCTCATGTGTTGTATTAAAACCGAGGGGCAAAAGTAATTTTAAAATAGCCGCTAAACAATAATGGTAGATAACAAAAGACAAATAATAAATAGCAGAGAATACTGAATTTTTAAAGCTTATAAAAAATATACTCTTTTCAGAAAAACCAATCTGAAAATTTACTATTTACTGCAAGGAACCTGAACTTCTGGGATAAATACTTTTACCCTATCGTCATTTTTTATGGCCCCAAAACCACCATAAACATTATTTACTTTATGGTAGCCATTAGCTTTTAGAATGGAACAAGCAATAACCGAGCGGTAACCACCGGCACAGTATACATATTGGTCTTTATCTTTATCTATACTTTCTAAATTATCCTGAAGATTGGCTAAGGTATTAATTTCAGCATTTTCCACATGGCCTTGTTCAAATTCTGAGAGTTTGCGAACATCAAGAATTCCAATATTTTTACCATGTTTTTGCTCTAATGACAATTCTTCGCTATCCACCGATACCAACATATCTATTCGTTTTTCAGCACTAACCCAAGCCGCAAATCCACCATCTAAATATCCCGCAATATTATCAAACCCAACGCGGGCTAATCGGATTACACTTTCGTGTTCTTTACCTGTTTCGGTGACTAAAATAATTTTTCTATCCAACTCAAATAAAGTGGCTGCCCAAATAGCGTATTGTCCATTTAAACCAATACTTATTGAACGTGGAATAAATCCATTTTCAAAAACCAATGGGTCGCGGCTATCTATTATTAAAGCTCCATCCGTTTTGAGAGTTTCAAACTCCTCAACTGAAAGGGCTTTCATACCATTGGTTTCTATTTCAGAAATACTAGCATAACCTTGCTTGTTAAGTTTAGCATCTTTAAAAAAGTAGTCTGGTGGAGCTGTTATTCCATCTGTTACCTGGGTTATAAATTCTTCTTTGGTTAAATCGGCCATGGCATAATTGGAAGCTTTTTGAACACCAATAGTGCTGAAAGTTTCTTTTCCCATGCTTTTCCCACATGCACTTCCGGGGCCATGAGCCGGATAAACAATCACATTATCCCCCAATGGCTTTAGTTTAGAATTTAAAGATTCATATAACCAGCCAGCCATTTTTTCAGTATTCAAATCCGGGTTACCATCCAATAAATCCGGGCGACCTACATCTCCTACAAACAACGTATCACCGGTAAAAACGCAATAGTCTTTTCCTGCTTCATCTTTTAATAAATAACAAGTGCTTTCGGGCGTGTGGCCGGGAGTGTGTAAGGCTGTAATTGTAATATTCCCTAATTCAAAAACCTGTCCGTCGGTTGCTATAAGCGCATCAAAACCAGTTTCGGCTTTTGGACCATAAATAATGGTAGCTCCCGTAGCTTTAGCCAAATCCACATGACCTGAAACAAAATCGGCATGAAAATGTGTTTCGAACACATATTTTATTTTATGCCCTTGTTGATTGGCTTTATCAATATAAACCTGATAATCGCGAATAGGATCAATAATGGCTACTTCGCCATTGCTTTCGATGTAATAAGCGGCTTGTGCCAGACAGTTGGTGTACAGTTGTTCGATGTTCATTTGGTTATTGAGTTAATGGGTTATTTGTTATTGAGTTGTTAAATAAACAACTTAACAATGAAACAGTTTGACAATTAAGCCGTGTGAATGGTAAACTCAAAAAATTCCATTACCTGATTGGCTAATAATTTACGGCAGGCTTCATCCGTTTTTGTTTTTGCTTCTGCTTCATTGGCGGCTTCTATTTCCATAGTAATATGCTTACCAACTCTCACATTTTGAACTTGTGGCAAGCCAATGGCAGCCATACTTCCGGTTACGGCTTTGCCTTGTGGGTCCAACAAATTTTTGTGAGGCATTACGTTTATTTCAGCTATAAATTTCATATTTAAATTAAGAATTGCAAAAATACAATAATGGCTTAAAAACTTTTCCAAAGTTTCAAACTTTGGAAAAGTTAAATAACTATTCAAACGACCAGTATATGTTATCGAGTGTTCTGGCATTTGTTATTCCCTTGGTTGGTTCAATGTAATATTCTTTTATATAAGATTTTGTAGGTAAGAAACCAAATTCATCAACCGTAAACTTTAATAAAGTAGGGAATCCGTTATAATTTATTAACGTGTCTAATGAAATTTTAGAATCTAAATCTGACATTGGTTTACCCCATCCATTGTTTATTTGACCTTTCATATTTACATTATGGCTTAGGCAATATCTGAATTCATGTTTATCATCCGGTAATATTGAAAATACAACGCTGTCTTTTAAATAATAAATATTCATAGTGCCATTAAGGTAATGGGAGTTAAAAATGTAACTCCTTTTTTCATGGTATACTTGTTTGCAATTTTTTATTGTTTCATACGCACCGCTTGTGTAAGCTGAGCGGCTGTATTCAGAACTCAATCCACTATCAGAGTTCAATCTGTTATGAATGCCGCTTATATCGGTAAATAACAGATTAGGAAGATTTATACTTATTGTTTCGTTATTGCACGGTTTTTCGCAGGAAACGAAGAGAAAAATAAATGCCGTCCAGATAATTACATTTTTTTCCATAAGTTATAATTCTCACCCAAAGCTAAAATTCCTCTCGACTTTGAATAATATAGCCTGGCTATCCATTTATATTCAATAGTATAGCAATTATAAACCGTTAAATTATTGTCCACCTTTACTTCTTTATGATATTTAACCGGATTATCCCGTGTTGAATCTAAGCGAAATACCATATCTCCTATCCTAATAATTAACTTATTTTGTTCAGACCATTCATAAGAAATTTGCATTCCCGTTTTGTCGGGAATAAAAGTTTTTGAAATTCTTTCCTTTGTAAAGAAACTATCGCATCTGTAGGATTGGAAAGAATCCTTAAGTATAGGAACTGACAAGTAACTTATTTTATAATTTTTTTGATTTCTTAACGTAAAAAATGAATCTCCTGCAAATGGATAATAAGTGTAGCACGAATCGGGAACCTTAATAAAACCTTTTCTTACACCTTCACAAGGATAGAACTTTTCACCGCAATCTCCACAACAGCCTTGGATCAAAAATGAAATCAGAATTAACAGATTAATTTTATACACGCTATCAAAAATACAATATTTGTTTACAAAATCTTAAAATCCTATTAGGTCTTTCTGCTCTTCGCAATTAATGAAACCAGCACATACCCCAAAATAACCAAAGGCAATCCCTGAAATTGAAAAAGTATCAACGCAAGCAACCCAATCAGCAACACCAAATAACGGTAAAAATTATCTTTCAGGCTGTAGTTTTTAAATTTTAAAGCCAAAAGCGGTAATTCAGAAACCATTAAAATACACAACAAAACAACCAAACCGGCCACCATCCAAGGATTAAGCATAAAAGACAAAGGGCCATTTTTATCAATAAAAGGCAAGGAAGCTATAACTATCCCTGTACTAGGAACCGGCAAACCCAAAAAGGACTCACTTTGGCGTGTATCAATATTAAACTTAGCTAACCGAATACAGGCAAAAATTCCTATAAAAAGGCCTAATAAAGAATATTCTCCCATCAACCCATAACCCAATATAATAAAAGAAGGAGCGACCCCGAAACTTACCACATCAGCCAAACTATCTAATTGTTTACCTAATTCTGAATGAACTTTTAATAAACGGGCAGCCAAGCCATCAAAAAAATCTAAAATGGCTGCGAAAAAGACTAAAAAAGAAGATGCTGTATATTGAGTAACATCATACCATAAAAATTCATAATTTAATTCCTTAGGTTTAATTTGTGCTGCAAACCAACACGCCAACATCCCGCAGGTCAAATTCCCAAGGGTAATAATATTAGGTATCCATTTTTTTATAGCATTCATTAATCACGAATTAGAAATTACGAATTACGGTTAAATATTTCCAAATTTCGAAATGAACAATTCCAGTTTTTAAATGTTCCATTTCATAATACCTATTCCCCCTTTGGGGGTTAAGGCTTTTTTAATCAGATTTTACATTAATATAGTCTAAGGTAATAGGAACACTCCCATTATAAAAATAATTTTGCACCGCTTAAATTTAAATATGTTAAAACGTATATTAACTACTTTTCTGCTCTTTTTTACAACTGTAATTTTCGCCCAAAATTATACCATCAGCGGGAGAATTACTGACTCTAAAACAGGTGAAGACCTAACAGGAGCAACGATTATTATTCCTGGAACAAATTATGGGGTAGCCACCAATACCTATGGGTTTTATTCGTTAACTCTTCCAAAGGGAAACTACAAAGTTTCATTTAGATATGTGGGGTATGATAATATTGAAAAATCAATTACCTTAAATAAAAATACGACCATCAATGTGGAGCTTGGTGAAAAATTGAGTGATATTGATGAAATAACGATAAGTGCAAAGGCAGAAGAAGCAAAAGTGGAGAATAAACAGATAAATGTTATAAAATTGGATATGCAAACAGTGAAACGAATACCAGTGGTATTCGGTGAAATTGATATTTTAAAAACTGTAACTATGCTCCCTGGTGTTATAAGTGCAGGGGAAGGAAATTCGGGATTTAGTGTTAGAGGCGGAACACAAGACCAAAATTTAATATTATTGGATGAGGCGACTGTTTATAATGTTTCGCATTTATTAGGATTCTTTTCTGTTTTTAATGGGGATGCCATACGTGATTTGGACGTTTATAAAGGTGGGATTCCCCCGCAATATGGGGGTCGTTTGTCATCTCTTATTGATATCAGAATGAAGGAGGGTAACAATAAAAAATTTGCAGGAACTGGAGGTATTGGCTTATTATCTAGCCGCCTTACTTTAGAAGGACCGATTGTAAAGAATAAAGCTTCCTTCATCGTTTCGGGCCGCCGCTCCTATGCCGATGTGTTTTTGCCATTAGCTCCTCAAGTTGAAGCTAAAAACAGCACTCTCTATTTTTATGATTTTAATGCCAAGGTTAATTATAAGCTCAGTGATAAAGACAAATTATTTGTTTCTGGATACTTTGGAAGAGACAAATTTGGATTTTCTAATCTATTTGGTAACAGTTGGGGTAACAAAACAGCGACGATTCGCTGGAACCACTTATTTAATAAAAAACTATTTTGCAATCAAACCCTTATCTACAGCAATTTTGACTATTACTTTAAAATTAATATTTCAGATGCTAATAGTTTAGAATTTCAACAGGGAATTATCGATAAGAGTTACAAATCAGATTTTGCTTGGTTTTATAATCCAAATAACAAATTCAACTTTGGTGGCGCAATTACTCATCATACATTTAATCCTGGTGAAATACGGCCAATTGGTGACGGTTCAATTCTTTCAGCTCCGATTATTTTAGAAAAACGAAAAGCATTGGAAAGTGCATTGTATGCTGAACATGAACATAAATTTAATGCCCGATTTAAGATTCGTTACGGCCTTCGTTATTCCATATTTAATAATTTGGGCAGTGCCAAAGAATACAAATTTGCTTATGATAGTATTGGTGCAGCCCCACAAGTTGTAGATACCTTTTCCTATAAAAAGAATTCCATTTTTAATACTTATAGCGGACTTGAACCTCGAGCCAGTGCCAATTATAATCTTACTAAAAATGATGCTATTAAAGCTTCCTATAACCGAACTTTTCAGTATTTGCAGCAGGCAGGAAATACCTCTTTTGCATTACCTACTGACCAATGGATACCTGCTAACATAAATATAAAACCTCAAATTAGCGATCAGGTAGCTTTGGGGTTTTTCAAAAATTTTGATTTAGGATTAGAGACTTCAGTAGAGGTGTATTATAAATGGATGAAAAACCAGATAGATTTCAGAGATAATGCAGTTTTGTTTTTGAATAATCAGGTGTATGGCGAATTACTTACAGGCAAAGGCTGGAGCTATGGTTCTGAATTTTTCATTAAAAAAACCAAAGGAAAATTAAAAGGTTTTATAAGCTATACTTTGTCTAAATCAATGCGACAAATAAAAGGTATAAACCAATACAACCCCTACCCTACCAATACCGACAGAAGGCATAATTTAACAGCAACTGCTAATTATGAAATAACAAAAAAATGGAATGCAAGTCTCAATTTTATATTTGCCACAGGCAATCCAATAACCTATCCACAAGGCCGCTGGCAATATGATGGAAAGCCTATCACTTGGTGGGCTCCAAGAAATGCGCAACGATTTCCTGCATATCACAGAATGGATGTAGGGGTAAATTATTATCCCAACAAACGAAAAAATGGAAAAGTAGAAAGTTCATGGAATTTTTCGGTGTACAATGTTTATGGCCGTAAAAATCCTTATGTTATTAATACTGGAACCAGACAAGCAAAAGGAATTGATGGGAAAAGTTACGATACCGGTATTCCAATAACCGAACAAATAGCGTTATTCCGTTGGATACCTTCTGCAACATGGAATTTTAAATTTTAATAAAAATGAAATTGAATCGAATATTTAAAAACCTTTTTCTTCTCCTCTTGGCTTTAGTTGCTTTGTCTTCATGCCGTGATGAAGTTATATTAAAATTAAATAATTCCGCACCAGCAGTTGTTATTGAAGGCAATATAAGTAATGATAGTGTACCCTTTTCAGTCAAAATAACCACCACATCGGACTATTATTCTATGAATATTCCAATAGTAAAAGATGCTTTTGTGACCATTAGCGGAAGTGACGGTACCAAGGATACACTTGTTTATGATGAAGGCTATAAACTTTATTTACCCAAACAATTGCCAACATATCTTATCCATCCTTGCAAGGTTGGATTTTCTTATACCTTAAATGTGATTTACAAAGGAAAAACCTATAGTGCCACCGAAACCTGTTTGCCGCAAAACCCTATTGATTCATTAAAAACATTAAATATGCCGAAGCGGGGATTTTTTCCGGCCGGTTATTATTTGTATGAATGGACTCGTGAAAAACCTGGCAAAGGCGACTGTTACCTTTGGAACTTATACCAAAATGACACCATGCTTACTAAAGATTTTTATTATTTGGAGGATGATCAATATTTGGAGGAAAATGGTCAATATTTAACTACCGACTTCCAATTCCCGTTTCATTTGAACGATAAAATAATACTGGAACAGATGGCAATTTCTCGTCAGTTTTCTAATTTTTTAACAGCCATTCAAAGCCAAGCAAGCCGCGATGGAAGTCCGTTTTCGGCTCCGCCTTCAAATATTGCAGGAAATATTAGCAACGGCGGAATGGGGTATTTTGCTGTAAGAAATATTATAAGAAAAAGATTAGTAGCTAAATAGGATTAAGTTAAAAGTTAAGAACTAAACGTTTAAATATATACTCCTAAAAAGATTCAATTTTCAAATAAGATAAATGCCCAATAAATTAATAATAATCGCATTTTTTTCAGCCATAATGCTACTGATAGATTGCTATGTATTCAGTGGATTTAAAGTTTTAATAAGCAATTATCAACCTCAAACCCAACGCTGGTTAAAAACCGGTTTTTGGATACTTTCAGCCTTTAATATTTTACTTTTAATTACCTTCCACTCTTTGCCTGCGCATCATTTTTGGGGATTAAAGGTTGTAATTGCGACCTTTTTGTTTGGCCAATATTTTGCCAAGTTCACATGGATTTTATTTTTATTCATGGATGATATAATTCGCTTTTTTAGATGGATTATTTCTTTATTTCAAACAAAAACAGAAGGTGTGGCCGGCACTAAAATTAACCGTTCTGAATTTTTGGTAAAAACCGGATTGCTTGCCGGAACAGGAATTCTCACAGCTTTGAGTTGGGGTATTTTTAGCGGGGCTTATGATTACCGAGTAAAGCGAAGAACAATATCTTTAAAAAATCTTCCCGATTCGTTTGACGGATTTCGTATTCTTCAAATTAGCGATATTCACTCCGGTTCGTTTTGGGATACTGAGGCTGTAAAGCGAGGTGTTCAAATGGTTTTGGACCAAAACGCAGATGTTATATTTTTCACCGGAGATTTGGTAAATAACGAATCCACCGAAATGGCGCCTTACATGGATGTGTTTAATAAATTAACGGCACCACATGGGGTTTTTAGCATTTTTGGAAATCATGATTATGGTGATTATGTAAGTTGGCCAAGTCCTGAAGCAAAGATTCAAAATTTAGAAGATTTAAAAACAGTTCATAAAAATTTGGGATGGAGATTATTGGTGGATGAACATGAGCGTATTACAATTGGGGAAGATTCCATCGGGGTATTAGGAATTGGAAACTGGGGCAATAAAGGTCGTTTTCCAAAGTATGGAAAAATGCATGAAGCCGTAAAAGGAACAGAAGATTTACCAATAAAATTATTGCTATCGCACGACCCAAGTCATTGGCGTGGCGAAGTTTTAAAGGAATATCCTGATATTGATGTTATGTTTTCAGGTCATACTCACGGTATGCAATTTGGTGTGGAAATAGGAAATTATAAATGGAGCCCTATAAAATACATGTATAAAGAATGGGCTGATTTGCACAAAGAAGGACACCAGCATTTATATGTCAACCGCGGGTTTGGATTTTTAGGGTATCCAGGCCGGTTTGGTATTTTACCTGAAATTACAGTGATTGAATTAAAGAAAGGGTAATTTTATGCAACTCTTTCAACTCATTTTAAAACTACAATTTTCTTTACCACATTATTTTTTTCTCCTTCTATGCTTAAAAAATAAATCCCGTTGGGTAAGGTCTGAACATCCAATTCATAGTATGTTTCATCGGTTCTTACAACTGAAAAACGCATGCTTTTTCCACTCAAGTCTACAACTGAAAAGAACAACGGCTTTTTCTCATTTTCAAATTGAACGGATAGTTTACCACTTGTTGGATTGGGATAAATGTTAAAGCTAAATTTATCTAATCCTGTTGCTGATGAAGGTGTGATATTAATTTCTAACGAAAAGGTATCAATACCACAACTATTGGAAACGATAAGTTTGGGATAAAAAGTTCCTCCTGATTTGGGATAAGTATACGAAGCGTCTTTATTAGTAGAAGAACTATTATTTATACCAAATTGCCAAGTATAATTGCATAATCCTGTGGATAGATTTTTGAAATTAATCTTGGTATCACTGGATGTATAAGAAAAATAGGAGGTTGGTTTGCAATTGTATTTAAGTAAAGTAATCGAACGATTATTTCCACTAGAATAATTAAATTCTCTTCGCCCAAGTCCAAGTTCTGAATGAAAGGGTATGGTGGAACTTATATAAATATTCCCATTATCTGCTAAGATACTATATTGATCACCTTGAGTAGTAAATGAAGGATAACTATTTGTATTACTAGTACTAAAATACCAAAGGTCTTTTAATCGGTTACTTGTAGAGTATGTTACTACAAAGTCAGAGACCCAATTAACGGGTCTTGATTTTAAATAATCCTTAGTATAAATGGCTTCTCCCCTAAAACCGAATTTTTGATTTCCCAAACTCGTACCAAGTATTGAAAAAATACTATCATTATACACATTTGTTATTTTAAGGTTGGCGGCATTCAAACTATCAAAAAAATTAACGAACTTTGATTTCAGATCAACAGAATTTAAACCTATAATAAGCCCGTTCCCATTATTACCATTTAAAAATAAAAATGAATCGGAACTGATTCTTAGTTTATTATTACCTCTCGTTCCAAAATAACTATTTACTATTAGAGTTTTGTCATTCCCTTTTATTTCGGTCAAATTCAATCCATTATCTGTGTAAATGGTTGTGTATTGTTTTATGATGCCTGTAGCTGATGCAAACTCGGCTATAATGTTGCGATTGTTACTATTAGGGGCAAAAACCAAACTGTCGGATTTGTAATAAATTACATACCTCTTATTTTTTTCTACTGTGATTGAGCCATAACATGAATTTCGTGATTCATTAACGTATTGCCTGATGCCACCGGATATGCCTAAATCAGTAGTCCATACAATGTCATGTTTATAATCCAATTTCAGTAAAAATTTTTCTTCATAAATTGATTTAGCTTTTAAAATTAATTTGCCATTATATATTAGGCTGTCCCTGTAACCGCCGCTGATAAATATATTACCTGCATTATCAATACCATTAATTATAACATTACAACCATTATAAGTTATGAAGGGTATATTAGTTACATAGTTGTATTTATTATCATATATAGCAATAAAAGAATTGTATGTATTTTGATTTTTCTTATTGATTTTAAGCCAAGGCATATTGTTATTGAATCGTATGCTATCGCTACTTGTGGTAATACTGCAATACACAAAATCATCATAGTCATTATAGTGAAGATTGACTAATCCATCTACCCCATTCGGGGTATAAATTATTTGAGAATTTAAAATATTACCCTGTTCATCAAAATCAATAAAATAGGCATCAGAATTATTATCACTGCCGATTAATATTGGTTGGCTAAATCCTTCAACAGCCAAATTTTTTGAACAGGTGCGGCTTGATAAAACAACTTTATTTTTAATACTTGTCAACGTATTTTGTGGCCAATTTAGTAGCGAATTAAAGCTCCCATTTGGAGAAAGGGTTTGATACCATACAAATCTCTGGGCTAAGGTAATATTGCTAAAATAAATACATGCAAAAAAAAGTAAGATTTTTTTCATATACATTCATTATTAAGAACATGTCATCCATGTGTCTATATTACATCCTGAGTATGAACCATACATTGCTCGTGTACAACACGTGCCCTGATAAGGAAGAAGGGTAGCGGAAGAGCCCAATGTTACTGCTGTAATCGAAACGCCAGCAATTTTCGTTACTTTAACACTCGTAATTACGGAACCAGAACAAGCCAAAGGAAACTCTGCTAAACCACTTGTTACGTATGGGTAATATGCAGTACCATAAGAAAGTGTTACAGTTTGATAATTAGGAAGACTCGAAGGAGGGATTGTGTACTCTATTACAAGTTCAACAATACAATCAATTTTGTTTGTAATTACGAGGCTGCAATTGTCAGGTAAGCATTGAGATTTAGCAGAACTAAATATTAGAAAACAGAAGACGGTTGATAAAATTAATTTTTTCATAATATTTTATATTTTTTAAGAAACGAAAATAGATTTTAAATTGTTAGAAAAGATAATTTGGAAATTCTTAATTAGTCTACATAAAAATTGTTTATCCTAAATACCTTTGTTGACCTGAAAAACACCACACTTTTTGTTCATCTAGCTTTGTTTATGGTGGCCTTGCTTTATGCTGCCACATTTACCATTGCTAAGGAAATAATGCCCCAATGGTTGCTTTCGGAAGCTTTTGTGGCCATGCGAATAATAATAGCCGGCTTTATATTTTTTGTGATCCAAATCGTTTTTATCCGTGAAAAAATAACAGATCGAGAGGATTTGAAACGGGTATTTATTTGTACTCTTTTTGGCACCTTGTTCAATATGCTTTTATTTTTTAAAGGTTTGAGCTATACACAACGCATCAATGGCGCAGTTTTGATGATGTTCACTCCTATTTTCACTGCTATTATTTCGGGCATTGTTCTAAAAGAAGGTTTTGGTTTTTTAAAAGTTGCAGGGCTAGCAATAGCCACTTTAGGCGGTTTATTTTTAATCGGTGGATTTGCTCTCAATTTTAGTCAAAAAACGGTTTGGGGCGATTTGATGGTAACAGCCAATGCAATTTTGTATTCAGTATATTTGGTAAAAGTAAAATCATTAATGCGAAAATATAATCCGTTAACGGTTTCCACTTACACCTTTGCCATGGGCAGTATTTTGGTTTTGCCTTTTGGATTTCATCAATTAATTACCACAAATTTTGCAGCCTTCCCTCATCAAATATGGATTGGGATTGCTTTTGTAATAATTGGTACTACTTTTTTTACTTATTTGCTAAATGCCTGGTCGTTAAAACATGCCAGCCCTTCACTGGTTGGGTCATATATTTATTTGCAACCCGTTTTGGCCACCTTTATTGCAGTTTTGGCCGGAAAAGAAATGCTTACCCTTGAAAAAGTTATTTTTGCAGTTGCTATTTTTACAGGTGTATTTTTAGTTAATCAATCAAAAAAACAAAATGCTTAAATCCATGACCGGCTATGGAAGTGCCGAAACTACTTCCAATAAATACATTTTTAAAGTAGAACTAAAATCGTTGAATGGCAAGTTTATGGAACTTAATTTAAGACTTCCCAAACTGTTTAGTGATAAAGAAATTCTGCTACGAAACCATATAGGAACTAAGATTGTCAGAGGTTCCGTTAATGCTTACATTAATGTAGAAAAACAAAAAAGCACGGAACCTGAACCGCTTGTTATAAATAAACCGTTGGCCTTTGAATTTTATAAATCGTGGAAAGAACTAGCTGATAGTTTGGGTGCAGATAGCAAAGATATTTTTAGATCTTTGATGAACATGCCCGAATTAATGAAATTGGAAGATCAAGGGTACGATGAAACAGATTGGGAACAACTTTTAAATACTTTTGAAATGGCTTTTACTAATCTCGAAACCTTTAGAAAAGAAGAAGGTAAATCCTTGCAAACATTATTAACAAACCATTGCCTTGCAATAGAAGAACTAATTCCGGAAGTGGAAGAGTTTGAAAATGAAAGGATGGAAATAACCAAACAAAAGCTTCAAAAGAACCTAAACGAATTGTTGGGAAAAGAAGGGTTTGATAAAAATCGCTTTGAACAAGAATTGATTTATTATCTTGAAAAATTAGATATCACTGAAGAAAAAAACAGGCTCATATCGCATTGCCGACATTTTTTGGAGACCTTGAAAGAAGAACAAAGCGGACGAAAACTGAATTTCATAGCACAAGAAATAGGTCGTGAAATAAATACAATGGGTTCAAAAGCAAGCCACGCCGGTATGCAAAAATCCGTCGTAAAAATGAAAGAAGAATTGGAAAAAATAAAAGAACAGGTTTTAAATGTATTGTAATCTCCTTTCCGTTGGATTAAGCCAGCTGAAATAAATAAAATTGCTATTGGAAAAGCTCATCATATTTTCAGCACCATCTGGCTCGGGAAAAACGACTGTTGTTAAGCATTTACTTAAGGAAATGTGCCACAAATTAGGGTTTTCAGTATCGGCCACTACCCGTAAAAAAAGACCAACAGAGACCGAAGGAAAGGATTACTATTTTTTAGAGGAAACTGATTTTGAAAAAAAAATAAACGCCGAGGAGTTTTTAGAATACGAAGAAGTCTATAAGGGTTTATACTACGGCACTTTGACTTCAGAAGTAAATCGAGTTTGGGCCCAAGGAAAAACAATTGTTTTTGATGTGGATGTGCAAGGGGGTATTAATATTAAAAAAAAATACGGGGATAAGGCATTGGCAGTTTTCTTGAGACCGCCTTCAATAGATGTGTTGATGGAGAGATTAAGGAAACGAGATACAGAGGTTGAGCATCATTTACAAGAGAGAATAGACAAAGCCAATTTTGAACTGGGATTTGAAAACCAGTTTGATACGGTCATAATAAATGATGATTTAAAAGTGGCTTTGGCAGAAGCAGAAAGGGTTGTAACAAACTTTTTAGAAAAGAATTAGCCATTTTTTTGTTCAGGTAATTTTTTTGTTATATATTTGTTAACTTCTGTCATTTCAGACACTCAATCAATGAAAATAGGTTTATATTTCGGATCATTTAACCCCATACACAACGGGCATTTAATAATTTCTCAATTCATGTTAAATCAAGCCGGGTTGGATGAAGTTTGGTTTGTTGTTTCCCCTCAAAACCCCTTAAAATCAGCCAAAGATTTATACCCTGAAAATGATAGATTACAAATGGTGAAATTAGCCATCGGGCAACATAGCAAAATAAAAATCTGCGATATTGAATTTTCACTTACACGTCCTTCCTATACATTTAACACCTTAAAAGCTTTATCAAAACAACATCCAGATTACGAGTTTGAATTAATCATGGGGACGGATACTTTGCAGCATTTGGATAAATGGAAAGATTATGAATATATCTTGATGAATTACAAAATCCTTTCTTATCAACGAGAGGGTTCTACAGGTGGTGAATTTGCCAAAAATCAAAAGGTAAAAATATACAAAGCTCCAGCAATCCAGCTCTCATCTACGTATATCCGCGGTTTGATACGTATGACCAAATCTGTAAGATACCTCGTTCCAGATGCAGTTAATGAATATTTGACATCCATTACACTTTTGCAAGAAATGGTTTCAGCCTAAAACTGGGGTATCTCCTAAATTTACGCAATTTTTTAGAAGTTCTCTGCCTTGTCATATAGTATCAACTATTGGCTTTGCCATTTAAAAAAAATGGCACGTGAATGCAACTCGGGTTTATTAGTCTAAATAAACAGTCTAAAAAAGCACTTAAATTCAAAAGTAAATTATTCAAAATCCCACCCTATCTAATTACCATTTTCTATATTTAAAAATGCATTTTTATTGTATTTCACTATACTTTCTAGCTTAGAAAAACATGTTTAGTTGATTATAATTGGTTAATATTGCAACGAAATAATTATTTTTCACTATTCAATGGCATTTTTAAAAACTCTGTTTGAAAAAAGCAAAAACTTGCAATTCCATAGGAATATTAGCACGAAGAGAGGCCATAATAACCAAATAAAAACACTTAAAAAACTTATTCAAAAATCTCAATTTACTGAATTTGGAAAGGCTCATAATTTCGAACAAATTCTTCATTCAGAAAATATTGTAAACAATTTCAGAACGGCTATACCTGCTGGTGATTATCAAAAAATGCTAATTTGGTGGGAACGTTGCAGAAAAGGCGAGCCTAATATTACATGGCCCGGTAAAATAGATTATTTTGCAGTGAGCAGCGGTACTACCGACAATAGCAGCAAATACATTCCTGTAACATTAGAAATGCAGAGGGCCATTCAGCGTGGCAGTGTGCGCCAAATGCTATCTATTGCCAGAACCGATGTGCCTAAAGACCATATCATGAAAAATTGGTTGATGATGGGTGGAAGTACTGACCTGGATTATAATGGAATATATTATTCAGGTGATTTAAGCGGGATCACAACAGTTAGAATACCTTTAGTATTTCAACGTATGAGCAAACCCGAAACTGAAATAAAGAAGGAAAAAAACTGGAACGAAAAAATCCAGAAAATGACTCGCGAAGCAGTTAATTGGGACGTGGGTATAATAGCAGGTGTGCCTGCTTGGGTGCAAATGCTGTTTGAAAATATTTTGGAACATTATAAAATTTCAAATATTCACGAGCTTTGGCCTAATCTTGAAGTATATGTTCACGGTGGGGTGTCAATAAAACCTTATAAAAAAAGCATTGATAAACTTTTAGGGAGGCCAATTAAGTATTTTGAAACCTATCTCGCTTCTGAAGGATTTATGGCGTTTCAACACCGCGAAGACGCCAGTGGCATGAGGCTGCTCTTTAGAAATGGAATCTATTTTGAGTTTATACCTTTTAACGAAAAAAACTTTAATGACAGCGGTGATTTAGTTGGCAATCCCGAAGCATTGTCGTTATTAGAAGTGGATGATAATACTGATTACGCTTTATTGATAAGCACCTGCTCAGGCGCCTGGCGTTATTTAATTGGCGACGTTATACGTTTTACAAACCTTAAAAATTGTGAAATAGAAATTACCGGCAGAACCAAACATTTTTTAAGCCTCTGTGGCGAACACCTGAGTGTTGACAACATGAACCGAGCCTTGGAATTAACAAGTGATGATTTAGGGGTTAGTCTTATTGAATTTACTGTAACAGGAATCCCGCATCCTGATGGATACTTTGCCCATCAATGGTATATTGGATATGATGGAAACAGCTTAGAAGCTGAAGTTGTAAAAAATACAATTGATTCGCATTTAAAAATACTTAACGACGATTACAGAACTGAGCGAACAGCGGCACTTCGCGATATTTATGTTAATCTCATTCCCAATGATTTATTTATTGCCTGGATGGAAAAAACAGGGCATTTTAATGCTCAAACAAAATTCCCAAGAGTACTTAAAAACGAAAAGCTGGCAGATTGGAAAGCATTTATCAGCCAAACAAAAGGCAACTAATGCTACTTTAATTTAGCTTACCGCATCTATTACTTTTGTCGCCCCTTCTTTTAATTTCTTAATTAGGAACCAAAGTTTATTGGTAATTTCGAACTTCAAATTGGAAAATCCTTACTGCTGCATTAAAAAACACTTAGAAAAACGTTAAAAAATTGCAGCAATTTAAATCGACTTTTATGTCTGTAATTTAGAATTAAAAAAATAAAATACATTAATTTAATTATTTTGACTTTGATTTAAAATTAATGTAGGTTCGTGGCACAATTTTAAAACCCAAAATCAACAGTGAAACTTGGCGTACTGAAGGAAACGAAATCTAAAGAAAATCGGGTAGCTCTATCACCCAATGTGGCAAAAAGCCTAATTACCAAAGGATATAAAGTGTTTATTGAAGACGGTGCAGGAGCCGCAAGTTCCTATAGCAACGAAGCTTATGTAAATGCGGGAGCGGCTATTGTATCAACATCTGATATTTATAATACATCTGAAGTAATATTAAGAGTTAATGCGCCTTTGGATAATGAAATTTCGCAATTAAAGGAAGGAACTATTTGGATTAGTTTGCTTTTGCACAAATCCAATCCTGAATTAATTGAAAAATTAGCAGCTAAAAAGGTAACTGCTATTAGTATGGATGCCATTCCTCGGATTTCAAGAGCTCAAAGTATGGATGTGTTGAGTTCGCAAGCCAACTTAGCGGGTTATAAAGCAGTAATTCTTGGAGGCGATCAAATGGGACGAATTTTCCCGTTAATGATGACTGCCGCGGGAACAATTACTCCAGCCAAAGTTTTAATTTTTGGAATTGGCGTAGCTGGATTGCAAGCTATTGCGACAGCAAAACGACTTGGTGCGGTAGTTGAAGCTACCGACGTAAGACCAGAAACCAAAGAACAAGCTGAAAGTTTAGGAGCTAAATTTATACAGGTAGAGGCAATGAAGGTTGAAGCTAAAGTAACTTCTGATAAAGATTCAATAACCTCTCCAGAAGATATAAGCCAAATGAGTGAAGGTGGGTATGCCAAAGAAGCATCAGCTGATTATGCTGAACGTCAAAAAGCAGCAGTAAATAAAAGCTTATTTCAAGCTGATTTGGTTATAACTACAGCATTAGTTCCTGGAAGAAAAGCCCCGGTTCTAATAACCGAGGAACAGGTGAAACAAATGAAAATGGGTGCTGTAATCGTAGACATGGCTGCTGAACAAGGTGGCAATTGTGAACTTACAGAAAAAGACCAAATAGTGGTAAAGCACGGTGTTAAATTAGTCGGTATAAGCAATATGTTGAGTGATTTAGCTAATGTGGCCAGTGAACTATATGCCAAAAATATTTCTACCTTTATTGATCATTTATCAACTTCTGAAGGATTTAAATGGGATATGGAAGAAGAAATTACCAAAGGAACTGTAATAACTAAGGACGGAACTATTTTAGCCAATTAATAAAATCATAAAATGTTAGAATTCATTAACTCAAATATTCAAATTGTGTACCTCGTAATCTTAATGATTTTTGTAGGGATTGAATTGATTGAAAAAGTCCCATCTGTTTTACATACTCCACTTATGAGTGGTGCTAATGCTATCCATGGAGTTGTAATTATTGGCGCCATTATTATTATGGGACAAGCCGAAACCATGTTTGCTACAATTCTTGGTTTTATCTCGGTAATACTAGGAACACTGAATGTAGTTGGTGGATTTGTGGTAACAGACAGAATGTTAGAAATGTTTAAAAAGAAGAAATAATCCATGAACAGCAATATTTTACAACTTATATATCTAATAGGCTCAGTATCATTTATGATTGGGCTAAAAATGCTAAGCAAGCCAGATACCGCACGTAAAGGAAATTTGATAGCAGCCTTTGGCATGACGGTGGCTATTTTCGGGACTATCTTTTTGTATGAAAATAGTGAAGGAATAAGCTTGCACAACTACGGCTGGATTTTTGGCGGATTAATTATCGGTTCTATTTTGGGAACACTTTCTGCTAAAAAAGTAAAAATGACTCAAATGCCCGAAATGGTAAGTCTTTTCAATGGTATGGGCGGAGCTTGCGCCATGCTTATTTCTGCAGTAGAGTTTACTCATTTAACCGATAAACACGAAATTGGCGCATTACCTCAAGGTCATTTACTTATAATAATGTTGGGCTTAATAATAGGAAGCATTTCCTTTGTTGGTAGTTTGGTAGCTTGGGGTAAACTAAGTGGAAGAGTTGGTGATAAAACCTTAAAAATTCAACAAGTTGTAAATATTGGGTTATTGCTTTTAATATTAGGAATAGCTTGTTATACCATTCTTGTCGGACCAGCAGAAACTGTAACTTATTTTTATGTAATCTGGGGACTATCTGTTTTGTATGGTATTTTATTTGTAATGCCAATTGGAGGTGCTGATATGCCAGTGGTTATTTCATTGCTCAACTCTTTTACTGGAGTAGCTGCAGCTATGGGTGGATTTTTATACGATAACAAAGTAATGCTCG
Source organism: Bacteroidota bacterium (assembly GCA_947468275.1). Taxonomy (GTDB): domain Bacteria; phylum Bacteroidota; class Bacteroidia; order NS11-12g; family UBA9320; genus JABWCE01. The sequence continues at coordinate 36,837 of CANIKO010000009.1, forward strand.
TAGGCGGCATTTTGGTTGGTAGCGCAGGAACATTGTTAACTTTGGTAATGTGCAAAGCCATGAACCGAAGTCTTACCAATGTATTGATTGGTAATTTTGGAGGTGGAAATACAGGAGAAGCATCAACTAGTCCTTCTGGCGGCCATATCCGTGAGATAAATCCAGGTGATACAGCTATCTTATTAAAATACGCTAACAAAGTAATTATAGTACCAGGTTATGGTTTAGCTGTTGCTCAGGCTCAGCATGTTTGTCATGAGTTGGAACAACTTTTGGAAAGTGAAGGAGTGGGAGTTAAATACGCTATCCACCCTGTAGCTGGACGTATGCCTGGTCACATGAACGTTTTATTAGCTGAAAGTAACGTGAGTTATGATAAGTTGGTTGAAATGGAACATATTAATCCTGAATTTACTACTACCGATGTAGTATTAGTTGTGGGAGCTAATGATGTCGTAAATCCTGCCGCCAAAACAGATCCAAGCAGCCCAATATACGGAATGCCAATATTAGATGTAGAAAATGCCAAAAATATTATTGTTATGAAACGAAGTATGAAAGCAGGCTATGCCGGTATTGAAAACGAATTGTTCTATCAGCCTAAAACTTCTATGCTCTTCGGTGATGCTAAAGCTACATTAGCCAAATTGGTTAATGAGGTAAAAGCTTTATAAAGATTTTTAGTACAGAGTTTGGAGAAATGTTCTCGGTAAATAAAATTCAGAAGCCACATTTCTCTTTACTCATATCTAAAAATCTTGTTTCTAACCTGTCCAATAAATAAAACACCTGTTTATTAACCGTTTTCAATTACTACTATAATTGACCAATCTTTGCATTCAGTAAATGACAAAGATATGGAGGAAGTAATAGTTTTACAAAAGCACATGTATTCAAAGCCAAAAACAACATGTCAATGTTGTGGTATTGAATTTATCGCTAACAGAAATGACGCAAAGTATTGCAGTAGTTCATGTCGATCTAGATTTTGGTTAGGTAAAAACAACCAACGCATTATTACGCTGACTGTTCCCGCTGATGCTGATGAGCGATTTATAGAATTATTAAAAGCTCGAGTAACTGAATTAAAAGCGGCTTATCTAACACCTGCTTCTGTCTCAATAAACCAGCCAGAAATAGCATCACGCGTTGAGCGTAAATTTTTTGAAAGTCAAAAAGAAACCTATACATACCTTGAAAGCCATGGTTACAATAACTCAAGATTGCCTTTAGTAGTTAACGGAATATTTTGTGATGTTGGATTAAATATAAAGAAAACTGAAGAGGGTTGGGAAACTGAAGTGAAACTATAAACCACAAATTACAATAGTTACCGGCATAAATCAGAAATGATTTATGCTTTTTTTTTATAAGAAATACAATTAAAATTTAAAATCCACCCCTTTATTTTTTTCGCTCTACAACATAATTCACTAAATTTTGCAAATAAACGCTTTCATGAGGCTTACCAAGAGAATTTAAAATTGCAGAAGAATCCTGCTGATATTCAAGCATTTTTTGAGTTGCATAATCTATCCCTCCGCTACTTTTTACAAAATCAAGAACATAGGCCACCTTCTTTTTGTCATTATTATTGTTTTTAATAATGCTCATAACTTTTCGTTTTTCCAAATAGCTTGAGTTACTTAGTGCATGAATTAGCGGCAAAGTCATTTTTCGTTCTTTAATATCAATAGCCAATGGTTTTCCAATATCATCACTACCAAAGTCAAACAAATCATCTTTTATTTGAAAAGCAATTCCTGCTTTCATACCAAACTCATGCATCAGTTTTATTTCATCGGTTTTCGCTCCTGAAGCTGCAGCGCCAATTGCGCAGCAACTTGCAATTAACGAAGCTGTTTTTTTACCTATTATATCAAAATATATTTCTTCCGTTATATCCAAACGGCGCGCTTTTTCTAATTGCAACAATTCTCCTTCACTCATAGCTTCCACAGCTTCCGACAGAATAGTTAACAAATCATAATCACCGTTTTTTAAAGCTAATAAAAGTCCTTTCGATAGCAAATAATCTCCAACCAACACTGCTATTTTATTTTTCCATAAAGCATTGATGGAGAAAAAACCTCGACGTGTAAAAGATACATCCACGACATCATCATGCACTAAAGTGGCGGTGTGAAGTAGTTCAACTAAAGCTGCTCCTCTATATGTTTTATCTGTAATAGGGCCAAATAATCGAGCTGATAGCAGGACAAAAATAGGTCGCATTTGCTTGCCTTTGCGCTTGATGATATAATTCATTATTACATCTAGCAAGGCTACCCGACTTTTCATACTTTCCCTGAATTTTTTTTCAAAAATATCAAGCTCAGAAGCTATAGGTTCTTTTATTTGATTGAGAGAAACGGACATTTTTTGTCTTGGCAAAAGTATGTAATATTGAGGAAAGCAAGGGTTAATAAATTTATTTAATAAAAAAACCGAACAATGGTTTGTCCGGTTTTTTATAGTTTTCAGAAAATCTCCTATTTCATTTTTAGGATCAAATTCTTTGCTAATAATTTAATATTATCATCTGCAAAATTCTTTGCAATTTTATCAATTTTGATCTTAAAATTCTTTACAACATTTAATTTTGTTGCAGAATTCATCGCCAATTTCACAACACCTGCATCATTGTCTTCAAGTGCTTTATCAAGTACAGCCTGACCTGCATTTGCGCCCAAATGCTGGGCCCCAAAAGCTGCGGCAATGCGCACTGTAGTAAATTTGTGGCTAGCCGCCGATACAAGTGTATCTTTAAGAGAACTGTCGCCAATATATCCAATGAGATAGGTGGCTTTGGTGGCCAAATTTTCATCGTTGCTATTGATAAGCTCTTTTATAAAAGGTATGGCTGCTTTGCCAAATTTAGCAGCAGCACTAGGATAATCCAATTCATCCTGCCTTAAAAAATCTATTATTTCTTGATTTGTTGCCATGATCTTTGTTTTAATTTTTTAATTTATTTTTATTTACTATTTGCCCTTTATTACAAGGGGGTGCTTAGTCCGCTGCCTATCATGGTTGATATTTCACCGGGAATTAAATCGGGTGGAGGATTGGTTATGTTAAATGTACCAAGACCTGTCATCAATCTGTTGTTATCGCTAACGTGTTGTAGCCCTAAAACATGACCTAATTCATGACCAAGTGTCCATCTGCTGGCTGAACGAACCACAACTGCGCCCGGTCGGCCTGCTGGATATGCTGCACATCCATTGTAACCCGGTACTGTACTTCTCACATAATACACCACCATATCATTGGCTCCGACATAATTTCGGTTTCCAAATAAAGTGATTTGTTCTGCAGTTACAGTTCCCATTGTGCAACCTCCTACATCCACATCATTCAAACTTGGAAGTGATAGATTTTCTGTAGTTGCCCATTCTACCTGAATACCTGCCATGGCATACACTTCTTGCATGGCGGCAAATTGCTCATTATGGGTAAACGATACTGGTGCTTCTAAAATTTTAACATGAACCTTTACTCTTTCTTTTAAAATACGAGAACCTGCTGTGGCAGACCAATAAATACTGCCATGTTGAAAATGCGAAATTCTACCTGTTCCTCCATAAACTGCTTGTTCGTCTGTTAAGGGATAACCCAAAGCACTTCGTTCCCAACCTAAAGATGACCATTTGTCTCGAATAGCACCATGCACCTCCCAGGCGCCAGTTCCAGGCGACCAATAAATGCTTCCATTTTGAAAGTGATTGTAACGGCCTATACCATCGGGTGTTGTAGTTTCATTCGTTAAGGGAAAACCTAAAAAACTTTGCTCCCAGCCTAAGGCCGAATATTTGGCTCTTATTGCTCCATGTATTTCCCAAGCCCCTGTTGAAGGACTCCAATAAATACTACCCCCCTGAAAATGATTATAGCGTCCACCACTACCGGGTGTTGCCGTTTCATCAGTAAGTGGATAGCCCAAAAAACTTTGCTCCCATCCAAGTGCTGTCCATCTTGCTCTAATTAAACCGTGAACCTCATGGGCTCCGGTGGATGGATGATAATAAATAGAACCATTAGCATAGTGTTGGTAAGACCCTACACCATCCGGACAAGATGTAATGTTTGTAGTATTTGGCCCAAGCCAACCACTACTGCCACCTAAGGCCCAATATTTAGTTGTAATTGGGTGTTGAAACCTAAAAGCATCTAAATTTGGAATTTCCTTGTTCAAAAGAATTTTTTCGATTTTTGCCATAAGAATATATTTTATAGGTTAAAATTGTATTCAAATTTAAAAATGTTAAAATAAATTACCAAATAATTTCATAAAATATCTCAATGGATAAGAGAAATATATTCTTGCTAAACTGAACACTCATAGAATAATTTATTTCATTAAATTTCTTGAAAGCAATTAAATAAATTCATTTTTTAAACCTTAGACACTGCATGATTCCAATTGCATTATTTTTGGCTATTTAGTGTAAGTTTGCTGAATATATGAAAGGAGTTATTCTGGCTGGAGGTTCCGGCACCCGATTGCACCCATTAACTCTGGCTATGAGTAAACAGATGATGCCAGTGTATGATAAGCCCATGATTTATTATCCGCTTTCGGTGCTGATGATGGCTGGGATAAAAGATATTTTAATAATAAGTACCCCTCATGATCTGCCAAATTTCGAAAAACTATTAGGAGATGGAAAAAACTTAGGCTGTAATTTTCAATATAAGGTTCAATATGAACCCAATGGTTTAGCACAAGCCTTTGTGATAGGTGAAGAATTTATTGGTAATGACAAGGTAGCCTTAATTTTGGGTGATAATATTTTTTTTGGAAGCAATTTGCAAGATTTGCTAATTGAAAGTAACAATCCAGATGGTGGCGTTGTTTTTGCCTACCACGTGTCAGACCCTGAAAGGTATGGCGTAGTAGAATTTGACAACACTATGAAAGCCATTAGTATTGAAGAGAAACCAAACCAACCAAAATCAAACTATGCGGTACCTGGATTATATTTTTATGATAATGAAGTTGTTAAAATTGCCAAGGAACTAAAACCTTCACCTCGAGGAGAATACGAAATAACTGATGTAAATAAACATTATCTTGAAAAAGGAAAACTTAAAGTGGGTGTATTAAGCCGCGGAACGGCATGGTTGGACACTGGCACTTTTGCATCGTTAATGCAAGCTGGACAATTTGTTCAAGTAATTGAAGAACGACAAGGATTGAAAATTGGATGCATTGAAGAAATAGCCTTTATAATGGGTTTTATTAACAAAGAACAATTAGTTGAATTGGCTACCCCACTAACTAAAAGCGGTTATGGTTCCTATCTTTTGAACCTGATAAAATAAATCCGGTATTTATGACTTTCATTGGTTCTCTCCGCCAATTATTAAAGATATTTTACCGAAACGGTAGCCAAAAAGCCGTTGCAATTTTAATCATCACCCTTTTGGGTATTTGGATTGAACTTAGCGGATTAATGTGTTTATTTTTAGTGGTTCAAAGCATTATTGAGCAAACGGTCGTAGTTATTTTTCCAATTATTCATTTTAGTATTTCCCTTTTTAATGCAGTATTGGTCCTTGTCGGAGTTTATTTTATAAAATTCATTTTCTCTATATGGCAAAGCCGCTTTTTATTAAATTATTGTTACCTTTTAAACTACAAAATCACCGCTGAAGTTATTCAGCATTATTATAACCAGCCCACCGAAATAATCAAAAATACACGATTAGCCGATGCCTTAAATAAGGTTTTTACAATTGGCGGTTATTTTTCGGAAATTATTTTTCAAGCAGTTTTGATATTTTTCAGCGAACTCTTTTTAACGCTCATAATCATTATTGCTCTGGTAATTTTTAATTATAAACTGCTATTTTTATTATTGTTGGTTTTAGTGCCTGTTTGCGCATTGTTGCTTTATTTTAGTCGTAAAAAACTTACACTGATGAGCAAACAAATTATGACCGATAATGTGCAATACCATCAATCCATAATGACGCTTATGCACGGGTTATTGGATATTAAACTTTCAGGCCGGTATTTGTATTTTTTCAAAGTATTTAATACAAAGATAGCAGCCTTACATAAAACTCAAAAAGCAGTAAATCTTGAAAATAATTTTCCACCTAAGGTATTAGAATTTTCAGCTATATTGGGAATTGCCACACTTTTTTTAGTAACTTTTTGGAGCAATAACACGACCTCTATGACAAATCTTTTGGCTGCGTTTGCTACAGCCGCTTTTAGATTTATCCCATCGGCCAATCGCATAATAGGAAGCATCCAAAATATCAAATTATATAGCGAATACATTGATTTTATTTACAAGATAAACCCTGCTGCAATTACCCCGAAAGATCAAAATATTGTACTTGACGAAATAGAATCCATACAGTTAAATAATATTTCATTTTCTTACATCAATCGTCCGGTTTTAAAAGATATCTCCCTTCGATTTAACAATGGAACTATTACAGGAATAACAGGTGTTTCAGGCGCGGGCAAATCCACCTTAGTAAATATTATTTCAGGTTTACTAGAACCACAAAATGGAACTATTTATTTAAATGAACAGCCAGTGACATCGGCCATTAAAACTGCCCTGCAACATAAGTCGGCCTTTGTGAAACAAGAGCCTTATTTTTTAAATGGAACAATAGCCGAAAATATTGTTTTTGGATATGACTCTATACCGAATTTAGATAAGGTAAACCACTGCATTAGATCTGTTAATTTGGATAAATGGGTGGAGCAACAGCCAAACGGTTTGAGTGCTGAAACAGGGGATCACGGGACAAAATTAAGTGGAGGCCAAAGGCAACGTTTGGCAATTGCCCGGGCACTTTATCGCAAAGCGGCAATACTTATCTTAGATGAACCTTCAAATTCTTTGGATAGTTTTAATAAACATGAAATTCTTTTGCTTATTAAACGTCTTACTCAACAAAATAAATTGATAACTATTATTGTGACGCACGATACAGAGGTTTTACAAATTTGTGATTCAATTTTTGAACTAAATACTTTCTAAATTTTTAAGATAACTCAAGTTAATATTTACACTATTCGACATTTCCTCTAATGTTGTGTTCTTAAGCATTTCAAATATATCTTTACGAATATTTTTATATTTATGATGCACCGGGCAGGGATTTGACTTTGAACATTCTTTTAATCCAAGTACACATGCCTTATCTTTTAAATTGTCTTCAATAGCTAAGGCTATATCCATCAATTTAATTTTTTTTAAATCATTTACCTTAATCTCAAATCCTCCTTTAGCCCCTTTAGATGAATTTAAAATTCCATTTTTGGCAAGCATTTGCAATATTTTGGCTGTGAACGCTTCTGGTGAATCTATTTCTGCTGCAATTAACTTGAGACTAACTCTATTGTTATTGAGTGATTGTTGAGCTATATAAATGGTTGCTCTAATTCCATATTCACATGCTTTAGAAAAAATCATTTGATTATTTTGAAATAAAAAAAGGGTAAAAAAACTGAAAAAATTCTTGCAGTTTATTCATGAAGGTTTCCTCCTGTTTTAGTTTTTACTCCTATTTTTTACAACAAAGTATTTAATAAGAATAAAAGCCAGAATTGAAAATGCCAACATTATTCCAATACCCGCGATAAAAAAGGTAGCAAAATAGGGGTGAAGTGTTTCCATCATTTTAGAATAACTACTTTGATGTTGGCTCATTTGCCAAATACTTTTTTTAATTCCAGCCATATTTAACGATAGCCAAAATATGACTAAACTAAATTGCAGCAACCAAAATGAAATATTGATTTGTTTGGCTATTGATTTTGATTGCTCTCCTTTAAAACCAAAAAACTCAAAACATGCTGCGAATAATATCATACTATTAATACCAATAGTTGTGCCCATGGCATGGGCCACGGTAATATGGGTGCCATGTGTGTATATATTTATTGCTGGAATTGACATTAGTATGGCTTGTCCCATATTTATAAAAACCCATAAATCGGCAGCCATGATAAACTTGTAAGAATAAAGATGATAATATTTTTGAATACTGCTAACACTTTGTTTCCAAGTATAAATAATTCTTATAAAAAACACCCATTCTGTCATACTAACTGCATAGCCAATAAATCGAATATAATTTGCTGTTGGAAGCGTATAAATATGATGTCCCCAATTGAACATTAAATTTACAAGACCAAGAAAAAACATTGCAAAGGCTAATTTACTTCGGCCCACAGTTTTGTTGTTTTCAATTCTATCCATCAAAAAGAAAGCTGTTCCATATAATATTTGGTTCCAAGAACCCACTAATGAACCATTAACTTTCCACTGAATGGTCATATCGGTTATGAAATGCTCGCGGAAATAAGGAAATACCCAAAGGTAATTTTCAATAAAAGTGAACAAAAAGAAAATTATTCCTGTTAGCCACATCCAAATATAAACTGGCCAGTCTTTAATTTTTACAGATATATTAATGAAATTAACTAACAATATTATCCAAGCCAAAGCAATAGGTAATGCCCAGATTGGATTAAATTCCCAATATTCACGGCCACCAAAATCATGAATAAAATAAGAATAAAAGATACCAATAATTGCTATTATCCATAGCCCCCACTGTATAATAGTGCTCTTATTCATTAGTGTTTTCTTAGTATACATTTGCAATCCACTGTAAACACAACCTGTCGCTCCAATAATAATCCAAAATAGAGTAGATGAAACATGTAACGGGCGAAGTGATGTAAAACCAATATTTGTTTTAAGAAACTCAGGCAATAAATAACTTACAGAAGCAAGTATTCCGAAACATAAACCTAAAAGCAGCATTGACAAGGCTGTAATCAAGAATAGGTTACCGATGGTGAGGTTATTTTTTTTCATTTTGTTCAATCATTCCCGAAGATGTAGTTTTAAAATTTCTAGGATCAGATTTTCCACTGGCATCAACCGATTTAAGAAATTCCACTAAACTACTAATATCTTCTTCATTTAAATTAAAAGCCTGCATTTGCTTAACACCTGACAATATCATAGTTCTTATTACGATCTCTCCTTTTCGAGGGTTAGAAAAAACATTGGTCAAATCTGGCCCCAAATATCCTCCCAAGCCATAAAGTTGATGACAGCTTTGACAATTATTTTTTTGCCAAACTATACGGCCATCAGAAGCCTTTTTAATATCAAAACTTACATTTCTATTTGCACTTAAAGGAATGGAGTATATTCTAAATGAATACACAAGAAATGAAAAACACAAAAGGATAAATAAATGGCTTGGATTCACTTTCATAGCTTGGCAAATTTTGCTTGAAAAAATCTTAAATACTTAGGTTCATAGATCATTTCTAACCCTTTAATGGATTTTCTTTTATCATAAACATGAGCAGCAGATTCAGCTATAACATCCATGTGAGCTTGAGTATATACCCTCCTTGGTATTGTAAATCTAACTAACTCCAATTTAGGATAATAATTTTCCCCATTAGCTTTCCTTCCTGCCGATACAATTCCTCGTTCCATGGTTCTAACGCCTGAATCAATGTACATTTCGGCAGCTAGCGTCTGAGCAGGAAACTGATCTTGAGTAAGGTGAGGTAGAAAGGCTTTAGCATCCACAAATATCCCATGGCCTCCAATAGGTTTCACAATTGGAACACCATATTCCATCATTTTATGTCCTAAGTATTCCACTTGGCCCACTCTCGCTTTTTGATGATTATCATCTAAACTTTCGGCTATCCCTACAGCAATGGCTTCCATATCCCGTCCTGCCAAACCGCCATAGGTGTGCAAACCCTCGTATACCACCACTAAATTTCTAGCCTCTTCAAAAACATCCCATTCGTTCGTGGCCATAAAACCGCCAATATTTACCAAGGCATCTTTTTTGGCACTCATTGTTGCCCCATCGGTAAGGGAGCAAATTTCAAAAACGATTTCTTTAATGGTTTTCTTCTCATAACCGAATTCACGTTGTTGAATGAAATAGGCATTTTCTGCTACTCTTGTCATATCGTGTATGATTCGAATATTGTATTTATTTGTATAGGCGCGTAACTCTTTAAGGTTGGCCATGCTCACAGGTTGGCCACCGGCTAAGTTGACATTTGTCGCTAAACTTACATACGGAATTTTTGCAGCACCATGTTCTTTAACTAGTTTGTCTAATTTATCAATGTCAACATTTCCTTTGAAAGGGTGTTCGCTTAAGGGGTCATGGGCTTCATCAATTATAATATCGGCGAAAATACCACCTGCCAATTCTTGATGTAAACGGGTAGTCGTAAAATACATATTACCAGGAATTATGTCACCTTTCTTAATTAATATCTTGGATAAAATATTTTCGGCAGCCCTTCCCTGGTGGGTTGGAACGATGTATTTATACCCGTAATATTTTTGAATTGCGGCTTCCAGCTTGTAATAACTTTTACTACCTGCATACGCTTCATCACCTGTCATAAATGCGCCCCACTGTCTATCACTCATGGAGTTAGTGCCACTATCCGTTAGTAAATCAATGTATACATCTTCCGATTTCAATAAAAATGTATTATAACCTGCTTCTTTTATTGCTTTAATTCGCTGCTGTCTGGTTGTCATTTTTAATAATTCAACCATTTTTATTTTGTAAGGCTCAGCCCATGAACGTTTGATAATTTGATTTTTCATTGTTTAGTGTCTATGCTTTTTTAAAGTTTTAAGATAATATTTTGGTTCAAAATTATATTTATTAGAATTATCTAGTTCTGATTAATATCAGTTTCTATCTCGTTATTCCTATTTATTTTTCTTTTATTAATATATTTAAAGGATTGATTTACTATTAAATGAGCAACTGACATGAGATTTTTTAATTCTATTATTTCATAATTAGGTGCAACATTTTGATATTTTTCTTTGATTAATAAATCTAGTTTTAACAGTTGCTTGTGCGCTAAAATTAACCCTTCGCTTGTTTTTACAATCCCTGCATAAAGATTCATTAGCGCTTTTAGTTCTTTTTTAAGGTTATTGATTTTTGAAAGATTTGCTTTTTTTGCAGGGTACTTCTTGAAAACTAAATGAGGAACTTTATTTACATAATCTATTTTGTTGAATATATGTAAATAGGCCTCGTGAGAGAAAACAATGGCCTCTAACAAGGAGTTGGAAGCCAACCTATTGGAACCGTGTAATCCCGTGTGAGAGCATTCGCCACACGCATACAAATTAACGATGGATGTTTGTGCTTTGGCATTAATAGATATTCCTCCGCATTGATAATGCGCAGCAGGCGCTACGGGTATTTGGTCTTTGTATAAATCTATGCCATTTTTTTTACAATGGTTATAAATTGAAGGAAAATGTTTCTTAAATTCTTTCATGTCCAAATGCCTACAATCTAAGTAAACATTATCCTCATGAGATTTTAACAATTCAAAATAAATAGCTTTAGAAACAATATCACGTGTTGCCAATTCGCCTCTTTCATCATAGTCAAGCACAAACCGGACGCCATTTTTATTTACCAACCAAGCTCCAAAACCTCGCACAGCTTCAGAAATTAGAAACGATGGATTCGAATTTATTTTATAAAAGGCAGTTGGGTGAAATTGGACAAATTGCATATCTTTTATTTTAGCTCCAGCCCTTTGTGCTATAGCCACTCCATCGCCGGTGGCAACACTGGGATTAGTAGTTGTCTGATACACTTGACCTGATCCACCTGTTGCGAGTAGAGTTATTCGAGAGGTAAATATTTTAATGCTATTATCTTGTTGATTTAATACATAGGCCCCATAGCATGTATTAATATGTATATTGTTTTGAATGGATTCGGTGGTTATTATATCTAAAGCAAAATGATTGTCTAGTAAGGTAATATTAGAGTATTGACTAATTTGTAGGATCAATTTTTTTTCAATTTCAAATCCAGTAATATCTTTATGATGCAATATTCTTGCGTGTGAATGACCTCCTTCCAATCCTGTAGAAAATTCACCTGATGTTTGCTTGTCAAATTCTACTCCCCAATTAATAAGCTCCTTAAGCCTTGCCGCCGCCTTTTTGACAACCATTCGAACAATTTTTTTATTGCAAAGTCCTCCACCCGACTTTAGTGTATCATCAATATGCTGTTGGTATGAATCAGTAATCTTATCCAATACTACAGCAATTCCGCCTTGGGCATAACGCGTATTTGATTCTGTTTTACTTTTTTTAGTTAAGATACAGATAGATAAATCGGGCCGCTCTTTGGCTATTTTAAGCGCAAACGAAAGTCCGGCAATTCCAGACCCAATTATCAAGATATCTTTATAAATCATATTAACACGAAAGACTTAACATGCGCTCGAGAGGGAGCAAAGCTTTTCTTCTTATGTTTTCTGGCACAGAAATCTCTGGAGTTTCATTCTTTAAACATAAATACAGCTTTTCGAGTGTATTCATGCGCATATAAGGACACTCGCTGCAGGCGCAAGTGGTGAATTGCTTTACAGGTGCAGGTATCAGAATTTTATTAGGAACCTCTTTTTTTATTTGATGTAATATTCCGGCTTCGGTGGCTATTATGAACTCATCATCCATACTATTCTTGATATAATTTATCATACTGCTTGTAGAGCCAATATGGTGGGACATCAATAATAGTTGTTCTTCAGATTCAGGATGGGCTACAATTTTAGCCTTCGGATATTTTTCAAATAACACAATGAGCTTATCAATAGAAAAAGCTTCATGTACGGTGCATGCTCCAGGCCATAATATCATATTTCGACCCGTTTCTTTTATTAAATAATTACCCAAATTTTTGTCGGGTGCAAATAAAATGCCTTTGTCTGTAGGTAACGATTCAATTATTTTTTTAGCATTTGAAGAGGTACAAATAATATCGCTTTGTGCTTTTACTTCAGCCGAACAATTCACATAAGTAATTGCAATATGATTAGGATATTGATTGCGAAAAGCTCTAAATGCTTCCGGTGGACAAGAATCTGCTAAGGAACAGCCAGCATCTAAGTCAGGTAGTAAAACTTTTTTTGTTGGGTTTAAAATTTTGGCTGTTTCTGCCATAAAATAAACTCCCGCAAAAACTATGATATCAGCCGAAGTTTGGGCCGCTTGAATTGACAAGCCGAGGCTATCACCAACAAAGTCGGCAATATCCTGAATTGCCGGCTCCTGATAATAATGAGCCAAAATGATGGCATTTTTTTCTTTCTTAAGTTGATTAATTTGATTTACAAGATCTTGGTTTTCCATTAGATGTTTATGGTAGAAATCTTAGTAAATGTATTTTTCAGACCATCCCTTGAATCACCAAAAAGCATATCATCAAACGAAAAAGAATCTAGCATATTTTTAAATTCATTGAGCTGATGTGTCATTTGCTCATAAGCATCGCTGCCTTTAGAATTTAATTTATGTTCAATGGAATAATAATATTCAATTCCTTTCATTAAGTTATTTTTAAAATTTTGGAAATACGTTACTTTCTTATCTGTTAATATGGTTAACTGATCCGCCATTTCCTTTTTTAAATAATCAATGTACAATTGCAATTCATTAATAAAAAGGTTGGATCGGGTTAATGAGTTTAAAATATTTATTCTGCCATAAATGTGATCTACCATTTGCTTTAATGAGAATACACCTGAAAAATAAGCCAAGTTAGGGCCAGGGCAAACAGTTACAGCACTTAATTTATGAGACAACTTGGTGTGATTTTTTAGAAGCGCGGCGGCACCTAATCCTTCACAGAGGCAATCTTTTTCAATCACTTTCTCAATTTCCTTTTCCAAAATTGTTTCATCCGAAATTGTTTCTTTTAATTGTAATATTTTTAATTTTTGATATTCGCGGGAAGCTGTGCAAATGGGTTTATCTGTAAATTCTAAATTAGAAGATAGAAATTTTTTATAACAAGGACTTCCCGGCCTATCTTTCATAATTCTTTTTAATCTTTGAGCCTCTGATGTAGTGTTTTTAAAATTGTTAAACGGAACGCCTAACGGTGAAGCATGGCTCAAGTAATAATCTTCCTTTTTTGCATTCACCAAATTCTCTAATGTATCATTATCAACATTGGTAGCTTCTGGTACCATTAAAAATGGACTTCCCCACCCTGTGGAATCCAAATCATAGTAGTCAATCAAAAAATTATTTTCATCAGCTGTACCAATTCCGCCTTGAGCTGTAATCTTCAATTCGGGTTTACTAATAAAAGATTGTCTACCTAAAACGTTAAGTGAATTTGAGCAATCGGTATAAAGTTCATCAAACAATTCACTTCGCTTATTTTTAAAATCCTCGAGGATTGGGCCTAGCGGTATGCCACTCGAAATAAAAGCATGTCCGCCACAATTAATTCCTGATTCAATTCTAAATTCAGATACCCATAAGCCTTTTTTAGCTAAATATTTTCCTTGTATTAATGCTGAACGATAATCGCTAACCTTTAATATTATTTTTTTCTTAATTATTCCTTCAGTATCTGGATAAAAGTCTTTAAAAGTTTCGCAATAGGCATATAATCTTGGATTTAAACCTGCCGAAAAAACAATAGAAGATTTTAAGCTGCTATTAGCATAACCCCTTAATGCCGCCAAAGCATCGCAATACTCCACCGGTAATTGATTCCCCACTTTATCATAATTGGTCTTATCCAATTTGGTCATAATATTAACGTCAATAGAGCCTGGAATTATAAATTGTTTCAATTTCTCCTGTAAGATCAGCCTTTCTTTTACATCACTAAAAAGCATTTTTTGGTACATCTTTTTTGAAATAGAATCATCGGGAAGCATTTCAAAATACTGATTGATATCTGCGCCAGTATCAAAATTTTCACGTTTTATTTCTTCAATTTGCTTGTTTACTACGAGTTGCATCAAATCTAAATACGCAGTAATCCTCTTTGCTCTATGGTCATCATCATCCGAAGAAATTTCTTTGTAATCAAGATTTTCATTTTTACAAATAACTTCCCTCATTTGTTCAATTAGTTGATCTTCAATTATTGAAACAACGGATGAAATTCCAAATTTTGCTACTTTAATTGGAGTATCTATTGTAAAAGCAAGACCCATGACCGGTATATGGAAAGTGTGGGAAATGTTGTTTTTCATAAATTTATTATTATAAGCCTGTAAATATTGTGCAAATATACCTAATGTATTTGATTTCGGACAAAGAACTCTTTATATATTTAAATAAATATAAATTTATGACGATTGTCATATTTTCCTTCTCATTATCTCTATTAATTTGCATAAAAAAATAAATTATTTATTTATGAAATGTACATTTAAGTATCTATTAATCGCAAGTGTTTTGTCAGTTGTAAGCTGCAATTCAAAGACTGAAACAGCAAATGATGAAGCCTCAAGTGCAAGCACAGAATCAACGGTTGCCGGTCAGTCTGGTGTTCAGGATGATGTTTCTAATCCTAATGTTGTTCAAGTTGCCGTTGGCAGTAAAGATCATACCACATTGGTTGCCGCCGTTAAAGCAGCTGAATTGGTAGATGCATTAAGCAATGCAGGACCATTTACAGTTTTTGCTCCAACAAATGCAGCATTCGACAAACTTCCTGCCGGAACAGTAGAAAGTTTATTAAAACCAGAAAACAAGGATAAACTCATTGATATTTTACAATATCATGTGTTTGTTGGCGTATTAAATGCTGAAAACTTTAGCGATGGCCAAACATTTGGCCAAGTAAATGATGGTAAAATAAAAATTACCATGGTTGACGGAAAACCTGTTATTAACGGCAAAGCCCATATTTTAGCTTCTATAAAAGCTTCCAACGGAATGATACATGTAATAGACGAAGTGCTATTACCACCAGCGCAATAAGGTACTTTTTTCAGATGTTTTTTTTATTTGAAAAGGCTGTTTTATAAGACAGCCTTTTTTTGTTGCGCCACTTTAGAATTTTTGGACACAAAGATTTATTAATCTACCTTTGGCACGTTAATTCAAACTTGGTCCTTCCAATTAAAATAGGATTAAAAGAAGATAAGAATTAAAGTAAATCATTAAACAGGCAACTTGGAATGGACATAGAGAAAAAAACCAAGGAAGAACTCCAAAACGAGTTGCTGAAATTACTTCAAGAAAATAATTCATTAAAGGCTTTAATAGAGAAACGTGCATCAGAATTAATACTTGCAAACGAAGAACTTGTTTTTCAAAACAGAGAGAAAGAAAAACGAGCAGATGAGTTAGCTATGATTAACAAAGAACTCACATTTCAAAACAACGAGAAAGAAAATAGTGCGGCAGAATTAATCATTGCTCATAAAGAACTTTTCGACCAAAATGAACAAAAAGAAAAACGAGTAGCAGAATTAGTAACTGCTAACAAAGACCTTGTTTTTCAAAACAGGGAAAAAGAAAAACTGGCAGATGAATTAATCCTTGCTAACAATGAACTTGTTTTTCAAAACAGAGAGAACGAAAAACGGGCAGATGAGTTAGCTATGATTAACAAAGAACTTGCATTTCAAAACAACGAAAAAAAGAATCATGCGGCAGAATTAAACATTGCCTATAAAGAACTTGCCAATCAAAATGAACAAAAAGAAAAACGAGCAGCAGAATTAGTCATTGCGAACAAAGAGCTTATTTTTCAAAACAGAGAGAAAGAAAAAAGGGCAGATGAGTTAGTCGTTGCAAGCAAAGAACTTACTTTTCAAAACGACGAGAAAGAGAAGCATGCGGCAGAGTTAATTAATGCACTTAATGAACTTGCCAACCAAAATGAACAAAAAGAAAAACGAGCAGCAGAATTAGGCAGTGCTAACAAAGAGCTTGTTTTTCAAAACAGGGAGAAAGAAAAACGGATAGATGAGTTAGTCATGACTAACAAGGAACTCGCATTTCAAAATGAGTTAAATGAAATAAGAGCAATGGATCTCCCAATTACCAATAAAAAACTTCAGCAACTAATACAGTTAAACAAGGACAAAGACAAATTCTTCGCCATCATTACTCATGATCTAAAAAGCCCGCTCAATTCAATTGTTGGTCTTAGCTTGCTTCTCATAGATCAAATCAAGGAAAAACAATATGAAAAAATTGAAGAATTTGCTGATATCATAATTCAATCGTCAAATAGGGCAACAAATTTACTGATGAACCTTATGGCATGGGCACAATCACAATCTGGTAGAATGGATTATAATCCAGAATATCAGGATATTATTCCACTTATCAAAGACGTGACGTTTTTATTAAATGACATCGCAGAACAAAAATCTATCTTAATTACTAATACATTGCCTTCAAGTTTTCAGGTTTATATGGATAAGGAAATGATTAGCACCATTCTTAGAAATTTGATATCAAATGCTATAAAATTCACTCCATTTGACGGCAAAATTACAATCTCAACTGTCGACAAACTAAACCAATTAATTGTTTCAGTAAGTGATACAGGTGTTGGAATTTCAAATGAGAGGATAGACAATCTATTCAAGATTAGTGACGGATATTCAACTCCTGGCACACAAAATGAAAAGGGTACAGGATTAGGATTAATTCTCTGTAAAGAATTTATCAATAAAAACCATGGGGAAATATGGGTTGAGAGTCAAGTTGGAATTGGAACAACATTTTACTTCTCTTTACCATTAAGCCTAGCAAATAGTCAAAATATTGATGAGTTAATAGAGTAAGATTAGAAAAAAAATTAAATTATTAATGTTGGTCAGAAATAGAGCACAAGACTTAAAAAAAAGCTAATACTCAAAGGGAAGATTTCGGTAAATCGTTGCACAAAAAAACAGAAAATTGAAATGAACATAAACTTAGAATATGCATCGAGAAACTCCAACCCAACAGTTATCTGCAAACCTAAACCAACAATTTTCAAAACAATACAAAATCATGAATAAATCCTGGACCGATCGCTGGAATGAAAGATATAGTCAGGATGAATTTGCGTATGGACAATCCCCAAATAGCTATTTAAAAAAACAAATAGAAAAATTACTCGTCGGAAAAATACTTTTTGCCGCAGAAGGAGAAGGCCGAAATGCTGTCTTTGCAGCAAAAATGGGTTGGGAAGTTTCTGCATTTGACATAAGTGCAGAAGGAAAAAAGAAAGCGCAAAAACTGGCTGAAACCAATAAGGTGATTATAAATTATGAAGTGGGCGAACTGCAAACCTTAAATTATAAACCGGAACAATTTGATGCCATTGCCTTAATTTATGCTCACTTTCCGGCTGACATAAAATCACATTTACACAAAACCCTCAACACATATTTGCGAAAGGGTGGAATAGTAATTTTTGAGGCTTTTAGTAAAAAACATCTAGATTATATAGCCAAAAACGAAAATGTCGGCGGGCCAAAAGAATTAGATATGCTATTTTCCATTGAGGAGATACAATCAGATTTTCCCAATTATGAAATCATTGAATTAGCAGAAAAAGAAGTTGAATTGAGCGAGGGTTTGTTTCACAATGGAACAGGCTCAGTTATACGATTTGTAGGGCGAAAAAAGTAAAAGAGCCCAAAATAAACCCTACTTCTACAAATCCTTCCTTCTAAATTTCCTCAGTGAAATGATAAACGGAACGGCCACCCAAAGCAGCAAAATGGTAAAAGCAGCAATAATACCTACTTGATTACCAAAAAAATCTTTAAAAATAGCGCCTGTATAGCCCATCATGGCCGATACATCCAAATGCAAAAGGATTAATATTCGCGCTAAGTCAATGGGATTGAATGCAGTTACTACTACCATTATTTTTTCTATAGGGTAATCGGCAAACTGGAAGGACATAAAAAGTATTAACCCATCAAAAAGCAAAGCGAAAAACATCCAAAGCAAAATGGCTATACCAATTCCTTTAGCTTTGTCGCGGGTGGCTATTGAACTTAAAAAAGCAATAGCTACAAAAACCACTGTAATGAAAATTCCCACCAAAAGCATCATACCTCCAATATCTAGTGGGGCATAAACTAGGATAGGAATGCCGGCTCCAATTAAAAAAGCAAGGAGCAGTGAAATGGATAACCCAAAAAATAGACTTAACCATATCTTACTTCTCCTAATGGGTTGGCTAAGCAACAATTCTATAAATTCGGAACTATTATAAATATAAATGGTTGAAAAAATTACCGAAACCAAAGGAACCGTTAATAAAACAACATTCAATAAGGTTAATAAACCTTTGGTGCTATTATCCTCTAGGCTAAATACGCCCCAAGAAAGTACGGCCAAAATAAGAGTATAAACCAATATAATTTTATTCTTGAGAATATCCAATACAATAAACTTTCCTATCCTGTTCATGTTTAGTTATTGTTTTTTAAAATATGTGCAATAGCCTTTGAAATTTTTTCCTCACCTGTCGATGTTTTTAATTCGTCAACGGTTTTATGAAACTTCACATTTCCATCTTGCATAAAAATAATTTGGGTCACCAAATCATCCAGTTCACTTAATAAATGCGAGGTTATGAGTATTAGTTTGCCTTTCTTTTTTTCTGCTATTATTTTCTCTTTTAAAATTTCAGAAGCCAATGGGTCAAGACCAGCCGTAGGTTCATCTAGTATAAGCACCTCTGGATTAAACAAAAATGCAAGTGTTGCACTTACCTTTTGGGTGGTTCCTCCCGACAAGGTTCTCATTTTTTTAAAAAGTATATCTTTAAGTTGAAACTGATAGAATAAATCGTCATCCAACTGCATATCCGTCTTCCGGATTTCCTTTATCATATCCAAAATCTGACCTATGGACATGTTATCTGGATAACGGCCTATCTGGGGCATATAACCAATGTATTTTCGATATTCGTAGGTATCTTCAATCAAGATATCCTTATATTTAATGGTTCCTTCCGTGGGGATAACCATACCTAAAATACATTTTATAAGTGTTGTTTTTCCACAACCGTTTGGACCAATTAAGGCAATACATTCTCCTTGGTTACAACTAAGACTTACATTATTAAGAACTTTAAGTTTTGAGAAATGTTTGGATAGATTATTTATTTCAATCATAAACCTAGCGAGTGCATCAAAGGTGTATTATCAACAAAATTATCAGGGGTTAAGCTTGGAATCATTTTTTCTGATTTATCGAGCAAGGATACCATAAAACTTCTAAATAATAACATGGCGGGAGGATTATTTTCAACTATTACTGAAAACAAACTCAGAGGGTGATAGGGCACATCGCCAATATGATTTCTGTCTAAGTCGTATCCCTCGTACTTATCCCAATAGTTTCCATTAAAGGTGTTTAGCACCAATGAACCATTGGTACTTATGTCAAAAGTATTTCCTATAAAATTGTTAGCAGTAACTTCATTATCCATGCAGCTCGCCTGTATTTTCATTCCCCAACCATTAGATTCAAAAACATTTCTTTCAACTTTAATTCTGCTAGTTCCTTCCATGTGAATGGCCGAAGTGTTTTTAATAAAATGATTTCCAAAAATATAACTATCCGATATTTCTTTAAGGAACAACCCATAGGCAGCATCTCCCCAATTTTCTTCAAAAGTATTGTTAATCATTTTAACATTTTTTGTGAACATTACTGAAACCCCTGCACCATTATTTTTAAATACATTGGTAATGTAGGAATCATTATTAGAAAACATAAAGTGTAAACCATACCGAATATTTCCAGTTGAAATATTGCGCCAAATAATTGAATTGGTTACAAATTCAAAATAAATTCCATCTCTATGCCCTGAGATTTTATTTGCAATTATTTGCAAACTATCACTTTTCCAACAATGGATTCCATTTCCTATTTGTTGTTCTTCAATACCATAAGCTTGTATCTGATTGTTTTTAACAATACAATTTCTACAATACTGTAAATAAATTCCAAAAAAATTATCGTCTAGAATATTGTCACGAATGGTAACATTATGAGAATCATAAACTTTTATGGCTCCTGGATCGTCTAAAGTGGCATAACCAGAATGTTGAACACGAAATCCACAAATTAATGTATTGGCTGACTTAACAGAAAGTATTTCAAATTTCTTTTGCCCATCTAAAACGGGATAATTTTTGCCAATAAGTTTTATTTCCTTATTAATAACAATATTCCCTTCCTTATAAACTCCTTCATAAACCAAAAGAGAATCTCCATTTTTTACATTTTTTAAAGCAGATTTTATGCTTTTAAAAGGCTTGTTATGTCCTACCTCATAAGTTGTTGCAAAACTATAGAACTGAACTAAAACTGATAGTAGAATTGTAAGTTTATACTTCACGTTATTGATTTAACGTTTCCCAAAAAATAATGCTTTTATTGAATTTTTTACTAAAAGCGGCAGCGCTGTCATTATTACTAAAGGCAGCGGTATTTCCTCCCATCGGACTTTTCAATGTTTCTTCTTTTATATATGAAGCATTTTTAGTTATCATCAATTCATGGGTTCCAATATAATTAGAAACATAAAATTGGGAGCCAGTTGTTTTTTCTTTGTTTTCATATATGTATTTCATCATACAAGCAATATCGTCAAATTTATAACTCCGTCCTTTATTTGTAACCAATTCGGCCGCAAATTTAATATCTGAAATGGTCATTCCGCAATTATTGCATTTGTCAATATTGAGTTTTATTGGCTCCAATTTCTGATGAGTACACGAGAGCAGTGTCAATAAGCCAAGAATTAAAAAAGCATTGATCGTTTTCACTTTTTTGTTCTTTTAAATAATTTAGATTCAATAATAAAGGCAAATGCCATCAATACTCCACTTGCTATAAAGAGCCATCCACCAATAGCAGGAATTGAATAAGCTCCAAAGTTTAACAGTTGTTTGTATCCAATTAATGGTGGTTGATACGACATTCCAGGAACAACTATGGCGGCATGTGGATCTAAATTATGTCCATAATTATAATTCCATCGGTAAAAATCCATCATGGCAACAATCCCAAAAAGCAAGAATGCTACGACTAAAGTGTAAAGTGCTATTCTTTTATTTATAAAAATTACCACAAGGGTGACTAAAGCATAAAATCCAATTATGTAGGGTAAAATTGTAAATTCAATAAAATCTTCAGTATGAAGCGTTTTCATTCCAATGTAATGATTAAGTCCATTTATTATATCTACGTTGCCCCCTAACTTGTTGGCATATATATATAATACTAATCCTTCCGGATATTGTGGGGCATTTAATTCTATAATCCATATAGGTTTAAATATTGAGATTACAAGTAATGTGGCGGAAATCAAAAGTAGAATTTTTGATAATACTCCTATATTGTTTTCGGTTGTTTTCATTTATATTTATTAGTTTTTAGTTATAGGGCTCGCCTAAAGTCCAAATTTATTAATTGCTGGATATGTAAAGTCTGATAGGCATTTTTTAAAATATATCCCCTTTTTAAAAATGAAAAAAAGGGGCAGATTAGACTAACATCTGCCCCCTTGAATAAAATTTTATTTTAATTATTTAACTGGAGCTGCTGGGGTTTTGCCAGTTCCAAAAGAAATAGGCACACTACTACCTGCAGGAGACACTCTAATATATCCTGTCATTTCTTGATGCAATGCGCTACAGAAATCGGTACAATACATTGGTGAAATTCCTACTCTATCAGGAGTCCATTTTAAAGTGCAGGTTTCTCCTGGCATAATTAATAATTCAGCATTAGAAGCCCCTTTAATTGCAAAACCGTGAGGTACATCCCAATCTTGCTCAAGGTTGGTTACATGAAAATAAACTTCATCCCCCATTTTAATACCTTCAATATTATCAGGGGTTAAATGTGAACGGATGGCAGTCATATATACATGTACTTTATTTCCCTCTCTAACAACTTTCGCCTCCTTTTCGCCTTTAGTTACATATGGATTATTGTTTTCTTCAATTTTGAACATTTTAAGTGAGTTCTTTTTAATTACATCAGCTAAAATTGCTTGTGCATAATGAGGTTCGCCAATGGTTGGAAAATCTAAAAGCAACTTCATTTTATCTCCACTAATATCAAATAATTGTGCACTTTGAGATAGTTCTGGACCTGTAGGTAAATAGCGATCTTTAGTTATTTTATTGTAGGCTATTAAATATTTACCATAAGGCTTTTTAGTATCACCACCCACTACACATAAGTGACCTATAGAATAAAAAGTAGGAGCTCTATCTACCACCTTTAAATCTTTTACATTCCATTTAACTACTTCAGAAGATACAAACATTGAAGTATAGGCATTTCCTTTATCATCAAATTCGGTATGTAATGGTCCAAGTCCTGGTTTTTTTACTTCACCATACAATGCTGATTCATATTTAATAACTGGAATACCCTCAAATTCACCATCAAAACTTTTAGCAGCAATTGCTTTAATAATTTTATCAAAACTAAACACAGGAATTACAGAGGCCAATTTACCACTTGCTACAATATATTCTCCACTTGGGTTAACATCACAACCGTGTGGTGATTTTGGACATGGAATGAAATAACAGATATCTTTTAATACTTTTGAGTCAAGCACAGTTACTTCGGTTCTGATTTCAGAAGTTGCAGAATGTGTTTTTTCATTATAAACGTTATGAGCATATCTTACTGCCTGTTTTCTGCCTTTTCCTGCTTTTAAATATTCTTCAGCTTTTTTCCAGTTCACAGCCATTACAAAATCTTTATCTTTTTGTGATGCATTCACCTCTAATAAAGTGTTGGCTTGTTCTGTATTGTAACATGAGAAAAAGAACCAACCATGAGAGACACCTTTACCGGCTCTACTTAAGTCAAAGTTAACACCAGGGCATTGAATTTGAAACGCAATATCCATTTTGCCATCTTCCTTGCCTACACTTATAAAGCTAAGAGTACCTTTAAAATTTTGTTTGTAAGAATCAATTGGTACATCACCATTTACATCATCCGGTGGTATACTAAAACGAGTTCCGGCTACTACATATTCTGTATTTTCTGTAATGAAAGGTGAAGAGTGATTTCCTCCGCTGTTAGGTAGTTCAATAATTTCAGCTGTTCTGAAGGTTCTTAAATCTATACGTGCCACACGTGGTGTATTATTAGCATTTCCAAAAACCCAACGACCATCTGCTTCACCATTTGTTTTTGATAATTGAACATGGTGCAAATCATCCCATGGAATAAAACCATGTGAAGTGTTTAACATTGGTTTCGTTTCTTCGCTGTATCCCCACCCTTTTTCAGGGTCAACTGAAAACACAGGAATTACACGCAACAAACGTCCTGACGGAATACCATAACAACTCATTTGCCCACTAAATCCACCACTAACAAAGTTATAGATTTCGTCATACTTTCCAGGTGCAACATACACTTTAGAAGCGGCATCACCACTTACTGCATTACTAGAATCTTTTGGCTTACAGGACTGCAAGGCGGTTGTTATAGCAATAGCAGCTAGCGCAACCATGATTGATTTATTTTTCATATTTAATGATTTATTTATTTATTGAAATTTTATTTTAATCCGTCATTTTTTCTCATATACTCTAATATGTTACGAGCTTCTTCATCTGCTAAATTTTGATTTGGCATTCTTACTAAACAAAGCTCTAATAAAGCTTGCACTTCAGGATCCTTGTCAATCATTGGGTCAGGATTGGTAATGAAATTCATTATCCATTCAGGAGCTCTGCGAGTTGTTACACCTTTCCATCCCGGACCAACTAACTTTTCGTCAGTTGTTTTATGGCAAGAAGTACATTTTACCGCAGCTACACTTTCACCTGCCTTGGCTTTAGTATCATCTAATTTATCAGTAAGTGCGATAGATTCAGCAGTGAATTTACCTTGGCCTCTTTTAGGGTCATAGGTATCGGGGCTACTAGCTTCCGTTTGGTCGGTAGCTTGTGTTTCAGTTGTTTTCGTTGAATTTCCTCCACATGAAGAAATAAAAACGGATAATACGATTGTTGAAAATAATGTAGATTTATTCATTTTTTTTAATTTATCTTTTTGATTAATTGTGTTTTTGACGCGGCAAAGATAATAATATTTCAATAATCAGATAATATTAAGACCTTTTTATCCTATTAATTTTTATGATTTTAATCATTAAAATTTTGAAGATAAATGCATATTAGCGAGGATTAAAAAACCAAAGAAGGTGAGAATTATTTATGATAGATGCTAACATAATTCCTCACTCCAAAGCTAAAAGTTAGAGATACAAATTTCACTGTGCTTGATGCGAGTAATATCAATAATAGTAATAAGTCCTCCCTGATTTAATATGCTTCGCCTTGCTATATTGGTGACGAATATTTTTCCTCAATCCATATAGTCAATTGATGTTTTCGCTTTTTGCAACAATACAGATAGTTAATTAAAGTTTGTGCTGGCCTTGGAGGCAATTAGACATATCGACTCATGATAATTATAGGTATATTATAACTTTGTCAAGAACTTCTCATCATAGATGGTTGCGAATATCTATTTTAAAACGTAAAGCAGAATACAACATATAAAAATAGGGTCAGATAAAATAACCTGACCCTTTAATAATATTTTAAATTTTTTCTGTAATTTTATACTACCCCGCAATGGCAGAATAATCTTCGGCTGATAAAAGCGCATCCACTTCGGAAGGGTTGCTCATTTTTACTTTTATCATCCAACCATTTCCATAAGGATCTTCGTTCACATTTTGAGGATTATTATCTAACCCTTCATTTTTTTCAATTATTTCACCACTTAAAGGCAAAAATAAGTCAGATACAGTTTTTACAGCTTCTACTGTCCCAAATATTTCATGAGCATTTAGCGTTTGGCCTAAGGTTTCAATTTCTACAAAAACAATATCACCTAATTCGCTTTGTGCAAATTCAGTAATACCTATGGTGGCAATGTCACCTTCTACTTTTACCCACTCGTGGTCTTCTGTGTATTTAAGATTGGCTGGAAAATTCATTTCTTTTATTGATTAAATTATTGGTTGCGAAATTAATTATTTACTCGGTGGATATTTAAATTTATTTTATAAAGTTGAAACTAGATTAAACTTCTTGGGAAATATCATCATTTTCTTTTTTCTTACCTTTTTTCTCCCAAATAATAGAAAAAAGTGTTGTGAGATTTTGTTTCAACTCTTTGCGATTTACGATATAATCTAAAAAACCTTTTTCTACTAAAAATTCGGCTCTTTGAAATCCTTTTGGCAAATCTTTCCCTATGGTTTCTTTTATTACCCGTGGGCCCGCAAATCCAATCAAAGCTTCGGGTTCTGCAATATTCAAATCTCCTAACATAGCAAACGAAGCGGTAACACCACCTGTTGTAGGATCAGTCATTAATGAAATATATGGAACTCCTTCTTTGGCAAGTAATGCAAGTTTGGCCGAAGTTTTGGCCATCTGCATCAACGAAAATGCCGCTTCCATCATTCTAGCTCCACCAGATTTAGAAATTATCAATACCGGTAATTTGTTTTCACGCCCATAATCAATGGCTCGTGATATTTTTTCACCAACTACACTGCCCATCGAACCACCTATAAAACTAAAATCCATGCATGCTACCACTAATTTGCGGTTATTCATTTTACCCGTAGCAACTCTTACAGCGTCTTTTAAATCAGTTTTTGCCATCGAATCCTTTATGCGCAAAGGATATGGTTTCGAATCTGTAAAATTTAATGGATCCGCTGAAATTATATTATTATAAAGTTCTGTAAATTTATTTTCATCAAATAAAATAGAAAAATATTCATCAGAACCTATTTTTTCATGATAATCACAATGCATGCAAACCCAGCAATTTTCTTCAAATTCTTTGGTAAGAATAGGTTTTTTACATCGTGAACATTGATACCAAAGACCATCAGGTGTTTCCTTTTTGTCTTTAGTTTTAGTAACTATACCTTCTTTTACTCTTTGAAACCAACTCATTTTTTTTTGATTTGAAAATTTAGAGATTTTAAAATTATTGAGTTTGTCATTCCGACGAAGGAGGAATCTATTAAAGATGCTTCGTATCTCAGCATGACATATTAATTTTTATGCAATAGTAACTTCTTTTGATAAATAAACATCCTGAATGGTATTTAATAATTCCACCCCTTCATTTCTTGGCTTTTGAAAGGCTTTGCGACCTGAAATCAATCCGCATCCACCGGCACGTTTGTTAATTACCGCAGTTCTTACTGCTTCTCCCAAATCAGTGGCTCCTTTGCTTTCACCTCCTGAATTTATAAGTCCAACTTTTCCCATATAGCAATTGGCCAATTGATAACGGCATAGATCAATTGGGTGATCTGATGAAAGTTCACTATATACTTTAGGGTGCGTTTTACCAAAATTAACAGCGGTATATCCGCCATTATTTTCAGGTAATTTTTGTTTAATAATATCGGCCTGTATTGTAACTCCTAAATGATTAGCCTGACCTGTTAAATCGGCACTTGCATGATAATCTACTCCGTCTTTTTTAAAGGCATTGTTTCTCAAATAACACCAAAGAACGGTGGCCATTCCCAATTCATGAGCTCTTTCGAATGCTTGAGCTACTTCTATTATTTGACGGTCGCTTTCTGGCGAGCCAAAATAAATAGTAGCACCTACGGCTACTGCACCCAAATTCCAAGCTTCATCCACACTTCCAAACATAAATTGATTGAAACGATTGGGATAAGATATAAATTCGTTATGATTTAATTTTACTATAAATGGAATTTTATGAGCATACATCCGTGAGTTGGATGCCAACACACCAAAAGTAGAGGCAACTGCATTGCACCCCCCATCAATGGCTAACTTAATAATATTTTCGGGATCAAAATAATCTGGGTTTGGGGCAAATGAGGCTCCTGCGCTGTGCTCAATTCCTTGGTCCACAGGCAATATAGATACATACCCAGTATTGGCCAAACGGCCAGTATTAAATATTTGACCAAGGCTTCGCAATACTTGTGGACTGCGATTACTCATTCCAAACGAATCCATATAATAATTAGGATTTGGAAGGTGAAGACGGTCTTTACTGATGGTTTTACTAGTGTGATTTAAAAGGGTATCAGCATGTGAGCCTAACAGCTCAGAAATTTTTGAAATACTCATTTCTAATATAGGAATAAAAGGGGGGCAAACTTACATTAATTTAAAAAAATTACCAATTGTGATTTTGTTCGTTTGATTTTAACAAATTGTTTAATATTGAACCTATGTCTATCGAAATAATACGATTTACTTTTGGGGAGAGTTCATTTATTGAAAAAGCCTTTGAAATTAGGCGAGAAGTATTTGTGGTGGAGCAAAATTGCCCGCCCGAATTGGAATATGAAAACGAAGAAATTTGCCAACATTATTTGGCCTATTTTAATGGTATCCCAGCAGCCACCGCTCGTTGGCGAACGACCGATAATGGAATAAAACTGGAACGATTTGCTGTGTTAAATGAATACCGCCGCAATGGAATTGCTTTGGCTTTGGTAAACCGATTGTTGAACGATGTTAAGGCATTTAATAAGGCTATTTATCTTCACGCCCAAATAGAAGCTATGCCATTATATGCCAAAGCTGGGTTTAAACCTACAGGCCCTCAATTTGAAGAAGCGGGGATACAGCATTTTAAAATGATATTTAATATTTAATTTTGATGGATTGCCATATTTCTTTCACTTAAATGGTTTAAACTAATCTCCAAGTAAAAAGAAACCTTAAAAAAATCTTTCTCCCGATGAAAATGAATAATTTTGGAGGTTAAATCTACATTCGGTTTGTTTAGTCGCTTCATCCTTTGTCTGCTAATTTTTTTTCCTGCCTTGCTTTTTGCCCAAAGCAAAACCCCGGACAATGTAATGTTTGAAACCGGTCAATTCAAAAAAGTGAAACAAACCGACTTGGCAGATGTCACCCGAATTATTACTGAATCAGAAATACGATTGCGAGGTGCTAATAATCTTAAAGACATTTTGATACTAGAAACCGGCGGAGTATTTAAGTATGACGCTCAAAAAGGATGGCAATTTTATTGGCATGGCAGCAATAAAGGAAATATTTTGATACTGATGGATGGTTTACCTTTTCGATCGGTTCAGTTTGACGAAATGGATTTTCAACAAATCCCACTGGATAATATTAGCCGAATTGAAATAACCGAAACCCCACAAGGCGTGGCTTATGGCAACTCAGCCATTATGGGAGTAATAAATATTATTTCGAAAACAACTCAGCAAAAAGTATATAAACCCTCCCTTCGTTTTCATGTTTATGCCCCTGGAGGCATATATAGTAATTTAAATTTAGGGCGACGAACCACTGAAAACTATTTTCGATTTTCGTCCTCTGTTGATGCCTTTGCTGGCAATCAAGGAAATGATTCAGGGCGGGTATTGCAATGGCTGCCTTATACTCGGATAAATAATCAAGTGTTTTTTTCTCATAAAATTCTTCAATACATGGATGTTTTCGTCGGGTTTAATAATCTTTATGAAATAAAAACCCAATTAGGGTATCCTTATCCTCAATCTATAAAAGCAAATGATAGGGTATTAAAAACCAATAATAATTCACTTTATGCAGGCATTAAAGGTAAACTTACCCAAAATATTAATCTTCAAGGCGATATTCAATTAATGGATTATAGAAGAAATAACACTTTATTTTTAAAAGATATTTCCACCGCCGAACAAATAGCTATAAATGACTCAGCTCTAAATGACACCATTCATTATAGATTTATATATAGCCGATGGGTACTTTCGCAAAACGACAACAATAGATTTCTCAATTATCAGGCAGGATTTGACCTTTCCAATACGGATGATAGATATAAGCAAACTGTCAATAGTGTTCATCAGTCAAATACAACATCTGCTTTGTTTTTAAATTTTCGTTATACAGGAATAAAAAGCATAATTATTAATGGTGGATTTAGACTGCCATACAGTTCCAAATACAAAACAAAACCTCTTTGGGATGTAAAAATGATTTATAAATTTACAAAAGAGTGGGGGCTTAAATTTATGGCGGCCCGAAGCACAAAAGCCCCTAACTTTGACCAATTATTTGCCACCTACCTTACCAATGGGTACAGTATTAAACGAAATCTGAACCTTACAGATGAAAGTGCTATGTCGTATCACTATTCATTATTTTTCAATAAGCACAATGTCATTAAAAAAGGGGATAAACTAGAATTTGAACCTGGCTTTTTTAACTATTTTTTTAAAGGGGGTATAGAATTAATTGCGGATAAAAATAGCCCCGGACGATTGGTACATAAAAACCTTAGCGAAAAAAAAACAATAGGCACCCGCATTAATATTGCTTACCAAAGCCACAATTTAGATTTAAACTTAAGAGGCACTCTTACTGGAAATAATTACTTCGCCAATTTGTTTGACCAACAATTATTTTTTAATGAAGTCTATTCCAATTTTATATTAAAAATACCGCACTATAATTTTAATATTTGTTTTGTAAATAAGCTTACTTCACAGCGAGGATATATGTCGTTAGATGCCATGAAAGGGCCTCAAACATTTTTTAACCAACGCTTTTATTTGGCCGATGCAATTATTGAAAAATCATTTAGTAAAAAAACAATTACTCTAAGAGGCGGCATTAAAAATATTGCAAACGTTAAAAATATCGGCAGTTTTTTTCTTTCTACGAATAGTTCGGGCGGCCAGCAGCAGCCATTTACCACACCATTAATTAGTGGCAGAAATTATTTTATTGAATTAAATATTAATCTTTAAATTTTCGATTCTCTTCCGCAATGTACGAGTCATTAATACTGGCAAAACGTTTTTGCATCAGTCCATTTTCATCAAATTCCCAGTTTTCATTTCCATATGCTCTGAACCATTGCCCAGCAGTATTTTGATATTCGTATTCAAACCTAACGGCTATGCGGTTTTCGGTATGCGCCCAATATTCTTTTTTTAATTTATAATGGCTTTCCTTAGCCCATTTGCGTTTTAAAAATTCTACAATTTCTTCTCTTCCGTTTATAAATTCATCTCGATTTCGCCATTCGCTGTTTACGGTATATGCCATGGAAACCCTGATTGGATCTTTACTATTCCAGGCATCTTCGGCCATTTGAATTTTTTGTTTTGCTGTTTCCTGAGTAAAGGGCGGTAGAGGAAGTTTTTGTTCCATTATTTTTTTCTCGAAAATACTATTTATTAATCAAATCAATTCCAACACCTTTTCCGGTGGTCTACCAATAATAGCTCTGTTTCCATCTATTACAATTGGGCGTTCAATGAGTTGCGGATTTTGAACCATCGCTTCCAACCATTCATTATCCGAAAGCTTTTTGCCTTTATATTTTTCAATAAATATTGGTTCCTTTTTTCGAAGTAATTCTTCCGGTTGCATTCCCAAAACTATAACTATGCTTTGTAAAGTTTCTAAAGTTGGTGGATGGTTTAAATAATCTACAATTTCGGCCGTTTTGCCTTTGCTTTCTATAAGTTTTAAAGTTTCGCGGCACTTGGAACAGCGCGGATTGTAATATATTTTCATTTGATATTTGTATCTAAAAATCGGCTTCTCACTTCCCGGGTTGGTATCATGCAGGCTTCTGTTTTACCAAACCATTTATAGCGGTTGCGGCCTATCAAATTATAGACCCAATCGCGGATTGGTTTTGGTACAATCATAAAAATATATAAGGCGGGCCACAATCCATCCAATCTTTTGGTTATTCGCAAAGCGGCTGATGAACGGTCATAGGTTTTTTCATTATCTATTAAAATAACCGATTCGGGCATGGGTTTGGTTTTATCACCAACCAATTTTTGAGCTATTTCACTTTGCAAGGGAGCAAATTTGAAGAACCCTTTTTTATCCCGTTTTATTATAAAATTAATAGAATTGTTGCAAAAATTACAAACCCCGTCAAACAATACTATGGCGTTATCTGATTTCATTTATTTTTCTCCTTTCGTAACCTTGTAGAAGCGGGTGAAACACCACACAGCTCAATATTATAGCCGTTCCTAAATAAAACTGAAAGTTAAGCTCCGTGTTTTCATGAAAAATTAAGGCTGCTAGAATAATACCATAAACCGGCTCAAGATTAATACTTAAATTGGAGGTAAAAGCCGAAACATGTTTTAAAGCTTGAAGATTAAAAACAAAAGCCAGGCAGGTGCATAGCAATCCCAAAACCACTAGATAATACCAATCGGAACTTATACCCAACCAGATAAAATGCCATGGTTTTATTAAATCTATAGCTTGTGGCATAATACTAAAACTACTATCCCAATAAAAATAAAAAGGTAAAAGCAAGCACAAAAAACTCCAACCCGAAAAGAACTCTAAAAACGAAACGGACAAAGTGTTTTTTTGTCCTATAAATTTTTTGTTGAGGCTTGAAAACGTAGATGCTATAAGTGCCGAAATAATAGCTGAAATGATAGCAGGATAATAAAAACTTCCAACTCCCATTACAAAATAAACGCCAACAATGGTGACCAACCCCAACAAGACTTCCGTTTTTAAAATCCGTCGTTTATTCAGTATGGGTTCAATAATAGAAGTAAATAAAGGTGAGGTGGCAAGGCAAGCCAAAGTTACGGAGGCACTGTCTCCTAATTTTATGGAGCCATAAAATGTAACCCAATGCAAGGCCACTAAAACACCAATGCCCGAAAACCTCAGAATATCTTTTTTTGAAAGGCTTCGCAATCCCTTGATAACACCAGGCAAAAGAATCAAACCTACAAAACTTATCCAAAGGCGGTTCCACACCAATCCTAGTTGTTGAAGGGTAATTAATTTGCCTAAAATAGCTGTGAACCCAAACAGAAAAATAGCAATGTGCAGCTTTAAATAAGCGTTAGCAAGTGTTTTTTTATGCAAGTTTAGTTGGGGTTTATAATTTTTAAGAATGATTTTTCGGCAATGAGATGAAAGTGAATGGGATTGTGCTGATAGGCTTTTAAAACATCCATTAATACGGCATCAAATATTTCTTTGGGCAGATTGTCTTTTTCATCGGCACAAATTAATGCCGGGTGAATAATCAAAAAATAAATATGGTCTACTCCCAGCCATTCTAAATCGGTGAGGCAATCATACAACGCATCAAAATTATGTCCGAAATGATTTGGAAATTTAAAAATAGATGCTAATTCATTCAACAACAATTCCTTGGTTTTACAACGGTTTCCATCCAGTGTAATCATGTAAGAAGCATTATCACATTTTAGAGTAAAGGATTCATTTATTGGTAACAGTTGAAGTGCCATTAGTTTATTTTTTTAAAGCTTTTATAATGATCATTGGTATACCAGGCTGATTTATCATCACCGGTTACAATTCGTTCTTTTCCTCTATTTAACATTCTCTTTTTAGGGTTTACATCCCATTCGTGGTATTCTATTTTTTCGCCATCAGGTTTTGTTTTGGGCAAAACTCCTTCATAATTATGAAACTCTCTTCCGCCAACATAGCCATCCTTAGGCTCATGAAAAGTTTGCACATACTTCAAAATTTCATACACTTTTGCAGGAATTTCGTTTTCAGACTTGCTTTCATCTAATTCTGTTTCCGAATTGGTAATCAGGCTATCTGCAGCAATTTTTGAGGTTTCTGCCTTTGTATTTTGAAACGAATTGTACCATTTGCTGCCGCCGATTCCCAGCAGCACACCAAACAAAAGGAAAATTATTATTTTACGGTTCATTAGCAAATTCAAACCAACAGTAATTTAAGCAGTATTGCAAGTAAGTTAACACGGAGGCACGGAGATACAGAGAAAAAAAATTTTTTAAATTATCTCTTCGAAACTCCCTTTTCTCCGTGCCTCTGTGTTATTCCTTTTTCTCCTAATTTGGTTTTGAAAAAAATTAGGTTTATGCTTGTAACATGCAAACCATCCATCAACTTTTGGAAACATACGGTGAAAGCCATAAAAATTCAACCAATAAACTCATTCACTGGATTTGTGTGCCGAGCATTATGTTCAGTTTGGCTGGGTTATTAATGGCCATCCCCAATCCATTTTTAGCCGAAAAATCATTTGTATTAAATTATGCCTTTGCCTTTTTTATGTGGGCCTGGATTTATTATATGCGCTTATCCAAAGTTATGTTTTATGGTTTTTTTGTAATTGGGTTAATCATGCTTTGGGGAAATCTTGAAATTTTTAAAGCTGTGGAAACTAGAGGAAATCTGGCTTTAATATCTATATCCATTTTTGTGTTAGCTTGGATTGGGCAGTTTATCGGTCATAAAATTGAAGGCAAAAAACCATTGTTTCTTCAGGATTTACAATTTCTGTTAATAGGCCCTGCTTGGTTGCTGCATTTTATTTATAATAAACTTAGGGTACACTATTAATACCCTTTCACCAGAATATAATCATCCATCGAGAAGCCGTTTCCAATATCAAAATCGGCTACTTCTTTTATTACAAAACCTGTTTTAAAATAAAAATTTATAGATTTAAAATTTTTGCGGTTCACCTGTAATCTCAATTCTTTGGGTTGAGCCATATTTTCCCATTGTTTTAAAATATCGGCTCCGATTCCTTTACCCTGAACACTCGTTTTTATATAAAATTTATTCATAAACCAATGTTCGGGTTCATTTTCCGTCACCGCGAAATAACCAATGGAATCCTTGATTTCATCTTGAATCAAATAAAATATTTGCCCTTCCTTCATCAATTTTTCAAGGTTTTCCAAGCTATAAAAATTGGCCAGCATGTATTCTATTTGCTCAGCAGTAATGATACTTAAATAATGGTCGTACCATATTTTTTCAGCCAATTGGTAAATGGTTGGAAGGTCTTTGGGGGTTGCTAATTGTATGGCTGGCATTATTACCTATGGTTAATTTTTTTAAGGATACAAGATTAGAAGATAATTTAGTAAAAACCGAATAAAAACCAATCCTAACTTCTTAATTTCATCACTTCAAAACATCAAAAAAACTAAATTTAAATTACCTTTGCCCCTCCCATTCTAAAATCGTAAATAAATTGACACAATCATCCTCTCAATCCCTTGCTACCCTTGAACAAGCAACAACTCTTGGACTATTGCCTGAAGAATTCGAACAAATCAAAAGCATTTTAGGCCGAACCCCCAATTTTACTGAACTCTCTATTTATTCAGTGATGTGGAGTGAGCATTGTTCATATAAAAATTCCATCACTTGGCTTAAGACTCTGCCAAAGGAAGGCCCGATGATGCTAGCCAAAGCCGGTGAAGAAAATGCAGGTTTGGTAGATATTGGCGATGGATTGGCCGTGTGTTTTAAAATAGAAAGCCATAACCACCCGAGTGTAATTGAGCCCTACCAAGGTGCCGCCACCGGAGTTGGTGGAATAAACCGTGATATTTTCAGTATGGGCGCACGACCTATTGCGCAATTAAATTCATTGCGTTTTGGAAATATAAATACCGACCGAACCAAGTGGCTAGTAAAAGGGGTCGTAAAAGGAATTGGAGATTATGGAAATGCCTTTGGAATACCAACCGTAGGTGGTGAAGTATATTTTGATGATTGCTACGAAACCAATATTTTGGTAAATGCCATGAGTGTGGGGATTGCCAAAATTGGGAAAACCATTAGTGCTGTAGCCGACGGACCGGGCAATCCGGTATATATTTTTGGAGCCGCAACCGGAAAAGACGGAATCCATGGAGCCGCCTTTGCTAGCAAGGATATTTCGGAAGACAGTATTAACGATTTACCATCCGTGCAAGTTGGCGACCCTTTCTGGGAAAAATTAATTTTGGAAGCCTCGATGGAATTATTGGATACCGATTCAGTAGTTGGTATGCAGGATATGGGCGCTGCAGGAATAACTTGCAGCACAGCCGAAATGGCCGCCAAAAGCGGAACGGGAATGAAAATTCAGTTGGACAAAGTACCCATGCGGCAAGCCGATATGAAAGGCTGGGAAATTTTGCTGAGCGAGAGTCAGGAACGCATGTTGGTTATTTTGCACAAAGGAAGAGAGCAAAAAGCCATCGATATCTTTAAAAAATGGGATTTAACCTATGCGTGCATTGGTGAAGTAACCGATACTGGACGTGTGGAATATTTCATGAACGGCCAACTCGAAGCAGATATTCCTGCTGAAAGTTTAGCGCTTGGAGGCGGAACACCAGTATACCACCGCGAATGGGCCGAACCGGCTTATATTTCTGAAAATAAAAAATTTGATATTAACTCCGTTTCGGATGTTAAGGGAGATTTAAAAGATGTTGCAAAATTTCTAATCCAACTTCCAAATATAGCTAGTAAGCAATGGGTTTATAACCAATACGACAGTATGGTGGGAACGGTAAATCAAAGTACCAACCGTCCAAGCGATGCCGCTATAGTTATGGTAAAGGGAACCAATAAATCATTGGCATTAACCGTGGATTGCAACAGCCGCTATGTATGGGCCGACCCTGAAGTGGGTTGCGCTATTGCTGTGGCTGAAGCAGCACGTAATATCGTTTGTTCAGGTGGTGTGCCAAGCGGTGTTACCAATTGTTTAAACTTTGGAAATCCTTACGACAAAGGCGTTTATTACCAGTTTAAAAATTCCATTGATGGAATGGGCCGTGCCTGCCGCAAGTTTGAAACCCCAGTGACAGGTGGTAATGTGAGTTTTTATAACCAAAGTACAGAAGGCGAAGCGGTGTTCCCAACCCCTACAATTGGAATGGTAGGAATTATTGAAAAACCTGAACACATTATGACCCTTGATTTTAAAAATGAAGGGGATTTAATTTATCTTTTGGGTGAAAGCAAAAACGACATTGCCTCATCGCAATACCTTGCTAAATATCGAAAGGTAAACAGTAGCCCTGCTCCGTATTTTGATTTAGATAAGGAATATAATCTTCAACAAGTAACCTATAACCTAATAACAAATTACCATCTTCAAAGTTGCCACGACTTAAGCGAAGGAGGACTTTTCATAGCTTTGTTTGAAAGTGCCAAGCACCGTGGATTGGGTTTTGAAATTACGACCGATAAAAACTTCAGAACCGACGCCTTTTTATTTGGTGAAGCTCAAAGCCGCATCGTGGTTTCTATAAAACCTGAGAAAAAAACTAGTTTTGAAAACGAACTTCAAAAATCGGGAACTTCTTTCCTTCAATTAGGAAAAGTTAAAGGTTCTGATATTTTGGTAGACGGAACCTTGGTAGGTTCATTAAAGGATTACGAAACCCTTTATGACAATGCGATAGGGGATATTATTGAAGGAAATAAATTTTTTTAAACGTCAAATATTTTTGGTCGGTTTTTTACCACTGATTGAGAATTAAAAACTCACCTCAGAACAGTTATAGTGCCTTTTAAGAAATGTTTTTCATCGTTGGTATCCTTGCATTCTATCTGATACCAATATACTCCCTGAATAACTAGTTCTTTCTTGTAGCTTCCATCCCAACCTTTGGTTGGATCTTCCGTTTCAAACATTTTTTCGCCCCAACGGTTAAAAATTTCAAGTCGGTAGGTTTTAATTTTTATGTTTCCACCCCAGGTAAAAATATCGTTGCTCCCATTCTTGTCCGCTGAAATAACATTGGGAACAAAAATATACATCGGGCAACTGTCCTTTAAATTAATTTGGTCGGAGGCACTGCATCCATCCGAATTAATTACGGTAACGGAATAATCACCGCTTGTAAGCACCGAAATGGATTGCGAAGTTTCATTATTGGGCAGCCACAGATACGATGAATATCCCGGCCCTGCGTCAAGAATAGCAGGATTATCACCACAAATAAATCGGTCGGGGCCTAAATCTACGGTGGCTTTTGCCCCTCGTGTTACAGTTATTAGCTTTGTTTGGCTATCGCAAGCCACGCAGTTGGTGCATTTGTATGAAAAATCGTCAATAATAAAAACACTTACGCCATAAGTACCCGGCAAATTAATAGTGATATTTCGCGTCGTTTGCCCACTAGGTATCCATTTATATCTAACCAAAGAATTGGTGGCATTACCAGCATCCAGAGTTAGGTTTACGGGGCCGCATAAGGCGGTATCTCTCAAAGATGGCATTTGCACTTTTCCGTCAAACACTTTAATTATGAATTTGTGAACACTATCTTTTGCATTATTGTAGGAAACCTTGCAGTTGGCGGTATACACACCAATGGTATTGTAAGGAACGGGGCCGCAAACACTATCCGTTAATTTTCCAGAAAATGACGTGCCGGTAAGTGTCCATTGCCAGGCAATGGCATTTCCTGTTATGGTTTTAATACTAAAAACAATGTTTCTGATATCTTTACAAATGGTTATGGTATCAGGCGTTTGGGCGTTTAGCCGCAATCCTCCAAAAGTTGAGAAGAATAAAATGAGTAAGAGTTTGGTTCTCATTTTTCCTGAGTTTGAATTTCAGAGCAAATGTAAAATATTAATTTGGAAATGGAGATTAATAAAAATGAGGGGAAGATTATAACCTTATCGGTCGGTGTCTTCACCGGCCGAAATTCCATTAAATTGTTTCGTTTGGTGGGACACCAACCGATAAAATGATTAGACTTTTCTTATTTCTCTAGAATACACTGTGCCATCGGAATGAGTATAGAATTTAAATAGTTTTTTATTCTTAAATTTTAAATGCCATTTAGGTTCAGGGTCAACCTTTCCCCAATCAATATCATCTTCATCATCAAAAAATGGTAACCCATTTTTATCTACATCGTCATAAAGTTTTTGCATTTCCGCAAGTCTTTCTTTTGATAATTTTTCCATTAACGAATATAGTCATTTTTGTTCATATTTCTTAGCTCAATATGCCTCTAAAGACTGATGGCACTAGTAATCTTTCATATATGGCATCTTGCAAAAATGAATACCTGTGTCATTAAAGATAGTCAACTGAGAGGTCAGCCAACAGCAATTTAAGGATTGATTTAACAGCTATTCTTATTTATTTCCGTTGAACCATATTTTTTGAAAAGACTTTCAAAATTTTGAAAAGACTCTAAGGAGGAATATATTTTTTTAAATTCTGTAATTGATGCTTCGAATTTTTCATGAAGATTATCAACAGAAACACAATATGAATTTGAGAGATCCTTTCGCTTAATTAAAAACCCTTTGGAACGAGTTAAAATAAATTTATATTCCTTACTATTCTTACCCTTGCTAAATAAACCAAAGCTATGGAGTAAAGAGTTTCTCAATTGATATAATTCCTCTTTGTATTTACTGTCAATAAATTTTTCGGTGTATTTTATGAAACGTGAACGAGAGTTTTCAAAAGAATCATCACCGCAATAAAATTTAGCCAAAAGATCTATCCCTCCAAGAATCCCCATCGTCCCTGGCCAAATTGCAATATATTCTATTTTAATACTAGGATCATTTGGGTTTTTACCAAAACAAGTATTTATATCACGACGTAATAATGAAAGATTACTAAAGCAAATCTTATTTTCGACATTTTTATCATAATCGAAAAAGAAATCATCATCTGTCATGGTTAATTTAAAAATTAAAATTGGAGAATAGTAAACGATACTTTTAATAAACACAAATGTAATTAAACACCTGAGTTTATTAACTAACTATTAATTATAGTCGGTGTTAGGTAAGAAGATTTAAATGTAAAAAAGTAAACAGTATTTACTTTTTTGCATTTAATAACTGAAATGGTAGAACATATCAATTAAATACTCGATGACTTAATAGTAAAAATGTTTTATAAATTTTTGTTCTATATAATGAGAATTTTTTATAATTGTTGGTTATTTCTTACCAAAAAAATCTGCCCAACCTTTCCAACCTTTATCTTTATAAACGCGATTAACTGCGTTTGGAATATCTATCGGAAGTATATGTTGCTTTATAAAAGTTCTCCATTCTTTTGCTGATTTAATTCCATTCTGCTTGACAAATTCTTTTACTTCGGAAAACGTTCTATATTTTTTATCTTTATTTGACAGATTGTTATTTCCTAAAAAATCACCCATACCTTTCCAACCATCACTTTTGTAAACTCTCTCTGGCTTTGAAGGAATGTTTTTAGGATTTAGCCCTGCTTTGGTAAATTCTAACCAATCTTTTCTGGATTTAAAATTTAAATTTTTAGCATATTTTTTCGAATCTTCAAATGAAATATACTCTCTTTTTTGAGGTGCAATGATTCCATTTCCAAGCCAATCACCAATAGATAGCCATCCTTGATTTTTGTATTTTACCCACGGAGTTTTGGGTAAATCATTTGGTAATTTACCTGAACTACAAAATAATCTCCATTCTTTGCCACTTCCCAATTTAAGAGACCTTGCAAAGGTTCTTGCCTTATCGAAATTTCTGAATGATTTATTTTGGTCTGCAATTCTTCCTGTACCTAACCAATCACCCCAACTTTTCCATCCAGAACCCCCATAAACTACGTTTGGACTTTGTGGGATATCATCTGGTTTTTGAATAGATTTACAATATATCCGCCATTCTTTAACACTATTTAAATTTAATTTTCTTACAAACGTTTGAGCTTCTATAAAATCTCTATACTCTCTATCATTATTCGATGAATTACCTGTATCAAGCCAATCACCCCAACTTTTCCATCCAATATTTTTATAAATCAAATGAGGATTAGTAGTAATATCAAAAGGTTTTTTATTTGAAATACAATATTCTCGCCACCCTTGAACATTTTTTAGTTTCAATAAATGAACAAACTCCCTTGCCTCTTCAAACGGCATCCAACTTAACTTAGCCAGTTTATTCCAGGTTGTTAATTGTATGGTATCAATTAAGTCCTTCTCATTTATTTCATCACCAATCTGTACATCAATATCAAATTGGATTAAGCCATCTTTTTTATTAGCAATCTTGCCTTTGCTGATGTCTTTAAAATATTCAATAATCCGCTCGTCATTGGAGGCTAAGGCTCTTAGGGTGCTTAGTATTTCTTTAAATTCAGCACTTTCTATTATTTCCTCTTTTGTGGTGGAGTTGGTAAAAACCGGTAAAATAACATAGCCAAACTTTTTGCCGACTTTTTTCCGCAAAGCCCTTCCCACGGCTTGCACAATATCCACGGTGCTTTTGCGCGGGTCGGCAAATAATACACAATCAATATTGGGCACATCTATTCCTTCGGTTAAGCATTTGGCATTGGTAATAATTCCTTTGTCGGTTGCGGCAAATTCATCCACCACTTTGCTTCGCTTGGAAGTAGGCATGGAACCCGACACATGGTAGGATTGAACCGCAGCAAAACTTGGGTAGGCAGTACTAAATACCGATTGACTTTGCTCAAAAGCCTCTGCCTTTTTAATACTTGAATGAAAGGTAACGGCATGATGAATGGGGTATTCCGTCATGGCTTTTCGCAAAGCAATTAAGGAAGCTAACGACCGGGCTTCGGTTTCACTGTCCCATTCTTTGCCGGTAGGTTTTACAAAGGCATTTTTATCTATCAGTTTTTTTACTTCCTCATTAGAAATAAAAAGGGTTATAATTCTATAGTCGGATAAAATACCAATGTCTATGGCTTCCTTAAACGATAGCTGACTAAATGTTTCGCCATAAACGTCCAAATCATCCATGCTCAAAACGGTATCCGAAGCTCCTGCATACCGGCGTTCGGTGGCGGTCATAAAAATCCGTTTGGCAATCGTTATATTCTTATCAAATAATAAATGACTAAATAGTTTATCCTGAACCCCAACCGTTTTATGGGCTTCATCCATAATTCCCAAATCAAAATTATGGTTGGCCATCTTACAAGCTTCAGCAATGGTTTTGCCCGATTGATAGGTGGTAAAAATTATGGTTTTGTTTTTAGCATTTTCCTTAAGCCAATCAGCTATTATAGCTTTGTTGGTAACACAAGGAACCCCAATTTCATTGGTATGAATCACCACATCATCGTTTTTGCCAATGCCTTCATCACTGCATACACACAGCCATGAAACGGTATCATTATTGGCTACCGTTTCTCTTAAATAAACTTCCAAAGTTTGTTTAACCAACGAAAGAGAAGGAACGGCTACGATTATCCGTTTTGCCTTTAGTTCCTTAGTAATCCAATAACCTGT
The DNA here is from genome assembly GCA_947468275.1 of Bacteroidota bacterium. Lineage (GTDB taxonomy): Bacteria > Bacteroidota > Bacteroidia > NS11-12g > UBA9320 > JABWCE01. The sequence continues at coordinate 78,777 of CANIKO010000009.1, forward strand.
TAAACTTTTACCTGCACCACAAGGAAACACTAATTTCCCTCGGGTGTTATTTTCTTTTAAAAAATAATCCTTTGCTTCTTTTAAGGCTGCTTTTTGATGAGGTTTTGGTTTAAAAGGTTCGAGTTTACTTGCTTTACCTGAAAGCTCGTTTCTTAACCACTCAAAGAACTGTCCATCCAATTTTCTCCATTCATCCGAATTGCAAAAACCAATATTGCTTTTCCCATGATATATTTTGGCATAATCATCTACCGTTGTGCAAACCAAACAGTAGGAAATATTCTCGGCAATGCCAGTGCTTAATGAAACAAAGGTAGAAATAGCCCGGTGAGATAATCGCTGTTCTTCGTCCTGAAGGTATTTGCATTGTATGGCCCAATAGGTTCCTTCAAAAGTTTCAGCAATCAGGTCAATGCCTTGGTCGTTTAGAGGTAAATTTAGTTTTTTTAGAACCGAAGGAGGAACTTCATTTTGCAGCCAAACTTGTTTCAGTTTGGTTTTATAAACAGGATTATATTGTAAATAATATTTGGTTAATTCTTCAAAAGCCTTCCCTTTTTCAAGTTTGGTTTTGGTTTCAAGAACGTTTTTGAAATCGTTCCAAGAATTGATAGATGATATAAACGATTTAAAATTCATAGATAAATTCTATAAAATCAGGAATACACATCTTTGCGATGACCAACTTTAATTATTAAAATCTCTACCTCTTCAGCATTAACCTGATAGATGACCCGGTAGTTGCCAACCCTAATTCTAAAATAATCGTCTTCCGATGTTTTTAATTTTTTGTAACCGGCAGGATAAGGATTTGTTGCAAGCTGGTGAATAGATTTGATTAGTTTCTGATAATCGCGTGAAGGAAGAACCTTCACTTCTTTAGCAAAAGACTTATATAGTTTTATTTTATAAGTCAACTCCGGCAATTTTTTTTATACCTCTTCGCTTATTTTCTGTAGTAATAAATTCATTGAAATCTAAGGTTTCTTCGCCTTTGCGTTTTTCAATATCAATTAAATCTATGATATCTTCCAAAAGCTCATACCAAGAAGCATCGGTTTTTTTTAAATCGAGCTGAAGGTATCGGTTCTTGCCCTTTCCGTCTTTAATAATTTTCGCCCCTGGATTTTTTAATTGCATAATACAAAGCTAATAAAAACAATATTTAAAAATTATCCTTTTCTTAAAACTTCAAAACCTTTCCCTTCTCTTTCAGTAATTTTTTGGCTTCCTTCCAATCAGGCATCTTATCTGCTTCATAGGTATACGTTGCTATTTGTGTAGCAATGGCAGCACTTTCTTTCATTGCTTGCAAATGGGCTCCTGATTTAGCAAAATTTTTAACATCTTCCTCGGTTTCCCATGCTGAAAGGGTGTAATGCATATACCCAAATCCGGTATTTTTCATTTTGATAAATCCTTTTTGAGTTTTGGATTGTTTCATTACCCGCATTCCATGCCATGAAAGGTGGAAAAAATTCCAAAGCTTTCTAAGTCTAAGAGAGGTTACAGTTACTATCATGTTTTTTCAGCTCTTAAATCAGACAAAATACTTAATTAGCTGTCACCAAAATATTCTTGTATTCCTCCAATACCCATGTTTCATAGGCCGGGATATTTTTTTCATCAAAGGGTAAAAGATTTTCCTTTTCCAAAAACTGAATTTTAAGTCCTAATGATTTTATAACTTCGCAAAACTGAGCCACTGAACTACCGGCAGCATGCAAGCCATGTGGCCAAAATTCTAATAACAACTTGATTTCAGGATTGGCTTTGATAGTTTTTTCCATGCCTTTAAGGGCCGAAACTTCAAACCCCTGAATATCCATTTTAATCACGTTTACTATAAAACCACCCTTCACATATTCGTCAATAGATATTGACTCTATCACATCAATGGATTCATATTCACCGACCGGATAGGTGCGATGGTCTACGTTTAGGTCTTTAGATTTATACACATTTAAAGTTCCTGATTTGTCACTCACCGCCTTATTATTCAAAACCACATTTACCAATTGTCCGGTGTTTTTTCTCAGGTGTTTAAAATTAATTACATCAGGCTCAAAGGAATGCACTTTGCCATAGGTTCCAGTATATTTAGATAATATTTTAGAGTAAAAACCAATATTGGCTCCAATATCGAGAATGGTATCACCGGGTGTGATTATTTTTTTTAAATAGTTAATTTCATCCGCATCCTGCCGGTTTTTAAAAATAGGATAGATAAAATTATACAACGGATAAAAGTGCTTATAAAGCAAATTGCCAATTTGAATAGAGAGTGGTTTTGACATGTTGGCAAAAATAAAGTCTTGAAACCATTATCTTTGCACAACTCAATTTTAAACATCATTTATAGTATGAAAAAACTAAATTTTTTATTATTTATCGTTCCCGTTCTATTAGTTTGGGCTTGCCAAAATCCCAAAAATGACACCGCTACTGAAACACAAGAAGAAGCGCCTCCACTTGTAGATACTACCAATGGACTGTATGCAATGATTTATAGCACCAAAGGCGTTATGATTGGTAAACTGTTTCCGGACAAAGCTCCAATGACTGTGGCCAATTTTGTGGCTTTAGCCGAAGGTTCCATGCCTAACTCGTTTCGCAAGACAGGTGTACCTTTTTATGATAGTTTAAAATTTCACAGAGTTATTAGTTTAACTAACGGTGATAAGGAAAATTTTATGATTCAAGGCGGTGACCCGCTAGGCACAGGAAATGGTGACCCGGGATATAAGTTTAAAGATGAATTTTCAGACTTGAAATTGGACCGTCCAGGGTTATTTGCAATGGCTAATTCAGGCCCAGGCACTAATGGAAGTCAATTTTTTATAACTCTCGCCGCTACCCCTTGGCTAGATGGGTTGCATACTGTTTTTGGTGAATTAATTTCAGGAACAGAAGTTCCTTTTTTAACTAAAAGCAACGATTATATTCTGAAAATAAAAATCTTAAGAAAAGGCGCCAATGCTCAAAGATATGATGCCTTGGCTGAATATAACAAACGCAAATAATACAAGCAATGAATACCATTGACAATTATAATTTTTCGGGAAAACGAGCTCTGATTCGAGTAGACTTTAATGTTCCGTTGGATGCTGAATTTAATATAACTGATGATTCAAGAATAACGGCGGCACTTCCTACCATTCATAAAATAATTAAGGATGGCGGTAGCGTCATTTTAATGTCGCATCTGGGGCGCCCCAAAGAAGGTCCGACTGATAAATATTCATTAAAACATATAGTGAGTCATTTAAGCAAATTATTAGGGATAAATGTAAAATTTGCTAATGATTGTGCGGGGGCTGATGCCATTGAATACTCTAAAAATTTAAAATCAGGCGAAGTTTTACTGCTCGAAAATCTACGATTTTATAAAGAAGAAGAAAAAGGAAATGAGGAGTTTGCTGAAAAGCTTTCAAAATTGGGCGATTTTTATGTGAACGATGCCTTTGGAACAGCCCACCGAGCCCATGCTAGTACAGCTATTATTGCTAAGTTTTTCCCTGCAGCTAAATGCTTTGGGTATGTAATGGCCAAGGAAGTGGCCAATGCTGAAAAGGTAATGCATAATCCGCAACGTCCGTTTACCGCTATAGTAGGTGGTGCTAAGGTTAGCGATAAAATATTAATCATCGAAAATCTTTTAAATATTGCTGATAATATTATAATTGGCGGCGGCATGTCATATACGTTTATTAAGGCTCAAGGTGGCCAAATTGGTAAATCATTATTTGAAGAAGAACGGGTAGAACTTACCAAAGAAATTTTAACTCGGGCTGAAGCAAAAGGTGTTAAAATTTATTTACCCGTGGATTCAATAATTGCTGATAATTTTAGCAATGATGCTAATACAGAAAATAAACAAAGTAATGAAATTCCTGATAGTTGGATGGGTTTGGATATTGGAAAAGAAGCCACTGAAACCTATAAAAAAGTAATTACCGAAAGTAAAACCATCCTTTGGAACGGCCCAATGGGTGTATTTGAAATGGATGCCTTTGCCAACGGGACCAAGCAGGTGGCATTGTCACTGGCAGATGCTACAAGTAATGGTGCATTTTCACTTATTGGTGGTGGGGACTCAGCAGCGGCCATTCACAAATTTCATTTGGAAGATAAAGTTAGTTATGTTTCTACCGGTGGTGGCGCTTTGCTCGAATATTTTGAAGGCAAAGAATTACCCGGAATTGCGGCTATAAATAATCTGGAATTAGGCGTTAGGAATTAGAAATTTTAGAGGGTTGTTTTTTTACGGAATGGCCAAATATGGCTTTTGCGAAACCAAAACCAAAATATAATAATTACCAACCAAAGGGGCCACAAGTAGCTAACTCCAACAATAAAACTCAACACACTTTCCCAACCTTCAACCAAACCTTTCCATATACGAGTAAAGAACCCAGGGCCGGATGGCGGCGTATAATGTGTGTCCAATGTTTTATATAAACTTAAATTGATAGTACTCATTGAGACTTGACTTTCAAGGTATTTAACCCTACCCTGAGCTGCCTCTGTTTCCTCGCGTATTACCCTCAGCTTTTCTTCAACTTCTAAAATATCACTAATTTTATTGGCTTTGTTCAATATTTCAAGATAGCGTTTTTCTACCGCTTTTTTAGCTTCAATTCTGGCTGTAAGGTCGGCATATTCTTCACCTACATCCTGCACTTCTATTCGCTTGCTATCCGTTTTTATTCCTTCAGCCATCAGTCCTTCCATCATTTGGTCAAAAGTACTTGCAGGAATTCGGATCGTTAATTCATTGGATATTCGATAGGTTTCATTGGTTTCGGTTTCATTGCCCAAATACCCACCGCTTTTTAATACCAAATTCTTTATTTTTTTGCGGCTTTCATTATAGTTTTCAACCTCAATAGTTAAATAGCCATTTTTTATAAGTTTTGGGGCAGAAACGGTCAGGTCGGATTTTGTTTGGTCTTTAGGTTCTGCTTTTTCAGAACTTACGGCAGTGGCAGTTAATCCATCAGAAGAACCTGCACTTTCAGCCGCTACTTCGGGGGCTGAAGCCATATCATAGGCCGTACTTTCCGTTTCGGCTGAACGTTTGCCACAAGCAAACAACAAAGAAATTACAAGTACTAACAGGACGTTTTTCATAGCTAATTTATTTTTTAATACTATCAAAACGATAAAAGTAAAAGTATAGTATTAAAAAAATGAACTTTTAATACTTGCTCATTTTATCAGCCATTTTCACAGCTTTATAAGCATTTACAATACCCCCCGAAACTGAAATCTTTTTAAGTTTTGTAGTTTTTTTAGTGCCGGGTAAATATACTTTTCCTTTAACTTTTATTGTTGACTTCATTATTATGATTCGCACCTGAGCCGCAGTTAGGTCAGGAAAATAAGAACGAATAAGCGCTGCAACGCCTGCTGTGCAGGGCGATGCCATACTGGTTCCGTCAAAAGAAGCATATTTAGAACCTGGAATGGTGGAATAAATACTTACACCCGGAGCAAAAACATCTACATTCTTTTTTCCAAAATTTGAAAACGTAGCTAATCTTGCTTTACCACCAACCCATGATGAAGCTCCCACCTCTATCCAATTTGATGCTCGTTTATTATCATCGGCATAATTTGGGTTCGGATAATTAATGTTTACATCCGTATTTTTGGAATCATTTCCGGCACCATGAACTAATAAAACGTCCTTAGATTCGGCATATCTTACAGCATCGTCTACTAATTTTTTATTCCAAGGAAAGGCTTTACCAAAACTCATATTGATAACCTTTGCCCCATTATCCACTGCATATCGAATGGCATTGGCCACGTCTTTATCACGTTCATCGCCATCCGGCACACAACGCACCGACATTATTTTAACATTATTAGCAACTCCTTTAGTTCCCAAATTATTATCCCGTTGAGCTCCAATTATTCCTGCCACATGGGTTCCATGAGAAGCGTCAGGTCCTGTAACATCATTGTTTCCATAGTCTTTTTCATAGTCGTTGTTGTAGTCGTCGCCAACTATTGTTCTTGAGTTATAATTAACATTGTAAGCATAATTTGCCTCTTTGTCAAAATGGTCGTAGGCCTGTTTAAGACTTTCTTTAATAGTTGAATATTTCTCGCCAGTTCCCATATAGGCTATAAATTTTTCAATGGTGGCTTTTTCCTGCGAATTAGAAGGGTTGTAATTTTTCAAATCTTCAATTGTAAAATTTTCCCCTTTGCCAATAGCATTTTCTATTGCTTCAAATCGTTTCAAAGATTTAGAATAAATTTCAAACATTGCCTTAGATTGTATACTCTTCTGTAAAAAATCAACTTTGAGTTCTAGAAATTCCTGATATCCCCTTTTTTCATCGTCCGACATGGAAGCTTCGGGCATGTTTTCATATTTGTCCATCAGCTTTTTATAAACTCTAGTCATTTCATACGAATCGTATTCTACATTTTTTCCGTCTTTGCCTCCAATAAAATTCCATCCATAAATGTCATCTACATAGCCATTATTGTCGTCATCCTTGCCATTCCCAGGTATTTCATCTTCGTTTATCCACATCACGCTTTTTAAGTCTTCATGATCCTCGTCTACTCCACTATCAAGTACACCCACTATAACAGATACTGACTTTTTATCCTTCAAAAGTTCGTTATATGCTTTTTCGGTACTTACGCCCAACACTTTATTGGCTTTATTATCAAGGTTGAACCAATTTTCTGGTGCATTTTGCCCAAAGGCGACACTTGATGCGGCCATTAATAAAAGCGACCAAATTAATTTTTTATTAAACATAATTTTATTTGAGATGTCAAAAGTCACTATTTAAAATTTAATATCGGATAGGGTTTAGATAAATATTATAAAATTCACTATTAATATAAAAATGATGCTCGTCTATGAGCATAGATTTATCCAATCCTTAAGAGAACTTTTGGCATAATTAGCCATTAATAAACGAAACACTTTATTGTTGCTATTCAGCTGAACTTGCTCCAAAGCCTTGTAATAATCCATTCGATTTATTTTTTCGCCCGAAACATTAATAAGGGTGTATCCGTTTTGAAAAGCTATTAAATTCATAACCAACCGCGAGGTACTTCCATTTCCGTCCATAAAGGGATGAATGGCAACTAGTTTTTCGTGCATATCCGCCGCCAAAACAACAGGATGTATCTTATTTACATTGGATTCGTAAAACAGAAAATAATCTTCCATTTGTTTTTGAATTAGGTATGGGGCCGGCGGCAAATATGTACTTTCCCCAATTCTAACATGAATGTTTCTATACCTTCCTGCATTTTCTTTATCAATACCTCTTAAAACCAAAGAATGTATTTGAAGTAAAATCCGTTCAGTAAATGGTGTGTTATATTTTACCAAATCTGTAATAAAATCAATGGCTTCAGCATGGTTAATGGCTTCTAAATGCTCGCGCATAGATTTGCCATTAATGGTTAATCCTTTTTCCACCACCATGGCAGTTTCTTTTTGGGTTAGTGTATTTCCTTCTATACGATTGCTTTCAAAAGTATAATCAATCTTGTAGGCATTTATTAAGTGTTCTAATTGGGAGGCAGGAATTGGTCTAAATGTATCCAATAGGTTTTTTAAGGTTGTTAACTCCGAAGTTAAATCATCCAACGACTCACTTTTTAATGCATTGTATTTTACTATTTTCACCCCCACCATCAAGGCTTCTAAGCCATAATCCTGACCCTCCAACTCATAAATTATTTTTGAAGCGAGCCACGATGTAAGCAATAGTTTTGGATTAGCTCCAAAAATTTGTATTAATTTTTCTACATGATCTTTTGTTGCTCTTCGCTCATTGTTCTCAATTTTGCTCAATAGTCCTTTATCCATCCCTAATTGAGTGGCTAAATCAATAAGCTTTAAATTTCTGGAAACTCTTAATTCTTTGATTAGCGTTCCAAAAAGCATATTTGTTGTCATATCGCTTCAATATAAGCCACAAAACTAGGCTATATTATTCTCAACAGCGTTTATATTGCCATTTTTTGACAACTATTTTTTAACCAAGGCTATTTTAAATTTGTCTAAGTCTAGCAATTTAAGATAATCAGTTTTAAACGATTCAAACTCATTTGTTTCAATAATATTTTTAAGAAAACGTTGTTTCTTAATAATTTGAAGACCCGTGGAGGTGGATTTAAAATGAACGCTATAATTTGAAAAAGATGAGTTGTGGTCAATATTTTGAGGAAACTCAGCAAATGTATAACCAACAGGTATTTTAAGATTGACAATTTGTTCTGAAGGGTAAATATTTAATACTTTTTCAAGATCTACGCGATTGGTTCGGTTATTTTCTAAAATAGCTTGGTTTTTCTTGATAGCTTCTAAATATGGCATACGAATAATGTATAAGCCCGAAACTTTATCAGCAAAACCTTTTGCAATTAATGAATAATTTACTTTTAAAGGATTTGAAAAATCTTCAGCGTTGGTAAAATCTACCTTTTCATAAACGCTGTTTTCAAATACATCCTGCCCAAAATATTGTGAGGCAAAATCACTGTATTTGTTTTTAGGTGTTCTGAATATTTGCTCGCGAAGATTACCTCCAGCTGTTCCAGTGTATTCTGCCGCTACCGATAATTTCAAATCTCTACCATCAAACAAATCTGCATCTATGGTATACTTTGCGTTGGTTTTGGATGCATCTATTAAATCATTAGGTAAATTAAAAACCTCCTTTTCGCCTGGTTTTATTAGCAATCCAATAGCATTATTATCCATCTCTGGTAAAACATATAATGGATAAAAATTTGTTGTCAAATCGCAATAATGTCTAACTCCATTTATTACATAGCAAACTATTACATGATCAAATGTCAAAGATGGGACAGGTTCCAATCGGTTAAATTGGTTGGTTTTTACCAAAGTATAATACGTTTCTATATTTTGTGCTTTTAACATGGTAATCATAAGCGTTGCAACATCTTTGCAATCTCCAATTCCGGCAGAGGCAGTATTTCCTGGCCATTTAGGCACGAACCGTGTATTTAAAAAGGCAACATAACTATATCGTATTTTGGTAGTGATATAATTATATATTTTTTGAACCTTTTCAGCATCCGACATTCCCGGTTTTATGAGTGTATCTAAAATTTCTTTTACCTCATAGGTTAAATCGGTTTTTTGATAAGTGGTTTGTTCGTACCAATCATTTACAGGTTCCCAATTTTTTATGGTACTTACCGAAACACTTCTATATAAATCATAATAATCAGGAAAGGCCGATTCATCTTGTATTTTTTCGAGCTTGCTGTTTTGCCAAACATAATGGTCATAACCAAAAGTATCGGCAAACTTTGATGGAACACTGTCCATCTTATGGGTCTTATAGCCTAAATATTTTCCTTTAGGAACTGAAAAATCAAACTTTGAATAAAAGACAGGATCAGGAAAAAAGATAAAATGCTGATGATTAAAATCCTTGCCAAATATGGTTTCAGCTTCCAATATTGCCTGACCTTCAATTTGTATTAAATCACCTGCTTCTAGATTTTTAATAACCACATAACTCCCAGATTTTTCGGGGGTACTTTCGGTGCCATTTGCCTTAATAATTTTAGCGCTCGTTATTTCACCCATAAAACTCAAGTCAAATTCATTGTATTTTTCAATGCCTGATTCTTTTAGTATTTTAATCATTAAAGATTGATAAATACTCACTAAATTGTTTGTATCCAAAACACAATCTTTGGTATATTGAAGAATTATTGCATCTTCATTTTTAGCTAAGTTTTCCCATTCCTTATCCTTTAGGGTTTCTTCAAATGTTGGAGTTGTAAATATTTTTTTAAAATTTTGAGCCCCAACAATTTGCTCTATCTTTTCTGGTATACCGTTTTTATATCCAAACAGACCAGATCCTGAACCCAGTGTTTTTCCTTTATAATAGTAGAACAATGTGCTGTCAATATTACCCTTCAATTTTGCGATATCCCCTAACAATTCATAAGCATTGCTTTGGTATGGATTAACTTTTAGTGATATTTTTAAAACACTTTGCGCCTCATCATACTTTTCAATCTCTTTCAGATAATCTGCAAATTCATTATAGTTAGAACAAATATGTGGGGTGAAATATATTTTGTCTTTATACAATGAAATCACTTTATCTTTCTTTTTTCGATCTTTATAATATTCAATGGCATTGTCAATATCACTTTCCTGCGAACCTGTTTTAAGGGCTTTAATTGATTTCTTTTGAGATTTCAATAATTCAGCCGGGCCGTGGCGTTCCTCTTTTTCTTTGTAATTACTCAAACTTGATGCTAAATCATCCTTATATACCGGATATTTTCGGATACATTGATTAATGAAGGTGTCTTTTTCAGCTTGCTTTCCGGTTTTATTGTAATAATCTACATAACCACTAAGTAGCCTTAGGTTGGAAGGGCTAATTTGTGAAAGATTTTGCAACGCTAAAAAATACTTATCAGGGTCGGTATCCAGATTTATTTCTTGTAATTTTTCGAATTGTAAACCGAAAAATGGCGTTTTCATTTCATCTATCTTTGATAGTAATTCATAGACCTTTTCAGTCTTACCATTAAACTGGCACATTTTGGCAAACAAATACTTATAAAAAACGATGCCCGAATTGGATTTTTGTTGGTTCGAAAAATACTCTTCACCTTGCTTGCTGTAATTTTCACTTAAAAACGATTTTAGCAAACAGTAATCAAACCATAGATTATTTCCTTTTGCTGCTTGATCTTTAAAATGGTCAACTAAACTATGAGACGTTGTAGTTGGATTACTTGTAATTCCTTTATTATAATTTAAATCATCAAAAGCAGATGAAATATTTGTAATCGGTTTCCCATCCGTTTCTGTAAACCGAATGGCCAACATATCATGTTCATAGCTGTTGCCATCCCAAAAATAAAGCGTACCGGAATTTTCTTCAGTATTTTTTTGAGTGGCATTTTTTATAAGTATTCGGTTGTTTCCTTTTTTTAATTGCAATTGAACCGTTTCCAAATCATAAAAGAATGGAACCGTGTGATTATTTTCATAAACCAAAATGTCATTTACCCAAAGTTTAATAGCGGCCGAACGGCCAATTTGCATTTGAACGGTTTTATCAGCATCGCAGTTAATAAAGGTGTTGGCATAATAAACAGCGTCATCGGCATATCCCACATTAGGTAGATGCTGCGAAAAGACAATACGTCCTGATGCGGCAGAATAAAGCGGAGTTACCCAATTAAGTTTAACACCTTGATTATTTAAATAAATTTTATTGGCACCATAAATTTCGTTTTCAATTGCATGAGGAATAATAAACCCACTACCGTTTATATTTTTAAAAGGGCCTATCACACTCCAATTTACTTTAGGCATTATGGCATTATACTTTTCCCAAAGTTTTGCGCGGTCACGATTTTTTCCGCCAAAGGTGATGGCTTCATCAAGTTTATACTTTACCGTTACCCAATCCGGATAACTTTGCTTTTCAATGCTTTTGTAATCGCCGTGATACAAATAATTGAATAATGCAAACGTGTAAGGGTCTTTATTGTTGCGCAGCAAGGTGTTCACATATTTATCAAACTCAAGATATTCCTGAGAAATTTCAGATAAAATAACCATTCCAGTTAAGGCATCTAAATTTGCGGAGTCTTTTTCAAGGGTTGATTTAAATAGCTTTTTGGCTTCAAAATAATCATTGTTTTTAATGGATTCAAACCCCGATTGAGCTTTAATGAACAGTGAACAAAAAATAAAAAGAGGGAGGAACAGGGCTTTTGAAAATCGCAGCATTTGGTTTTTTATATAAAAGGCAACGAAAGTAATTAAAAGGAATAATAATATTAGACGCTCCTATTAGATTTGGTAACTTTTAGCACCTTGTCAAATCTTTCATTTATTTTTGCATCTATGCCTTCGCCTTTAAAAGTTTACAACACACTATCTGGACAAATTGAAAATTTCAACCCAATAAATCCTCCGTTTGTAGGCTTGTATTTATGCGGACCAACGGTATATGGCTATCCGCATTTGGGCCACACTCGTGGGCCAATAGTGTTTGATATCATTCATCGTTACTTGGGATATTTGGGATATAAAGTAAGATTTGTAAGAAACATAACCGACGTTGGGCATTTGGTAAATGATGCCGACGAAGGAGAAGATAAAATTGCTAAACGGGCCAAAATTGAAAAATTGGAACCCATGGAAATTGCTCAGCATTATACTGATTCCTATCATTTTTGTATTGATAAGCTAAATGTAAAACGCCCTTCGATTGAGCCTCGTGCATCAGGCCATATTATTGAGCAAATAGAAATGATTAAGCAAATAATTGAAAATGAATTTGCTTATGAAGCCAATGGATCTGTGTATTTTGATGTGCTTAAATATGCCGAGACCAATGACTATGGAAAATTATCAGGACGCATTTTAGAAGACTTGATGGCTGGTGCCGGTGAAGCCCGCCGCGAACTAGAAGGACAAGACGAAAAGAAAAATCCAAACGATTTTGCTCTTTGGAAAAGGGCCTCCGAAGAACATATTATGCAATGGCCATCGCCCTGGGGACAGGGATTTCCGGGCTGGCACATTGAATGTAGCGCTATGAGTGCCAAATATTTGGGTAAAACCTTTGATATACATGGAGGTGGAATGGATTTATTGTTTCCTCACCACGAAAGTGAAATAGCCCAAAGCACCGCATGCAACCATGCCAACCCAGCTAAATACTGGATACACCACAATATGGTGACCATCAACGGGCAAAAAATGGCTAAGTCTTTAAATAACGGTATTTTGATTACTGAATTATTTGAAGGAAATCATCCACTGTTGGAACAAGCTTATAGCCCCATGACGCTTAAGTTTTTTATACTTCAGGCGCATTATCGCAGCACGCTTGATTTTGGCAACGATGCCTTAAAGGCCGCCGAAAAAGGATTGCAACGCTTGATGAATGCAGTGGCTTTATTGCAAACTTTACAACCCGGTACAACCTCTGATTTTGATGTATCCGCTTTAAAAGAAACTATTTTAGAGGCATTGAACGACGACTTTAATACCCCCATTGCAATAGCTCAATTATTTGAAGCTGCAAGTTGGATAAATAAAGTAAACGACGGAAATGCCTCAATAAATGCCGCAGATTTGGAAAATCTTACCTCCTTTGTCAATACCATCGTATTTGAAGTATTGGGCTTAATGGATGAACAAAAAGAAATGGGGACCAACTTAGTTGACCCATTAATTCAGATTTTGATAACCATGCGCAACGAAGCCAAAGCCGAAAAAGACTATAAAAAATCAGACGACATCCGCAATAAACTGCTGCAAGCCGGCTTTGAACTTAAAGATGGCAAAGAAGGCACAACTTATAACATTACTAAAAATTAAACAGCGATAGAAATCATCCACATCAGCCCTTTATTTGACAAAGCCACCCGAGGCAATTTTGTTATTCAAAAACGAAATTCAGTTTCAAAACAAAAAGGCTTCATTGGCCTAGTAGCTGATGCCTTTTTTATTATAGATTTGTATTTTTAACACTTGCAAAAAATTAACAAAATTATCTCTCCTAAAAACAAATGAAACACCTCTTAAATATTACAGCTTTATTTTTATTGGTCACCGCCATTTCCTGTAAAGGGCCTTCTAAAAATGATTCGGAAGATACTACTAAAGATTCAGTGGTTACCAAAGCTTTATTGCCAAATAATTTTAATAGCGACAGTGCTTATGAATATGTTGCCAAACAAGTGAGCTTTGGCCCACGGGTTCCTAATACCGAAGCGCATCGCAAATGTTCAGCCTGGTTAGAAACTATGCTTAAAAGATGGTCTGACACGGTCTATGTTCAGTCGTTTGATTCAAAAAATAGCAAGGGCCAAATAATGAAAGCTAAAAATTTAATAGGTTCATTTAATCCAAAAAATACCGAACGCCTTCTTTTATGTGCCCATTGGGATACACGACCACAAGCCGACCAAGATAAAACTAACCCAACCACTCCGGCCGACGGAGCCAATGATGGCGGCAGCGGAGTTGGAGTTTTATTGGAAATAGCCCGTCAGTTGCATTTGGTAAAACCTGAACTGGGAATTGATATTATTCTTTTTGATGTAGAGGATGGAGGTTCAAACAGTAATGAAACTGAAAGCACATGGTGTCTTGGTTCCAAATATTGGGCAGAACATCCACATGTGATGGATTATATGGCCAAAAACGGAATTTTGTTAGATATGGTAGGTTCAAAAAATGCGGTGTTTGCTCGTGAACAAATGTCGGCCATTTATGATAATAATTTTTTGGGTAAAGTATGGCAAACAGGAGCTAACATAGGCTTTGGAGCCTTTTTCAGTAATTATAATAAAGATGGAATTACAGATGATCACGTAAATGTTTCGGCATTAGGCCATGTGCCTACTATTGACATTATAGACTATAGTTCAGCCACTCAATCTGGTTTTGGAGCCTACTGGCATACTCATGATGATAACATGAGTGTTATTAGCAAGTTTACTCTAACTGCTGTAGGCAAAACTGTGCTTCAGGTGGTACTGAACGACGAAGCCAACGTTGAATAAATAATGCATCCGCAGCTAATTCCGTTATCAAAGCAGTTACATCCTTTTATTCCTCCCGGAACCGAAATTAAGGTGGCCGAAATGGTAATTAATTATCATGTTCATTTAAAACTTACCAAACCCCGTTCTACAAAATTAGGGGACTACAGATCCCCTTTTCAAGGCAAGGGCCATAGAATTACTATAAATAAAAGCCTCAATAAATTTTCGTTTTTAATAACCTTTGTGCATGAAGTGGCCCATTTAACCTGCTGGAACCAACATCAAAATAAAGTGGCTCCGCACGGCAAAGAATGGAAAGCACACTTTAAAACCCTGATGAGTCCGTTTATGAATCACCAGGTTTTTCCGGAAAATGTGTTGGCAGCCTTAAATAAATACATGCAAAATCCTGCGGCTTCAAGTTGCGCCGATGTGGATTTATTGAAAGCCTTGCAAGACCACATGCCCGAGGATGGACTTGTTAATTTAGAACAATTGCCTGAAAACATTGACTTTGTATTGGATGGAAACAAGTTTTTCAGAAAAGGGCCTTTGGAAAGAAAACGGTTTCGCTGCCTTAATTTAACCAATAAAAGATATTACTTTGTAAATGCCCTAGCTCGGGTGAAACCATTAGAAAAATAAAAATGCTTAAAAAAATCAGTTTATTACTATTTGTAGTTGGTGCAACACTTTTAGGAAACGCCCAATCGGCAAGTCCATTTAAATTTACGGTTGTAAAAAATCTGGAAGCCACCGAAGTTAAAAGCCAGGGAAGTACAGGCACTTGTTGGTGTTTTAGCGCTTCATCATTTGTCGAGTCTGAAATTATTCGCAAAACCAGCAAAAAAATTGATCTCTCCGAAATGTTTGTGGTAAGAAAAATATACCTTGAAAAAGCAGTGAGCTATCTTCGCTATCATGGTAAAGCCAATTTTAGTCAGGGCGCATTGGCACATGATCTTTTTACAGTAATGAAAACCTACGGCATGATGCCTGAAGATGTTTATGATGGAAAAAATAATGCAGCCTCACACAATCATACCAAATTGGAAGAAACCTTAAAATTTTATCTAGATTCTCTGTTAAAAAAACCAACCATTGAGCCTCATTGGAAAGAAGGTTTTGAAACTATTTTAGATACTTACTTAGGAGTTTGTCCTGCTATTTTTAAGTATAATGAGGTTTCCTATAATCCGGTTTCATTTGCCGCATCACTTGGTATTAATGTTGATGATTATATAGGATTTACAAGCTACACGCATCATCCGTTTTATGAACTTTTTTGTTTAGAAATACCTGACAATTTTTCAAGAGGTCAGTACCTTAATGTGCCGATGGACCAACTTATGGAAATTATTGACAATTCACTAAATCAAGGCTATACTGTGGAATGGGATGGCGATGTGAGTGAACCTGGATTTGGCCGCAGAGGAGGTGCCGCTGTTTTGCTCCGCAAGGGTGAATCCATTGGTGATTCATTACCCATTGAAGATGCCGCTACTCAAGATTTACGGCAAGCCACTTTTGACAGCCACGAAACGACCGACGACCACCTAATGCACATTACAGGAATAGCCAAAGACCAAAAAGGAAATCGCTATTACATTACCAAAAACTCGTGGGGCAACAAAGCCGGAATTAATGGCTATGTGTATATGTCCGAAAATTATATAAAGCTAAAAACCGTTTCTATTTATGTAAACAAGAAAGTGATTCCTGTTTCGGTAAAAAACAAAACGAAAGCATTATTGGAAGCGAAACCTAAAAAATAAGGAACCTCCATTGATGTTAAAAGCTACAAAAATCCAAACGCTAGGCAACAGGCATTTTCTGTTTTTAGCACTCTGGATTTTTGTAGCTTTACTTTTTCAGTTTCAAAAAATAATTACCCTTCCGCCTTTGTCCATTCATCAGGGGGCACAGGCCGATAGGGCTTCCATTGCTTTAAATTATTATCGGGTGAGCATGAATTTTTTAGAACCCCGGGTAATGGAAACTGCCACCAAAGATGGAATAACACCCTGCGAGTTTCCTTTGGTAAATTATGTTGTGGCTTGTTTTTATAAGCTTTTTGGCTACCATCCGTTTTGGTATCGTTTTTTGATGTGGTGTTTAATGGGTGCCGGGCTTTGGGCAGTTTTTGATATTTTGTGTCTTTGGTTGGCCAATAAATGGGCGGCCTTATTAGTTGCATTCACTTGGTTTTTTAGCCCCATTCTTGATTTTTATACCCCAAACTTTTTGCCCGATACGGCTTCATTGGCATTGGTGCTTTTGGCCCTGCGGCAATGGTTTCTTTATAACTCAAAAGCTTCAAAAAAACGAATTATATGGTTCACCGTTTTTGCAGCCTTGGCCTGTTTGATTAAAATCACTTCGCTCCTGTTTGTCATCACCGTTGTGTTGGTAAGCCTTATTCAGTTTATTGCAAAGCATGAAAAAATAAAATTTATAGGTTCCGCATTTCTTATTTTTCTTTCTGTTTTTTGCTGGTATTACTATTGCCAATGGCTGGAGCAAAAAGTAGGAGGTTCCTATTTTTTAATGAGTATGGTAATGCCATCTTCACTGAATGAATTTAGGGAGTGGTTTCATATTTTTTATGCCAATTGGTTTTTTCAAATTTATAATTGGCAGCAATGGATTTTTATAGCTTTTGGGCTTGTTTCCATTCCTTTTGTTAACGAAAAACTATACATAAAACTGTTCTCAGTTATAGCCTTAATCGGGGCATTGTGTATTTATATTTTAATGGCCGGCCAATTTCGGTATCACGATTATTACAGCATTACTCTTTTGCCCATATTCCTGTTTTTTATAGCTTTTGGGTTCAAATGGCTTTTTAGTTTAAAACCTTTTTTGGCTTACAGTCTTCTGCTTGTGGTGTGTGTTTGGGGATTAATTGATGCTAAAAATAATTTCAGGTTGCGCTATAAACCCGGCGAATATTTATACCAAACTTTTTTTGAACCTTCCGATTTTAAAGGCGTTGATGCATGGCTAACCCAAAATGGCGTGACCCAAAACGATAAAATTTTAGCCGCTTTTGACCCCAATCCCAATACCTTGCTTTATTTCCTAAATCGGAGAGGTTGCCGCACATTTGATCATAACTTATCATACGTAAACGGAAAATTGGAACTGTACAAAAATTTGGTAACCAATGATTCATTGCAATTTTTTAAGCAATATCCCGAAACCCGAAACCATTTGGCCTTTAAAAGCGCTTATAATAAATGGTCATTATACAATCTGAAATAATGGATTTGGACAGAGTAGAAAAAGGGGTTTTAGAGAAACTGATTTTTGAAGAAACCTTTGAAAATATACTGCAGGAATGCCGAGATTTAGCTTTGCCCAATGTAATTACGGATGTTTTAAAATACCTGATACAACACAAATTGGTGGTAGCCAAATATCCTACCGAAACCAAAAAATCTAAACCCGGCTTTATGTATGACTCCGATAGGATGAAAGATTATACCTATCAGGCTACGGCCAAGGGGATTAGACATTTAAGTTAATAGTTTTCTTATGACTTTAGCCAAGTCAAAATATTGGTCTTAAAATAACACACCCGAATATCTACAACTTACTCTCTCATGAAAATTTGTTTAGGTATATGGCAAAACTTTACTTCCCAGCTGAGTCTCTCTGTATGGACCCAAGCGGAGGAAGAGGACTCAGCGGCTCCAAACTCAACGGCTCTAACTATGCACGAACCCCATTTACACCAAATTAAAAAATATCACTCCCAAAATCAATATCATCTAATTCTAAATAATTGGTTATCGGGTAAAAAGCGTGAATACCTTCAATATAGTATTTAGCTGAACTATGTATATAATCTTCAGGTTTATGAGCTAGGTTCCATTTTTCAACGCATGGATTTTGATGCATATAATTCAGTTTCTGCTCCATAAATTTACGGGATATACACTGCTTCCAGTCAAATGAACGTTCCCATAGTTCATGTTTTTTGTTTCTTAATCTTTCGGTAATACTAACCGATTGGTTTAAAATATTAAGCAACTTTGTTTCACCTTGTAATTTAAGTCGTTCAATAATTGCATAAGCCATAAACCGCTTACCATTGCCTACAATGGTATTTATAGATTTTTGCATATCTCTAAAAGAAATAAGCGCATGAATATGATTTGGCATTATTACAAAACCCACTATATGATGGCCTTTGCCTTTCAAATAATCAAACCATTTATAAACTGCATCATAACTATTTGTTTTACCAATTAAGGGCAACCATTGAAAGCAAGTAAAGGTGATGAAATAGGTGCCATCTGGTTCTGCTATTTTTATTTTTACAGGCATCTAAAGCAAAAGTATATATTTGTATTGAAAAATAGGTTTATGGGTTGGCTTAATATGAATATAATATTATGAAATTTAGTTTGGTTTTAATCCGGGCCGCTGAGTCCGCTCCTTCGCTCGGGCCATTGGGCGAGACTCAGCTGGGAAGGAAATAATTTCAGGTTGCGCTATAAACCGGGCGAGTATTTATACCAAACTTTTTTTGAACCTTCAGATTTTAAAGGCGTTGATGCATGGTTAACCCAAAACGGCGTGACCCAAAACGATAAAATTTTAGCCGCTTTTGACCCCAATCCCAATACCTTGCTTTATTTCCTAAACCGGAGAGGTTGCCGCACGTTTGACCATAACTTATCCTATGTCAGCGGAAAATTGGACCTTTATCATAATTTAGTAACCAATGATTCATTGCAATTTTTTAAGCAATATCCCGAAACCCGAAACCATTTGGCCTTTAAAAGCGCTTATAATAAATGGTCATTATACAATCTGAAATAATGGATTTGGACAGAGTAGAAAAAGGGGTGTTGGAAAAACTGATTTTTGAAGAAACCTTTGAAAATATACTGCAGGAATGCAAAGACTTGGCCTTGCCCAATGTAATTACGGATGTTTTAAAATACCTAATACAACACAAACTAGTAGTAGCCAAATATCCTACCGAAACCAAAAAATCTAAACCCGGCTTTATGTATGATTCCGATAGGATGAAAGACTACACCTATCAAGCCACCACCAAGGGAATAAGGCATTTGAGTTAATACTGTTTTTTGTTATTCTACATTTAGGCAAGTTAAAATATTAGCCTGAAAAAAAGTAATAATACGCTACCTCTCAGCTTGCACAAGGCCATGCAAGTAAGACATAGGCTGGGAAGTGCGTTTAAGGACGCTCGACAGGAAAAATAATCCTTCTTAAAACGCAAGCCTTTTTTTTACAATTTCAGCAACCTTTTAATAATTGGCTGTCTATTAATATAGCATACATTTGCTATGCCTAATTATTTTAAATTAATGAAGAAAATAATCCTATCACTTTCCTTTTTAATTGCTGCATTAATTACAAATGCTCAAGTAAAATTTGAATGGACTAAACAATTTAGTGGACCTTATCAAAACAGAAGTAACATTATTACCACTGATGCAAGGGGAAATGTATATACGGTAGGATATTTTAAAGGTGCTGTCGACTTTGACCCGGGGATAGGGGTATGTAAATTAGAAAATGCTGAAGGCTATCAAGAGGATGATATATTCATTTCAAAAATAAGTGCCTCTGGAAATTTTATTTGGGCTAAGCAAATCAGGTGCGGTCAAGGTTCAATATATTGCATAGCAATAGATAAATACGAAAATATTTATTGTACTGGAAATTTTTATGACTCAATGGATTTAGACCCAAGTGGAGTTACATACAATTTAAAATCTAATGGGAGAAATTATGGTATTTTTATTTTAAAATTAAATGTCTCTGGAAATTTTGTTTGGGCAAAACCTACGGGAGGTAAAGGAGATTGTGCTTCATTATCAATTGTTCTCGATTCCATAGGGAATATTTATACAACCGGTTATTTTGAGGATACATCTGATTTTAATCCTGACCCATCGGTAAAATATAACTTGTCATCATATGGGAAAAGGGATATTTTTATTTCAAAATTAGATGCTTCCGGAAATTTTATTTGGGCCAAAAAAATCGGTGGATCATTAGATGATGTTAGTAATGAAATAAAGATAAATAAATCGGGAATATTTATAATTGGACATTTTCAAGGGATAGTTGATTTTGATCCAAGTGCAGCCACCTTTAATTTAATGTCTTCGGCAAACTCTTATGATGCATATATTTCAAAGTTAGATATCTCAGGAAATTTTGTTTGGGCAAAAAAAATCGGTGGACCGGAACTTGATATAGGCACCTCCTTAAAACTAGATACGAAAGGGAATATTTATACCACGGGTTCATTTGGAGGTACAGTAGATTTTGACCCGGGTGCAGGGATATTCAATATAACCTCAATAGGTACTTTTGATTTTTTCTTTTCAAAATACGATTCGGATGGTAATTTTATTTGGACAAAATATTTAGGAGGAGGAGTTAATTATCCTTTCGTTCTAAGATCTATTGCTACAGATAGTTTATCAAATTTATATTTAGTTGGTGAATTTTGGGATTCTTTAGATTTTGACCCGAGTGCTGCATCCTATGTGCTGCATAATAGTAAAAATAGTTATGGTTTATATATATTAAAACTGGATGCTTTCGGAAATTTTGTCTGGGTAGTAAGTGTGGATGGTTTATCCTCTGGAACCTCAGTAGCTATTGATAATTTAAATAATGTTATAACAACTGGTTTTTTTGATGCCACAGTTGATTTTGACCCGGGTATTGGAACATTTAACCTTACTTCCGTTCATAAAGCTGGCCGTCTTAATGACAACGGTGAGACATTTATATTAAAATTAAGTCAGGATTCTTGCGCAAATATGGCCTACAATATTGATAGTATAAAAAACAGAACCTGCGGAGATTCCACATCCTATGCCTCTGTTTCTGCCATTCGCGGCAAAACACCTTATACTTATTTGTGGAATACGGTTCCTCCTGTTAAAGATTCCATTGTAAAATTCAAGTCGGCTGGTATTTACTCTTTAACTATAAAGGATGCAAATAATTGCCAGCGTAATACTTCAATTATAATTAGTGAGCCTTCATCCTATTCGGGCTTTAATTTAAGTACCTCTTTGATTTGCGATCGTTTTCGACCAGGTCGTAAAGGCTCATTCACTGCATTTGGAATCAACGACAGATGTACTCCTGTCAACGGAAGTTTATCAGTTGTACTTGATAAATTGGTCACTTATAATAGTTCGTCACTTTCACCAAATAAAATTTCCGGAGACACCTTGATATGGAATTTTAGCAACTTAACATATGACTCGAAACCACTCAATCCAAATATTTATTTAACCCTTGATTCAAAAGCGAATGAGAATGACTCTGTTTGTTTTGATGTAACCATAACTCAAACAGAAGGAGATGCTAATTCTTTCAACAATAAAAAAAAGTATTGTTATCCAATTCGAAATTCCTTTGACCCCAATATAAAATCCGTTTATCCGCAAGGTGTTTGCAAACAAAATTATGTGTTAAAAAATAAACCCCTAACCTATACCGTTCAGTTTCAAAATACCGGGAATGCAGAAGCCATTGACATTTATATCTTAGATACGTTAGACAAAAATTTGAATATAAACAGCCTTCGGGTTATTGGCCAAAGCCATCAACAACCCATTACTGAAATACTGCCGGGCAGAGTAATAAAATTTAGATTCGATAACATTAATTTAGCGGATAGTTTTAGCGATGAAAAGGCAAGTCATGGATATATTATTTTTGAAGTAATGCCTGATAGCACGGTATCTAATGGCACTTTAGTGAATGGTAAAGCAGGTATTTATTTTGATTTTAACCCACCTGTATTTACCAATATTGTTACCAATACGCTAACTAAAACCATACCGTCATGTAGCGCAGGTACTAATAATCCTTTGGTTATTCAACCCATTCGCATTTACCCCAACCCAAACACAGGAAGTTTTACCATTGAAATTGAAAATCCAGCCAAAGACGTTTCCATTGAAATTTTTAACCTTTTGGGAAAGCTTGTAAAAACGGTGGAGACTAGTGCTTCAAAATCAATCTATGAAATTGACCTAAACTCAGCCCGCGGAATGTATTGGGTGAGGGTGAAAAATGCAGGTTCGGTTTGGAGTCAGAAAGTTTTTGTTCAAAATTTTTAACCCCTTCTTAGGTTACAATTGTGTCATCATTTTCAAAAAAGTCAATAATTCATGCTATCTGCTATATTTGCCTCATCCAAATAATACAAGATGAAAAGATATTTCCTGTTACTAATAATCGTTATATCCTCTTTTCAGGTGTTTTCACAACACATGCTTGGCATGTCGCAAAGCAATTATTCGGGAATTACCGGGGTGCATTATAACCCTGCTTTGCTTGCCGATTCGAGGTATAAATTATTGGTTAATATTTTTACAGTCAATCTTTATGCTCAAAATAATTGGGTCAACTTAAAACTTCCTTATAAACCAATAAAATCACTCAGAGGCAAATATGACAGTACCAGTGGTTATCTAGATAGTAATAATGTGCCGCTATTTACTAATAGTATGCTTATTCAAAATCCCAATGGTCATCGTAAGTATATTTATGTTTCATCAGATATTGTTGGCCCGTCGGCCATGATGAACTTAAAAGACAAAAGCGGCATTGCTTTTTCATACCGGTTAAGAACAAATGCCTATATATCCAATTTTGATAACTCTGTCATGGACTTCTTCTTTTTGAGTGGATTTGATTCAGCAACAAATAATGCATTCGATAATAAAAATTATCAAAAATTTTCAAGTCGACAAGGTTCAAAGTATAAAGCGGGAATGGGTGTCAACGTTTTTCAACAATACACCGGAACCTACTCTCGGGTGCTTAAAGACGGCGATAAACATTTTCTTTCTGGAGGAGTTTCGTTAAGCTATTTGGCTGGATTGGGAGCCGCTTTTGTTAGGCTTAATAATTTTAATTATAACCAGCCTTCACCCGACAGCGTAAATGTGAAAGGTGTTGATTTGGAATACGGCTATGTGAATCCTCAATTTTTTACCCGGGTTCCGCCCCCAACGGTTGGCAATTATTATGATGGAGGAAAACTTGGTAAAGGAGCCTCCGCAGATATTGGACTAAGCTATGAACGCCGCATAAAAAAAGAAGAATACACATACAACATGGATAAGGGAACCCATGAAGACCGCAGCATGACTAAATATTTGTACCGCCTTGGGGTTTCTTTGGTAGATTTTGGTTCCGTTAACTATAATAATTCAAAATATATCACCCATGTCAAACTGAAAGGTGATACTTCGGTGCCTTTAAAATGGAGCAGTCTTAATGGCGGCAAGCAATTTAAAACTGTGGAAGAAGCAGATTCTTTTATTAACGGCCTTTTTCCTCAACACGAAAAAACAACTAGCTTCAAAGCTAAACTTCCGGCAGCCTTGCACTTTCAGGCAGATTTTAATTTAGGAAATAACTTTTTTGTTGGCGGTCAATACACTCAAAATGTGAGAATGAGAAGCAAAGAGGGAATCAAGGTGAAAAATGTTCTTTACATAGCGCCACGTTATGAAACCAAAGATTTTACAATTTCATTTTCATTATTATTTGGTAATTATTATCACAAAGTACAAACCGGACTTTATTTGCGTGGCGGACCATTTTTTATAGGTACCGATAATTTAGGAAGTTTAGTGGGAACCAAGTCTACCAATGGTTTGAGTCTCTATACGGGCTTTACAATTCCTATTCGCTATAAGAGATTACAAGATTTAGATGAAGATTTAATTTCAGATAAATTAGATAAATGCCCTAGTGAAAAAGGAAGCGCTAAAGCTAAGGGTTGCCCTGATAAAGACAATGATGGTGTGGCCGATGCAGAAGATGAATGCCCTAAAGAACCAGGCAGAAAAGGGTCAAAAGGATGCCCGGATGAAGACCATGATAAAATTTGGGGAAAAGCGGATAAATGTCCTGATAAGCCCGGAAAAAAAGACAATGCCGGATGTCCCGATTCTGACGGAGACGGGCTGTTTGACCATAAAGATAAGTGCCCGGATGCGGCTGGACCAAAAACCAATGGAGGGTGTCCTATTAAAGTAGAAGTAAAAAAACCGGAACCTAAAAAGGAAGAAATGGATTTTAAAAAATATTATTACTATCCTGTAATTGGTGCGTTTGGAGTAAAAGAAAATGCGGATAAATTCTCAAAATCATTTACTGAAAAAACAGGCGTTAAAACCTCAGTTATTTTTAATAAGGATAAGAAGTTGTACTATATTACCACAGGAAAGCTTGAAAATCGTGAATCAGCAGAAAAGGTGATTCAAAAACTCAACTTACCTGAAATTAATTCACTGATTAATGGTAAAGTATGGATGTATCCGGAGGTGAGGTAATTATTTATGTAATCGGCTCTGCCAATTCCAGGCATCTAACATCATTTGTTTAATATCAAATTTTGCTCGCCAGCCTAATAAAGTATTGGCTTTGGTACAATCGGCCCAAACTTTTTCGATATCCCCTGTACGGCGATTGCCAATTTTATAGTTCAGTTTTTGAGAAGTCGTTTCTTCAAAGGCTTTAATAGCCTCCAATACCGTTGACCCTTTTCCTGTCCCAATATTAAATGTATCGTAGTTCAAATCTGTTTTGTCCATATATTGCAAAGCCTTCACGTGTGCTAAAGCCAAATCCACCACATGAATATAATCGCGTATGCAGGTTCCGTCAGGTGTGTTATAATCATTTCCAAAGACGGTTAATTGCTCTCTCCATCCCGCAGCCGTTTGGGTAATAAAAGGCACCAAATTATTAGGAATTCCCAAAGGTAATTCCCCAATGATTGAGGATGAATGGGCCCCAACCGGATTGAAATACCGAAGGGAAATGGTTTTGCCTTGCCCTGTTTTCGAAATATCAAAAAGTATTTCCTCACACATTTTTTTTGTGTTTCCGTAAGGCGATTCCGCTTTTACCACCGGACTATTTTCGGTAACAGGTAATTTTTCAGGCTGCCCGTAAACTGTGCAACTCGATGAAAAGACCAATTTTTGAACATTAGTTTTTTTCATAGCATTTAGCAATGAAATTAATCCACCAACATTGTTGTGATAATATTCCAAAGGTTTTTCTACCGATTCACCAACAGCTTTAAACGCGGCAAAATGAATGACAGCATCAATTGAATGTTCCCTAAAGATTTGTTCAACAGCAGAAGTATCCAACACATTTTTGGTATAGCAAATTGGGCGTATACCGGTTATTTCTTCTATTCCGTCCAATACCTTTAAGCTGGAATTACTCAGGTCATCAATTATTATTGGTGTGTAACCCGATTGGATAAGTTCCACCACCGTGTGGCTACCTATAAACCCTAATCCTCCGGTTACTAATATTGTTTTTGTCATTATTTTAAAATTAATCTATCCAATCAAACAAATATTTTTCATCGTGTTCAAATTTTTTTAGAAAATCCAAATATTCTTCCTTGAAGGATACCTTTCGATGGTGTTCTTCCTGATTTAAAATATAATTATAAACATTTTCAATATGGGAATGAGAATATGAGAATGCCCCATAGCCCTCTTGCCAACAAAATTTACCTTTTACAAGCTTGTTGTCGTTTATATAATTCGAATAATTATTTTTAATATCCCTTACTAAATCTGAAATAGACATGGAAGGTTTTAGTCCAATAAATGTATGAACGTGATCACTAACCCCAGTTACAATTATAGGCTTTTGATTTTTACCTTTAATAATTCCAGATATATATTTGAACAGATCTGTTCGCCATTCTTTTTGCAGAAGGTTTTCTCTGCCTTTAACGGCAAATACTGTTTGAATATAAATTTGTGAAAAAGTTCCGGACATAAATATTATTCAATTAGTTTTAAAAACCCCGAAGGGGTGAAATGATTATAGAAGAATTAATATATGAATTTGTTGAACCCCGAAGGGGTGACACAGCCATAGCCAATTTATCACCCCTTCGGGGTTTGATTTTGTTATCGTTTGGTCCTTTTATAATCATATCATGTCTTCGGCATTTTATTTAATCCTTTCTACCAATCCATTCTCCAATTTATACTCCTGATTACTTTCAGGGCAAATAGCAATTCCGTTTTTTTCAAATTCTAAACGATGACCGTATTCACTCATCCATCCAAGTTGTCGGGCAGGATTGCCAACCAACAACGCATAATCCGGAACGTTTTTGGTTACAACAGCTCCCGCTCCAATAAACGCAAATTTTCCGATATCATGTCCGCACACGATGGTGGCATTTGCTCCAATACTCACCCCTTTTCCTACATGTGTTTTGGCATATTGGTCGCGGCGGTTTACTGCACTTCGGGGATTTATAACGTTTGTAAAAACCATGCTTGGACCTAAAAAAACATCGTCATCACAAGTTACACCGGTGTATATACTCACGTTATTCTGCACTTTTACATTGTCGCCCAAAATAACCCCAGGTGAAACCACTACATTTTGGCCAAAATTACAGCCTTTGCCTATTTTACAATTGGACATGATATGGCTGAAATGCCAGATTTTTGTCTCGTCCCCAATTTCACAGCCTTCATCAACAATGGCAGTTTCATGAGCAAAATATTTTTTTGATGTATTCATGATTTGAGTAATCTGCGTTCCTATTTATAAATTTTAAAGCACGAAATTAGCTTAATTTTGCGGTACTTTTTATGACTGACCCCAAACGCTATACAGTTACCGCGGCCTTGCCTTATGCCAATGGCCCTGTTCATATTGGCCATTTGGCTGGAGCTTATTTACCTGCTGATATTTATGCACGTTGGTTAAGAGGTAAAGGAAAAGATGTGGCGTTTATCTGCGGGACCGATGAACACGGGGTTCCTATTACCATAAAAGCAAGAAAAGAAGGAATTTCACCCCAAGAAGTTGTTGACCGTTATTATTCTATTATCAGCAGTTCATTTAAAGATTTTGGAATAAGTTTTGATATTTTTTCACGAACCACTAAACCCATTCACCATCAAACTTCCTCTGAATTTTTTAAAACGCTTTATGATAAAGGCGTTTTTACGGAAGAAGAAACCGAGCAATATTATGATGAACAGGAAAATCAGTTTTTAGCTGACCGTTATATTACAGGTACTTGTCCAAAATGCAATAATGACAGGGCTTATGGCGATCAGTGCGAAAAATGCGGTTCTACGCTTAGTCCTGACGAATTAATAAATCCAGTTTCGGCATTAAGCGGAAATGTTCCAGTTAAACGCAAAACCAAAAACTGGTATTTGCCTTTAGATAGAATCCAAAGGGAATTTTTAAATGATTTTATTAACCATAAAACCAACTGGAAATCAAATGTAATTGGACAGTGTAAAAGTTGGCTAAAAGATGGTTTACTTCCAAGAGCAATGACCCGCGATTTAGACTGGGGCGTAAAAGTTCCTTTGGATGGCATTGAAAACAAGGTACTTTATGTTTGGTTTGATGCACCTATTGGCTATATCTCCGCCACTAAAGAATTATACCCCAACGATTGGGAGAAATACTGGAAGGATAAAGAAACTAGTTTGGTTCACTTTATAGGCAAAGACAATATCGTTTTTCATTGCATTATTTTTCCGGCCATGCTACATGTTCATGGAGGGTATATTATGCCAACCCATGTTCCTGCCAATGAATTTTTAAATCTTGAAGGAGATAAGATTAGTACCAGCCGCAACCATGCCATCTGGCTGAATGAATATTTAGAAGATTTTCCAAATCGTCAAGATGAATTGCGGTATGTATTAAATGGTATTGCACCTGAAACGAAGGATTCTGATTTTACTTGGAAAGATTATCAGGCAAGGGTAAACAATGAATTATGTTCTATTTTAGGAAATTTTGTTAACCGAGTCTTGGTGCTTTCCCATAAATACTTTGCAGGAAAAGTTCAATCGTATGACTTCAGTAATCCTAAAGATTTGGAGATTTTAATTGAAGTAAAGGGTTATCAAAAGAACATTGATAAACTTGTATCTGAATTTAAATTTCGTGAAGCCCAATTTGAATTAATGGCTATAGCTCGTGCGGGAAATAAATATATTACCGACCAGGAACCATGGCATCTAATAAAAACGGATGAAAAAAGAGTAGGTGAAATTTTACATACTTGTTTAGTATTAACGCACGCTTTTGCTGTTTCAGCTATGCCTTTTTTACCATTTACTTCCGAAAAATTATTTCATTTTTTAAATACCCGTGCCGATACAACCCTCAAAGGAGGAATCTATCTAAATCAACCAACACTTTTATTTAATAAAATTGAAGATATCCAAGTAGAGGCTCAACTTGAAAAATTAAGAATTCAAGCCAATGTTAATCAAATCCCTTTACCCAAAGAAACCTTGAAAGCTTTAGAACCTATAAAACACAACATTAATTTTGATGATTTTGCCAAAATGGATATCCGCATTTCCACTATTACAGCTGCTGAAAAAGTTGAAAAAGCAGACAAACTTTTAAAACTAACTTTAGATACCGGGTTGGATTTAAGAACTGTTGTTAGCGGAATTGCATTAGATTTTATACCCGAAGATATTGTAGGAAAACAAGTTTGTTTATTAGCCAATTTAGAACCGCGCAAGCTAAGGGGCATAGAAAGTCAGGGGATGATTTTGATGACCGAAGATACAGATGGCAAATTGGTCTTTGTTAGTCCTTCCACTTTAGCTGCCAATGGTGCAACTGTCCGTTAAAGAAAAATCGTAAATCGTAAATCTAAAATCGTAAATTGATTTATCTTTGCCCTTCATGTTTTTATACTTTCTGGCCCCGTAGTTCAATGGATAGAATAGAAGTTTCCTAAACATTTCTTCCTACTTTGCAAACCAGACATAAGTCGTAAATATCTACAAATCAATAGCTTTTATTTTGCGTTTTTGGATTTTTTAGAGATAAATCTCTTAAATTCACTATTTCGTCTCACAAATATCTCACAAATTTATTTCGTATCTTCGCTGTATAAATTTAAAGAATATTGAGATATACAGTTAGTTTTGATTGCAAAACACATCATGTTGGTAAAGACGGAATGATCCCTATGCTTTTAAGGGTTTCTATAAATGGTCAGCATGATTATATAAATCTTGGAAAAAGAATAAAAAGGATTCATTATGATGAAATAAATAAATGTGTTAAAGCTGGGATAACGGGATTTGGTACAACCAATGCATTTATAGTTAGGCAAAAAGGCATTATTGATGCTATTGTCGAGGATTTTGAGAGAAAGCAGGAAATAATTACTATTCACAGGGTCAAAGAAGTTTATGTATCCCGAACAGGGAAAGAAAAGTCCATAAGCCTATTTGATTTTATTGAACAGACGCTCGACTATGAGAAAAAATTTACCAAAATCAGTCCGTCTACCTTAAAAGGGTATTTAGCTAAATTAAAACATCTTAAAGATTTTAAATCAAAACTTTCAATTCATGAAGTAGACAAGGTATTACTGGATAAGTATCAAACGTTTTTGCGTGAGGAATTAAAGCTATCAAAAAATACCATTTATAATGACCTTGTGTTTCTTCGCAAATACACTAAAAAACTATTTGATCAGGGAAAATTAACAAAATACCCGTTTTCGGACTATACCGTTGGCCAGCCACATCTTTCAGAAGTTCAACATTTAATACCGGATGAAATTAATGAGCTGCAAAAACTTTATGACAGTAAAAAATTATTGAAAATTGTAAGGAAATCTGAAAGTAAGTATGCCAAATACAAGGAATTTGCTGTAGGACAAAGATACCAGGAAATTTTGCGCTATTTTTTGGTGGCGTGTTATTGCGGCCTCCGCCATTCAGATATAAAAACCCTAAATAGTAAAGATATTCAGGGTAATTATATCGTTAAGGAAATGCAGAAAGGCCGCCTGGACAGAAAAAAAACGGTTAGAATACCCTTGAGAAAAAGGATTTCAGCATTGCTTGATTTATCAAATCCCGGCGGATTGGTTTTTGACAATCCGGTTATGGAAGATGCACAAACCAATAAATATCTCAAAGCTATTATTCAAGATCATACGAATATTAAGAAGCATATCACATTCCATTGTGCAAGGCACACTTTTGCTGTAAGTTCCCTTTTGTTGGGATTACCTATAGAGGTGGTAAGCGATATTTTGGGCCATTCTGAATTAACAACAACCCAACGTTATGCCAAGGTGGTAGATGAATTAAGGGATAAACACATGGATAAATGGGATATGTTAATTAAAGAAGAATCAAATAAAAATGAAATTCAAGTAAACTGTCCTGCTTGCGAAAATACAGTGATGAAATTTGAAAGGAACCTTATTAAGTTGAACAAAATTCCAATAGAGTGCCCGTTTTGTTCAACGAATTTTGTATATACGTTATAAATATTGATTTTGTGACATGTATTTCAGGACGAGTCAACGTTGTCTTGTCCTAAGGGGAGTGTCCTGCCGTGATTCTATTTTACGGCAGGGGGGTGGTTTGCCTTTTTTGATATTCTGCTATCGGAATTATGCCATTTAATATTATAAGACAAGCAGGCTACCGTGATCACATGGTTTTAAAATGGATATAAAAAGTCTTAGGTTCGTTACAAAACGAGTGTTGATGAAAAATGCCGAAAATGATACATATTTGTTTTCCGGTTACATTAAAACTAACCTAAATTTTTTTATAGTAGTTTACTACTATAAAACATAGTAGTTTTCTATCATTTTTAGGAGTAATTAAAATTAGACTTTAAAAAACTATTATACTTGCAAACAAAAAACCTATGTCATATACAGGATACGAAGACCACAGTATTACGCTTCAAGATGCAGCAGATCTAACTTCTAATTACAGAACCTCTCACCCAGGCGCAATTAAAGGATTTTATTACAGTAAACAGGCAATCACAGCAATTTTAAACCAAACGGATTGCGTTGGTATCAGAATTTATTATGGAGAGGACGATCTGGGTGTATCAAAACTCGTTATTGCCGGGGTAAAAGCGGATGAAGATGATATGGAAACAGGATTATTAGCAGAATTTGGTAATCCTTGCCCTCCTCACGGTAGTGCAAATTCTTTGAATAGCTAATGTGTTAATTAAATTATGCAGCCTTTCTATTATTATACCAATTATTATTGGTATAATTTATTGGGGTAACCTCAATAAACTGCAAAAATATTTCTTTTGGTTTATTGGGTTTTCTGTAATAATTGAAGGGTTATCTTTTTACACAAAAATTAAGGACATTGATAATCATGGATTATTCAAATTTTTCCTGATTTGTGATTTATTATTCTTCACTTGGTTTTTCAATAAATCTTCTCCCTTCAAAAATTGGTTAAAAATACTTACCGGTTTATTGATAACCTATATCATTATCTGGGAAATTACAATTAGGTATTTTAAACCAATCGCTCAGGTTGAAAGCCTTTTTTATATCTTAATCTTTTTATTCTTTGTAGTACAAAGCCGACAAGTAATTCTTGGTTTGTTTAATAATTTTGAAATAGACCTTTTCAAAAATTACCTGTTTTGGATTGCTTCTGCAAGGCTGATATATTACTTATTCATATTATTTATCTATGTTTATCCAATTTTACTGAGCGATAGTTTTAATATTAAGTTGTTTGCTGTGGCGTTTACTATAATTAATACGACGGCAAATATTATTTGTAATGTTATGTATGGAATGAGTTTTTATGAAAGAAAGTAACGAACTAACCATTGAACTAATTATAGTATTTTCCTGTTTTTTACTGGTAATGGGTTCATCGTTTTTTTTGTTATTTAGTAAGTATCATAAAAGCCTGAAATTAAAACAGAAGGAAGCATTAAATAATTTGATAGTTGGTCAGGATAATGAAAGGGAAAGAATATCACGTGATTTACATGATGAAATGAAACCAGATTTGGCCTCCCTTATTCATAAAATAGATGAAATAAATTCAAAGGAGCCAAACATTTTAGAAGTAAAGAAACAAGCTAAGCTTACAATAAAAAAGATTATTCAGGATATCCGGCGGATATCTCATGATCTTGCACCACTTATACTAACTAAGTTTGGATTGTCCAATTCTATACAGGAACTTATAGATACTTACAAAGGAAAAATTAAAATTGAATTCACTTCAAATTGCGAAGGCAAAGTGTTTAATGATAAAACAGAAGCTCATCTCTATAAAATCATAAAAGAACTTATTTCTAACACCAAAACACATAGCCAAGCCAATTTGATAAGCATAGTTTTATTGTATAATTTTCAAAAACATGAACTGGAACTTGCTTATAGCGATAATGGTATTGGTTTTAAAAAAAAGGATCAAAAAACATCAGGAATTGGCCTGAAAAATATTGTAACCCGGGTTGGATTAATGAATGGAACTATTAAAATAGACGGAAACAAAGGGTTTAAAGCGAAAATAGCAGTAAATACAGATTAAAATATTCATCTATGAATGATACTATAAATGCTTTAGTTGTCGAGGATCATCCTATTTATAGAAAAGGGATAGTCAAAATTATTTCAGGCTTAAAATTTGTAAAAACCTGCGATGAAGCTGAAAATGGGCAAATAGCTGTTGATGCATTTAAAAAGTTAAGATATGATGTTGTTTTTCTGGATATCTCAATGCCTGTAATGGATGGTTTAACTGTTGCCCGAATACTGAAAGAAAAATATCCAAAGACAATAATTATTGTTCTTACGTTTATTGACTCCAAAAAACAAATTATTGAAATATTGGAAATGGGTGTAAATGGATATTTATTAAAAAGTGCCGAAGAAGATGAGATTATTAAAGCATTAAATATAATTGCTGAGGGAAGACAATATTTTACGGATGAAGTATATAAAATATGGGCAGACCATTGCGTAAACAAATCGTCTTTATTAAACTCAGTAAATAAAGAGCCTAGATTAAGTAAACGTGAAATAGAAATCGTCCGGCTATTGTGTGAGCAACATACGGCCAATGATATAGCCAATTATCTTTGTGTATCTAATTCCACGGTTAATAACCATCGTAGCCATATCATGCAGAAAATCGGGGTTGATAATACCGTTGGCGTGGTATTATATGCCATTGAACACGGGATTTTCGTTATATAGAATTATTTTCGTTCCATTTGAAAAATAAAGAGGGTGTAAACCTGATTTATTAATTCATTAAATCAGCCAAAAATCTCTCCTAAAAGCATTCTTAATGTTCTTGAATTTGTGGGTATTTCAATTTAACATTCACGATTTGTCATCTTATTATCATCGAAATAATATTTTGATTAAAAAACATAGTAGTTTACTACTATAAAACGTAGTAGTTTTATATCATTTTTAGGAACGGTTGAAATATATCATTTTCTTTTCCTCACTTTTGATAGAAAATTAGGCTTTATGAATAGACTATTTTTTATAGAATAAATTATTTGTAATTGGAGTTATATAGAATAAACAAAGAAACTTTATAATGATTTAAATAAATTTTATAATGAGTGATTTTTATTTTTATACTGAACCCGAACTATTGAGCAGTCAGAATTCTGTCTTCGGGTCAGATAGTCTTTCTCCGAATGATATATATTCATTAAACAACCTTTTTTCTGCCTCTTCCAACCCTAAAGCATTTGCCATTACTTCCGGTACTATTTT
This sequence comes from Bacteroidota bacterium, assembly GCA_947468275.1. Taxonomy (GTDB): domain Bacteria; phylum Bacteroidota; class Bacteroidia; order NS11-12g; family UBA9320; genus JABWCE01. The sequence goes on from CANIKO010000009.1 coordinate 112,966, forward strand.
ATTACAGGAGGTTGCGGGCAATAGCAATTTAGTTAATATCATTCTAAAACCATCCGTTCAACCAGATTTGGATTTACCCAAAATTGCATTCATAATTTATAAGGGAATACTAAAATCTGAACTTATAAGTGGAAATGAGGTTGCGGTAGCCACAAAAAATGATCTGACGGCTAGTATATGGGCATCGCAAACGCTTATTAATACTGCCGCAGCAACCCCTAATCTAATTCCATCCTCAAATTGTTTCGGTATAGGGTTTACAGCAAGTGCATCTTCACCATTTACAACTGCAAATACTGATAATTTAGACAAAGCTTTTTTTACTGATGATACTTCTTATCAATTACCTAAAGTAAATGCTGGTTGGACAATAGGTAAATTTGATAGTACAAAATTCGGAATATTGATTGCATTTGAGCAATACCATAATACTCATACATTTGCTTTAGCCAGGGAATTAGATTCAAAAATTTCAATATCCCCTTTATCAAGTCCAACTCAAGCTGAAAAGTTTGAATATTACCATAAAAAAGAAACAGTTCTATCGTACATGGATGATGCTGCATTTTTTGGATCATTTTATACTTCTCAATTACAGGTCTTTATTGATGACGAATTTTCTCCATTGGAAGGTAATGATATTTATGACGATGTTTTAGATAAATATACGAATAAAAATAAGGTTTATCTGGATATAAGAAATGAGCATGGCTATTCCATTGATTATTATGAAAATTATAGAACAGGCTCCGCCAGAGAGATTAAAGCTTTGTTTGCAGAAACAGGCTCACTTACAACATTGAATTATTACACGAATGATTGGCCAATTCTGACAATAAGTGCTTTTGCGTCTGGAAACACAACTACCAAAAACTACATTAGGTTTCAAATTCCAGAAAAGGATAATCCAAAACCTTTGGTATTTTATAGTAGAGCATTTAAAAAGGGAAGCAAATTTCAAAGGCTAAAAAATGCAAAAAAATTCTTTGAACCTGCAATTAGCGGTGGTTATTGCGAAGAAATCTCATTAATTACTCCTAATAATAACGGTGGATCAGGAACCACACCTATTGCATCATATTATCAAATTAAATATTTAAGACAGCTACCTACCCCAACATCTAATTTAGGACAATTAACTATTCCTATGGAACATTATCTTGATCAGTTATTTGCCCCATTTGATATGGTAATTCCATTTTCCATAAGCAGCCAGGTTCGAACAAAGATTTATTATGAGGATAAATATATTGACCGACAAGAAGATTATGATACTGATTACACTGCTAATGTTGGTATTGCCGAAGACGCTAACAATATAACATTATTTGCCTATCCATCGTTTTATAGAAACAAAACCCGAGAAACAGAGTATGATAAACTATCATTATCAAGTTTGGAGGACAGCACCGAAACTGAATTCTTAAAAATATTGGCTTCTCAATATAAAAACATTAACGTTTCAATTGGGAATACAACAATTGGGGCTGCAAATTATCCCTATTATAAATTTGAAAGTAATGAAATCAACGAGGAAAGTGAGGATGAAAGTACTGATGTTTTTAATCAAGTCTATTTTGAAAACGTAGCACTTATTTCATTAAGTAAAACAGAGTGGGCATCAATACAGACACTTAAATCAACAAATTTCACGCTAAATTACAGAGTTTATCTTGGTGTATCAATTGTTGCACAAGGATTTGACGACTTTAATAATCCCTACACGCAGTTTGAGCTTGTTCTTAGAGGGCTTGAAGAAGTAAGTGGAAATTTGCAAAAAAAGGAAACAGCAACAGGCATAAATATTAATACTTATGGTATATACTAGTCAATCCTCAACATCAAGTTCGAGTATTTCAACCACGACAGCGTACTTGAATTTAAACATAAATACCAATTTAATAGGGACTATTATAAATAGTACAATTACTGACCTAATTAAAGATACCCTAGATGATGTAAAAACGACTATTGATGCCTTAATTATTTCTAAGCCAGGCTCCAAGAGCGGTCTTATTAGGGCTAAGTCCAAAGTGGCTGAATTAGCTGGATTTTATAGTAGTAGTAATACTTTATCATGGGATGCTACTAAAGTTGAACTTGATAAATTAACTTTTTATGTTATGTTTAGACTTCCATATAAAGATAGTGGTTTAAACACTAAATATACTAATCCTTTAGGTGTTTCAGGCACATCATGGTCAGTAATGGGAAATAATATTAGAGGTGCTTCGGGGTCTGGACTGAAAAAATTAAATCAGGCAGGTGAACAAGTAAATTCAAGTGGAGTTCATTGTGACAATGCTGGTAATGATATATCTTCATATTCCGGACAAAACGCTTTTGATTATTATATAATTAATAACAGAAATGAACCTGAAACTAAGGTTTGGAAAGACTTACATTATGGTTCCGCAGAATTGAATCAACAGGCGGTTATTAAAGCAAAGCCGATTTACTATTTAATTACTATTCTAACTGAAAATAATCCTGGTAATTATAAACGTGCGATACATTTTCCTAATAATTTGGTTGGTGATTTTGATATGGACAATAAGCCTAATAACATTAATGATTTACCAAAGCCAGTATATAAAAAAAGACGAATAAAATTAATTGATGGAGAAAACCAAATTGTTCAACCGTTGACAGGTAGTACCTTTAGTATTATTTCTAATAAAAAAACTGTTGTCGAAACTCTGGGAAGTACTCCAAGGACATTAAATGTAAAACTCTATTATAGTGGATATGAAGATATAAACTTAGAAAGATTTGAACTTGAGAATCTTAAAATTGAAAGAGGAGTTGAAAATGGACAACCAGCTGTTTTTGCAACATATTATAGTCCTTTTCCCGGTAAACTTAGAATGTTTGAAAAAATTGCAACTCCTAATCTTTCCGGACTGACTTTTGGATTTGGATTTGATATTGGTGCAAGTCAACCAAATGGGTATTTTTACGAAATAGAATTGGATATTTTAAAATTAAACAATGTAACAGGTGATTTTAAGCTTCATTATGGAAGTAGTCTTTCAGATTCAATTTCATTTAATTCGAGTAATGAAGAATTAAAAACAAAAATATTGAGCCTTTTGGAACTTAAAGAAATATCTAATTATAAAATTATTGCTATTAGTGCAATCACTAATAGCGGTGTATCCAACTATACTGCAGGATGGAGAGTTAAAATACAAAGACGATTTGTACCTCCTCCAGGTTATATAAACCAACCAAATTCAAAGTCCAAGCCAAAAATCCATAGGGTATTCAGAGTCTATGAGCACAATATATTCTATTATCCTCATGATGGTGATTTTGCCCAAAATAAAATTAAAATCTTACCTGAAAAAGAATGGGATAGATGGAAAGTCAGAAGTAAAGCTGTAACAATTTATAATAAATTTGAAACTAAAATAAACAAAATTTTTGGTCCTGATCCTGCAGCTCCAAATGATCCGCTTGATTGGTTGAAACCAAGTAGACATCACATCGGATTTAGTAAAAGTGATTTTATTAAAGATATTAGGTATGCGTTCGGAATACAAGCCGGACCTGCTGCAACATTATTTTATAATATTAATGATAGGCTTATGTTATTTCAAATGCCGGATTTTAATACTAATTATCCTAATTATTATACCCATATATTTTCTGTTGATTATTTTCAGAAAGCAAAAGAATCTATTGACGCTTCCCTGCACGATAGAATGAATCTTGCTGAAAAGTTTGTAATGGTAATGATTCAATATCAAGGCCCTATGACAAAAGGTAAACGAAAAGCATTGGCTCTTGAAAGCGCAATTAGAACAAAAAGTGTAAATAAACTGATCGAAGTTGCAACCAACTATGCAACTAACAGTTCAAATGTATGGCGGTTAAAATCAATTCAATATTATATAAATCTTTTTTTACCAATATGTTATCGAGGGGTAAATTTCTAATAAAGTGCATTAGTATTGGACTAATATCAGTTTTGTTTTACACTAAAGCAAAAGCACAATGTTATGGATTTGGGCATTTAAAAGAATTTAATTTGGCTCCAAATTTAGATTCAAATTGCGATTCCATTGCAATTGATACCTCAGCTAAAAACCTAAAGATAACGTTTTATTTATATTTGGGAAATGAGGATTATGTATTTACAAAATCCGGAAAATTAGAGTCATATCCATATAGGTTATTGACCTATGAAGTAATTGACACTACAGTACTTATTATGAAAGATACAACTTTAAAAAGTAAAATAAGGTATTACTATGATCCTTACCGTTATTCACGTCCATTAGGAGAAAAGTATGACAATTATGAGAGAAAAATTTATAAGACTAATTATTTTGGTATAAATGATACTTCATATTTCGATGATACGCTTGAATTTTATTATCCAATATACAGTGGCAAAGAAATTGAATCATTACTTTTTATTTTTAATAGTGGAAACTTTCGTAGTAATACAAATTCAATTTGCTTATATAACTTATTAAATAATAAACAGCTTAAGTTATGTCACTGCATACATAATGTTAGTAATCCAACATTAAGTTCATTGGAATATATTAAGAAAATGAATAAAAAGAATTACTTTTTTGCAGTATTTCAAGGTGCTCTTGAATATTATTTTTATATACTTATTATTTAGTTTATGACAGTAGCAAATTCTTATAATCCCCAAATAAAAGACCTGATTCCGGTTGATAAACTGCCAGAAAGTATTGCTAATTTAATTGGTGATATTACCGAGGGGATTTTTTACAAAGATTACTTTTTTGAAAGCAGCCTTAGCGGTGATGCAGGTTATCATAAACTAACTATTGTATTATATAAAAAGTTAGGGTTGAATATTGGGGGAGATTCAGGAATGTCGCTGTTATTAAATCCTGGACACACAACCGGTACTACAGAAATACCCGTTTCATTAACTTATAGGTGGGAATTATTAAAATACGCTAAAGCATTTAATCCTGAAGACTTGCTTTCAGACCCGCTTGTATTTTTTAATTTATTGTGGGAAATGGTGGGCCCAGAAGATTTTGAATTAATAGATTCAAGTATAAATGTATTTTATGGCGATTCATCAACGCCAATTAATGATTTTGTTACTGCCTTTAACGATAATACTGAAATAACCGCAACGTTAACGGTACCTTCAACAACCGGTTTAGATGCAGCTAAGGATATAGTAACTCAAATGGAGGCACAAGCAGTTGACCCCAAAAACTATATCATTGATTACCTTATTACAGGTGAGAACAATGGAGATTCTGTGGATAATGCTTCTTTGTTATTCAATCAATGGCTTGGTGCAATTGGTATTGATAATTTAATTGATTTAGCTACACCAAAATTTAAGGCTGCTATTGATACCCTTGAATTGGGAATAGGGTTTCCTACCTGGATGTTAAAACCCCTTGATGGCCCGGCATCAGATCCATCTTCTGAAGTGGAGGAGGATAAACAAAGTTTGCTAACAATTGATATTGCTAGTTTATCATTTAGCAGTGAAGAAGGAATGGTATTTGATATTGGTTCAAATCCAGCGGAACTTACCCCATCGCAGATTGGTGATACACCAATGAGAATTCAAATAGACGGAGCTGAAATTGATTTAAGAGAAGATACAAATATTCAAGCGGCTGATGACGATGAAAGGCCTAAATCCTTTAAAGGAATTTTTATTGAGGAAGCCTTAGTCTATTTACCTTGGGCAAAAACAACCGGTACTGCTAACATTATTGCTCAGAATGTACTCATAGGAAGTGAAGGTGGATTTTCGGGAAAAATTGGAATTGAGGAAGCCGTTTTTGAACATTATGTTGATTTTGAAATAGAAACCACATCTGATATTTCTTACGATAGCGATACGAAAGAAATTACAGTAACAGGAACAAATGAAGATGAAACTGAAATAATAATTCTTGAAGGAACAGAAACCTTCATAAGAGACATAGAAGATCATTATTATAAGGTTGAAGATGATGGCAGCATTACAACGGCAACTCCTCCGGCTGATTTATTTACATATAATATTACTGATAAAATTTCAGTAAGTTTAGATTCACTGTTTTTAACATTTAAGAAAAACTCTCTAGTTAAGAGCAATATTATTGGAAAGCTTACCTTGCCTTTTTTGAGCCAGCCTATAAAAATTAAGGTTGACATTGGAAATGGTTATTCTATAGAAGCTTCTTTCCCTAAGGGAAAAGCTATTGTAGATAATAATAAGGTTAAAGTAACCCTTAATTCGTTATTGGTTTCAAAAATAGATGATGTAAAAAGTTTTGGTTTTAGTGGGTCTTTGGTGGTAAACTCAGCAGATCCTTTCTCTAAAAAATTCCTTCCAGACACAGTGGAAGTAAAAAACCTAGTGTTTTCATCAAATGGACAAATTTTGTTTGATGTTGGTATAGGTTGGAAAAATGGAACAAAAATTAGCGGAAATCAGGATTCTGGATTGGAAATTATTATTCCTATTCATAAAAAATCTGATGATAAGGATAAAAAACTTTTAAAAATAGATAAAATCAGAATCAATGCAAAAGTTGATGATGATGAATTAAAAATCAGAACTACGCTAATGGGAGCTGCCTTGAATATTGCAGCCCTAACAGCATCTGCCGAAGGTTTGGGCTTTGAGGCAGTAGTTAATTTTCCTGAAAACGGGGGGCAACTTGGTTTAGGGGATGTCGAATTAAAATTTGTACCTCCAACCGAAGTAGGTCTAAGCATTGAAACGTCCACAATCATAGGAGGCGGTTATCTCAAAATAGATCCTGAAGGACACAGCTATGCCGGGGTTCTAGAATTAAAAGTTGTAGATAAGGTCACTATTCGAGTATTGGGATTACTCAATACACGATTACCAGGGGGTAAAAAAGGATACTCATTATTGATGTTGGTTTTTGTGGAAGACTTTAAACCAATATCTCTTGGCTATGGATTTACCTTGAATGGTGTAGGTGGGTTATTGGGATTAAACCGAACTGCAAATACTGAAAAACTGCGTTCTGCTGTACGAAGTGATGATTTGCAATCAACCTTGTTTCCTCAGGATGTAGTAAAAAATGCTAACCACATCATAAGCAATTTAGAACAATTTTATCCTGCAAGCGAAGGGCGTTTCTTGGTGGGGCCAATGGCTAAAATTGGCTGGGGTGCTCCCAAATCATTTATAACCGTTGATTTAGGAATAATCATAGAACTACCGGCTCCTGTTACCATTGTAATATTAGGAGTAATAAAGGCTGTTTTGCCGGATGCAGAAGTGCCTGTAGCTATAATAAAGCTCAATATAAACTTTTTAGGGGTTATAGATTTTGGCAAGAAAAGCATTTCGTTCGATGCCAGTTTATACGATTCAACCTACTATATGTTAGCAGTGAGTGGTGATATGGCCTTCCGCTTAATTTGGGGGGATAAACCAGCTTTCCTTTTAACAGTAGGTGGCTTCAATCCGCAATTTACTCCACCCCCTTTGAACCTTCCTGATATAAGGAGATTAACTGTTTGTCTTGTTGATAAACCGGAACTTAAACTTAAACTGGAAACCTATTTAGCCATAACATCAAATACGGTTCAAACGGGTGCAAGGTTAATTGCATTGGCTGAAGAAGGTGGTTTTACAGCAAATGCGATGTTCTGGTTTGATGTATTGATTCAGTTCAATCCATTTTACCTGATTGCAAATGTCGGCGCATCGGCAGTAATAAGAGCGGGGGGCACAGTTCTGTTGACAGCATACTTAGATTTAACTCTCACAGGTCCTAAACCTTGGACAGTTAGAGGAAGAGTTGAATTTAAAGCATTGTTTATCAAATCCTGTATTAATGTTAATGCAAGATGGGGAGAAGAGGCAAATCCAACAATTCCAAATAAACCTATCTGGCCTGAACTGGAAGCAGCAATCAATGACGTAAATAATTGGTTGGCTTTATTACCAAAGAGAAACAATATTTCAGTATCGGTTAAAAATGTTGCATTAGCGGCTGGGGAAGTCTTAATTCATCCGATGGGAAATTTTAGTTTCAACCAAACTATATTACCTATGAATGCAACCATAAATAAATATGGATCAGTTAAACCATCGGATTATAAAAAGTTTTGGGTAGTGAGTGTAAAAGATGCAAATGAAAATGCTTTAGACTTTACTTATCAGAAAGACAATTTCGCCCCTGCACAATATACCCAAATGAGTGACCAGGAAAAGTTGTCAAAAAAATCATTCGAACAGTTTGACAGCGGAATAAAAGTAGGTACAGAAGCATTGAAATCTTCACATTGGGTTAAAAGAGATGTGAGTCATGAGGAGAAAATTATAGACCGAAGGATGAAACCGCCGGTTACAAGTTCACGCGATGTACCTTTAGATTTATTCAATACGATGTTGTTGCATGGAGATGTGGCTAACGCAGCACAATCACCGGTTAAAAACCGTTTACCCTATGATGCACCTGCAACAAGCAACATCAATACCAATCAATACAAGGTGGCAGTAAAAGACACCATGGCTTCCTACGATTCCACAACATTTGACAGCATCGCATCAGCCAATCAGTATTTGAATTCAGTTGTAAATTCAAACCAAAGTCAGGAAAATAAATTATTTGTAGTAGAAACTTGCGAATTATAAAAAATTAAAAACTAAAAAAATGCCAGCATCATACAGCTTTTTACCATGGTTGAGACAAGGTCTCACAAGCGGAATACAAAATATAGAAGGAGGTACTACGGGTATTCCCGCAGTAAGAGCTTCAATAACAATGGATGTTAAATTCAAGGGAAGCCCCATAGGTGGTGGGGCAGATGCTGAATTTGACAAAACCAAGGAGATAAAATTATACGGCCCCTTCGATATTTTGGGAATAAGTCAGGATGCAGTAGTTAGGACAGAACCAAAAAACTGGATTACCAATTTTGAGCCTAATTATTTAGCCTATATTGAATTTTACGATGAAGATTTTTTGTGGCGTTATACACCGGCTGCACCTTCTGGAACTGATAGGAATCAGAGATTAAGTCCATGGGTAACATTAGTTGTGCTTAAAGAAGATGAATTTGAACGGATGCCATTTAATGGCGTTAATCCTTCCTTTAAAATTTTACAGGCGGCAGCAAATATTTTTCAGGATACATCACAATTATTTGCATGGGGACATGTTCATGTTAATGAAGATTTGGTAGATGAAGATCATATAGAGGTTGCGGTAAATAATTTAAATACTATTTTAAAAGCCGACCCCAATAAAGCGGTAAGTCGTCTTCTTTGTCCAAGGCGATTGGACGACAATACAGCCTATTATGCGTTTGTAATTCCAACCTTTGAGTTAGGAAGGTTGGCCGGGTTAGGCCAAAATATTCCAACCACCGGTACAATTCCTAACGCTTTATCACCTGCATGGATAGGGACAGATAACAACAAAGAATTTCCAATTTACTACGAATGGTTTTTTAAAACAGGAAGTATTGGTAATTTTGAGTATTTGGTTGAGTTGCTCGAACCAAAAGCTCTCACCATTGATGATGTCGGAAAGAGGAGTTTGGATGTGCAAAACCCAGGCATACTTAATTTAAAAGGTTTCGCAAATAATAACGAAATCCCTCTTTATGGTGCGGTTAAACCCATTGCTCCAGCCGATGATGTATGGGAAATACCTTATCCAATCCAACCTACACCACCAGCACCTCAAATCCCAAGTGAAAAAGCATTTATTGATAAATTCCTTATTGAATTAAATTCTCCATATCAAAGTTCACAGACAAACCCAACTGACGACCCTGAAATAGCACCACCAATTTATGGTAGATGGCACGCTAAAGTTGATCACCTTGATAATTTATCAGGTGATTGGTTGCACAAAATAAATCTCGATCCTTCTTATAGGGTTTTTGCAGGTGCTGGGTCACAAGTTGTAAAAAAACGACAGGAAGAATTTATGAACCTCGCTTGGCAACAAGTGGATAAAATAGAAGAAGCCAATAAAATAATCAGGCAATTACAATTGGCAAAGGAAGCCAGTGCTTCTGTTTATAACAGAACTTTTGTAACTGCTGATGCAGATGAACTGATAAGTTTTACAAATACGGTTCATCCACGAATTGTAGTATCAACCAACAATACTCTTTATAAAGAAACGCAGGAAAGTGTTGTTCCACAGGGTTGCTTCACAGGTGCATTCCGACGTATAACACGACCTAAAGGTTTTGTTGCAAAAAATGTTGGCACCACTCAATCCATTAATACTGCAAATATTATAAATAGCATTAACAGCGGGAATAGTTCCGTGGCCAAAACATACACCGCACCTACGGGAATGTCGGCTTATACCATTTTATCTTCTTCCTATATTACGTCATCCTATACTCTGGGCTTACCTACAAGATCAACCTTTGTTTTGACAAAACCAGGTGGTACTTATTATTCACCGGTAGTTTGGCCAAGTTCTCCGGCAAGCGGGGCAGCAACAGGATATTTGGGTGCTGTTCCAAATGTTCATACCCTACTTTCCTCACCCTCCACGCAACCTCCTACGGGGAATACACTCGTTTTTTCAACCATTAAAACCAATATTACGGATGGTCTTAACCCGGCCACAACTATCCTGAATATTGCAAAAAAATTGGTAGGGCGAAGTGACGTGTATGGTGAAGCGGTGGTTCTTTCTGCTCTCGAATTAATACTTGAAGCCCCTCGCATTGAAATACCAATGTTTAAAGATTTGTATGATATTTCTCCAGACCTATTGATGCCTGGTCTAAATAATGTACCTGCAAATTCATTGAGTATTTTAGAACCAAATCAAAATGTTATTGAAGCTTATATGCTTGGATTAAACCATGAGATGGCAAGTGAGTTGTTATGGCGTGAATTTCCTACCGACCAAAGGGGAACAGTTTTTATGCGCTTTTGGCAATCGTATTTTACAACCCATACCGATACAAGTGGAAGCAATTATGATAAAACCCGAAGTATAAAACCTATACACCAATGGAAAAATACAGCCGGAACAGCCCTTTCAGAATTAGGTAAAAACGGACCAAGTGGTTATCCAACGGATTTATTGTTACTAACAGTAAGAGGTGAATTATTAAAAAAATATCCTAATACTTTAATCTATGCCAATAAAGCGAAATGGGGTCTTGATACTGCTCAAGCGGAAGATGTTACATTACCACGTAAACTTAAAGATTATAATGTTACAAATGGTGATACTAAACTACCCCTATTTATGGCAAGAGTGTCTGATATTGTTTTTATAGGATTTGCTTTAACTCCTGAAGAAGTGAAAGGCACGGATGTAGAAGCTACAAGTCCTGATATGAGCAAGCCAGGATGGTTCTTTGTTTTTGAAGAAATAGCAGGGGAGATACATTTTGGGTTGGATGAATTTGATGAGAATATTCCAATAGATCCTCAAATTACTAATATTCAAGGTTGGGATAAATTGAATTGGGGTCATATGGGGGGGACAGTAGAAAGCATAAAATTTATTAATACCGATTTAGGAATTACTATGGCTGACCCGCAAACAACTTGGAATAACGCTGATATTCATTGGGGATCCAATGCTGCAGATATAGCTTATGCAACTTATCGTTCTCCAGCTATGCTTGCAGTTCATGCAAAAGATATGTTAGATATATGAATAAGATAAAAGGTATATTTTTAATTATATTTCTATTGTCAGGATTAGAAATATTAGCTCAGGATGGTACAGTTAAATCCTTTTTAAAAATCACAAAGAATAATACTGGATTTTCAGGAATCGATATGACTAATATAAAATTCTTAGGTAGTACCCTAGCAAATATTGGTGATATTGATAAGGATGGGAACAGTGATATTGCAACTATGTGCTACAATTCAAGTAAAGGACGAAGATTAATTTTAATTTGTTTTTTAAATAGTGATGGTAGTATTAAATCTGCAGTTGAAATTTCAGAAGGAAAAGGGGGATTGCCAACTAATTTTACTCCAAATTCTATTGAAGGATTTGGCCAATCAATTTCTTCAATAGGGGATCTTGATAAGGATGGCGTAAATGATATTGTAGTAGGTAATCATGGATTATCAAATAAATTTGGTGGTGAAATTTATATATTTTTTTTAAAGAGTGATGGAACAGTAAAGCAGTATTCGCGTATAGCAGAGGGTATATCTGGTTTTAAGGGCCAAATTAACTCAGAAGATGATTTTGGTAGATCAGTCTGTATGATTGGCGATTTAGATAAAGATGGTGTAAACGATATAGCTGTAGGGGCTGTTGAAGATAAGGGCGGACTCACTGGATCTGTATGGATATTGTTTTTAAAAACAGATGGGACAGTTAAATCATATAAAAAGCTTAATTCAACAAGTCCTTTATTATCATCTTTACAGATAGATGGAAGATTTGGTCAAGCAATAGCATTACTTGGTGATCTTAATAAGGATGGCGTAAATGATATACTCGTCAGCTTAGGTAATGGTAATGAAGGAGGTACTGGTCGTGGGTCTTTAAGAATTTTGTTTTTAAATAATGATGGAACAATAAAAAGTGTTTCTAAAATTAGCTCAACTAGTGGTAATTTTAGTGACAGTTTACAAAATTATGGACAATTTGGATGGGCAGTTTGTTCTTTAGAGGATTTGGACGGAGATAGTGTTACCGACATTTCAGTTTCCGCAATTTCTTATAATAAATCTTGCGGTGCTATATGGAATATTTTTTTAAAATCAAATGGAACTTGTAAATCAATTCAAAAAATAACTACAGATACCGGAGGATTTAAAGCAGTATTAAAGCCTGGAGATGTTTTTGGTACTTCATTAACTTCAGTCGGAGATTTAAATGGAGATGGTATAACAGATATGATTTCAGATGCTTCAAGCGATGGAGAAGCAGGTACAAATGCCGGTGCATTTTATATTCTTTTTCTGAATGGCCAAACTCAATTTATTACCCCTGTTGCTTCGTTTATCCAAAGCAAGGATACTATTAAAATAAATGAGTGTGTAAATTTTACAGACCATTCCTCCAATTTCCCAACAAGTTGGAAATGGGCTTTTCAGGGTGGCAATTCATCATCTTCTACTTTACAAAATCCTTCCAATATTTGTTTCAGTGCAGCCGGGAAATATACGATGACCTTAATTGCAACAAATACCAAAGGTTCGGATACAGCAACAAAAACATTAGTGGTTAAGAATCCGGCAGGGTTACATGGATTAAATAGTTCATCTTTTACAATCAATCCTAATCCATTTTCGAGTTATACGAATCTTATAACAGATATATATTTAAAGGATGCAACCCTTAATATTTACAATACCAATGGGCAACTTGTAAAGCAAATCGAAAAAATTTCGGGACAAACTATATTACTTAAAAGAGAAGGACTGCCTGATGGTCTTTATTACTTTAAGCTTTTACAAGAGAAAAATAATTTAATCACAGGTAAACTTATCATTACTGAAAATAACTAAAACAAAAAAACCTTGCTATGCCAACATATAACGACATAAAAACCAATACGGATTCAGAGTTAGAAAATCTTGCAACCTATCATGGGGCACTGCTCGCAGATACTGAGCAACTGAAAGAGGTAAACAAGCGAATTGTAGATGCTGTAACATCAGCGCAGACGCCTAATTCCACAGATACTGCTTTGGTAACTTCGCTAACCCAAAATATTACGGATACGAAATCCGATATTAATACCTCAAATACAAATCTGGATAACCACATGGGCGAATTTGCCAATTTGGATTACAAAAGTGTATTAACCAATTTGGGTGATGATATTCCAATATTGTTATTTCCGGTTAGGGTGGAAACACAGTTTTATCACAGTGGTACCACCTATCAGCTTTGGGTCCGATTTTTCCCGGATGATGTGGCAATTGAAACCCATGAAGCAGCATTAAGCCAACCTGAAATAGATGCAGGAACTAAATATTTAGATATAAAAAATAGTAGCACAGCAACTGCAAATGAAAAAATAAATGCGTGGGATACGCTTTGCAGGGTTTTGGGTCATCACAGAGCCGCTTGGGCAGCCTTTAAACTTTCACAAACTTCTTATAACACAAAGTATAATACATGGACTCAACAACCTCATACAAGGGTATTGCCCGACAGGTTTGTAGTTAGTTTGTATAGCCTATATGACGCTGCCAATCCTGTTCCCGATGTTGAGGGTATTACAAATCCAATCCCTTACAGTGTAAAAGTAGGTATTAACCCGAACGATGTCACAAGTCTCAATAAAACAGGAAGCGACATTACTGCTTCGGATGAATTGAAATGGATGATTGATTTTCAGGAAGCCATTGATATTGGTATGGGAATTAAAATAAACTTGACTTCAGACCAATATGCGGATGGTTTTGAAAGAGTTGTGGTACTGGGCGTAAAAACCCTAACCGATACCACTCAGGGAAAAAATATTGTGGAAGAATTGATTGATAACCATCATTACGTTTCTGGTTTTAGTTTGTTAAAACAAGCTACTCCTACAAAAAATACAGAGGAAAAAACATCAGGATACAGCACATTTGAGTTTGGAAACGAACTTACCTATAAAATTGAGTGTGAAGAACCATTATTGAGGGACGATACTTACACACAACCTGAAAATATAACCAATGTAGAAGAGAATAAAACCGATGGCCAAAGGCTGGCGGAAGCTCTGGGTATAGATTTAGCCACTTTCGAGCATATATATCATGCAGATGGATATGATATAAAAAATGCCATGACCGTTAATTTCTTGTTATATCCGGCTACTGTTGGTTATGTGGTTAGTACAATTTTGGCACCCAACCTTGATAACGTAAGTGTGATAACATACAATCCTTATGATGAGGTAAGAAATATGTTTGAGGAATATATTAGAGGCCGTGGAGCCTTACCAAGTATTAGAGTGGGAACTCAGCCTTATGGTATTTTACCGATTACCTCTTTCAAAAACATTGTTCAACTTTCTACAGAACCAAAGAAAAAATTTCTGGATGATTATTGCGAACAAGTTGGTGCTGTGGATGGATATTGGAGTGAAGAAGCTGACTTATTGAAATATGCCGGAGCGGAAGGACAAGACCCACAGGAAGTTTTTGCCGATATAATTGGCAAACACGCTGTTTCAACAAAGTACTTTAAACGGATGGGTGTTGGCCCGGCTTATATGTGGAACAATTTGGTATTTAACGATATGGAATTGGAGGCTAACCAATGGTATGATGACCAACAGACAGCCGCCCAGAATTTTATAACAGATACAGGACTTGATTTAGATGTAGATACGTTTGGTCTTCAGATGAATTACATGCAGAATCAACAACTTGTTGAGCAGCCGTTGATAGATAGTTTACCACCATCGGACACACGCCAATTGGAAACCCTTGGTGATGGAATTAATTATATACAGTGGATGAGAAACTGCACTGTAGCCCAACTACGCGAAGAAGATTTTAGCGACTTAGGTGCTGGTATAACTGCTCCTACGGCGTTGTTATATGTATTCTTACGTCAGGCATTATTGCTTGAATATTTTAGGGCAGCATGTAATTTATTAAACGTATCGGCAGATGAAAGAAAAGAATATGAATTTATCAATTTCGATAACGAGACCCCTGTAAATAACGAACCGCCTATTGTCGATAATCCTCCACCTGCACCATTTGAAGTTTTAACTGAAGATAAATTACCAATAGGCCAAAGCCGTTGGGAAATGTTTGATAGATTGTATGAGGGAACTACCGTTGGCGAGTATATGACCAGTTCTGGATTTGAAGGTAATTCGGAAGGCAATATATTAACAAAAATGAAAGAGGGAATGGATGATATCAGTAATCTGCCCACGGGTGAACTTGATTTGCTTTTACGTGAACACTTTGATATTTGTTCTTTCCGTTTGGATAGCTGGAAATTAGGAGCAATGAACCAACGCCTGAACTATATGAGGCTTAACAGTGATGGAACTGTAAAAACTCAAGGAATTTATATTGGAGCTTATGGCTGGTTGGAAGATTTGAAAAAAACCACCCGAAATTCTTATACAGGTCCAACTTTACCTACAGGATTAAATGAAAGCGGCTTAATTGAAAATGAAGACAACAAAGGATACGTCCTTGCTCCATCCCAAAACCATGCTATGGCTGCTGCCGTTCTTCGTTCTGGTTATGTGGCAAAGGCAAATGTTGACACTCCTAATTCGCACGAAATAAACCTTTCATCTGAACGTACCCGTATGGCTATGTATATTTTTGATGGTATTCGGAACGGTCAGGATATTTCAACAATGTTGGGTTATGAATTTGAAAGAGCGTTGCATGAAAGGTATACAGATACAGGTGAAAATTTAGACAAATTCATATATCCACTGAGGAATAAATATAAGTTGGCAGCTGGAACTAATACAGAAGCGACAACAGCTGCAATTGAAACAATTGCTGCGAATAATGTTGTCAATGGAATGGCATTATTAAATGCCTATAATGCTGCTTATCTTTTAAACCAAGAGGATGATAATATTTTCACTCATACAAATCTGTCTCTTGATTCCAATTTTGACATTTCACCTAATAATGTAACTAATTTAAAAAAGGAAGTAAATCGTTTGAATAATATTTATGATGCTGTTGCAGACCTAGCCACCGCCGAGGGTATTTTTCATGTGATAAGTGGCAACCCGGATGCAGCAGGTGCTTTAGCTTCTTCCATTTCAGGAGGAACCAACCCACCACAGGCACAAATAGTAAATACCCCACGTACAGGTATTTCCTTAACCAATCGTATTACGCTCAATATTCCGGTTGTTTCAACAACTCCGGGTTATACAGCGTCTACTAACACGGCCGGTTGGCCAGAAAGTTCAGTTGCCAGAGCAATAGCAGAACCTAATATTAATAATTGGTTAAAAGACCTGATTCCTAATCCCCAAAATATTCAGATTGGTGTTGTATATACTGATGGTAGCACAGTTAAAACTAAAAAAATTAACCTTAATCAATTGGTATTACAACCTATTGATTTAATTTATTGTCTTCCGGAAGAATTGGTAAATGACGATACAGAACTTTCGCAAAGAATAAAATTTTATACACGAATAACTAATTTAGATAATAGTAGTCTACCCTTAAGAACAACTGCTTTGGAATCAACAGTTGAAATCACAATCAACTATGACGTACATCCCGATAACGGAAAATATTCTTTGACTGAAATACATGCTCTTTTAAAATACCTTGCAAAGATGATTAAAATGTCCCGATCCTTAAAAACCTCAGATTTTATGGCTGTAGGTTCAGAATCAGGGATAATTGAAGTTTATGAAGTAACTGATTTTTATACAAGATTAACCAGTGCCAAAACAGCTTTAAATAATATTAAAAATAATATTAACACCGCGTTAGGATATCTAAATAATATTAACACTTCACCAGAAAATCTAACTTTATATTGGGCGAGTTTATGTACTGAAATGCTAAAAGCTGCGGCCTTTGGAATACCTCAAACAGTACCTGCCACTACCAATAATACCACTGCATATATTTCAGAATTAAAAGCAGATGCAGAAGTTGCTCTTTCAACAATTGGTAAACGAATTGTTGAAACAACTGCTCTTATTTTGGCACTTGCTCTTCCAGAGTCTCCAAATGATTTTCCAAACGAAGTGCCGGGCTATATTGAAAAATTAAAAGGCTGTTTTAAGGCTTTATTCGGTGAGTCTTTTAATGCACTTCCGTTATTCAAATTTGCTGATACGGAAAAAGCTGTTTTAAAAGCAAAATTAGCTTCGAATACACTGCTTGATGATGTTAACTCCGAACCATTTACCTTAGATGAATGGCAACAAGGCGTATCAAGGGTTAGAAAAAAAGTAGCTGATTTTGAAATGATGACCATGCTTGCTGAAGGATTTGTTGATCCGATTAATTTTAACCTCACAAATATGGTTAGAAAACCATTCCAGTTTCCTTATAACGATGATGGGAAAGACCGATGGATGGCTGTAAAAGTTGATAAAGAAAATATGAAGGCCGACCGATTGTGTTTAATGTCATATATGCCTGAACCTTTATCTTATTACAACATCAGTACTAATACTACAATGGATCATTTCCAAGCCGGTTTTGTAATTGATGATTGGACAGAAGAAATACCCAATAGCGAAGAAACAGGCGGTATAACACTTCATTATGACCAACCAAACGCAAAACCGCCTCAATGCTTAATCCTGGCTCTGCCTCCATCTTTCAGCGGAAGTTGGAATTGGGATAATTTATTCAACACAATGAATGAAGCTTTGGATGAAGCAAAAAAACGTGGGGTTGAATATAGTGAAGCTGCAAAGCATCCAATAGGACAAATTACTCCAGCCCTTGTTATCCCAAGTTCAGGAGGACAAATGACAATAGGACTTACAATATAAAAATATAAATAATTAAAATATGTCAACCTTATTTGCCACAGCCCCAACATCAGCAGCAACGGTTTGTTTTACCCGATTCGAACCGGAAACAATAGATAATACTATTAAATCTACTATCAGCGCACAGGTACATGATGCCATGTGGATGCTAACCCAGCAATGGAGAATGGGTGAATTTAAAGGAACAGATGGAGGAACTGCCAACAAAGTAAAATTGGCTTTTAGGACTTCATTGCTTAATCGGTTCGAGAAAAAATCCGGGGATGTAATATCTTACCTTCATGATAAGCCACTTGAAACTGAAGTGGAAAAATTGCCAATAATACCTGACTTGATGCTTCGCATGCAAATGGGTAAACATTGGATTAAACTTCTTGGCTCAATAATGCCTGCGGCAATAAAAAACGAATTCAGAAATCGCTACCCCTTGCAAATGCCAAATCCCGGTGAATTTGAAAAATCAGCAAACATTGATGCCATACAAGTAATAAAAAGTGCCAAAGGAAAATTGATGGATGGATATGCGTTTTATAAGGATTTAGCCAGTCAAACAGCTTTATCAATGGTTCAAAATCTTTCCCCAGCCCCTACTACATTAGAAGTGACATTTATTAATGCAGCAGAAACAGAGTTTAAAAATTGGTTTCCAAAAGTTTTTTATCAACCTGCTGGTAATGATTCAAATTGGTCACCCGAACAACTTACATACAATTTTAAAACGTCGGCACCTAGGGCAAATACTACTAATGCGGATCAGGATGTATTATTAACCGATAGTCATAAAAGTGGAACATTGGATTGGTATGATTTTGATTTTAGTGAAAAGGTTGATCACAAACTGAACGAAGATTCACAACATCCGGTTAGCAACACGAATATGGTTATTCAGGAAATCACGTCTTATCTTCCTTCACCCATTGAATTTAAAGGGATGCCAGTTGGTCGCTGGTGGGAATTTGAAGACAAGAACATTGATTTGGCAACCATGATGACACAAAAGAGTGACATTACCAAATTGATGATGATGGAGTTTGGCTTGTTATACAGCAATGACTGGATGATAATTCCACATATGATTCCTGTAGGAGCTTTGGCTGAAATAACAGCAATGGTTGTAACGGATGTGTTTGGCACAAAAACAGTTATAAATGCTGCCGGAACTGGGGATGATGACACATGGCAACGATGGAGCATGTACACATTAAATAAGCGAGGTGAAGCCGCTTTACCTGCCGATACACGCTTATTTATTCCACCGTCAGCCGTCAAAAAAATGGAAAGCGAACCAATTGAAAAAGTAGTGATGATTCGTGATGAAATGGCAAATATGGTCTGGGGTTTGGAAGAAATGATTTCTGATGGTATTAATGCAGGTAAGCCTGGGAAATATGCCGAATATGAATTGATGAGGTATTTGGTAAAAAACAAGGAAATGATTTACTTTAATATTGATTCAATTACATTAGAGGAAACAGCAGCAGATATAGCCTTTAGATTATCCAATAGTGTTCCTGAAAATTGGATACCCTTTATTCCTGTAAAGACAGATCAAAGCCAAAGAGACATACAATTCAGAAGGGCAAAGTTGCGAAGGATTGTAGAAGGATTTTTAACTGAAACTTATGTTAGGCCACGTACCTCAATTTTATCTGTAGGCCTAGATGTTACACCCGTTGCATCTTATCATATAAATGAAGAAGAGATATTACGACAAGGAGCTACGATTAAAACCAATTATCAACGAGCCCGGTGGTATGATGGAAGAATTTATACATGGATGGGCCGTGAACGTTCCATAGGAAAAGGCGAAGGAAATAGCGGTTTGCAGTTTGATATGATCACAGCTAAAGAAAATACGATAGCTGAAACACCTACCATTCAATGGCCTGTTAATGGTTTGAAAGTGATGTATTGGGATGCAAATCCAAGTAGCTATCCAGGTAGTGGAACTACAATCAATGATATTAGTGGCAGCGGTAATGATGGAACATTAACTAATTTTGCGACACTCAGCACTCCTTCATCAGGATACTACAATAATTCTTTGCAGTTTGATGGTAATGACGACTATATTGATTTCATTAACGGCTGGCTTACAACTAAAACAGAATTTTCATTTCACGTTATTTTCAAGATAGGCAATTTGCCAAATGCCCAAAGTAGCTATGAGAATGGCATTTTAGGGAATAACTTAGGTGGTTCAAATATAACCATTAAGAGATTAGTGGCTTCACCATCTGGTGTGGTAACCTATGCTCCAAAAATAAATATTATTGGTTCTAATAATACTATCAATACCTCAACCGATGTAGGTAATCAGTCTGCCTTTGAAATAAGTGATTTATTGAAATATTACCAATTTACTGTTTGCGTAAAACCACCCGCAAATGGAGCATCAGGAGAAGTTTCAACTTTTGTGAATGGTAAATTATGTCATCGGGCATTAATTGATATTGGAAATTTAAACGCATCAAAACCAAGTATGATTGGATGTTCTGGTGCGGTTGAGTATTGGAAAGGGCAAATACCGGTAGTTATGATGTATGATCGCTGTCTTGAAGATACAGAAGTTGCAGATATTTCTAATTATTTTGGAGATAAATATTGAAATATGGTTTGAATATTTAAAGATATTTTAATAATAGGTTATTTGTTTCCTTTGGGAAATGTAACAAGAATTAATTTTTTAGTGAAACGATAGATTTAATTATCTTTTTGAAGAATAAATAATTTGCAATTTGAAGTCATGTAAAATATAAATCAAACAATAACATTGAAAGGTATATTTTCAAAATATTATTCTGCAATTGTATCGTTAATACTTTTGGTATTATCCTTCAAGGCTGAGGCACAAAGACCATCTATTGATAGTGTGCCACCACTCCCTCCCTTTTCAAAAACTCTTTATTGGGAGCCTGAGCATATAAGTGATTATACCTGGAAGAAATACAACAAAGTTAATGTCAAACAAATAATTCAAAAGGCAAGCTGCAATCCAATTATTGACTCTGGAAAAATAATCAATTTTACTAAGGACGGATGGGTTAAGGGAATCACTGAAAATAATTGCGTAAGTTCAGAATATTATTATAGGAAGATTACTGAAATTAAGGAAATAACATTTCCCACTGACAAGCACTTCAGAGTAAACTTACAAAAAATATCTTTTAGCAAAACTGATACATTAATTGAAAAAATTAATAATGAATATAATGAACTAGGATTAATCACAAAAACGATTGAAGTAAAAAACGAAAAGGATACGATTAAGAATTTATATTTTTATGACAACCATAATCATTTTCTATATGGTATAAATGTAGTGAATTCATCAAAGGCGGATACTTTCTTTAATTCGTCTAAATATATGTTTTTAAGACAAAATGATACTGTAATAGTTTTTGAATATAATGGGATATTAGATAGCGTTATCAGATATACTACAGCTAATATTAAGTTTGATAAACCTACTGAAATTAGTACTTATAAAATAGCTTATATTTATTATTTTGACAAAAAAGGAAAATTGTTAGGATTTGAAAAGGAACTTCCTTCAACAAATCTTTGTGTGGTTAAAAAAAAGCGTTTTTTCTTACTTAGGAGGCACAAGACACAATCAGTTTCATATTTAAAAAAATGGACTAAATATAGTGCATCTATTTTAGAAGAAATAAGAGATCAAAATTCAAAATTTATTTATTATTAATTAATATGTCAACAATTACTCACTTAACTTTTGATCAAGAGGATGAAATAAACCATCCATATTGCGGATATGATTTACATGTTATAAGAAATGGAATTTCAACAATGCCACTTGATGTTTGTATGTTAGGTGTAATAGATGGGTTAACTACTTTTAATATAAAAGATTATATTACAGCAGCTAATCAGCCTGGGGGCACCAATGCATTAGAATTAGATCTTGGATACGCTGGATCAGGTATTTTATTTACACCCAAATTACTGTTTACTTCAAGTGGAAATAATGCAATTGCGAAAGATGTTTCAATAAATGTAGTAACTGGTGCAATTACAGCTTCACCTCTAGATCCTTTAGAACCTGATTATTTTAAAGATTTTAATTTCATTATAGAAATTAGCATAAAAACAGCCCCCCCTTCTCCTCAAATTCCAAAAACTTTTTACACGTC
Source organism: Bacteroidota bacterium (assembly GCA_947468275.1). Taxonomy (GTDB): domain Bacteria; phylum Bacteroidota; class Bacteroidia; order NS11-12g; family UBA9320; genus JABWCE01. The sequence continues at coordinate 135,528 of CANIKO010000009.1, forward strand.
TATTCGCGTATATGTTCATGAGAGTATTAATAATGTGTGGCTGACCCCTACTACTCTAAATGTTCCAAAAAATACGTCTAACTTTAGATATTCAGTATATGCAGAGTTTGATGATGGTATTGTAGCTGATATAAGTTATCATCCAGGAATAAGTTGGACATCAGATACACCAGCAAATGCGACTATTAATGCTGACACAGGCAGAATTACTCCTGTTCCTTCTGCAACAGATTATAGTACGTCAGAAATAACAGCACATATCCCTTCTTCACTGAGACCGACATCAATAAGTAGTTTGGCTTCAATACCGGCTAATGTAAAAATTATTCCAACCTTATTAGATAGACCCGGTTTTGGTGAAATAAAAGCCAAATTAGTTGGAGGTGTTCAAAAAAGGGATGACCTTGATAATTATCTAAACATATTATTTTTATCAGATGGGTTTAAAGAAGCAGATGAAAATTTATTTAATAATCTTGTTGCCAAAATTATTAATTGTATGAGTAGTGATAAATCTACCTCCCCGTTTGATATACTAAGTAAGGATAGCATAAACTTCTGGACAACTTTTATACCTTCGGAAGAAAGGGGAGGAACTTTTTTAACGGAACTTATTCAAGTTGAACGTGAATTCCCGGAGCCACATATTAATTATACACCACCATCAACTTATACTATTACTTGGAATCAGAAAAAGCCTGACGAAAATAAGTTAGAGTTTATGGAAAATATAATCAAAGAAATTGATTCTCTTTATCTTGATAAAGATAACAAAGTAGTAGATGATGGATATTTTCTTTGTCCATTTAAGGGTATAGGAACTATAAACACTACAGACAAATATGCAATTCCTGGTCAACCAATGTTTAATGTGCCATTTTATGATTCATCCCATAAGCCACAAAAACAATCAAGTAACTGGATACTTTACGATATTTTAGAAAAACTTGGATTACCCTCTCAACTGGATAAAACCAGAACTTTATTAGACATGGAAGATAAATGGAAAAAATTATTTGATGCATATATCACTACCGGTACAGGTAATAAAAAAATCAGAGAAGACATGTTTGAAATATGGCAAAAGTTTGCAGATCGTGGTATTCCTAATCAAGTTAATACTGCTCTGGGTTATAAGTCTGGTTTAGGATGTATTCTTGATGAATACTTTTTAAGTATTAAGACTTCACAAGTTAATTTAAATGAAAACCGACTTAATAAAACTGGTTTAGAAGCTGTATTAGGCAATTTAAAAGATGAGTTAACAGGAAATGTTTTGGGAAGATGGGGAGAAACGAATAAAGATTATGGATTTGTTGCAATCTTGTCAGGTGGTGTTAATCAAGGTGGGGCAAATAACCATAGTTTGGGTATTTCAGCATTTAATTTAAAAACGCTTAGTGAAGAGGATAATAGATTTTCATATTCTTCTCCGGCATCACGGCAATTAAAAATTGATGCGGATGATTTCTTCACAAATTATATTTCAGTAAAAATCCTTCAGAATAATTACTGCAAAGAAATTGCAAGAACTGTAGCACATGAGATAAGTCACTCATTCCCTATTGAAGATGAATATGGAAAGGAAGATAATGGGGTAGGACAAAACACATTCGATTCTGTCGCCTATAATTTGCAATCCTTAGATTCCCTAAATAGTACAAATTGGAAGGTAAAATGGGGGAGAGATTATCCTTATAATGATGGAAAAATCTATAGATACAGAAGAATTAGTAGTACAGTGAAAAATAACTTTACATTTATTCAAGATACAGAAATTCCTATTTTATTTGTGTTCGAAGGTAATGATGTTGATACTCCGAATATAAATAAGTTTACAGTGGGGGATAAATGGTGGATTTACTCACAAGATGAATCCGAAATTATTTTGGATATAAAAGTGGTTAATATTAATGAAGAATTTGTTGGTTCAAAAAAGAGAAATAAATATACAATTAAAGTTGCTTATGAAGATTTTGGTTTTGGGCAAACTTTGCCTATAACAGCTCCTCCTTCCGGTAATATATTGTGCAAGCTTATTTATGATAAAAGAGAAGGATTTGGAACTATTTCGGCTAATATTGGATCAAAAGATATTATCGGGGCTGATACTTATTTTTATTTCCAAGCACGAGTTGGTGATAAGATAGAGATTAGGTATTGGAAAGATGCTGCCATGCAAATTCAAGGTTCCGTAATTAAAGAAATTGAAATAATTTACAATTCTTCTAGCATTAAAGTTACTACAGATTTTGAAGTTGCTATAAATGGGAATTTCAAGGATTATGTAATTATTGCAAATACATTTTCATATTTATTAAACAGAACCGTAGGGAGAGTGATAGGGCAACAACAAAAAAGTATGACTGTAAAATCAACGGATAATCCTACAACAGACTTACAAAGATTCTTTCCTCTTAATACTGATTTAACTATAGTTGAGACCTATGATAAGCCTCAAAAACCTAAAGTAAATCATTTAAAAATTGATAATAGTTTAGATTTTTTTACTCTTTTGGCCCCACTGGCTCCTCTAATAGATGCTACAAATGTTGTTGGTCTCTTTGCAGGAGGAGGCAGAGGTATAGGATTCAATGACAACATATTTCATCCAACAGGAGATTGCCTAATGAGAAATGTTGGTATACTTAATCCATATGAAACCAACCCAAATATAACAAGGACATTCTGCCCAGTTTGCCGGCATATTATGGTTTCATTTGTAAATCCCCTAAAATTGGAAGACCTTAATATTGATTATGTAAAATATAACGACCCTAAAGTATGAGCAAAAATACTATTTCATCAATTGCTGGTCATTTATCTTATGCATTCTTACCGCTGAAAGAAGCGGTATCTAATTTAGAAAATTTTAAAATTTTTTGTGGCCGCATGGGATGGGATGTAACCTCACTTCCCCAGCCCTATATTGATTTAGCAGATATTGTTGAAGATGCTGTGGTTGCAATAAATTCATTCTCGGATAATGAAGAGCCGGATTTAAAGGAAATACAAAATGCATTTGAATTAATTAAAAGTTTGTGGAATGCGATAAAAAATTTAAACTCTTCACCTTCAGGAGTTAATTCTACTAATTTTTTAAATGATATAAAAGACAGACTTTTTGATTATCTTTTAATTGAATATTTGAAATTAAAACTGCCAAAATTATATAGATGGCTTGATTTTTTTGGTATACTAGATAATGAATATATTGAAGCTACCAGCAGCAGACCTGCTTATTTTAAAGAAACTATTCAGTATGACTTATTCCCAGAACTTATAAAAAATCCTTCTTCTTTACTTCAATCAACTTTTGGTTGGAAAACAGATAATTTCGATTTTTATAAAGTTGCAGAGACAATTTATCAGTTGCTTACAGCTTTAGGAATTAATTCTAATATCGTTCATAATAAAAATTATGAATTATCTAGCAATCCTTTTAAAACATCTAGAAGATTTGTCAATATAAATTTATTTACAGTTTATATTGCAAATAATCCTCATTATCTTTCTCTTGGAATATTTAAACAGGAAGTAATTAATTCGGGAGATTATGAAGGTATCCTTATAAAACCTATATTCCCGTTAAATATTTCGACGACATTACCACTAACTAAGAGTTCATCTCTTTCTTTTAGGGCCAATGCAAACCTGGTAGACGAATTCAGACTTGTCATAAATCCTAAATATGTTTTTGTAGATTATCCTTTTAATGATTCTGCTCAATTCCCAGACTCGGGCTTTGGCTTAACTTATGCCAATAATTTCCCAGATAATTTTTTCTTGTTAGGAAAAGAGACGGGATCAAATTTATCCCTTAAAAATTTAGAAGTTAAGTTTGATGTCAATGTGATGAACGGTGAAAAGGAATTCATTTTTGAACTTAATCTAAAAGGACTTGCTTTAAAAATAAAAGCTGGAGAAGGCGATGGATTTATTCAAAAAGTATTAGGTAAGGTTGATAAAGAAATCACATGCGATGTTTCCGTTATCTGGTCAAGTAAACATGGGCTAACAATTAAAGGTAATGCAGGATTTGAGATAAGCGTTCCTACAAAAATTGCTATTGGTCCTGTAACTGTTGATAATATAAAATTAAGGATTTACTCTCCACAAAGTAACCCTGCTTTTGCGTTCGCTGCTACAGCTGATATACAAGCTGAAATAGGCCCATTATCACTAACAATTGGGGATATCGGTATGGATTACCGAATCCTATTCGAAGAAGGTAATTTGGGTAAGTTCGATATGAAGCTTGGTTTTAAACCTCCAACTTCCGTTGGTCTAAGTATTGAAACTTCATCAGTAATAGGAGGTGGATATTTAAAAATTGACCCTGATAATAATCGTTATGCTGGAGTTCTAGAATTAAAAGTTGTAGATAAAGTAACTATAAGAGTATTGGGATTACTCAATACCAGATTACCCGGAGGCAAAAAAGGGTACTCATTATTGATGTTGGTTTTTGTGGAAGACTTTGAACCGATAGCCCTTGGTTATGGATTTACGTTAAACGGTGTAGGTGGATTATTGGGATTAAACCGAACTGCAAATACTGAAAAACTGCGTTCTGCTGTGCGAAGTGATGATTTGCAATCAACCTTGTTTCCTCAAGATGTTGTGAAAAATGCGAACCACATCATAAGCAATTTAGAACAATTTTATCCTGCAAGCGAAGGACGTTTCTTAGTAGGGCCAATGGCTAAAATTGGCTGGGGTGCTCCCAAATCATTTATAACCGTTGATTTAGGAATAATCATAGAACTACCGGCTCCTGTTACAATTGTAATATTAGGAGTAATAAAGGCTGTTTTGCCGGATGCAGAGGTGCCTGTAGCTATTATAAAGCTCAATATAAACTTTTTAGGAGTTATAGATTTTGGCAAGAAAAGCATTTCGTTCGATGCCAGCCTGTACGATTCAACCTACTATATGTTAGCAGTGAGTGGTGATATGGCCTTCCGCTTAATTTGGGGAGATAAACCTGCTTTCCTTTTAACAGTAGGTGGCTTCAATCCACAATTTACTCCGCCACCTTTGAATCTTCCTGATATTAGGAGGTTAACTGTTTGTCTTGTTGATAAACCGGAACTTAAACTTAAACTGGAAACCTATTTAGCTATAACTTCAAATACAGTTCAAACAGGTGCAAGGTTAATTGCGTTGGCTGAAGAAGGTGGTTTTACAGCAAATGCGATGTTCTGGTTTGATGTTTTGATTCAGTTTAATCCATTCTACCTAATTGCAAATGTTGGCGCATCGGCAGTAATAAGAGCAGGAGGCACAGTTCTGTTGACTGCATACTTAGACTTAACTCTCACAGGTCCTAAACCTTGGACAGTTAGAGGAAGAGTTGAATTTAAAGCATTGTTTATCAAATCCTGTATTAATGTTAATGCAAGATGGGGAGAAGAAGCAAACCCAACAATTCCAAATAAACCTATCTGGCCTGAACTGGAAGCTGCAATCAATGATGTAAATAATTGGTTAGCTTTATTACCAAAGAGAAACAATATTTCAGTATCGGTTAAAAATGTTGCATTAGCGGCTGGCGAAGTCTTAATTCATCCGATGGGTAATTTTAGTTTCAATCAGACTATATTACCTATGAACGCAACTATAAATAAATATGGTTCAGTTAAACCATCGGATTATAAAAAGTTTTGGGTAGTGAGTGTAAAAGATGCAAATGAAAATGCTTTAGACTTTATTTATCAGAAAGACAATTTCGCCCCAGCACAATATACCCAAATGAGTGATCAGGAGAAACTGTCTAAAAAATCATTCGAACAATTTGATAGCGGAATAAAAGTAGGTACAGAAGCATTAAAATCTTCACATTGGGTTAAAAGAGATGTGAGCCATGAGGAGAAAATAATTGACCGAAGGATGAAACCGTCGGTTACAAGTTCACGCGATGTACCTTTAGATTTATTTAATACGATGTTGTTGCATGGGGATGTGGCCAATGCTCCACAATCACCGGTTAAAAACCGCTTACCCTACGATGCACCTGCAACAAGCAGTGTCAATACAAATCAATACAAAGTGGCTGTGAAAGACACAATGGTTTCTTACGACTCTACCACATTTGATAGCATCGCATCAGCCAATCAGTATTTGAATTCAGTTGTAAATGCAAACCAAACTCAGGAAAATAAATTATTTGTAGTAGAAACTTGCGAATTATAAAAGTATGCCAAAAATTTTATAGTAGTTTCTTACAAATTTCATAGTAGTTTTCTATCATTTTTGGGGTAAATAGCCCTATATCATTTTTATTGTCAAGTATTAAGTTATAGGTTTGGGTAAAGTATGGTTAAAAAAGCCATCATTATGTAACCAAAATTACCTATGAAATCACCATTGATTCCGATTGACATTGTTTCAATTTACAAAAACAGATTAGGAGATCCACTCCCACTTCCAACTCGTATGGCACAATGCACGCCAGATATGCATACTGCCATTTTTAATATTGCAACAGATCTCGCCAAAAAAGGCGGTAAGCTTATTTTAAGCGACCTTTTTCGGAGTTATGACATGCAGTCTCAATCGCATAATGATTTTGTTTCGGGTAAGAAAAAAGCGTTTAGTCCACCTGCCGGTGGTAGTTTTCACGAAGCAGGACGAGCCTTTGATTTAGACCTAAGTGCTATTAAAATTCCACTGGCTGATTTTTGGACAATTGCGTCAAAATATGGAGTAAATCCTATAGTTGCTCAGCCAAAACCAAACCAATCAGAGGCTTGGCATTTTGACTGTCGTGGAAGCCATCAAATCGTTTATCAATATTATACTGATAAGAAAGGAACAAACTTTAAACCGTACACGGCTGCGGCAGCAAGTGGAATCCTTTCTATAGGTATTCATGTGGATACTTTTGGGGCAAATCAAAAGCAAGCTGCAATTCAATCTTGCCTTATCCGTTTGGGAAAAACCATTGGAAATATTGACGGACAAATAGGCAAAAACTCGCATAAAGCAATAGATGAGTTAGGGGTTTTATTTGATATGAATAACATTGACGGAATGTTAATTCAACTTGAAAATTTGGTTCAGCATAAGTTTCCAAATGAGTTTATAGCACCATCAGTTTAATTTTTAACCAAGCAAAATCATGATTAAACAAGATGATTTAACCCAGAAAATTATTCTGAATTTAAAAAACCATTCAGGACCGGTTGAGATTGAGTTTTTAGCTGTAGTTACAGGATCAACTATTACTCGCATTGAAGAGAAAGTAAGAGAAATGGACGAACTTGGTTTAGTGAAATTTGATGGAACGAATACTGTTTCTCTAATAACCAGCAACCATGTAAAGTCTTTTGAAGATTGGTCACGATTTAAAAAATAAAACTTATGGAAACCACTGAAATATTTGCAATTCTATGCGCTTTTATATCCGGTAGTATATTTTCAGTAATTGAACTTTTCACTATTCGTTACAATAAAATTTCTGATTTTATCATTACGTCAAGAGCCTTATACATTTATGCATTTTTTTATGGAGCATTAGCAGTGGGTGTATATATGTTTGCTAAAACCCCAATGCTTCAGTATATACCATTTGACGGTATAGGATTTAAACAAATATTTGGAGCCATTTTAATTGGCTTAAGTATAAAAGCAATTACTGATTTAAAAGTATTCAGCCTTAATGTTGGAAACAATAAAACATACCCTGTAGGATTAAAATCCTTCACTCAAAGTTTTGATAACTATATGCTTTCTAAGGTGGAGTTTCATTGGTTTCGATCTTATAGCGCATTTATCAGTTTAGTGGAAGCACAGTATCAAAATAATTCAGCAAATGATATTCATAATATTGTGGTCGACAGCCTACAACATTTTCCTGATAACAAACGTGTGGTTACTTTTTTATCAGGACAGTTTAACCAGGCAGATAATAAACGGGACAAATTTTCATTGGTAATGAGAGAATTTGGCAAGCAAGTGTTTTGCGAAATATTTAATTGTAGATAAACTTACATGTATGAAAAATACTAATCTCAAAAAATATCTGCCAAAAAATTCAATACCCATTTTAGTAATACTGCTGTTATGTTTTGCATTACCATCTAATGCCCAAAAAGTAGATACCGTAATAAATATGGGTATTTATAAATCTTATTTCAGTTATGGGGTGAAGCAACCACTTTATGTTACATATAACCTCTACAAAGGAGGTGGTACTTGCGACCGAAAGGAAGAGCACTTTAGTTTTAAAAAATGTGGAATAACAACTGCCACGGATGCGGATTATAAGATCCTCGATAAGTTTGATAAAGGACATCTTGCTAATGCCGAGGATTTTGCAAATGATTGTGAAAAGGAAGAAAAAACCTTCTGTTATTACAATTGTGTGCCACAAACCGTTAAACTAAATAGAGGTATTTGGAAAAAATGGGAAGAAAACATACGTCTCCAATCCCAAACTCAGCGACTTTTTGTGATAGCCGGAGCCATTTATGATAAAAAAATCATAACAACTGGAATAGCAGTACCGATATATTGCTACAAAATAGTTGTGGACACCAAAACCAAAAAAGTAATGTATTGCCTCATTTTTCCTAATGATGAAAGTAATACAGTAAAGAAAATAAGTCTTGTTAAACTTAAAAAGAAATTAGGGTATGATTTAATGCCTTAGGGCATTAAATATATATTATAAAATATTAAACGGAGTTAGCTGAAAATCCGATGAAGAATAAGCAATGAAATTAAAAAATGGAAATTAAAAAAATTGATTTACAACCAAATCCAAGACCAGTAGAAAGTAATTCAAGTCAACAGATTTTTTTATCGGTTATCATTGGAAATGGAGACATTGGTGGAAATTATGTAACCCTAAATGATTCCTTTTTGATTAAAGGGGATTTTTCTCATGCTGTCTTATTAGGTACAATAGATAGTCTTAGGGGGAAAATAGTTCAAATCATGACTAATGTATTGGATAACAGTCCTTCTGATACTTCTGTAATTACAACAACCTTTAGTAATGAAAATGGAATTAAATTATTCAATAAAGTTGACCAAGATAAAATATCTGCCGGTGGGGGATTATCATACGTAGGCAATTATTTGATTTTATAAATAGTGATAATCATGAAAAAAAACCTACTATTTTTATCGTTAATATTATTTTGTATTCAAAATTTGTATTCACAAAATGCAAACGAACCTGCAAGTTTTAATTCGCTTCAAGCACCGTCATCTCCTGGATTTATTCTACTTGATCAAACCCCATCCGCAATAGAAAGGCCAACTACATCTCAAGGATTTGCTATTAGTGCATTAAATTTATTTCAAGGTGGGGCACTAGAGATATCTCCTTTTTGGCTTAAGTTACATCCCAACCTAGTTGCAGGTGATTTAAGACAAAACAATGGGTTATATGCAAGATCTCTTTCCATTTCTATGGCAACAGTAAATTTAGATAGTGGCAAATATATAACAGCAGGTTTACGGAGCCGTTTGTTTCAAAAGTACTCAACTATACAATCTGCAAATATTACAAGCAAACTCAACCAAATTGTTGCGGAACTTTCTAATGGCCTAAACACAAATTGGGAAAATGCTCAAAAGCTAAAAAATGAGTATGCAGATTTAATGTTAAAACCCACATTTTCCTTAGATTTAGCATTAGCTGTTGCTGGTAATTCAAAAACAATGACAGCTAATACAGTAGATATTTCAAGAGCTGCGGCTTGGTTGGCTTTTAATTGGCGTCCAAAAGGTGACGACTTCTATGTAACACTTTTAACCAGATATTTAAATAATGTAAATTTTGAAGCTCAATCTAAAAATCAGCAAATTGGTGATTTTGGATGTAGGATAAATTATGATGTTAACCTTTTTTGTATTTCAGCAGAATATCTACAAAGAATGAATTTTACAACTGCAAATTATGCGACTAATAGATTAGCTATCGTAACTTCATACCAAGTAATGGAAAACTTGTATTTTACAGGAACATTTGGTAAAAATTATTCAGGAGTAAATAATCTTATAACAATGATAGGTATAAACCTTGGTCATAGTAATAACAAAATAAAAGCATTTTAAAACCTATGACACCACTCTCAATCCTCGACCTAATAGCCGGAATGATATTCATCTACTTCCTGATGAGTATGATTTGTAACTCAATAATAGAAGGCATAGCAGCTATTACCCGTGTTCGTGCTGAAATGCTTACCAAATGGATACAGGAAAACCTACCAAAGCTAAAAACTCATTTTGTAAATCATACTTTACTTGACGGGCCAAACAAAGGCGTAAGCACTACATCCTATATTTCAGCTTCAAATTTTGCTTTTGTGCTTATAGATGCAATAACAAAAGAGGCAGGTAAGTTACCGGCAACATTAAATGAAATTGAAACAGCCATTACCGAACTTGAGAAAAAAGCCGCAGAATCACCCTTACCATTAGATCTTGCCCGTGTGCTGAAAATATTTATAGCAGAAGCAAGGGACAAAGCAAAGCTTGTTAATCAAACCAAAACGGAGCTTGAGCTATTTCGCCTAAGTATAGAAAACTGGTTTGATAGCATGATGGAAAGGCTTGGTGGTACTTTTAAGCGATGGGCTTCTGGTTTGACACTGCTAATATCATCAATCGCTGTAATTGCATTAAATATTGACAGCATACAAATAGCAAAATACTTATATTCAGATGAAAATGCACGAAATAAATTAGCCATGGCTGCTTATTCTGCCTCTGAAGATTCTGTTATGGCTGCCAAAGCAAAATCAACTACAGTTGTTATTGATAGTATTTATAAAATCCCACCTAATAAGATCTATGGAGATACTATAATTAGAATAGTTACTAAATCTTCTAAAAACATTGATAGCACAGTAAATAAAATAGCATCCTTTATTCCTATCGGTTGGAATCTTGGGGCTGAACAGGGTATGTATAAACTTATTCATCATAAAACCCAAAAATGCGAATGCGTGAGTATGTTCGGATTTTGGTGGCAAAAAGTCTTCGGTTTATTAATTACAATATTTGCTGTAACCCTTGGTGCACCATTCTGGTTTGATGTGCTAAGCAAAGTAGCCAATTTAAGAAACAGCATAAAACCATTAAAATCTGAAGAAAAGGAAAAAGAGAAGAAGTGATTACAAATTAAAAATATAGAATTATGGATTTCAACTATTAAAGATTAAACAATGGCAAAATTTAAAATATTATCACTCGACGGAGGCGGATCTTGGGCTTTAATGTACTAAGCACTATTTTAATTCGGCATTAAAGGATTCTGTTAAAACTAATTAAGAGTATTCAAATCAGACTTTAAAGTAAAATAAGTTAAGACCAATTGGCTAATATATGGGAACAGGTAAACTCTTTTTTTTAGTAATAGTTTTTTCATCATTAAATATTTGCTCTTGCAACCATGGAAGTGGTAGTGGGACAAAAAAGGAACCTGTAATTGAATGTATTGAAGGTAATTGTTCATGGTTTTCCAAAAGCAAATTTGATACTGCATACTTTTTAAGTTTTACCTCAGATAAAAGGGACACAATACTTTACCCCCCAAAGGAACTTGAAAGAGATGTTGAAATTTCATTAGATGTTACCGGATCAGGATTTGAAAAAACAGTTAAATTTAATGATACAGTAATTTCATTAGCTGAATATAATGTAATAAAATTTTGCAAACTATTAGAGGAAAATAATATTTTGAAAGCAGGAGATGCTATTAAACTTCGACTTTTTGGTTCTAAACCAAATGGTAAAAATATTCAACTGGATCAAACAATTAATCTATTTGTACCGAAAGCTAAGATTGATATTGAATTCTTTAGACTTAGACGGAAGCGTGACAATTTAAAAATGACCGTATACGGAGTAGAGCAGGGCTATAATTTGACGGATTTAGTATTGAAGATAAAAAAATGGGGCTTAGAGAATATTGCCAAAAACAGAACAAGTCACGAGGTATATTTCCAATCTCCTATCTTGGAGAATATTCGTAATATACATTTTGGTCACAAAGAGGATCAAAGAAATAAGAATAAGGAGAAATTATACATTTTTGTCACAGACGGCCACTTCTATGTTGGTAATTTCGAATTTAAGCCAAGCAATTATACCGAACATTCGGTTTTAGAAATGCGAGAAGATATAGTAAAACATAATCTTTACCCAACTTTCGATAGCACAGATAAAGTGAAAATAATTTTTGTTGGATTAAATTCGGAAGGGAATGAGTCGTATCTAAAAACTCAAAAAGAAATGTTATCCTGGTTCATTTCACCCATAAATGCAGTTCAATTTTACACTTGTGATAACTAATATGTTGGAGCTTTTTAACACACAGAACCTAATAAATATAAGTATTGGCCTAATAATCTTGCTAATCTTAGTTTATGCACTACCATTTGCAATTTCCCCTTTGATAAGATTAATCTTCACCTTATGGGGGTATTACCTCGGTAGCAAAAGGAAAAGAAGTGTTCTTGCTTCAAATCCAATAATTATAAACATTCCGGAGGATTCGTCAACCAAACACCAATTTGAGAAAGAACAGGAAAATGATATGCAAAGGATAATAGATTCTGAATTTAAGTATTTGGAAATAATGATTGCTGTGAAGAAAAATAGATATGATGAAGCGTTGAGGAAGATTAATGAAAAAATAGACTCTATTAAAGAAGAACATAGGAATAATAAAGAGCAGCAAAAAAATAATGAAACTTCCATTGGAAAATTATTTAATGCAGTTAAAATCGAATTCAATAAAGAACTCGGAAGTAATGTTTTGTTAGGGTTAATCGTGGGAGTAGTTCTTTTTGTTGATACTCTTATTGCTAACGAAATTTTTCAAAGTTTAAATATTGCAACAACCGAGCTCACTACAGTCCACAAGATTCCTATTAAATACAGCATGATCTATGGTTTGTTTATGACTTTGACCATTGCCTTTCTTTTACACTGGTTATGGCCAAGGAGAAAGTTACAAGCGTTCATAACAAATAATCAAACAACCTTATTTATTGGGTTAGGGATAATTATCTTATTTTTAATAGCTAGATTTTGGATGGTTGCGGTGCCTGATAGTGCGAAGGATATAGTAGAAATTATTACCTTGATTTGCTGGTCAATTGGTATCATAGCTGTTTATTGGTTAGGAGGTGAAATTATCGGAGAACCACCTCAATGGTTCAAATTGGTTATTGCATTACTCATCCCGTTTGTGGTTAGTTTCCTTTTGCTTTTTGGTGTACTTAAAATCGTAGAAGTAATCTTTGAAACCATATTGTCAGTTGTTTTCGAGTCTTGGTTTCAAATAATAAAAGCTAGAAAAAATCAACAAGAAGAAAATCTTGAAAATTCTAATTTGGCTTCGAAACAGGGTTTTTATAGAGGTTTTACTAATTGAGGATTATTCTTTTGTTTATGCAAAAAATCAGGAATACAATAAATTTAATAATATAAAAAATGAAAGTTGACAAAGTAATCATTCACGAACTTTACAAACCTATTGGAAATGCTGGTGCAAAGCTTAGTAAGTCTAAAAGTTTAATGGATCATACACATGATGATGTTATACAATTAGTTGACGAACTAAATAAGCGGTATCGAAAAAAAGATGAGAAACAAGGGATTTTTGATAAAAACAATCCGACTGATTTCCACACTTCATTTGCCGATTTTTACAGTAATAATACTGACCAGAAATTTATAGATTTCAGCCATACATCCTCTGAAAATTTGAAAATACGAATTGAGGGAATTGGGGCGGCAAAGGGCGGTTATCTTGTTTATTGCCTTTACGAAGATTACCGTCCCTATTGTTCCGTGTTTTTTGTTAGAGATACTACAGGGATGGTTTTTAAAAGAAATAAGACTGTAGAAGGTTTTGATGTAGATAAAGTTCAACATATAGATTTTGAAAAACTGGCAATGGCTTGCCGGATTAATATGGATCTCTATACAACTGAATCAAAAAAATATTTAAGTTTTATTCATAATAGAAATGATGATTTGTCAAGGTATTTTGTGAATTGGATTTCCAGTTCTGATACTGTAACCTCGCAGGAGGAAACCCAATTACTCTTAAAAGTTCTGCGAACCATTGAAATGCCATTGCATTTGGAGACTAAACAGCAATTGTCAAGAGATGAAGTTATAAATAGTTCCCACAAGCATATCTTAGCAAGTCCAACCAGGACTGTTAACCTTTATGATATGAGCAAAAATTTATTTGGAGATGAAAATTATTTGCCGGATTACATTTATAAAAATAATCCTGAGATTCCTGTTGAATTTAAAGCGCATTCATCGACGCTTAAGCAATTTATAAAAGTATATGCAAAGGCTGACAGCATCGAATTGAATTTTTACCCAAGTGCTTACAGGGAGGGTAAAATAAAATTTAATGTTAATGATGATTCTCAGATAATTATTAGCTCCAAAGAGTTAGTGGATCAAATTAGAGCTTCATTAACGGATGAGTGATTCTAAAGGACTGGATGCAAAGATTACTACCCTTTTAAAGTTTTTTGATGAGGTTAATAGTATTACTTTTACTGGTGAGAGTTACTTTATACCCAAAAATGAAGAAACCATACTTGGTAAATATGGTATTCCATTCGAACCGCTTGGGGAATCGCTACAAATCCAAATAAAAAAGTTTTTTTCCCCCACATTGGTAAAATATGCCCCTATCCTAAATAGTGAGATAAAACCGGATGATATAAACAATGAATTTTTAGTAGTAGATGCTGTAAAGAAGACTATCATAAAGGTAACACGAAATTCCGAGTTGAGTATCTTTGGAAATAAAGACACGAATCTTTTACTTTATATCAGAAATATTCTTGCTTATTACCGGCTCTACAATTTTTTAAAAGACAAGGAGTTTGGCGACTATCATAATGATGCTGATAATCAAATCGTAATTTATAGTTCGGCAAAGGGTATATACAGGATCACTTATGAAACAATTCCTACTATAGAGCAAATAGAAGACATATCTGCAAAAGTGGACGAAATGATTAAGTATGCCAACCCTCTTGAAATCAGGCCTTTTTTCAAAAGTGCCATTTTTACAATTACCAATAGTATTGGGATTATTCCGATTAATAAAATTTTAGAAAAATCTTTAGAAATAACATTGGAGGCAAGAAGAGATTATGATTTGGTTTTAAAAAAATTCGATTTTGAAACATTCAAAAACTCTCTTTATAAGGAAAAGGAAAGATACTTTACCAATATCCGGGAAATAATCAGCAAAATTTTTGGTCAGGCTGTGGGTATTCCGGTGTCAATTTCTGCGGCAGTTTTTGCTACTTACAAAGTATCTGATGATACTTTGATGCTACTTTTAGTTATGTTATCATTTATGATCTATGTATTTTTCTATGTAAAAATCCAATTGATTTACAAAAAGGATATTAAAGAAATAGAAAATGACTTCAATAACGATTTTTCCATAATAATTTCTTTGTCTGGCTTACCACCGGAAATTGTTCAAAAAGAGAAGCAAAAAATAGAAAATAAAATTTCATCAACGATTAAAATGCTTCACTATTTGATTTCTACAGTAATTTTTCTAGGCATTTTAGTTGGTTTATATATTCTCTACGAAATAGCGATTTCAGAAACTTTCTGTTTTATTCGAACAATAATGGACTCATTTTAAGGCCTGTTGGTTTTTTTTAGAAAAAAATTAGATTAAAAAATTCGCATTCAGTTCTAAGTTTAATTTATTGACGGGTCAAAGAGCGAAGTAGAAATATTTATTTTCCACCCATCTTCCACAAGTTTTTATTCAAAATTTATTGCGGCGGGGTATCCCCTTCCGATTATTCGACATTAATAATTGCCGAAAATGATACATATTTGTTTTCCGGTTACATGTTGGTGAAGGGGGGTGTCGTTACTTTTTCCCCTCGGCAGGAGGGTGGTTTGGTAAATAAAAGTTCGTGAATCTGTTTTTTTGAACCGGAGTTCATTCAGGCAGAATATTTCAGAACCATCCTTTAGGTAAAGTACAAGTGCCTGAGAAGTTAACTCAGATTATCTTGGGAGTAGCCAAAACTGATTAATTCCCTAAATAAATTGAGGATGAAGGTTTGTTATTTGATACTTTCAATTGTTCATTCAATGCTATAATCAAATTATTATTAAGGCTAATTTCATACAACAATTTGACTTGATTGTTCTTTATTTCAACCAGTAGCTTCATTTGGTCATTGTCATTAATTCCCCTCATGGTTTTTATGGCTTCATTTAAAGCTACAGGTATGGAAGAACTTCCAACATCTTTTAAAAATTGATTTTTAGCAGGCTCATCTTTGATTATTACCATTTCTGGCATTAGTGTTTTTATTCCTGCCAGGGGTTTGATTAAATTACTGCGCTTGAGCATAGCAAAATTTGCCGACCGATGTGACGTAGAACAAAATTTTTGGTCGCTTCTGGCAACAACAAATTCCACCTTACAATGTAGGCAATTTTTTAAAATGATATTTTTAGATTTCATATCCGTAAATATACGCGATTATATTTACGAATAACTGAACTTTATGAACATTGCCAAGCAATACTTCCTCCGTAACTACTTTAATTAAAAAATAATACGTAATAAATCGTTAAAAGTCATATTCATTAGTGTTTTCTGTGTGCAGGGGGGTGTCCTACCGTAATATCATTTCACGGCAGGGGGGTGTCCTTAGAAAATGATGACTTGCGATAATTTTGTAACCAAATAACAAAAGAAATGAATTTCGAAGATTTGGCTACAAAATTTGACCTAACAGAAATGGAGAAAAGAATCTTTACAAGGTTAAAAGATATACTTAATGGCAAATCGGATGCAAAAGAATTCTATTCTCCTAAAGAATTTGGTAAGATAACCGGAATAAAATATTCAACGATAGCCTACAAGTGCCTGATTGGGAAGTTAAAAGCAAGACAAGATGCCCCTGGATGTTCCTGGCAAATTTATGCTTCTGAAATAGAACGGTTAAAAGGTGAAGCAAACCAAAATTTTTAAAGGAAATCCCCAAAAACTTTGATAGATAATTTCCCTAAATTTCCCTTTCTTTGTACTTATTATTTTCAGAATATAAACCTCTGAAAATCAACGGCCCCGTAGTTCAATGGATAGAATAGTTGTTTCCTAAACAATTGATGTGAGTTCGATTCTCGCCGAGGCTACCAGTATTTTAGAAGGATTTATTAATTTTTCTTTTTAAGAAACCTCACAAAAAATCTCACAATTTTTGGGACATAAAATTAACTTCACAAAAAACGAGATTATGACTCTGGTCTCACAAATATCTCACAAATTGAATTTTAGAGTGTTTTAAAAATAATTTAATTGTATTGATTTTAAGATAGATACAAAAAAGTTGTTAAGGATAAAATAAAGACTTCCTAAACTTTAGATATGGGTTCGATTCCCGTCGAGGCTACAACTGTTAAAAAATCAAATAGTTATACAAAAAACCAACTCCAAATTTGAGTTGGTTTTTTGTTGGTAAAAATAAACTTTCAGCATCTGCATAATTTTTTATAGCTCATCATTTGACAATATAAAGCTCATTTTGGGTCGCATTTGAGCTTTAAATACTATATTTGTGAGCCACAAACCATGTAATGATTGATAATCGAGAACAACAAATCATCGACTTTATTAGGAAAACGGAGGGCGGCTCTTCAAAAGAACTGTTTGATGTAGTTGATATTTCTATAAGCTACGCAACATTTAAAAGAATATTAGCAAAGTTAATTTCAGAAAACTATCTTTCAACTAATGGGAAAGGAAAAGGAACAAAATATTGTATTTCGCCGGTATTTGAATTAATTCAACCAATTGATTTAGACAAATACTATCAAAAAGAAATTGACGAACGAATAATTAAAGAGAATTTCAATTTCTCAATCATCAATAATGTGTTAGCTAAACATACTGTATTTACAAATGATGAGTTACAAAAACTTTCCATTTTACAAAAAACGTATAAAAAAAACGTATCTGAACTTTCTGTAATTGAATACAAAAAAGAACTTGAAAGATTATCGATTGACTTAAGTTGGAAATCATCGCAAATTGAAGGTAATACTTATTCACTTTTGGAAACGGAGAGATTGTTGAAAGAAAAGGAAACCGCAGCAGGTAAAACAAAAGAAGAAGCTGTTATGCTTTTGAATCATAAAGAAGCCATCGATTTTATAATTGAACATTCAAATTATTTGAATCCATTGTCAATTTCAAAAATAGAAGATATTCATAGTATTTTAATGAAAAATCTCGGTGTTAAACGAAACCTAAGAAAAAGACGCGTCGGTATTTCTGGGACTAATTACAAACCGTTAGACAATGAATTCCAAATATCTGAAGCCTTGGAAAGTTCATGTGATATAATAAACAAGAAGGAAAGCATATTTGAAAAAGCACTACTTACATTGGTTCTTTTATCTTACATTCAACCATTTATGGATGGAAATAAGAGGACTGCTAGAATTGTAAGCAATGCAATTTTGATGAATAACAATTATTGTCCGATATCCTTTAGGACTGTTGACTCGATTGAGTACAAAAAAGCAATGTTGTTATTCTACGAACAAAATAATATTTCAAGTTTTAAGGAAATTTTTATAGAACAATTTGAATTTGCTGTTAAGACATATTTCTAATTGGAGGTATTAGAAAAAAGTCACACATGCAAGGATAAAATTCCATTCAAATCTTTCTCGAAAAATTTAGACCTTTGCTCGCTTGAGTCTACAACAGTTTTGTAATCAATTAATTACATCTAAAAAACCAACTCAAAATCCGAGTTGGTTTTTTGTTTTAGGACAACAAATCGTTGTTTCCCTAAAAAATTCAAACTTTCCCCCGGCACTTGGCTCTGGCAAGTGCCTTTTTTTTGCCTCCTTCATATTGCTTTTTGCCTCACTTATACAAATCTAAAACTCAGTGAGGTTCTGGCTTCTGATTCGTTTAAATTATCTGGTATTAATTAAGTTGATGATTAATTCTATCATCAACTCTTTATCATTCGGGTCGCTCTGCGCAACTAATAATGCAAGAGCGACTAAACCATTATCATTTATCTTTACTTCACCATCCTTTTTAAAGCGGTGTTTGTTTTTTTCTAAAAACCATATAAACATAAATGCTCCAATACGTTTGTTACCGTCACTAAACGGATGATTTTTTATGACAAAATAGAGAAGATGGGCTGCTTGTTCTTCAATACTTTTATATAAATACTCTCCCCCAAAAGTTTGAACAATATTTCCTAGTAAACCTTTAAAGCTATCATCTTTTTGATTGCCGAAAAGTTGCGTTGCTTCTTTTTTAGCGATAAGTTGTTTTTTTAGTTCGGTGATAGCTTCATCGGCTTCTTCATATTTTATCTCGTAAGTAATATTTTCATTGAGCTTTTCGGTTAAGAGGCTATGACTGTCGTATTGATTAAGCAAAACAAAGCTAGTGGTGTAATTGCTCAATATTTCCAATAATCCTTTAGCTTCAGTAATTTGTAAGTTTTCTTTATTGCCAGATCTCTCAATAAGTTGCACCATTTTACCCAATTCATCCAAGCGCTTCTGGTTTATTGTGTATCCCTTTACCAAATAATCTTTTAAACGTTGCGTTGCCCACTGACGGAATTGAGTTGCCCTCTGTGAATTTATGCGATACCCTAATGATATAATTGTATCTAAATCATAATGTTTAGTTTTATATTTTTTACCATCCGTGGCAGTTACCGAGAATTCCTCGGTAACTGAATCTGGATTAAGTTCTTTGGTTTTAAAAATATTTTTTAAGTGCAACGAAATATTATCGGTGCTACAGTCAAAAAGCATAGCCATTTGTTTTTGAGATAGCCATACGGTTTCATTGTCTAATCTAACTTGAATTTCGGTTTGATTATCTTTTGTTTGGTATATCTCTATTTGATTCATTTTTCAATTTCCGGTTTCAAAATGGAAACGGTTCAAATTTAATTGTTTTTTCAAGTGTCAAGAAACTCTTGGCAATTCAATTTGAAATCTGCATTTTTTGCATATTGCTTTTTTTATTGCAGGTGCAGGAAAGCTTGACCAGCCGTCATCGACCTGTGTGAGACTGGTAACAGGTGGTCAAAGGCTATTATTTTTGCACACAGACTTGTTGGAAGCTTATATTAAACAGAAAAAAGCAATGCAAGCAAGGCTGTCATACTATCTAAATCTTGCTCAAAATATTTCAACCTTTGTTCGCTCTCGTCTACCAATCCTAACAATTCTAGATTTTCAGCTAGTTGTTCGAATTTTTTATTACCAAACCCATTGTCATTATTAATTGCGAGTCGAAGGGCTTCGTTAATTCTTGGGTTTCGACATTTTTTTATTTTTTTCCAACTTTAGATTCATCCATTTTCTTTTGCCATAGAGCCAAAACAGAGTCTTCACGTTGTTTATCTGATTTTTTTAAGGTTTCTACCTTTTCCAGTTCATTTTTTTCTTCTTGACTTACTTCAATTGTTTGAGGTTTAGAATTACAACTAATAAAAAATGTGAAACAAAATACATGTAGAATAAATTTTTTCATGCTTCAAAAATAAAAAAGGTCGCCCAAATGGACGACCTTTTTTTAAAGATTTTTAATCGACAAGGATTACTTTGTAGCTGGAGCAGCAACAGCAGCAGTGTCAGCAGCAGCAGCAGCAGTATCAGCTGGAGCAGCTTCTACAGCTTCAGTAGCTTCTACTTGAGTTGAATCAGTTGCTTCTTCAGTTGTTTCAGCAGCATTGTTACAAGCTACAAATCCAAAAGTAGCGATGATAGCGAAAATTGCAATAAATTTTTTCATTTTTGTGTGTTATTTTTTCAGTTAAACAGCGCAAAAGTAATGTTAACTTTTAAAATTGTCAAGCCGTTTTTTTATTTTTTTCTAAAAAAGATAAAAAGCGGGACTCCTTTAAAGTCAAAGTGCTCGCGTAAACGGTTTTCCAAAAAACGTTTATAGCTTTCAGAAACATACTGTGGCAGATTACAGAAAAAAGCAAAGCATACTTTCTTGGTAGGTAATTGTGTAATATATTTTATCTTTACCTGCTTACCTTTAGTAGAAGGTGGAGGCGTTTTTTCAATAATTGGCAAAAGCAAATCATTCAATTTGGAAGTCGTAATTCGCTTTGACATATTTTCATATACTTCCAACGCCATTTCCATTGCTTTAAAAATCCTTTGCTTTGTTAAAGCTGAAATAAAAATAATTGGTACATCTGTAAACGGAGCAATTTTTCGAAGTATTTGTTCAGTATAGGTTTTGATGGTGTTGGTTTCTTTTCCTTCTACCAAATCCCATTTGTTTATTACAATCACTATTCCTTTGCCATTTTTTTGAGCCAAGTGAAATAAGTTTACATCCTGACTTTCAAGCCCATCTTTAGCGTCTATCAAGATCATAACCACATCTGTATCTTCTATAGCCTTGATGCTTCGCATTACGCTATAAAATTCTATATCTTCGTTTACTTTTCCTTTTTTTCGAATACCCGCCGTGTCAATTAATACAAAATCTTTTCCATAATAATTATAGTGAGTATTGATACTATCACGAGTGGTTCCTGGTATATCCGTCACAATATTTCTCTCCACACCCAATAATGCGTTGCATAAAGAACTTTTACCAACATTGGGCCTACCAACTAATGCTATTTTAGGTAATGCCGCAGCGTCTCCAGCTTCTTCTAATACAGGCAATACTTTAACCACTTCATCTAATAAATCACCGGTACCAAAACCTGAAATAGATGCTATTGGAAAAATATTTTCAAAGCCTAAGGAATGAAACTGGTGCTGGTTGTCCATTCTTAAGTTACTATCTGTTTTATTTACTCCAATAAATACTGGTTTACCAGATTTGCGAATTATTAAACCAAACTCCTTATCCACATCGGTTACGCCAGCAGTTCCATCAACCATAAAAATTAAAGCATCGGCTTCTTTTATAGCAATCAGCACTTGATTGGCAATTTCCTTTTCAAAAATATCTTTGGTGTCAGAAACAAATCCACCTGTATCTACTATAGTAAATTCATGGCCTGTCCATTCGCATTTACCATAATGGCGGTCGCGAGTTACACCGCTCATGTCATCAACAATTGCTTTTCTATCTCCAACCAATCGGTTAAAGAGTGTTGATTTGCCAACATTTGGCCTGCCTATTATTGCTACTATACTCATCTTTTATTCTTTATACCCAAACCGTTTTAGTTCTAGGTCGTTATTTCTCCAATTATCTTTTACTTTTACAAAAACATCTAAAAACACGGGTTTATCTAAAAACTTCTCCATGTCTTTACGAGCTTCTGAGGCTACTTTTTTCAATGCCAAACCTCCTTTACCAATTAATATAGCCTTTTGAGAATCGCGTTCCACATAAATTAAAGCACTAATTCTTATCAAATTATCCTCTTCTTTGAAATTATCAATTTTCACTTCTACCGAATAAGGAATTTCTTTTTCGTAAAAGAACAATATTTTTTCACGGATAAACTCTGCCAAGAAAAAGCGGGTGCTTCTGTCGCTTATTTCATCGTCAGGATAATAAGCGGGGTGCTCTGGCGAAAGTTCAACCAAGAAATTAACCAACATACTTTTATTAAACGGGTGTACCGA
This sequence comes from Bacteroidota bacterium, assembly GCA_947468275.1. GTDB lineage: Bacteria > Bacteroidota > Bacteroidia > NS11-12g > UBA9320 > JABWCE01. Next base: position 158,178 of record CANIKO010000009.1, read on the forward strand.
TGAAAAAGGAACTACTCCGTAAAAATGCCCAGAGGCTTTCCAATGTTCAGTCTTTTCAACTATCTGTGGTTCGGTAAGTTTATCGACTTTATTTAAAATTAAAATTTTTTGTCCTTTGTAGTTTTTTAAAACATCCAAAACTTCAGAACTCAATTCAGTATCTACTTCATCGTGTATTAAAAGCAACAAATCAGCATCTTCCAAGCTTTCTTTCATTGCCTCCATCATGGCTTCCTGCATTTTATATTTTGGAATTATGATTCCCGGAGTATCAGAAAAAACCAGTTGATACTCATCAGTGGTAATAAACCCCTTAATACGATGACGTGTAGTTTGAGCCTTGGGCGATACGATGCAAAAATGCTGCCCCATTAATGCATTGATAAAGGTTGATTTTCCTGCGTTTGGTTTTCCTATGATGGATATAAAGGCGGCTTTATGCATTTAGATTTTAGGCTAAAAATTTAAGATATAAGAATACAGACTTCCGTTTGATAAAAAATCCCAACCCGGTTTTATCGAATTGGGATTTTATTGCTTAGTTGCGGGGACAGGACTCGAACCTGCGACCTTCGGGTTATGAGCCCGACGAGCTACCACTGCTCCACCCCACGATTTTTCGTAGTGCAAAGGTAACTATTTTTTTTACATTGGCAAATAGAAATTTCTAGGTTAATCCTTCGAACATGCTTCCTACCAAATCTTTAAACTGAACTCCTGTGTTTAGGGAGTTGCGGCTAAGTTTGGAATGTTCCGCCAATCCAAAAAGAATAAATTCCATCCAAAGGTACTTTTCTGATTCTGGCGCATCCTTTAAATGGTCATCAAAAAATACAGCTAAACTATCTACTTTATTTAATGCCTGCATGTAATTTTTGTCGGTGCTTTGGCTATGGATTTCCAAATCATTTCCTTTTTCAAACCAATAGGTGATGTGTTTATAAAGGTTTGTAGTTTCCTGGCCTTTCTTTTTAAGTTTTGCAATTGGTGGGCAATGAATATCAAATAACGTTCTTATTGCTTTACCGATAAGGGTTTGAGCTACATTATATGGGCCTTCCTGCTCTCCTTCATATACCATTTCTACTTTTCCCGTAATGGCGGGAATTACTCCTTCGAAATCTGAAATACGAACCATTGTGGTTTTATCTCCTGTAAGTATGGCTCGCCTTTCAGCGGTGCTTACTAAATTTTCAAAGGCCGAAATACTAAGTCTTGCACTCACGCCACTTTTAGCATCTACATATTCGCTTTTACGAGCTTCCACAACTATTTGTTCTATTAAATCAATAACCAAATCTGGCACTTTTACCATTTTCTTTTGGTTATCGCTCAGTTTTGCTTCCTGCTTTGTTATGGTTTTTGCTATGGCAATGGATTTAGGGTAGTGGGTCAAAATTTGACTACCGATCCTGTCTTTTAGTGGCGTGATAATACTTCCACGATTCGTATAATCCTCGGGGTTTGCAGTAAACACAAATTGAATATCCAAAGGCAATCTCAGTTTAAATCCTCTAATTTGTATATCCCCTTCCTGTAAAATATTAAATAAAGAGACCTGAATCCTTGGTTGCAAATCAGGCAATTCATTGATAACAAAAATACAGCGGTTGCTACGTGGAACTATTCCAAAATGTATCACCTGTTCATCGGAATAAGAGAGTTTTAAATTAAAGGCTTTCACTGGGTCAATATCTCCAATCAAATCAGCCACTGAAACATCGGGTGTGGCCAGTTTTTCAACAAACCGATCGTTTCTATGAATCCAATCAATTGGCGTTTCATCTCCTAATTCTTTTATTTTTTGCTTTGCAAAATGGCTAATAGGATTAAAAGGGTCGTCGTTAATTTCAGAATCTTTTACAATTGGCAGCCATTCATCTAGTAGATTCACCATACTGCGGGCTATTCGGGTTTTAGCCTGACCTCGTAACCCCAACAAATTGATATTATGACCCGATAAAATGGCCCGTTCAATATCTGGAATTACCGAATCTTCGTAGCCATGAATATTTTCAAAAACAGATGTTCCGCTTTTTAACGCTTCAATCAAATTGTCTCTTAATTCGTGTTTAATCGTTTTGGACTTATATCCGCTTTGTTTTAGTTCTGCTATTGTTTTTGGTTGTGGCATTTATATTTGGTTAAAGTTTAAAATCATTTTATCAAATCTATTTTCAAATTTTTTTGCTTCGGTTTAATTCAAAGTCTTTAAAAATAATATCTCCCAATCCTTTTATTCCAGTATAAAAAGCCCGGCCATTATTGGTTTGGGTAAATTCATCTATAAAGCTCTGCAAATAAGGGTCGCGGGCTATCATAAATGTGGTAATCGGTATTTTTAATCTTCTGCAAATTGCAGCCTCGTTCAGGCATTTATTTACAATCTTCCTATCCAACCCAAAACTATTCATATAATAACCTCCGGGTTCTTTAAGGCAGGAAGGTTTCCCGTCTGTTATCATAAAAATTTGTTTGTTTTGATTTTTCCGACGTCTTAACAAATCCTGAGCAAGTCGCAATCCAGCTACCGTATTGGTGTGATATGGACCAACCTTTAAATATGGCAAATCCTTTATTTCAATTTGCCATGCATCATTTCCAAAAACTATAATGTCAAGAGTGTCTTTGGGGTATTTGGTTTTTATAAGTTCAGCCAAAGCCATGGCTACCTTTTTAGCCGGGGTTATTCGGTCTTCGCCATATAAAATCATGGAATGCGAAATATCAATCATCAGCACAGTGCTAGTTTGCGAGGTATGTTCCCGCTCCACCACCATAAAATCCTCTTCGGTAATATGGTCGTTGCCGCCCATTATTTGGGTGTACGCATTTTTCATGGTTTCAGTAATGGCCAATTGACTAATACTATCCCCAAACTGAAACGGCCGTATTTCTCCAGTGCTTTCATCGCCTTTGCCCGCATAAACTGTTCGATGGTTACCATTTTGAGATTTTTTAAGCTTGCCGAAAATTTCTTCTAAAGCCTTTTGCCTTATGGATTGTTCCGTTTTACTAGTAATTATTATTTCCCCGTTTTCAGGATTCTCTTTTATAAACCCTTTTTCCTTAAGGTCTTTAATAAAATCGCCCATCCCGTAATTGCTATCGGTAATTTTATGTTCCCTGTCCAGTTGGTTCATCCAGTCCATAGCCTCAGCCAAATCACCTGCGGTATAATTCAGCAATTCTCTTAACAAGTCGAAAAGCCTGTCGAATGGCACTTGACCGCTAGTTTTTACAAATTTTGAAAATCGGAAACCTGACATAGTATGCAAAAGTAAACACACTCCTAGTCTCTTTGTTTAGAAAAAGTTTTATTAACGCTATTTTTTTTATTGCAATTCTGCTGTAATCATCAATATTTGTAGCAAACAATCCATATAACCCAATCCGATGCGCATCATACGAATTATTCTACTTTTTATTTTCGTAATTATTGGCCTATATACGGTAGGGTCATTATTTATTCCATCAAAATTTACTGTTGAAAGAAGTCAAACATTCAATGCTCCAACTGATATTGTTTTTGAACAAATTGTTTCCTTTAAAAATTGGGAAGCATGGAGTCCATTGAAAGAAAAAGATGCGGAAATGAAATCGTTGTTTGGACCAAATAACGGCAAAGAAGGTGCCTATTGGTTATGGAAAGGGGCTAAGGCCGGTGAAGGAAGAATGACCAATACGGGCATTAAAAATCAGGAACTCATCTCCTATCATCTTAGTTTAGAAAAACCTTATAAATCCGAATCGGATGGTTATATAAAACTAGAACCCAACGGCAACCAAACCAAAGTAACCTGGGTGATGGAAGGTACAAATCCATTTCATTTGAGGGTGATCAACCTGATGATTGATAAATGGATTGGGCCTTATTTTGAAAAAGGTTTGGAATTATTAAAAACCAGTGCTGAAAAGGAAGCTGAAATTTTCAAACATGATTATTTTGGGTATCGCATTAAAGAAACAAAATTTAATGGCAGTAAAATTGGTTTTGTAAAAAAAACTATTGTTTTGGATGAAATGGATGAATTTTTCACAAAAAATTATGCCAAAATAACTACAGAAGCTAAAAATTGTAATTTTAAAATAGACGGGGCGCCCATGGCATTGTTTTACCGTTGGGACTATACCAATGGCGTCACCACAGTATCGGCGGCCATTCCAATAATGGGCGATAGTACTTTGGGTAAAGATTTTAGTTTAATGCGACTTCAACCTCAAAAAGCACTACTTCTAAATTATTACGGGGGTTATAAAAGCATGGCCAATCCCTATAAAGCCTTGGATAATTATATCCGAAACAAAAACCTAAAACAGGTTAAACCTGTCATTGAAGAATACATCATCGGGCCAAAAGAACAACGCGATTCTGCTAAGTGGTTTACTAAGATTTGGTATTTGTTGGAGTAACTTAAAATTTTTATATGTTCCTGCCCTAACAAGGATATCAAGATTCCTCCTTCGTCGGAATGACAACTTACTAACCCGCCCAATTTTCCCTGTCTAAACTCCTGTATTGAATAGCTTCCGCCAAATGTTCTACTTTTATTTCATCGCTTTGGGCCAGGTCGGCAATGGTTCGGCTAACTTTTAATATACGGTCGTAGGCTCTAGCACTTAGATTGAGGCGTTGCATGGCCGTTTTTAAAAGGGTTTGACCAATGCTGTTGATTAGACATAATTCCATTACCATATTGCTTGGCATCATGGCATTGTTATATATCCCTTCGGTATTTTCAAATCGGCTTTTCTGAAATTCACGCGCTTTTAATACCCTTTCCCTCACTACTTTGCTGTTTTCGTTATTTTTTCTGCGTCCAGCCAATTGATCAAAACTAACCGGAGTCACTTCGATGTGAATATCAATTCTATCCAATAGAGGCCCGGAAATTTTACTTAAATATTTTTGAACTACACCCGGTCCGCAGACACATTCTTTTTCGGGGTGGTTGTAATATCCACACGGGCAAGGGTTCATGCTAGCTACCAACATAAAACTGGCAGGGTATTCCACTGCAAATCTGGCTCGGGAAATTGTTACCTTCCGCTCTTCCAAAGGCTGCCTCATCACTTCCAAAACGGTGCGTTTAAACTCCGGCAATTCATCCAAAAATAAAACGCCATTATGCGCCATAGATATTTCTCCCGGCTGCGGAATGCCACCACCTCCCACCAAGGCAACATCACTTATAGTGTGATGTGGACTGCGAAAAGGGCGAGTTCCAACCAAGGAGGCATTGTCGCCTAACTTGCCGGCTACCGAATGAATTTTTGTGGTTTCCAACGCTTCATGAAGTGTCATAGGTGGCAGAATAGTTGGCAATCGCTTGGCCAACATCGTTTTTCCAGCGCCCGGCGGGCCAATCAAAATA
>CANIKO010000010.1 GCA_947468275.1 Bacteroidota bacterium
GGAACCAGTTTTTTTATCTCCTGGGCAATAAAACCTACCTGTTTTAATCCGCTGCTGATTAAATTATACTCCACCGGCCTGAACTGCATTACGGTAGCTAAACCATATTGGCTGTTCACAATATTCTTTTTGAGGCGGATATCGGAAACAGTTGTCCAGCCCACTTGGCCGCCAATTGAAGTTATATTCGCATCACCTAACCTTATAGTATTGCTGGCTGGGCAATATGCCCCATTTCCAATAGATGTGGTATTATCATATGCTGCACCGTTATTCAACCCAGCCTCAAATCCAATAGCAGTATTTTTAGAGCCTGTTGTGTTTTGATTTAGTGCCCGTTTACCAATAGCAGTATTCGTAGAGCCTGTTGTGTTGGAATAAAGTGCTGAATATCCATCGGCAGTGTTATCATAGCCTGTGGTGTTGGCATAAAGGGCTTGAGAACCATCGGCAGTGTTACTATAGCCTGTGGTGTTGTAGTTAAGTGTTCTTTCTCCTGTTGCTGTATTTTGTTGGCCTGTCGTATTGGAATAGAGTGCCAGATAGCCATTTGCAGTATTTTGACCCCCAGTAGTATTTGTGTAAAGTGCTTGATAACCGTTTGCAATATTGTGATAGCTAGTAGTGTTGGAATAAAGTGCTTGATAACCATTTGCTATATTTTGACCCCCAGTAGTATTTGTGTAAAGTGCTTGATAACCGTTTGCAATATTTCCATCTCCCGATGTGTTGGAATATAGTGCCTGGTAACCATTTGCTATATTTTTCGTTCCCATGCTGTTGGAGTAAAGTGCCATATATCCATTGCCAGTGTTTGCACTGCCTGTGGTGTTGGAGGCAAGGGCTTGATTACCATTGGCCGTATTCGTAGCAATACTTCCAGCACCCATACCAACGGTTATTCCGTTTACTGTTAAATCGTATGCACCTAAATTTACCGCACCGGTGGCACCGGTATAGGGTACGCCTGTAGGTGCGCTCCAGCTGGGTGTACCACTACCGTTGGTGGTTAATACCTGACCATTCGTTCCGTCTGTTTTCGGATACGTAACTGCCCCCGCAGTTATAGTGCCACTGGTTTTTACGTTTGTTACAGAAGTATTGCCTAGCTGAATGGTATTGTCTGCTGCAACTATTGCACCATTACCAATTGCTGTGGCATTGGTTAATGCACCTGATGCAACATCAGCACCATAACCAATAGCGGTGTTGTTGGAGCCTGTGATGTTGGCGTGAAGAGCCAACAAACCATGTGCGGTGTTATTGTTGCCTGTGGTGTTGGCGTCGAGGGCTAGAGAACCACTGGCGGTGTTTTGATAACCGTAAGTGTTAGCCAAAAGGGCTTGATAACCCGTAGCGGTATTATAATCTCCAACGGTGTTGTAGTAAAGGGATTGAAAACCATTGGCGGTATTTCTGAAGCCAGACGTATTGTACATCATCGCTGCAACACCAGTGGCGCTATTGCCGTAGCCGTCGGTGTTGGTGTAAAGAGATGTATAGCCGGTAGCCGTGTTATTGGATCCTGTGGTGTTTGCAATTAGGGATCGAGAACCATTGGCGGTATTACTGGAGGCTGAGGTGTTGGCTCTAAGGGCCTGATATCCATTGGCGACGTTGTTGTCGCCTGTGGTGTTGGAGTAAAGTGCTTGATAACCATTGGCAACGTTGTTGGGGCCCGAAGTGTTAGAGTAAAGAGCTTGATAACCATAGGCGGCATTGTAAATGCCTGACGTGTTGGTGTAGAGGGTTTTAACCCCTAATGCAGTATTGCTAGCAATAGCGCCTTTCCCTTGGCCAACCGTAAGCCATTCGCCGGTGTTGCCGGTAAATGTTTCTATCGCTTTATTATCGGTATTGTAAATTTGCAAGCCCGTGGCTGGCGATGAAATGGCATCGCGCTGTGCGGTGGTCATACGCGGGGGCAAAAACCCTTTGGTAGTAGAGGTTACCTCTAATTGTGCTGAAGCCGCAGGCGATGATGTACCAATACCTACCTGGGCTTGGGTCGTTCCTGTTATCAATAACAAGAGCAGTGTTAAAATAATGTTTTTTTTCATTTTTTTTCATTTAAGATTCTGTGGTTTTATAATTTTAATAGTTTTATAGTTGTGGTGGGGGTGCGTAATAGGTAAGTGCCCTTTGTTAAATGGCTCATATCTATGGTATGAGTTCCTTTATCAAAATGCTTTTCCCAACATAATTGGCCTACCGTATTGTACAAAGAAATATCCTCCTCGCCTGGGGTCACAATCTGCAAATCGTTGCTTTCTATCGGGTTGGCAATAATATGTAGGTCTTTGGCGGAATTAGGTTCAGCACTAAAATTAAGGTATCGTATGGCACTGTATGTAATTGCCCCATTAAAATCGCGTTGGTATATTCGATAATAATTGGAACCTAAAAATGGTTTCGTATTTAAATAGGTGTAATGCAAAATAGTGCTGCTGTTTCCAGCCGCAGCTTGGGTAGTGAGGTCGGTAAATTGTTGGCCATTTAAGCTATGCTGCACCATGTAGTCTCGGCTATTTATTTCTTGTGCAGTGCTCCAATGAAGCATTACCCCATTACCCTGTTTTGTGGCTGTGAAATTTAACCACGTCACAGGCAAAGGGGCCGCCGAGGAGGCCAAGGCAATTTCGCGAAGCGTAACGCCGCTCAACGCATTACTCAAAACATAATTATTGGTCACATCATTTACGTTACTGGAATTATACGTCCATGCGCTGCCGGTATAATTATTTACTTCTAATACACTTTCGGTTATCCCGTTTAATTCAGCATCCAAATAATTTACCTTCACTGTGCCGCTAAATGAAGGGGTGGTAGCGCTAAATAAATAATACCGACCAACGGATGCAGGGGGAGAACTTCCGGCACTGTTTGTAAGCGTTGTGTTTTTTGTAATAGACAAGCCATTTAAATCAAACACCGAAGAATTTACCAAAGTGAGTCCATTCACACTAAATGTAGTACCTGCAGAAAGCTGACAGGTTGTACCCGATGTTACATAAATATCCTGTGCCATTAAACAAGAAGGAGTGAATCCATGAATCAAAAGAATTAAAAGAATAAATGTGTTTTTCATAATCTTTTTATTGTCAGCAAACATATACAGATATTCGGATATTTATATCCTAATTAAAACACGTTTGAATACTATTCTAAATTTTAAAGGAATAAAAAACCTCATTGCTAGGTACAATGAGGTTTTCAGATAAAATAGTGTGGATAACTAAATAGCAGCTTCGTATCTGCGGCCTACTTCTTCCCAATTTATGACATTGAAAAAAGCGGCTATATAATCAGGGCGGCGGTTTTGGTAGTGCAAATAGTATGCATGTTCCCATACATCCATTCCCAATATTGGGGTTCCTTTACAGTCGGCCACATCCATCAATGGATTGTCTTGATTGGGGGTACTGCAAACACATAATTTTCCATCGGATTGAACACAAAGCCAAGCCCAACCTGAACCAAATCGTGTGGCACCAGCTGCTGCAAAGGCTGCTTTAAATTTATCAAAACCTCCCAATTCACTATCGATAGCCGAGGCTAATTTTCCAGTTGGAGCTCCACCACCGTTTGGACTCATTATATTCCAAAACATAGTGTGGTTATAATGACCCCCGCCGTTATTACGAACCGGCATTGGGTATTTACTTATATTTTTAAATAAGTCCTCAAGGCTTAAGTTTTCCATTTCCGTTCCGGCTATGGCATTGTTAAGGTTGGTTACATAAGCATTGTGGTGTTTGCTATGATGAATTTCCATAGTACGGGCATCAATGTGTGGCTCTAATGCTGCGTAATCGTAAGGTAGGTTTGGTAATTGGTGTGACATGATTTATTTTATTTAATGGGTTACAAATTTAAAGTTTCCTCCATTAAGGAATATTATAAATCAAAACATTTTATTACCCATTAATGTTCGTTTTATCTTTTAATTTTGAATTCATAATTTATGAAAGTTTTTCTGATCGTTTTTTCCGCATTCAATGCCTTATCATTATTCAGTTGCAAAGACAACTCTATAAATGCCAATAATTATATTCCTACGGGTCCGGTAAGTTTGGTCATCAATACCGATTTGCCTGAATATTTTAAACTTAAAACTCCCGGAACCTATATTTATCAGCCAGGTGGAAACCGTGGCGTCATCGTAATTCATAATTTTGACGATAATTATGTGGCCATTGAACGTACTTGCAGCCTCGAACCCGACAAGGCCTGTTCAAAAATATATTTAGACAGTATGGCGTTAACCTTGCGTTGCGGCACTTTTAATCTAAATAAATGGGAGCCCTGCTGCGAAAGTCGCTTTATGTATAGCGGACAAGTTTCGCAAGGGCCCGCACAATATCCACTAAGAACCTATTATGTAACTATAAATGGTTCGGTAATTACAGTTAGAAACTAAAACATGACATTAAAAATTATTACCTACAACGTCAACGGCATTCGTTCAGCATTGACCAAAAATTTATTGGGATTTTTGGAACGTGAAAATCCAGATATAGTTTGCCTTCAAGAAATAAAAGCCCAGCCCGACCAAATTGACAACTCCTTATTTGAACATCTCGGTTACCACTGCCATTGGTACAGCGCCGAAAAAAAAGGGTACAGTGGAGTTGCCATTTTAAGTAAACAAAAGCCAAATCTTGTGGAATATGGCATAGGCCATGAATTATTCGATTATGAAGGCCGAATACTTCGTGCTGATTTTGATACCTTTTCAGTAATAAGCGCCTATTTTCCTTCAGGTTCAGCCGGACCAATTCGGCAAGATGTGAAATATGTTTTTTTAGATACCTTTTATAATCATATTGAGACGTTAAAAGCTAAAATTCCAAACCTTATTATTTGTGGGGATTATAATATTTGTCATGAAGCCATAGATATTCACGACCCAAAAGGCAATAAAGACAGCAGTGGTTTTTTGCCGGAAGAACGGGCGTGGATGAGTGCTTTTTTTAAAAGCGGTTTTGTAGATACATTCCGTTTTCTGAATCCGGATGTGCCGCATCAATACACTTGGTGGAGCTACAGAGCCAATGCTAGAAACAATAATAAAGGCTGGCGCATTGATTATATTTCCATTAATAAAGAACTATCCTCCCAACTAAAAGAAGCTAAAATTTTACCTTTTGATTTGCAAAGTGACCATTGCGCCAGCTATGCGGTGGTGGATATTTAAAGGTTTGTTAATACTCTAATAATTCTGCCAAAACCTCCGCCACCTTGTCTGCATTGGGCAATATCTCTTTTTCCAAACTCATATTTAGTGGTATGGCCGGCATATTTAATGAACCGAAGGTTTGAACTGGAGCATCTAAATATTGAAAACACTCTTTACCTATTCTGCCGGCTATGGCTTCGGCAAAGGAATTTCGAAGGGTTTCTTCGGTAAGTACCAATACTTTTCCGTGGCGTTTCACACTTTCATAAATAGCTTCATCATCGCACGGATTTAAGGTTCTTAAATCTATAATTTCTATTTGGTTATCAAATTTTTGAGAAGCCGCTGTAGCCCAATACACCCCCATTCCGTAGGTAATTACGGTGCAACTGTTTCCATTTTTTATTTGCGTTTCATCGGCTTCTACAGCAATTCTGGCTTTGCCTAAAGGAATTACATAATCTTCGGATGGTTCTATGGTTTTAGCTGCTTCCGTTCCCGGAACTTTGCTCCAATACAAGCCTTTGTGCTCAAACATAATTACCGGATTGGGGTCTAAAAAGGCAGATTTCATCAAACCTTTCATATCTGCAGCATTGCTCGGATACACTACTTTTATTCCCTTTATCTGTAAAATACTGCTTTCTACCGTTCCACTGTGGTAGGGCCCTCCCCCACCGTAAGCTCCAGTTGGTATTCGTATTAAACTTTGAATCGGAAACTTGCCCATAGTAAGGTAGCACGATTTAGAAAGTTCGGTTACCAATTGATTTACTCCCGGCCAGATATAATCGGCAAATTGTATTTCTACTATTGGTTTGCAACCCACGGCACTCATTCCTTGGGTACTTCCTACAATGTATGCTTCCTGTATCGGGGTATTAAAAATTCGGTGCGTTCCAAATTTTTTAGCCAATGTAGCGGCTTCACGAAACACTCCCCCCAATCTTATTCCTACATCCTGTCCATAGAGCAAGGCTTCCGGATATTCGGTCAAAATTTCATCCATGGCGTGCAAGGCGCTATCTACCATTATTATCATTTCGCCGTTTTCTGGTTCGCGGATTCCACTTTCTTCCGTTATGGGCGTTGGGGCAAATTCATGCAAAACAGCGGATTCCAAATCAGGGTCGGGACTGTTGACCGCTTTTTCAAATTCGTCTTTTATAAAAGCCTTCGCTATATTCTCTATGGTTTCTAACGATTCGAGTTCTTCACCCAAGTCCATTAATAATTGCTTTAATATTGGAAATGGATCGTCTTTGGTTTGTTCTTCCAAATCATCGCGATACCATTCACTTCTTACGCCGCTTGTGTGATGCCCTAGTAATGGGACTTTTACATGAACCAACATGGGTTTGCGATGGGTTCTTACCCAATTAATGGCCTTTTCCATTTCCTTGTAACACTCTACAAAATCGGACCCATTAATTCTATCCCGTTTTAATCCCTTAAAACCTGCTGCGTATTCATAGGCATCCATGGCCCTCATTTCTGCTCCATTGGCAGATATGCCCCAATCGTTATCCTGGACTAAATAGAGGATTGGTAATTGCTTTAAAACGGCCATTTGAAATGCTTCTGACACCTCACCTTCGGTAACACATCCATCACCCAACGAACAAAGCACAATAGGTTTTTCTAAATGGGGTAGTTTATCAATGCTCTCCAAATAGCTTAATCCGTGAGCTGCACCCGTGGCGGGTATGGCTTGCATTCCGGTGGCGCTGCTTTGATGAGGCATTATTGGCATATCCGGTCGATTAAGAGAGGGGTGACTATAGTATGTCCTTCCTCCTGAAAAAGGATCATCGCGCTTGGCCAATAGTTGAAGCATTAATTCGTAAGGTTGCATTCCCATAGCCAGCAACAAACTTTCGTCACGGTAATAGGGGTAGGCAAAATCCATCGGTTTTAACAAAAAACCGGTGGCCAACTGAATGGCTTCATGGCCTTTGCTAGTGGAGTGAACGTATTTTGTTATTGGCCTGTTTTCCTCATAAATAGCAGCCATGGCTCTAGCTCGGCACATCAAAATAAAGGCTTTTATGTATAGGTTTTTGCCAGAAACGTTTTGTTCAGCATCGGCCATTTGAATTTCAGAATTGGTCATTTAATGTAAAAGGCCGCAAGTTACTTCAATCCCATCTATTACTAAAATGCTTCTGCGTTTATTTAAATTTTTATTCCCGCTCTATAAACCATGCTTTAATAATAACCCGTATGTCTTATAAAATATCCAAGCGTGAATTAACCTAATTCTCCTCTCAGGTTAATAGACCTACTTTTGCTAGCTCGTTTGTATGATTAAAAAAGCTGTTATCCTTTTCTTTCTGTTTATCTCCTTTTTCTCCTCCCGGGCCGGAATTAAAGATTCCGTACGCTATTATATAAAAAACAAGTACCCTGAACTGATTGGGGGACTTTCGGGCAGAAAGACAATAATAGGCTCCCATTATACGTCGGTTTCGGGTGTGGCAATTGGGGCGGATTATGGGGGTAAAGTAAAATTTTTGGGCGGTGTTTACGGATTATCAAGCCCCTTGGTGGAAAGAAAAATTATTAATGCTTACACGCCTTCACAAAATACGGTGGATGAAATATCCCAGTTTTGGTATTTTGGTTTCACAGGGGCTTATACTTTTTTTAAAGATAAACGTTGGACTCTTGAGATTCCTGTTAGGGTTGGTTTTGGAACAGCCAATATTGAACAGCACGACACAGGAAAACGTAAATTGCTTATTACCGAGAATAATTCTTTTATAATGCCTTTAGAATCCGGAATAAGCGCTCAATATAAAATTGCTTGGTGGATAGGATTAAGTGGAGGTTTAGGAAGTAGGATAGTTTTAGGAAAAAGTACATCTCAAAAATTTAGCGGTACGTATTATAATGTTGGAATTGATATTTATTTCAGTGAAATTTACTTTCATATTCGCGACGATTTGAAAAAAAATCCTAGCAAAAAAACGGAACATTAAAGGTGAAATTATTTGGTTTAATAGGGCATCCCGTTTCACACTCTTTTTCAAAAAGTTTTTTTGATAAAAAATTTGAACAAGAAAATTTGAATGATTGTCGCTATGAATTAATGGACTTAGAATCGATTGATGAAATTCTTTCGCTAAAAAACAACTCTCAACTTTGCGGATTGAATGTTACCATCCCATACAAGCAAGCCATAATTCCTTTTTTAGATACGATTTCAGAGGAAGCTAAAAGTGTTGGCGCGGTAAATACTATAAACATTAAATCGGGTAAATGGCATGGATACAATACGGATGTAATTGGCTTCCAAAAAAGTTTAATTCATTTATTAAATCCCTCCATAAAAAAGGCCTTAATTTTGGGTTCAGGAGGTGCTTCTTTAGCAGTAAAATATGTTTTAGACAAATTGTCTATTTCCTCTTCTTTCGTTTCAAGGGACTCTAAATTGACCGAGTATAATTATGAAGATATTACAAAATCGGTTTTAAATGAGCATCAGCTAATTATAAATACTACTCCGGTTGGTATGTTTCCTGTTGTAAATAAAATGCCTAAAATCTCTGTTCATTTGCTAAATAGAAATCACTTGGTTTATGATTTAATATACAATCCAGAAGAAACACTTTTGCTTAAAAATGCGGCTTCCGTTGGTTGCAGTGCAAAAAATGGGTTAGAAATGCTCCATATTCAAGCCAAAGAAAGCTGGAAAATTTGGACAGAAAACTAAAAAACTCCTTCGAATTGTTTTAATAACCGCACGTCATTTTCAAAGAAAAGACGTAAATCCTTAATTCCATATTTTAGCATGGCAATTCTTTCTATGCCCATGCCAAAAGCATATCCTGAATAGTTTTCTGTGTCAATTCCACAATTTTTTAAAACATTTTCATCTACCATTCCGCATCCTAAAATTTCAAGCCAACCTGTTCCTTTTGTTAGTCGAATGTCTTCTTCTGAGCCTGTGCCAAGATAAATATCCATTTCAGCTGACGGTTCGGTAAAAGGAAAATAAGATGGGCGAAATCTTACTTCTGTTCCTTTTCCAAAAAATTCTTCTACAAACTGAAATAAGGTGAGTTTTAGATCAGCAAACGAAACATTTTTATTGATGTATAATCCTTCTAGCTGATGAAAAAAACAATTGGCTCTGGCAGATACTGCTTCGTTACGATAAACTCTTCCCGGAGAAATAGTACGAATAGGCGGTTTTTGATTTTGCATTACTCTCACTTGTACAGAGGAAGTATGAGTTCTTAAGGCCATATCCTTTTCAACAAAAAAAGTGTCCTGCATATCTCTGGCCGGATGATTTTCAGGAAAATTTAGAGCTGAAAAATTGTGCCAGTCATCTTCAATTTCAGGTCCTTCAGAAATTATAAAGCCCATTCTATTAAAAATACTTATTATTTGATTTTGGACAATACTCAATGGGTGCCGGCTTCCTAAAACCATAGCATCCCCTGGTAAAGTAAAATCTAGAGTATTGTTTTTTTCTTTTTTATCAGAGTCTAACTCATTGTTAAATCTGCTAAATTTTTCTTCTAGTTCAATTTTTAGCTGGTTAACCAATTGCCCTAAGGATTTTTTTTCTTCAGGATTTACTTTTTTGAAATCCTCAAACACATCATTTAATTTTCCTTTTTTTGAAAGAAATTCCAATCGAAATTTTTCGAGCTGTTCTTTTGTTTTTATTTCAAATTTTTTTGCTTCGCTTTTTAGCTTTTCAATTTGTTCTTTCATTTAATGATTTCTTTTTTTTTAGTTTTTACCAAATGGAATATCTTGTTTTTTGTTTTGTGATTTTCATTCTTAGATATTTCATTTCGATTTCAAAATTAATTGATTTGTTAAAATTTGGTACCATTGATTTAAACAGCCGTAAGGAAAAAGAAAACCTATTATAATATTATTTCTTTCTTATTAGCTCTGTGAATTTGTGGATTTATATATTTAGGTAGTTAGTTATTAAGCGTTTATTAACACAGATAACTAATTTAAATAACTTATATTTAACAACTTAACATTTATTGATTATTTTTAAAAAGGCTCTAATAACACCTAATTGTTAATTACTATTTTGTGTATATCGGTCAAATTTTTGAGCATTTGTTTTCATTACTTTTTCTTTTTCTATTGTTAATGGCTAGAATTGTTATTAAGTAGGTCTAATTAATGGGTTAATAACACTAATCCATATAGATTTCAACACCGTTGCTATCCCAATTGGGTTTTATGGTAATAAAGTTTTTTAAAAGTATAATTTTTTCAGGAAATATATTTAATTCATAATTTCCTTCGTCCCACTCATTGTTTTTATTTTCATCAAACCAAACTTCTAGAGTATAATTTCCAGGTAGCAACCCTTTCAATGAATTACTTTTATTTACTAAAGTATTAATTATATAGTTGTTATTTTCATTACTTATTTTACAAATAACGTTTCCTGTGAAATTATTAACGGAATCTTTAATTATAAAATCATAGCTACCAGTTTGTTCGTCTTGAGCTATTTTAATATTTAAAGTATCTTGATTGTTATTGTCACCATTTATATCGTTAAATGCTCCATTTTCAAAAACAATTTGCTTATTTACAATCTGATGATGTATTATAGATAATTTATAAGGTGATAATAATTTTATTTCAAACCCAAGAGTTGAACCATTAATTTTAATTTTTTCTGAGTTGGTATGTTTAATGGGTATTATAGTTTTTATAAGGATTGGATCCCGTTTACTAATGGTTGGTGTTATAACTGTAAATGTTTGCGTGTCTTTTATTCTTTTTTTAGGCTGGCATATAATAAAACTTTGTAAAGTATCCGTTTGAATACTCAGCAAGAGAGTGTCTTTTTCAAAAAAAGGATGATAAAGAATAAAACTGTCTTTTCTTTCTGTTACGGCAAGAGAATTTTCCTTTTTATTAGAGGCAATATTAAGGCTGTATTTTAAATTCTCAATATTTGTGGGTGGTTTGGAAAAAGTGAGACTTAAAGAATAATTATCAAGGTATTTAGCATTCAAAGTTTTTAAAGGTTTCGAATCCCATGATGTATAAATTATCAATTTACTTTTAAAAAATAGAGATGTATCCGCAATGGTTAGATTCTTTTTATAATATGGTTCCGTATTGCTTAACTTTTTGTTAGAGTTATTATCTTTATAGATTAGAAGAGTGTAATTACCTTTTGAAATATTATTTATTTTCCAAATGCCATTTTTATCAGTTAAACCAGAATATTTAATAGAATTTAAAGTGTTTTGTAAGGATATTACAGCATTGGATATTGGTTTGTTTTCTTTAATGGATAAAGCAATACCGCTTATAAACGATGTATCTAAAAATGAGCCTGAACTGAAAGTGTAATTAAAGTTTTCTAAAATGTTACTCTCATTAATATCTGTGATACTACTCCCAAAATTGATAGAGTAGGTAGTGTTTTTTTCTAGAGAATCCTTATGTATTATTATTTCTATTGTATTTTTATGGGCAGATATTTTCGGTTTATAATTAAGGTCAGGAGTTATTGAAATATTTTCTGCTACATTTTTTAGTTCAATTCTTTCATCAAAGGTCAGAATAATTTTCTCGTTTGAGAAGTTTAATGATCCCAATTTAGGTTTGCATTTAAGAATTACAGGTGGTTTTGTATCCTTGGCACCACCGTCGGGAGTAACAATTTGAGCGCAAGAATATAATATTAGTAGTAAAAAAAGATATTTTGATGATTTCATTTATCGTCCGAAATGTACTAATAAAATGGAAATATCAGCTGGAGATACTCCGCTAATTCTAGAAGCTTGACCAATCGTAGCAGGTCTTATTTTTGTTAATTTTTCCCTTGATTCAGCTGACAGGGATTTAATTTCTTCAAAATTAAAAGATTCTTTTATTGTAATATGTTCTAGGGAATTTATCTTTTTCGCCATTTCCTTTTCCTTATCAATATAACCTGCATACTTTATAGTTATTTCAGCCTCTTCTTTTTCCTCCTCTGTGAATGATTTAAGTTCCTCCGAATGTTCTAAGGTGTTATTTGTTAAATTTTCTATAGTTACATTGGGTCTTAATAGTACCTTGTAAAGGGTAGATTTCTCAGTCAATTGGGAACTATTTAATGATTCCAAAATGGTGTTTAATTCTTTAAGGTCAGGTTTGGTTTTTTTACAGAAATTAATTATAGTTTCAATGTTTACAGTTTTTTTAATAAATTTCTGATATTTCCATTCTTCGAGTAGCCCTAGTTCATAACCAATTTTACATAAACGCTGATCAGCATTATCTTGTCTTAGTAATATTCTGTATTCAGCCCTGGAAGTGAACATTCTGTAAGGCTCATCAGTTCCCTTGTTTATCAAATCATCAATTAATACACCAATATAAGCCTCGTCTCTACTTAAAACCAAAGGTGTTTTATTGTTAAGATTTTGGAATGCATTAATTCCTGCAATTAAGCCTTGGCAAGCAGCTTCCTCATAGCCTGTAGTACCGTTGATCTGACCGGCAAAGTACAGATTTTTTATAAGTTTAGTTTCCAATGACGGCATTAATTGTGTTGGTGGAAAATAATCATATTCTATTGCATAGCCAGGTCTGAACATTTTAACGTTTTCAAATCCAGGAATTTCCTTAAGAGCTCGATATTGTATATCCTCTGGTAATGAAGTTGAAAACCCGTTTACATAAATTTCTACGGTTTGCCAACCTTCAGGTTCAACAAATATTTGATGCCGGTCTCTTTCTGCGAATCTGTTTATTTTGTCTTCAATGGAGGGGCAATAACGCGGCCCAACTCCTTGAATTGAACCATTAAACATAGGAGAATCCTGAAATCCTTCACGAAGTATGTCGTGAGTTTTTGGGTTAGTGTATGTGATAAAACAACTTTTTTGTATTGTTGTTTGTTGTTCTGACCAGAATGAAAATTTAGAAGGATTTATATCACCACTCTGTTCTTCCATTTTAGAGTAATCCAAACTTCTACCGTCAATTCTTGGAGGGGTTCCAGTTTTCATTCTGCCACTTTCGAATCCGAGTTTATTTAAGCATGCTGTTATTCCGTAAGATGCTGATTCTGAGGCACGACCTCCGCCAAAATTCTTTTTACCGATGTGTATCAACCCGTTTAGAAATGTCCCGCTGGTAACAACAATAGCCTTCGTTTTAAAGGTTATACCCAAGGATGTTATAATCCCTTCAACTCGACCATCAATTGTTAAAATTTGATCCACATTATCTTGCCAGAAATCGATGTTTTCATTTCTTTCTAAAGCTAGGCGCCATTCCCAGCTGAACATCATTCTATCACATTGCGATCTTGGGCTCCACATTGCAGGACCTTTTGATCTATTTAACATCCTAAATTGAATTGAAGTTTTGTCTGTTATTCTACCAGTTAACCCCCCAAGAGCATCAATTTCTCTAACAATCTGACCTTTTGCTACACCACCAATTGCTGGGTTACAACTCATTTTGGCTATAGTTTCCATGTTCATGGTAATAAGCAAAACACTTGAACCAAGTTTTGCGGCCGCATTGGCGGCTTCGCAACCAGCATGACCTGCACCAATTATTATAATATCGTAAGTGCTTTTCATATAGGTTTCACGTGAAACAGGTCGTTTAAATATTTTAATTCCAGTTTTCTCATTATAATTTTTTGGGATCTTGTTTTATCGTCAATTCCGCTCAAATGTAAAAGTCCATGTATAAGCACGCGGTGTAGTTCTTCATCAGGTGAAATGTTAAGAGTTATTGCATTTTCTATTACGCGTTCGAGGCTAATAAATATTTCCGCATCATTTGAATCCTCGTCGCGTAAATCAAAAGTGATGATATCGGTATAGTAGTCATGATTTAAAAATTGTTGGTTTATATTTAATAACTCTTCATCAGATATTATGTGAAGATATAAGTGATCAATATTTAAATTAAGCAAACTATTTAACTGAATAGCAATATTTATTAGGTGGGTGTTTGGTTTTTTATAAGGGTTTTCTATCTCTATTTGCATTATCTAATAATAAGTATTGTTCCTGTCTTTAAATAATATTTATTTCTTTCATCGTAAAATGTAGCCTTATAAAGGTAAGAGCCTTGCATAACAAATTCGCCTTCTATTTTCCCGTTCCAACCCTCGTCCATCTTGTTTGTTTCGTATATTTTCTCGCCCCAGCGATTATATATTTGAATTAAACCTCTTTCAAGGTCTAATCCTTTCCCGTATATTTTAAATATGTTATTATTACTATAAGGGTTAATTGTTTTTGGAAAATAAAATTCCCCGACACTAAATATACAATTAACATTTGAAGTAGAAACGGCGCTGGTATTATTGCTGTTAAGTGTTTCTATATTGTTTATTCTAAAACATAATGAATCGGATGTTATGTTTTTAGAGGAATAAGATAATAATGTATTGTTTATAGATTCGTTTTTTAATAAGTTCCACGTGAAACGGTCGGGAGAAATTTCAATTGATTGAAGGGAAACTCCCTTTTCCCAATCTTTATATAGATTCCATCTAAATTCATATAAATTACCATTTAGTATTGGCTTGGACAAGTGAATAGATCTTCCAATATTTGAAATAGAAGTAATGTTATTGCATTTATCGGTAGTTTTAACTCTATAAGAATAATAGTAATTGTTAAAATTGGCGTTAATATCTTCGAATGAATAATTTGATTTATTAGGGTCGAAATCCATCTTTAAAAAAGGATTAAACGACAATTCAGCTTCCTGCTTATCAATATAAAAAGAATCTATATCTGCTTTGTTATCAGCTATAAAATAACCTTTAAGTAAAGTGTTATTTTCTATTGTGATATTGCTTAAGTAATTAATTTTTGGATCTTTGATTTTTCTGGTGTAAAAACAAATTGTATTTGAGGATGAGGTGGCTCGGGTTAAAATATTTTCTGTCCGAATATAAAAACACACACTATCCCCTAAGGTAATATTTGAAATCGTGTGATTTGTGCCGGAGGGTGCTAAAGAAACACTTTTAGCGAATCCTTTGTTGTTCAAGTTTTCAATAAGATATTGTTTAATATTTGTCCATCCTTGATAGGTTGTCCAGTTTATATAGATACTTTTTGCGCAAGTATCTATTTTCCCAGTCAAATATGCTGCTTGTTGGTCATTACTTATTGGTGCATAATTATCACAACTGTCATAGGTTGCAATTGCTATTTTAGTTGGATTTGATTGATCATAGTTTTTAAACGTTACAAAAGTTGTTGATGTATCTAAAATTTTATCATATACAGGACTAATATAATGGTATAATCTATATCCTTTAGTGTCTGCTGCAGGATTACTGTTCCATCCGGCAGATAGATTTTGTGTTCCATAGTCAAAACTAACAGAATCCAATTCAATAACAGATGGTTTATTTTGGTCAATAGATTGAGGATTAGAAATAAAGCTATCAATACCGTTACAAGAAGTATAGGTAACTATTTTGAATCTCCAATCAGAAGTTAAGTCAGGAATAAAGACTGGATATTCGATGGTATTAATGACAGAAATTGTGGTTTTAAGTATCCACGGACCATTGTTTTCGGAGGAATATAATTTGTAGTATTTGAAAGAATTGCAATTATCTTTGGCTGAATGCCAATAAATAGTTGCAATGGAATTATTATTGTCTAAACATATTCGTAAAATTTCAGGACCATTATCAAGGCCCTTGCATATAATGGATGCAATTAATAAAAATATGGTTAATAATCGGTGGATCATTTTTATTAATAGAGGCTTTATTTTCTATAAACGTTGTTTATTCTAAAAAATTCTGCAAAATAATGACAAAGGAAGACAAACTTTAGCAATATTTTAAGAATTGCTATCTAATAGAACACTAAAATGTGACCTTACGATACTTTTCAAAATATTAATTATTTTAAAAAAGAATAATTGTGAGTAAATAAGGTAAAAGCTCTTAATTTTGTAAATAGTAATATAAATTGAATGAAAGATAACCTCAATGAAAATGAAAAGAGGACAAGAAAGCGAATCGTTGTGAAACGTGATTCTTTAAAAAGCAACTCAGATAGGCCATTGGACCATAAGGTTGCTAATGAGTATTCAACAAATAACCCTAATAACACAGATAGGGCTTATAAAACTATAGAAAACAGGGAAAATGAAGGGAAGAGAAATTACCCTTCATCCTATTCCGGTGGAAACGAAAGAAAACCGTTTGACCCTAAAAGACAAAGAGGGGATGGACAAAAGCGGTTTGACTCAGGTTTTAAAAAGGAGTTTGTTGAAAATCCCCTAATGAACCATCAGTTTTTTAAAAAGCATGAAAGCAATGGAGCCGTCGCTCCTATTAGTCCTAGTGTTGTAAGAAAGGATGGTGAACTCATCCGATTAAATAAATTTATTTCGAATGCCGGTATTTGTAGTCGCAGGGAAGCGGACGAATATATTATAAAAGGGGCGATTAAAGTGAATGGTGAGATAATTACAGAATTAGGACATAAGATAAAAGCAAAAGATATTGTTGAGTATAAGGGAAAGAGAATATTTGAAGCGAATCATGTTTATATTTTGTTAAACAAGCCAAAGGACACAATAACCACAACCAGTGATCCTGAAAACAGACCCACGGTTATGGATTTGGTTCAAAAAGCAACAGATCAACGTATATTCCCGATAGGACGTTTGGACAGGAACACAACAGGCGTTATACTTATGACTAATGATGGAGATTTTGCCCAAAAACTTTCACACCCATCTAGCGAAGTAAAAAAAGTTTATTATGCTATTTTGGACAAACCATTAGAAAGAGAACATTTTGATAAATTAATTGATGGTGTGGAATTAGAAGATGGCCCTATGAATGTAGACGAAATTGCATATGTTGATCCTAAAGACCACACAATGATTGGAGTTGAAATACACAGTGGTAAAAATCGTGTTATTCACCGCATGTTTGAATCGTTGGGGTATAAACTTAAAAAACTAGACCGTGTTGTATATGCCGGTCTTGATAAAGGAGGTTTAAGAAGAGGTAAATGGAGATTTTTGAAATTTAATGAGGTTCAAATGGTTCTCAATACTATTAAATACCACGATGAAAAAACCGTTAATTAAAATTTTTCTTTTAAATTTTCTTTTAGTTTTATTAATATCAGGGTGTAAGGAAACGCCTCCTTATATTGACTTTTCTAAAAAAATTATTGGATTAAGAGACACTAACTATGTGGGCACAAATACTCCTTCGCCTGTTATGAAGAAAATTTATATTGAAGATTTAACAGGAGTGAGGTGTAATAATTGCCCTAAAGCTGCTGTTAATATTCATGACATTTCGCTTGCCAATCCCGGAAAAGTAGTTGCCTTGGGGGTTTATGCCAGTACATTAACAAATTTTATGACACCTTGGCCAGGATTTCAAAACTTAAGTACAACAGTCGCAGATAATATTTTTAAAGATATTTTTAAAAGCCCTGGAGCTATCCCTACAGGAGGAGTAAACAGAAAAGTATTTCCTGGAGAAGCTATTACTGTAAGTTATAATAGTTGGTCAGGTTTTGCAGATATTATAAAAATGGAAGAATCACCTGTTATAATAAAGGATTCTCTTATTGCTTATGATTCAATCCTGAGAAAAGCTAGGATTCTGGTAAAATTAATTTTTACCAAAAAATATATTGAAGAAGTTAATCTTTCGCTTTATTTAATAGAAAGTAAAATTATTTCAAAACAGAGTATGCCGTCCCCCGCAACTGAGCCTAAAGATGACTATGAACACAATCATGTATTAAGAAAAGCCATAACAAATTTTAGTGGTTTGCCTTTAAAAATAAATTCTTCAACTATTGGCAATTACGAAGTGGGCCGAGTTTTTGAAAAGGAGTTTGAGGTTGATCTTGATGCTAATTGGAAAGTTAAAAATTGTGCTTTTGTTGTTTTGGTTAATAGATTTGACGACAATAGCAAAGAGGTGCTTCAAGCCTCAGAACTTGATTTGCAATAATGCAATTATCAACGTATTACAACGGTTATAAGCTATATTTACAATTAGAAAAAAACCTCTCAAAAAACACAGTTGAGGCCTATCTAAGAGATATTTCTAAAGTAGAAAAATATTGCTCTGAAAAAGGGGTAGATATAAATGTTTTAGATCCTTCCGTTGAGTTTTTTAATGATTTTATTAAGTGGATTGCAACCTCCGGAAGTTCCTCAACATCCCAATCTCGCATACTGTCTGGAATAAGGTCATTTTATGATTATTTGTTGCTTGAAAAATACATTGATACTAATCCTACAGAAATAATCGAATTTCCTCGTTTAACACGAAAATTACCGAATGTACTAAGCACAGCAGAAATAGAATTAATGCTCGCACAAATAGACTTGAGCAAGGAGGGAGGGTTTCGGAATAAGGTGATTTTAGAACTTTTGTTTGCATGTGGTCTAAGGGTTTCTGAATTGGTAAATCTTGAAAAATCGAATATTTATTTTAAAGAAGAATTTATAATGGTAACGGGTAAAGGCAACAAACAAAGACTAGTTCCAATAAGTGATAATGCTTTAAATTTAATACAACTTTATTTGACTACGGAAAGAAATAAAATAGAGTCAAAACCCAAAGACCAGGAAATTCTTTTTTTGAATAGGAGGGGAGGGCGTCTTTCAAGAGTCTTTATTTTTACGATCGTTAAGGAGATGGCAGCAAGGGCTGGAATACGAAAAAATGTTGGCCCGCATACTTTTAGGCATTCGTTTGCCACAGGATTAGTAATCAATGGTGCTGATTTACGGGCGGTACAGAGCATGCTGGGACACGAAAGTATAACCACCACTGAAATATATGCCCATTTAGATAAAAAGCATTTGCATGATGTTGTTGACCAATTTCACCCACGTTCTAAAAATAAACTTAAATAAATATGATACTATACAACGTAACCCTAAATGTTGATGAAGAAATAAAAGAGGAGTGGCTTCAATGGATGAAAGAAATTCATCTTCCCGAAGTGATGGCTACAGGCAAATTTATTTCTTATGAAATGTATAAAATACAAAATCACAATCCACAGGATTCGAGCAACAATTATAGTGTTCAATATAAGGCAAAATCATTCGTAGAATATGAAGATTATATCAACACTTATGGTCCTGCCTTGAAACAAAAAACGCTTGAAAAATATGGAGAGAAAATTTTAGCCTTTAGAACTCTCTTGGAAAAAGTATAAGTTTTGTTAAGGTCTATTAATTCCTAAAATGACACTGCAATAAACCCTAAAATTCTCTTTTGGTTTCTTGTTTAAGCATGAGGCACATATTAACTAACCCAGCCTTTCCACTGCTAATTCAGCCACAGTATGACCAATACTTAGCGATGATGTAGCTGCAGGAGAAGGAGCATTTAAAATATTAATGATTCCTGGATTTTCTACAATTTTAAAGTCATCTAAAAGTCCGCCAGTTCTATCGCAAGCCTGAGCCCTAACACCTGAACCCGCAGGAATTAAGTCATCTTTTTTTATGTCTGGTACTAACTTTTGCAAGGCCCTTGTGAATGCAGATTTGGAAAAGGAGCGGTAATATTCGCCGATACCTGTTTTCCAATATTTCAAGGCAACTTTTCTGAATCCAGGCCAACTGAAACAGTTCCACAAGTCACCAAAATTAATATCCGTTTTTTTGTAACCTTCGCGTTTAAATGCAAACACAGCATTGGGCCCAGCCTCAACGCCACCATCTATCATACGAGTAAAATGCACTCCTAAAAACGGAAAATTAGGGTCGGGAACTGGGTATATGAGATTTTTCACCAAATGTTGCTTTTCGGGTTTTATCATATAATATTCTCCGCGGAAAGGGATTATACGGGTATCTAAATGAGGCTCGTTAATTTCAGCAACTTTGTCGCTATATAAGCCGGCGCAGTTTATAACTAATCGAGTAACTATTTCCTGATTATCAGTTTTTACATGGCTTTCATTTTCATTCAAGTTAATTTTAGACACTTTAAAATTGAACAGAATTTCTCCACCCAAAAACTTAATCCTCTCCACCAACACATCACATACTTTACTATAGTTGATAATACCTGTTTGAGGGACATATAATCCTTCTATGCCTCTGCAATTAGGTTCACGTTCTTTAATTTCGGATTCGCTAAGCTTAAGTATTCCTGTCAGGCCGTTTTCAAGCCCTCTTTCATATAACATTTCTAATTGCGCAAGTTCTTTTTCAGAAGTAGCTACTACTATTTTGCCACATAAATCATATGCTATTTTATTGTTGTCGCAAAACTCAAGCAACATTTTATACCCTTTTATACAATTTATAGCTTTTAAACTTCCGGGTTTATAATATAGCCCGCTGTGAATTACACCGCTGTTATGTCCCGTTTGGTGGGCTGCGGCATGGCTTTCTTTTTCCAAAACAACAAGTTCCAAATCGGGCTTTAAAGTTAAAAGCTGGTAAGCTGTTGCCAGCCCAACAATCCCTCCGCCAATTATTGCTATATCATACTTTTTTGACATAGCGCAAAGGTAATTCGATTTTGGATATCCATTGCCTTTGGTTTAAACCATCAGCAATAAATATCTATTTTTGTGCTTTATTATTTATGACCACAAAAGAAACCCTTCAAAATATTTTAGCCAAACGTATCATGGTAATTGATGGTGCTATGGGTACTATGATTCAGCAGTATAAATTGAGTGAAGAAGACTACCGCGGCGAACGTTTTAAAGATTATCCTCAATCGGTAAAAGGAAATAATGATCTTTTGGTTTTAACACAGCCTAAAATAATTGGCGATATTCATAAAGAATTTTTAAAAGCAGGGGCAGATATTATTGAAACAAATACCTTTAATGCTAACTTTTACAGCATGTCGGATTATGCGATGGAAAATTTGGTGACTGAAATAAATCTAGAAGCTGCTAAAATTGCACGTAAAGTAGCATTTGAACAAACAGTATTAACTCCCGATAAACCTAGATTAGTGGCTGGAGCCATTGGCCCAACTAACAAAGCCGGTTCATTGTCACCAGATGTAAATAATCCCGGATTTCGTTCCGTTACTTTCAATGATTTGGTTAAAGCTTACTCTGAACAAGTCAATGCATTACTAGATGGTGGAGTTGACCTGCTTTTGGTGGAAACCGTATTTGATACACTAAACAGCAAAGCAGCATTATTTGCGATTAATACCATTTTGGAACAGCGGCATATGGAAATGCCAGTAATGGTAAGTGGCACTATTACTGATGCCAGCGGCCGAACACTTAGCGGACAAACCCCTGAAGCATTTTATATTTCGATAAGTCATGCAGGATTATTTAGTGTGGGATTAAATTGTGCCTTGGGAGCATCGCAAATGCGACCATTTATTGAAGAAATATCAGATGTGGCGGAATGTTATGTAAGTTGCTACCCCAATGCAGGCTTGCCTAACGAATTTGGTGAATATGATGAAACACCAGAACACATGGCTAAAGTAATTGAAGATTTTGCAAAAAGCGGATTTTTAAACATTGTTGGTGGCTGCTGTGGAACCACTCCTGCTCATATAAAAGCTATAGCTGACACTGTATCTAAATATTCTCCGAGAGCACTTCCAATTATAGTAGATTAAGTTCTGCCACCATTTGTTTCGTGAATCTTAGTGTGTTTTAGTAATTATTTTCAATAAATCGTCTTCCAAATTTTTTATTGGACTTTCTACTATTCTTCCCTGTTCATTCCCTGTTTTATCAATAATAATAAAGGTTGGAACAAATTTGATTTGAAATTTTTCATAATCTTTGGGAATCTGTTTTTCTTGGTTTACAAAAACAATTTTAAGGTTTTCGGTTGAAAATTGTTTGGTTTCTAAAATTTTAATAAATCGTGGTAGTTGAAGCCTTGTATCGCTGCACCATTCTCCTCCAACGATAATAATTTTCAAATTGTTCAATCCCAAAAGAGAATCATAACCTTTTTCTGAAAGCGTATAATTTTTGTATTCTTCCTTAAACCAAAGGTACTGTTTCAGTTCATTTAGGGAAACCACCCCGGTTTTATAGTCTTCCTTTCGTGGATGGTGTAAAAGCGTGCAGCCTAAAATAAGACTCAATAAAATAGGGATTAAAATTTTAAGTCGGCTCATTTATTGCTTTTTGTTCTTTGAAATTGAGCTGGTAAAAGTAATATTTGTCCTCAATAAATAAATGAGTAAAACATCAAAAAATATTCTACCTAAGAAGGAAAAACAGACGGACTACTTTCTGTTTTTACTCTTTTTTGCCACCATTTTGGTGTTTATTAAAGGCATGTCCTCAGATATTTTAAATTTTGATGATAATGAGTATTTTGAAAATTACCCGGAGGTAATAAATCTAAGTTTTGAAAGCGTTAAAAAATACTTTTCAAGCTACTATGTTTTGATGTATCAGCCACTGCCAATATTGAGCTTTGCACTTACTTATTCCTTTTTTAAACTCGATCCAACAGCCCATCATATTATTAATTTAGGACTTCATCTTTTCAATATTTATTTGGTTTATATTTTTATTGGGAAACTTACCAATAAGTCGATTATTAAAAAAATTGTTGCTTTTTTGTTTGCACTTCACCCTTTGGCTGTTGAGGCCGTTATGTGGTTTTCGTGTCGAAGCAGCGGTATGTATGTTTGCTTTTATTTGCTGGGGTTACTTGCTTATTTAAACTATCAACAGGAGAGTAAATTGAAATATTTGATATTTTGCGGTATTTGGTTCGTGTTTTCTCTTTTGTCAAAAGCGCATGCGGTTACTTTTCCTTTGGCCTTGATGGTTATTGATATTTTTATTTATAAAATTTCTATTGGAAAAAAACTAATTTTAAGTAAAATTCCTTTTTTAATGCTCTCGCTTTTCTTTGGTATAATAACATTGCTCAACAAAGACACTGCCAACAATATCACTTACAGTGTAGCCAATTATTCTATATTTGATTATTTCTTCTTACTAAACTATGAAATTTTATGGTATTTTTTAAAAGTTGTTTTGCCTACTAGTTTGGCTCCTATTTATGTTTATCCTCCTAAAATGGAGGGTTTATTGCCAACCATATACTATTTGGCACCAATAATTATAGGGGCATTGGTTTATTTAGTTTATAAAAATTTTAAATCCCGTTCTTATGTTGCATTCGGCATCTTATTGTTTTTTGCAATATTATCTGTAAGCCTTCAAATTTTGCCGTCACGCCAAGTGATTGTGGCCGACCGATATAGTTATTTACCCAATATTGGTCTGTTTTTTATTATAGCAAATCTTTATGCCGAATGGGCGGAAGGAAAAATAAATTCCTTAAAAAAAATAAAAGGAAAACAGTATTTGCTGTATTTTTTAGCTTTTGTTTTAATGATTTTGTCATTTAAACAGGTAGGAATTTGGAAAAGTAATATGACTCTGGCCGACAGAATCATAGAATCTAATCCTGAAACAGATTACATAGGACGAGCATATGGAATACGAGCTAATTATAAAAAGGATGTTATAAAAGATGTAAATGCTGCACTTGTTGATTATCAAAAAGCATTGGATTTGGATTCAACCGACTGGATTGCTAGCTATCAGGCCGGGTTGATTTACAAATCGCTTGGTGATAACTCAAAAGCTATTGATTATTTTAACAAAGCCCACAAGAGCGATATGGAAAACCCTATGCCTTTGTGCGATATCGGGGTGATTCAACTAGAAATTAAAAATTACGATTTAGCTTTAAAATTTGCTGATTCAGCAATTAAGGTTTATCCCAATTCAGCAAAAGGTTTAAATTTAAAGGCGGTATGTTTGTTAAATTTAGGAAACGCTATGGATGCAGAAAGGTTTTTTACAAAAGCAATTTTAGCCAACCCAAATTATACCGAAGCTATTAAAAACAGAGGTATTGTGCGGTTAAAAAATCTTAATAATAATGACGGTGCTTGTGCTGATTTTAGAAAAGCCGCTGAATTAGGGGAGCCCGGAATGGACTTAATATTGAAAGATTACTGTAATTAAGCGGAAAGTCAAATATTCGGTTTGTATTTAAAAACAATAAATTTATATTTGCAGCCCTTTAAAAAAGGTGCGGTAGCTCAGTCGGTAGAGCAAAGGACTGAAAATCCTTGTGTCGCCGGTTCGATCCCGGCCCACACCACTTTTACTCCCGTCATTTTTTTAATGGCGGGATTTTTTTTATAAAGCAATGCAACCCAGAGTTTCAATAGTCATCCTAAACTACAACACCCGGCATTTTTTACAAAAATTCCTCCCGGGAGTATTGGCTACAGATTATGAAAATTTTGAAGTGGTATTGGCAGATAATGCATCCAAAGACGATTCGGTAGAATTTGTTAAACAAAATTTCCCAACAGTAAAAATTATAACCTTAGTTGAGAACTATGGATTTGCTGGAGGTTACAACAAAGCCTTGTCGGAAGTAAAGGCAGATTATTTTGTATTACTTAATTCTGATGTAGAAGTTCCTTCAGATTGGTTAAATCCATTAGTGGAATTGGCTGAAAGTGATTCAAAAATTGCCGCTGTTCAACCAAAACTATTGGATTATAAGGATAAAACAAAATTTGAATATGCCGGTGGTTCAGGCGGTTTTATTGATAAATACGGATACCCGTTTTGTCGCGGAAGATGGTTTAATTATTTAGAAACCGACAATGGTCAATACAATGATAGTCGAGAAATATTCTGGGCAACCGGTGCTTGCTTTTTAATTCGATCCAAATATTGGGAAGAAGCCAAGGGGCTAGATGAGGACTTTTTTGCCCATATGGAAGAAATAGATTTATGCTGGCGACTAAAGAATGCGGGATATAAAATTATGGTTTGCCCTCAGTCTGTGGTTTATCATGTGGGTGGCGGAACGCTGCCAGTAGGCAATCCTCGAAAAACCTATCTTAATTTTAGAAATGGGTTATTTTTATTGTGCAAAAATCTTCATAGTTCAAGGCTTTGGCAGGTTTTGTTCATCCGCTTTGTATTGGATGGATTGGCTGGTATAAAGTTTTTAACGGAGTTTAAATTCCGTGAAATAGGAGCAATTCTTAAAGCTCACATGGTTTTTTATTCGCAACTTAGGTATTGGTTAAATAAACGAAAACTTTCAGCACCGCCATCCTTGCACCCTAAAAATATGTATCAAAGGAGCATGGTTTTTGATTTTTATTTAAAAGGAAAACGAAAGTTTACGGAAACCGGTTTGTAGTTTTTTTTAACACGGAGGGACTAAGAATATGGGCTTCACGGAGTTTATAAAATGTTTTCTTTGTCTAACAAATAAAGCAATCCAAGCTTATACCCTTCCAATCCCAAGCCTGAAATATTTCCTTTGCAGGCTCCCAACAGCAAATCATGGTGGCGAGCCGTTTCACGATTGTAAATATTAGAAATATGAATACCTAAGACGGGTGATTTAATAGATTTTACAGCATCGGCAATAGCTACGCTGGTGTGGCTATAGCCTCCGGCATTTAGTAAAATACCGTCCATTTCAAATCCCCATTCCTGTATTTTATTAATTAATTCTCCTTCAATATTACTTTGAAAATAGTGTACTACTGTTGTGTCCTTAAACTGGCTTTTAAGTTCCTTAAAGTAATCTTCAAAGGATTTATCTCCATAAATTTCCGGTTCGCGTTTGCCCAATAGATTAAGGTTGGGGCCATTTATGATTCCTATTTTTTTCAAATAAAATTATTGAACCACAAAGAAACAATTTAAATAGTTTAGTGTAAATATTTTATTTTTGATTTATGATTTCAGATTATTTAAATGCTGCTATGCATCTAGCCAAATATGAATTTCTTCCAAACGACAAATTGTATTATGGCGAGATTGATGAGTTTAAAGGGCTTTATGCGAGTGCTACCAATTTAGAATTATGCCGGGATGAATTGATGTCAACTCTTGAGGATTGGGTGCTTTTCAGCATTCATAAAAATCTGCCATTACCAATTATAAATAATCTTAACTTGCAAATTAAGGATTTGGCAGATGCCTGATTTTGGAAATATTTCCAGAAAGGACTTAATAAAGGCCTTGCAATTACTCGGTTTTGAAGGTCCGTTTTCAGGTGGAAAACATCAATTTATGTTGAAAAGCGGATTGCGGCTTACCATTCCCAATCCCCATCAGTCAGACATTGGAATAGATTTGCTCAATAAAATTTTAAAACAAGCAGATATTTCAAAAATAGAATGGAGAAATTTAAAACTTTAACGTATCAAATCTTATAGATCATAAATCTCTAGTTCGCGTTTGCCCAAGAGATTAAGGTTGGGGCCATTTATGATTCCTATTTTTTTCACTTGTCTCCTTTTTCTTTAGCTTTTTTCTTTAGCAACTTTTTTATTAATTCCGATTGTTCAGCAACTAATTTAATAAGATATTTTAAAGTTGTTTTGTCTTCCTTTTCTAGCTCATTTATGGGATTAAAATCATCAATAAAACTATCAAATTCCTCCTTTGTTATTTTTAATGCTGTAAATATTTCACTTAGTTTTTCATCATTTATAACGATTCTGTGTTCCAAATCTGAATATGCTTTTTGCGATATACCCAATTTAAGAGCTATATAGTCTTGAGAAAAATCTCCTTGTCGTCTTATTTTACGAAGTGTTTCGCCGTGGTGCATATTTGCTTGGGTATAAGTTAGAAGTAAAACTACTAACTTAGAAGTTATCCAGCTAGCTTATGCCAAAAATAAACTATTTACTTTGTTCTTGTATTGCAATACAAAAAATCAAATGCCTTGAACAAATGATAGGCATTAAAAAAAATTTAAATTAAATACAAAAATGAAAAGATTATTTAAACTCTTTGTTATAAGCAGTTTCTTATTATTCTCTTCGAATTCGTACTCAAGGGCAATTGGGACATTGATTAATGGTGTCCCAACAGTATCAGTAACAAATGAAGAATTTCAAACTCAATTGAATCTTCTGTCAAGCTGCACTTGTGGTATTTCAAATATTAACCTTGTTAGCACCTCAATAAGCTATAATCCTTCATCAGGAGGATTATTAAAACTGTCGTTTACGTGCAATATAGCCAATGAGGTAGGGTTAATGAGAGTCAATATTACTAAGGAATTATCTTATGATAGTGGTAATAACGAATTCCATGTAATAAACGGTGGTGCAAGTAGAACTTGTATTGGTAAAAATTGTCTAAGTCGTTGTGACGTTGAAGGAGTAGGCTGTACCCCATGTGGTAGAGCCGACAATACTGAGATGCCCGCAACTTGCACAATGGCAACAGCTGAACAAGAAGGATGTATCTGGGGTTGTCTAGGAACGCTTTTTTTTGGCTGGTTAATTAGTTTATTTTGTTGCTAAGTTTATTCTTGAGGGATACAATATCTTTCAAAGTTCTTTCTATTTCAACGTTAAAATTTTATGATAAGAAAAATCTCTCTTTTTTTAGTTAACACTATACTGAGCTACTTCCTTTCAGATATAGCTTTTTCTCAAAATATTAGAGAAGTAGAAATAAGAAATCATAATTATTTTAGTTCTACTAATCAAGTCATAGAAATTAAATATACATCAAAAACGAGAGATAATGCTAATTCCATCACAAGGCGTTATTTATTAAATTTAGAGAGCCTTAATAAAGGTTCTCTAAATTTAAATTATGTTGAAAATAACTCTAAACTATATTTTAAATTTGTTAATAATGACTTGTATTTCAAACATCCTGATAGCATTAACTATATATTATTTGAACCAATAAATAAAAAAAGGAAGCCACCAAGTAATGTTTTTTTTTTAAAATATCTGCCTTTGTCTTGCACTTCCTTTTTTTTAAAAAATAGTTTTGAATCAGAGGATAGTAATTTTCAAACTTGCGCCGGTGACACTTTTATTTTGGAACAAGTATCAAAGAAATTAGAAGTTGTACGAAAATTATACCTTGACAAAAATTTGCAGATTTTTAAAACAGAATATACTAGTACAGATTCAAATAGCCTTCAAGAAAAATGGCAATATGAATATAAAATATATAAAAATATTGAATTGAGTCAACTGGCAGATTCATTAAAATTTGGCCCATTTAATAAAGAAAATTTTATAAAGAATAGTTATATTAATAAAGAAAGTACTATAATTTATGACGGCAAGACACATGTTCCATTGACAAATAAAAAAACACTAATCCTTGATACAACTAAAATTAAATATTATATAATTGACTTATGGTATATAGGCTGCAAACCATGCAGTATGTTAAGACCTTATCTTGAAAAAATTTACACGAATATCGATACTTCAAAAGCAATTATGTTAGGATATAACGAATTTGATATTATGGAGGATATTAACACATATTTAAAAAGAAAAAATTTTCAAATTCCAGAAATTGATAACTCTTCATTTTATTTGGAACAATTTCATACAAATATGCACCCTACCGTTCTTATCCTTGATAAAAAATTCAAGGTGATAGAGACTTATGTTGGATATTCTACTTTAAATATTCTTAAAATTAGAACATTTCTCAAAGCAAAGAAATTGTTTTTGTGATAAAGACAAACTCGTTAGCACATTTCTTGTAAAAATGCAATCCAATGTCACCTATCTTTGCGGCAATGCGGCACATAGCATTTCTCCTTTTTACTTTCCCTCTTCTTTTGTTGGCACAAAACAAAGAACCTATTACTATTAATAATGCCGATTATCTGGATTTTAATAAAAACTATGCCAATGCCGAGCGGTTAGTAGTGGTATAAGTTAGAAGTAAAAACTACTAACTTAGAAGTTATCCAGCTAGCTTATGCCAAAAATAAACTATTTTCTTTGTTCTTGTATTGCCATACAAAAAAAAGGAAGAGCCTTGAACCTTTTAGATGGGCGTTAAAAATTTAAAAAAAATTATTATGAACTTTTTTAAAAAATTATCTATACCCTTTCTTCTTTCTTTTACCCTAATTTTTACAGAATGTAAGAAAGAAGCTATCACTGATGTAAATTACTCTGAAATTAAAACTCCTGAACAACTGCTTGATTCCCCAAATGATCCTATAAATGAAAATATGTATTATGTAAAGGATTTTAATTTTCATTTGGATGGAGTTCCTGTGGCATATGAAACAATAGATTCGCTTTTTGATAATATATTGTACTCGGATTTTCCTGACACATTAAATGTATTTTGCTTTACAAATCTTGCTGCTTTTGATGATTACTTAACAGGAAATCCTAATAAAGCAGATGTATTAAAGGATATAAATGATATGGATAGTATTGCGGCATTAATTCCTGACTCTTTAGATGATGAAATGAAATCTCCTGTAAAGGTAATCCCAGGTCAAATTGCACTTCTAAATGGGTCGTATTCGATTTCTGGTTTTGATATGCCAACTCCAACCACTAATGGAGACGGATTTACATCATGGACGCCTAAACTTAATCTTGGAAGTATGAATAATCGTGTAACTGGAATTACTTTTTGGGCAATTACTGGTTCATTTTCGGTTTGGTGTACAAAGAAAAATTTCAAAGGAATGAAAAATTTCTATTGGGGATTTCCCTTTTTTGGAGGAAGATATATTTTAACAGATGTTAGATGGAACAATAATTTCATGTCTGTTTATTAGGGTTATAGATAATTTATAGTATTAAAAGTTAATGTGTAAATTGGCATTGTAAATAAAAGTGTAATGACTAAGGTAAAAAAAACAGTATTATTTTTTACAATTATTTTTCAATTTATCGCAATGAGGAGTTTTTGTAATGATACTTCTAATCTTAAAAAGTCCCAATTAAAAACCAAAAATTTTTACATTGGAATTCTGCTTGCACCTGCATATTTAGGTGGCTATGAGCAAAAATCTTTAGGAAAAAAATCAGGCCATATACCTTTTTTGTATAATCTAGGAAGTATTTTTTCTGAATACACTATCCTTAATAGGTATTCAGTTTTTGCAGGTTTTTCCTACGGTTATAATTACTTCAGAGACACTATTAATGTCGGAAGCCTTGGTGGAACTTGTGGATTAAGATATAATATTCCACTTACAACAAAAAAGAAAAAGGAAGAAAATAAACCAACATTACTTTATGCGCAAATTGGGCTTGGTTACACTAAAGGTTATTATTATAATGCCCCTAATTTAATAAGAATAAACAGACAAATAGAATGTTTTGGTCTAAACTTAGGTGTGAGTTTTATCCCATCTAAATTGTTTAAAAAAGCAAATTCTAATTTTATTATTGATTATTCAGTTGTCAAACCTTTTTATAATGTGAAAAATAAAGAAGATCAATTTTTCGGTGGATTTGGAATTAAGTATAAGATTTAATCTAAAGAAAAGCTTACAATTTTTTGTAAGCTTTTCTTTTTTGAATATTGCTTTTTTAAATCCAATGCAATGTTTCCTATCTTTGCCGCAATGCGGATACTAGCATTTCTTATTTTTTGTTTTCCGGTTCTTTTGTTGGCACAAGACAAAGAACCCATTACTATTAACAACGCCGATTATCTGGATTTTAATAAAAACTATGCCAATGCTGAGCGCTTGGTAGGCCATGTGAGTATGAGCCAAGGCAATATGACCCTAACCTGCGACAGTGCCTGGTTTTGGAAAGATGAAAACAAAATGGAAGCGTTTGGTCATGCGTTTTTAAACCAATCGGGAGGAACCATGGTGTGGAGCGACTACATGTTGTATAACGGCAATACCAAAATGGCCAGCGCCCAGCGCAATGTGAGAATGACTGACGGAAAAATGAGCCTAACCACAGATGCCATTCAATACGATGTAACCAATAAAATAGCCTATTATACCACCGGTGGAAATATTAAAGATGGCGAAAATACCATGACCAGCCGCTCGGGAAGTTATTATTCCAAAAGCCGGGAGTATTTTTTTAAAGGAAAAATAAAATTGGTAAACCCCGAATATACAATGACAAGTGATACCTTGAATTATAACGGAAATACAGAAACCGCTTATTTCTTTGGGCCAACGTATATAACAAGTACCGATAATCTTCTTTTTTGCAACTATGGCTGGTATGATACCAAAAAAAATACCTGTCAGTTTAGCAAACGAGCCTATATATTGAGTAAGGAAAACCGAATTGATTCAGACAGTTTTTTATACAATCGCAATACGGGCATTGGTCGGGCATTTGGAAATATTACCTTGACCGATACGGTTCAAAAAATTGTAATTAAAGGCAAAAAAGGAATTCACAAGCGCTTTGAAAAAACTACTTTGGTTAGCGGGAATGCTATAGCCTTTAAAAAACTAGAAGATGATTCTCTGTTTATAAAAGCCGATTATTTTTTTGATAAACTGGATACTGCCAGCAAAAAAAGAACTTTAGCAGCTTATGGTGGTGCCAAAATTTTTAAACCTGATTTGCAAGGAATGGCGGATAGTTTAAGTTATTCTTTAACCGATTCGGTCATTCGGTTTTTTAAAGAACCTGTACTATGGAACGAAGCCAATCAAACCACCGGCGATACTATTTTTATTTTTCAGAAAGGAAAAACCATTGACAGAATGGTGGTGTTGCAAAATGCAATGGTGGTAATGGAAGATGCCCCGGGATTATACAATCAGATAAAAGGCAAAAAACTGTATGGATTGTTTGCAAAAAACAAATTGTACAGGGTAAATGTGCGTGGCAACGGGCAAAGTGTGTATTATGCCAAAGAAAATGAAAATAAATATTCGGGTGTAAATTATGTGGAATGCACCAATATGATTATAGCCATTGATTCTAATAAGGTTAAAAAAGTAACTTTTTTGGTGTCGCCCAAAAGCACCTTTTATCCTATTGATAAATTTCCGGCCGAACGGGCCAAACTTCGGGGGTTTAGCTGGCTGATAGAAAAACGTCCCAAACGGAAAGATTTCGAGTTTTAGTTTTGCTAGACCTTTTGCAATGGTTTAAAACCATTAATCCCCATAAACCCAACCCTTCATCGAATGTTAAAACCAACACCCAAATTTTTTTATTGGTTTGTCCTTTTAAAAAATTATTATGTTCAAAAAACTAGCCTTCTTTTTAGTTCCTTCGCTGCTTGTAGCCTCCTGCATGACTGATTCAAAAAAAACACCTCCCGTTACTTTCGGAACGCCACCTGTAACTAAATCCGTAAATATATCCGATGATTATTTCGGGACAAAAATAGCCGACCCATACCGTTGGCTGGAATATGATACTGCAGCAGATGTGGCCGATTGGGTAAAAAAGCAAAATGAATACACCTACGGATATTTAAAGCAAATACCGTATCGAGATAAAATAAAAGCACGATTGGAAAAAATTTGGAACTATGCCAAATACAGCAGCCCCTTTAAAAAAGGCGATAATTATTTCTTTTATAAAAATGATGGCCTGCAAAACCAAAGCGTTTTGTATATCCAAAAAGGACTGAAAGCCGAACCTAAAGTATTACTTGACCCAAACACTTTATCTAAGGATGGAACAGTTTCATTGGGCGGAATTTCATTCAGTCACGACAATAAATACATGGCCTATAGCCTCGGAAAAGCTGGCAGCGACTGGCAGGATATATATGTGATGGAAGTGGACAACGGCAAAACATTAGCCGACAATGTAGAGTGGACAAAATTTGGCGGAGCCAGCTGGAGAGGCAATGGTTTTTACTACAGCCGCTATGACAAGCCGGCCAGTGGCAGCGGATTATCCGAAGCTAATAAATATCAAAAAGTATATTTTCATCAAATAGGACAAGCCCAGGAAAAAGACCTTTTGGTGTATCAGGATGCCAAATATCCGTTGCGCTATTACTGGCCATCCGTTACAGAGGATGAAGATTATTTATTTATAAATATTTCGGAAGGAACCAGCGGTGGCGAAATTTGGTTTGCCGACCTTAAAAATGGAAAAGACACCGATTTGAAACTTTTGGTAAAAGGTTTTGAAAACAACCCAGGAGTGGTAGAAACCCTGAACGGAAAAATACTGGTAATGACCGACCACAATGCTCCAAAGTATAAATTAGTAGCTATTGACCCAAAAAATACAGCCATTGAAAACTGGCAAACTGTAATACCCGAAGGAAAACATTTGCTGGAATGGGTAAGTTTGGTAGGTAATAAATTTTTTGCAGGCTATCAGCAGGATGTGAGCAGCCATATTTACCAATACAGCCTAGAAGGAAAACAAGAAAAAGAAATAGACTTGCCGGGTATTGGAACAGCCGGTGGTTTTGGTGGAAGCAAAAAAGATATGGAAACATTTTATCAGTTTACTTCCTTTACCGTTCCCAATATTATTAACCGTTATGATATTGCAACCGGGAAATCGGATTTATTTAAAACTATTGATTTTCCAACGGATTTAAACGGCTATGAAACCAAACAGGTTTTTTACCCAAGCAAAGACGGAACAAAAGTCCCTATGTTTATTATTAGCAAAAAAGGTTTAAATTTAGATGGAACAAACCCTACGGTTTTATACGGTTATGGTGGATTTAATATCAGTATTACTCCATCCTTTAGCACCAGCAATATTGTGTTTTTGGAACAAGGCGGTGTGTATGCTATAGCCAACCTTAGAGGTGGAGGTGAGTATGGCGAAGACTGGCACAAAGCTGGAATGCTTGAAAAAAAGCAAACTGTATTTAATGATTTTATAGCTGCTGCCGAATATCTTATAAAAGAAAAATATACCTCTAGCAATAAACTGGCTATAAAAGGGCGAAGCAATGGCGGATTGTTAGTTGGTGTAGTAATGACCCAACGTCCCGATTTATTTAAAGTAGCCTTGCCGGGAGTAGGTGTTTTGGATATGTTGCGTTATCACAAAAGCACAGTTGGCTGGGGTTGGGCCGTAGAATATGGTAAAAGCGATGTAAAAGCAGAGTTTGATTATTTAATAAAATATTCACCACTTCATAATATTAAGGATAGCGTGAAATACCCTGCCACCTTAGTAACCACTGGTGATCATGACGATAGGGTCGTTCCTTCTCACTCCTTTAAATTTATAGCTACATTGCAAGCCAAGGCGTCAGTCAATAACCGAGCCACCCCTTACATGGTTAGAATTGATACCAACGCAGGACACGGAGCCGGTAAACCCACTTCAAAACTGATAGAGGAAGAAGCCGATGTCTGGTCGTTTGTAATGTATAACCTAGGAATGAACTTGGAATAAGCTGAAAGTGAACAGCTAAAAAAGTAATAAGTTAAAAGGTTTAGTAGAATAAAAGTCTTTAAATAGCTTATTTCCTTTGTTTTTTAACTATTTGCCAAATTCCACCCTTATAATATGGTTTGTTTAACACATAATTGTAAAAAGACTTAAAAGTGAGAGTTTTGACAATTGTTGAGGGGTTTATCCTGATCTATATTCCTCTATATTTGGAAAATATTTTTAAAGGGGTTTATGAAAAATAAAATAAGTTATTCCATAACTATAGCTTTAGTTATTGTGAGTTGTGGATTAACCTATCTAATTGAAGAATATATTCATCACTATATAAACCAAGCAACGAATAAAACCATAGCCCTCATTGAAGAAACCAATTCTACTGAGAGTTCAGAACTTAACCCGAGTTCAATAAAAAGATTTAGATTTATTAAGCCGCATATTTTATTTGACCTTAAATACGAATCTCCCACATTTAACGGGTTAAAATTAAAAATTAAAAATTACATTGAAATTCTTAAAAAAGATCATAAGCTAATTAATGCTTCGGTATATCTGCGTTATTATGGACATGGAACTCAAATGAGCCTTAATCCTAACGAAACCTATAGTCCAGGTTCATTGTTTAAGGTCGTCAATTTGATCCTATATCTTAAGTGGAGCGAACAAAATCCGGGATTGTTGGATAAAAAAATGGTTTACAATACCCCGAATTATCCTATTCCTGTTCAAACCTTTAATTCAAGGCAAATTGAAACAGGAAAAGAATATACAATAAAAGAGTTACTTAAATATATGGTTGAATACTCAGATAATAAAGCTACAACTTGGTTGGTGGCAAATATGGGAAGCGACCTTTACTTTAAAATGATGAATGAACTTCATATTCCAATGTCTCATACAAAAGAGGGTTTGCCTATTATGTCAGCTTCTCAATATTCGCAAATTATTAGAATATTATATCGTTCAACATACTTGAACAATGACAATTCGGAATTCGCCCTTAGTTTATTAAATCAAAGTGATTTTAGTTTGGGGTTGGTAAAAGGACTGCCTGATAATGTGAGTGTGGCCCATAAATTTGGAGAAGCAGGAACAAAGCGTCAACCTGAACTGCATGAAAGCGGATTGGTTTATATGGATTATGGTCCTTACCTTGTTACCATTATGACCAAAGGCTATAAAACAACCGACCTTCCTTTAGTAATTAGCACTATATCCAGAATGGTGTATGATGACATTTCGCTAAAAGAAGAGGCACCCTCCAATTAGGGATTTTGACTATTACTTTAGTCGCGGCAATTCAATATTTTGTTTTAAATCTTTAATGGATTTTTTTGGTTTCCTCAAAAATACACTCTCACCCTCAGGCAAATCTCAAATAACCGCTTCGCAATTATTATCTTTGCCCCCTAAATAGTTAAGGTGGTAAAAATTGGCAACATACAATTGGGTGAATTTCCCTTATTGCTGGCTCCTATGGAGGATGTAAGTGACCCTCCGTTTCGTGCCGTTTGCAAGGCTAACGGAGCCGACCTTATGTATACTGAGTTTATTTCATCTGAAGGTCTTATCCGCGATGCTGCAAAGAGCCGCAAAAAGCTTGATATTTTTGAATACGAACGCCCAATTGGTATACAACTTTTTGGAAGTGATATAGAAAGCATGAGTGAAGCGGCCAGAATTGCTACATTGGTAAATCCTGATTTGATAGATATAAATTATGGATGTCCAGTAAAAGCTGTGGCATGTAAAGGCGCAGGTGCTGCATTGTTGCAAGATGTTCCAAAAATGGTGGCAATGACTAAAGCCGTTATTGACAGTACACATTTACCGGTTACAGTAAAAACGCGTTTGGGTTGGGATGAATCGACCAAAAATATTGTTGAAGTAGCAGAGCGATTACAAGATATTGGGATTAGTGCATTGAGTATTCATGGCCGAACACGAGTGCAGCTTTATAAAGGCGATGCTGATTGGACGTTAATAGGTAAGGTTAAAAATAATCCAAGGATTCAGATTCCGATATTTGGTAATGGGGATGTGGATAGCCCCGAAAAGGCGTTTGAATTAAAAAATCGCTATGGAGTGGATGGTGTAATGATTGGTCGAGCTTCAATTGGAAATCCCTGGATTTTTAGAGAGGTAAAATAC
Source organism: Bacteroidota bacterium (assembly GCA_947468275.1). Lineage (GTDB taxonomy): Bacteria > Bacteroidota > Bacteroidia > NS11-12g > UBA9320 > JABWCE01. The sequence goes on from CANIKO010000010.1 coordinate 36,459, forward strand.
TTTATGAAACATGGTGAACACATGCAAGGCCCCACAGTTCATGAACGCGTTGCGGCCTGTAAACAACATCTTTTAGAGGCAGTAAAATGGAAAAACCCAAAAGTGGGCATATTAGAAATGCGACGCCATTATTCCAATTATTTTAAGGGGTTTCCGCATTTTAAGGATACCCGAATGAAGTTAGTTTTATCAGAAGATTTACAGGAAATAATGCAAATATTAGATAACATTGAACTAGGAATATTTGAAATGGAGGTTGTGTAATTAAGAATTGAGAATTAGAAATATAAAATTTAACATTTGAAAGAAATACACCAATACATGCGCCTCAGTGGACTTGAGCCGCTGATAGTTACCCCACAGACCAATTTTATGAATATTGGGGAACGAACCAATATTACAGGATCCAAACAGTTTGCTCGGCTTATTTTAAATGAAAAATATGATGAGGCTGTTTCTGTTGCTCGTCAACAGGTAGAAAATGGAGCTCAGGTAATTGATATAAATATGGATGAAGGAATGTTGGACGGGGTAGCTGCCATGACTAAATTTATAAATCTGATAGCCGCTGAACCCGATATTTGCAAAGTTCCTATTATGGTGGATAGTTCCAAATGGGAAATAATAGAAGCCGGATTGCAGTGCATGCAAGGAAAAGGAATTGTAAATTCAATTAGTTTAAAAGGGGGAGAGGAAGAATTTATACGTCAGGCGAAATTGGTAAAACGCTATGGCGCTGCAGCAGTAGTCATGGCTTTTGACGAACAAGGTCAGGCCGATAGTTATGAACGTCGAATTGAAATATGTCAAAGATGTTATGATATTTTAACAAAAAAAGTAAAATTCCCAGCAGAGGATATCATTTTTGACCCCAATATTTTAACGGTAGCCACAGGAATGGATGAGCATAATAATTATGCGGTTGATTACATTCGAGCGACCAAATGGATAAAAGAAAATCTCCCATATGTGAAGGTCAGCGGAGGTGTAAGCAATATTTCGTTTTCATTTAGAGGAAACGACCCAGTTAGGGAAGCTATGCATTCCGCATTTTTATACCACGCCATTCAGGCAGGGATGGATATGGGTATTGTAAATGCTGGAATGATTGAGGTTTATGATGAAATTCCAAAGGATCTACTCGAAAGAGTTGAGGATGTTTTGCTAAACCGCAGATCAGATGCAACTGAACGATTAATCGAATTTGCTGAAACTGTAAAAGCAAAAGGTAAAAAGGAAGAGGAAGTTTTAGAGTGGAGAAATGCAAGTGTTGAAGAACGTTTAAAACATGCCTTGATTAAAGGAATTACTGATTTTATTGATGAAGATACTGAAGAAGCCAGAGTAAAACTTGGTAAACCACTTTTGGTAATAGAAGGTCCTCTAATGGCCGGAATGAACGTTGTGGGGGATTTGTTTGGCAGCGGTAAGATGTTTTTACCTCAAGTAGTAAAAAGTGCCCGTGTGATGAAAAAATCGGTGGCCTATTTGGAACCGTATTTATTAGAAGAAAAGGAAAGACTTATAGCCTTAGGTGGAGAACGAAAGGAAGACAGAGGAGCAGGAAGAGTTTTGATGGCCACAGTAAAAGGCGATGTTCATGATATTGGAAAAAATATAGTAGGAGTGGTGCTAGCATGCAACAATTATGAAATAGTTGATTTGGGTGTAATGGTGAGTTGTGAAACTATTTTGCAAAAAGCCCGTGAAATTAATGTTGATATTATTGGTTTAAGTGGATTGATAACCCCAAGTTTGGATGAGATGGTTCACGTAGCAAAAGAAATGCAACGACAAGGATTTACAACTCCTTTGTTGATAGGTGGAGCCACCACCTCTCGTATTCATGCGGCTGTAAAAATAGCTCCTGAATATGATGGGCCAATGGTTCATGTCTTAGATGCTAGCAGAAGTGTTCCTGTGGCTGGTAACTTATTAAGTCCAGAAACTAAAGAGGAGTTTGCTAAAAAAATTAAGGCCGAATATAAAGTGCTCTCAGAAAATCATGCTTTACGTCAATTGGACAAAAATATTTTAACCCTTGAACAAGCAAGAGCGAATAAATTAATTATTGACGAAACAAAGTTAGAGAAGCCAAATTTTTTAGGAGTTAAAATTTTAAAGGATTTTGATCTTGCCGTTTTAAGAGAAGTAATAGATTGGACGCCATTTTTCCAAACATGGGAACTTGCAGGTAAATACCCTAAAATTTTAAGCGATGTTTTGGTCGGAGCCGAGGCCACTCAACTTTTTACGGAAGTAAATGCTCTAATGGATAAACTGATCGCTGGTAAACAGTTTACCGCCAACGCGGTTTTTGGAATTTTTCCTGCAGAATCTAAGGGAGATGATGTGATAATTTTTAAAGATGAAACTCGTTTGGAGCCTTTAGAAACCTTTAATTTTTTGCGCCAGCAAAGGCAAATGGGACTAGGAATTCCAAATATCTGCTTGAGTGATTTCGTGGCGCAAAAAAATGATTATATAGGATTATTTGCCGTAACAGCAGGTATTGGAATAGATGAGTTGGCCAAGGAATACGAGAAGGATCATGACGATTACCATAGTATAATGGTGAAAGCAATCGGTGACCGTTTTGCAGAAGCCTTTGCCGAATATCTACATAAATTGATGAGGACAGAATATTGGGGTTATGCTAAAGAAGAAAATTTAACAAATGATGAGTTAATAAAAGAGTCATATCAAGGAATTCGTCCAGCGCCAGGCTATCCGGCTTGCCCAGAGCATTCAGAGAAGGTTAAATTGTTTCGTTTGTTGAGTGCTAAAGAAAGTGTCGGAATTGAGCTTACAGATAGTTTTGCGATGTTTCCAGCCGCATCCGTTTCAGGTTTTTATTTTGCAAATTCACAAAGCAAATATTTTGCAGTTGGCCGTATTGGTAAAGATCAGGTTGCTGATTATGCCGAACGAAAAGGATTACAGATTGAGCAAGCAGAAAGACTTTTAGGTCCATTATTATTTTAAAATTTATTATTCATTCCTGAGTGATATTTAGAAAGGGTTTTCCCGCAAAATTATAACTCATTCCTAAATGAAAACTAGGTGTGTTAGGTTGTATTTAAATCAATCTCTGAATTTGAAAATTACCCAAAGGAACGTTAAAAATAAAGTTGAGTAAACTAGTTTAGTATCAAAAAATTAATATAATAAAAAAACCCGCTTCTATTAGAAGCGGGTTTTTTTATTATATTAATTTAGTAAATGAATTAATCGAAGGCTTTATTTTCGCCTAATTTAACACGTTGCACATTTTCAATATAAGGAGCACTTACACTTTTGAAATAAACATAAGCTACAACATCAACAGTAGAAATATCTATTCCAGCTAAGTCTACATCATAGCTATATTCACTTAATGAACCAGCTTTCATGTTAGCAGGATCAATAACTGTTCCTGTCATAGTACCTAAAGCTTTCATAAATACATGACCATGCTCATAATTTAAAATTGGATTTCCTTTGCCAAATAATGCGTGACCAGATGTTCCATTATATCCATTAGCTTGATCCCATCCAGAACCAGATCCTTTCATCATTTTGTTTACCAAATAACCAATTACATAATATTTACCGGCAGGTAAATCAGCAGCACCTACACCAACCTTAACTTTTACGTTAAACTTGTTTACGCCAGTTGATTTAGAAGCATCAATAGATAGTCCACATTTTGCATCAGATGTTGTAACGTCACTACATTTTGCATCCCATTGGTCGCGTCCTACACATTTTCCAGTTATACGGTTAACAGCACCAGTAGGGTTACCTGCAGACCAAGCATCAGAAAAGGCTTTACTATCATCGCTAGCCATACCATCAGCACCTTGATAAAGGTTGTGCATAGATACATCATAAACTACGTCAGCACCATATTTAGTTTCCACTTTTGCTGCATAAATTTCACCATCAGGGCAATAAGGACATCCTGCACAAGTCGTCCATTCAATTAAAGCTTTTGCTGTGTAAGTTGCAGGGGCCTTGGTAACTGTTCCAGGGTCGTCTGTTTTCTTTTTGCAAGAAAAAAGGGCTAAACTAGCAATTGTTGCTAATACGAATAATTTTTTCATTTTTATGTTTTTATAATTTAGAATTCAAATGTATATTTTATTTTTTAAAAATTCCAACTCAATGTCTCATTTCTGTAAAAAATCGACAAAATTTTACCATCGGCCGGTTTACAGTAACCAATAACTTGACTTTCAATGCCAAATGAGGATGAAATTTCAATGATTTTTTCTGCAGTTTTTCTGTCAGTATAAATTTCCATTCGATGGCCCATATTAAATACCTCAAACATTTCTTTAGAAGAAGTACTGGTCGTTTCTTGTATGGTTTTAAATAATGGAGGCACCGGGAATAAATTATCTTTTACTATCTCCAATTGATCAACAAATTTCATAACTTTGGTTTGAGCACCGCCTGTACAGTGAATTATACCATTAATTTGTTTGCGATAGTTTTTTATTACCTCTTTTAGTAGTGGGGCATAAGTTCGGGTTGGTGATAAAATTGCCTTACCAATAGATATTTCAGTTTCAGGTAATGGATCTGTTAATTTAAAATTGCCGGTATAAAAATAGTCACTTTCGGCTATTGAATCAAAACTTTCAGGGTATTTTGATTTATAAGTTTCATTTAATATATCGTGTCTTGCCGAAGTAAGGCCATTGCTACCCATGCCGGCATTATATTCCGTTTCATAATTTGCTTTTCCATAGGAGGCTAACCCGACAATAACATCGTCAGGCTGTATATTAATTTCAATGACATCCTCGCGTTTAAGTCGGGCGGCAAAGGTTGAATCAACTATGACGGTTCTAACTAAATCTCCAACATCTGCAGTTTCGCCACCCATGTTGTGAATATTAATTCCAAATTCTCTCATCGATTGACAAAAGGCTTCAGTGCCATTGATAATTTCAGCTACTACCTCACCTGGAATTTTGAATTTATTTCGACCTAATGTGCTAGACAACAAAAAATTATCGGTGGCTCCAACACAAAGCATATCGTCAAGATTCATAACCAAAGCATCCTGCGAGATGCCTCTCCAGACACTTATATCACCTGTTTCTTTCCAATAAAGGTAAGCTAAACTTGATTTAGTGCCGGCTCCATCTGCATGCATTATATTGCACCATTCGGTATCATTGCCAAGATAATCTGGTGTTAGCTTGCAAAATGCGTTAGGAAAAAGACCTTTATCAAGGTTTTTTATGGCATTATGAACATCTTCTTTTTGCGATGAAACACCGCGCTTTAAATAACGATCGGACATGAGAAAAGCAAAGGTAATTCTATTTGAGTTGTTAGATTTATGATTTTAACTTTATGGAATAAAAAAACCGTTTGAAATGGTTTCAAACGGTTTTTTTTAATGTGATTTCTTATTTTATTTTGGTTTTTTCTCCAATAAAATATTGGTGTCTTCTAATTTAATTGAAAGATAATTTTCAAATAACCCATAGCCTAAGATTGCTTTTTTCAAAGTGCCTGTTCCTACCACACATCTCACATTAGTGATTTTAACATCACCAAATGCAATTTCTTTAACATCAAAAGATTTACTTTTTATTTTGGTGCCATCAGGTAAAATATAGGTTTTTGTTCCATCTGCAAAATCTGCAATTGTAATAACTTTTGCAGCTAATAACTGAACAACAGCAGCTTCTGGTATTATAGTACTTGATTCTTCTGGATCATACTCAAATTTAACTGTTTTTTTACCAATTTTTCCTGTAGTTGTATATTTATCTCTCGATTTAATTACAGGAATCATATCATACTTCTCTTTCGTAGCTTCCAATTCTGCTCTTTTAGCTTCAGGGCTATTAGGAGCTAATATATCTTTAGGTAAATTCTTTTTTTCTAGTAGGTATTTCTTTTTTTCTTCTTCAAGGAATGGGCTTGAAACTGGGCCACCAGAAAGGGCAGAATCATTAAACATTTTAATAACTTCTTTGGTCCATTGGAAATTACAATTTAATACCTTTACGACAGCTCGACGATTTTGTTGATGTTCTTCTTCAGTACAAGGGAAAGCTTTTCCTCCTTCACATTCACATTTGTTTACTAATTGTGATTCGCCATATCCCATAGCAGCTAAACGGAAAGGATTAATTCCGGCTTTCATAATGTAGGCTACTGCAGAGTCGGCACGACGCTGAGACAAAGCTCTGTTGTATTCAAATGGTGACCGGCAATCCGTATGCGTTCCTAACTCAATAGCCATTTTTGGGTACTTTTTAAGGGTTGCAATCAAATCATCCAACACTCTTTTGGATTCAGAACGGGTATAAATATTAGAGGAATCCAATCCATAATAAATTGGAAGTATAAAGATATCACTGCACTGATTTTTCAAACAAAAATCTTTTCTAAAATCTTGTGATTGTTCAAGACCCATGGTACTCACAAATTCTTCTTTACTATCATAATAATATTCTTCTCGTTTAGAGGCGAACAACTCATATTTAGTATTTACTTGAACTACAGTTTTGTAATAACCTTTTGCGTCGGTATAAAGTCTAATTTTAGATGAATCGTGATTATTGCTGATTATAATTAATGATTTGGCCAAAGGTTTTCCATCCTTACAATCTGTAACAATACCTGAAAGATGAAAAATTAAAGGATCCATATAAAATTCATAGATATTATCATCTACTTTACCTCCTCCACTTCTATTGGATGAAAAATACCCTTTCTCTTTGGTGTCGTCCATTATTATCCCAAAATCATCCCCATTCGAATTAATAGGAGCCTTCATATTCTCTGGTTTTTCCCAATCAACACCTGTTCCTTTACTAAAAAAAATATCTAATGCGCCTATTCCTGGATGTCCATCAGATGAAAAATAAAGGGTTCCATCTGAAGAAACATAGGGAAATACTTCATTTTCTTTAGTGTTAATGACTGGGCCAAGATTGATAGGGTCGCCCCATGTTTTGCCACGTTTTACATAATTTACAACATACAAATCGTGGGTATTGGTATCCCCAAATCCACCTGGCATATCTGATGCAAAATATAATTTATCACCATCAGGGGATAATGATGGGTGTCCAAAATTTGATTTATCATTGCAAAAAGGAAGTGGCTTAGGGGTTATGTCCCATTCTTTACCGCTTTTGCGGGCCTCATAAATTTTACATTTCTTTTCGTCTCCTTTAATACCATTGCATTGAGTAAAATACATTTTGGTGAATTTTTCATCAAAGGTTACAGTACCGTCATTAAAGTTGGTATTTGCTCCAGGCACAGGTACAGCTTCACCCCATTTAACACTGTTTTTTTTACCTTGCGCTTCTATCATCCATAAATCACTATATTTTCTACCGGTCCAATTGTATTGACCTTTGCTTTCTCCTCCCGGCCTGTCAGAAGTAAAAACGATTGTGGTTTTCTTTTTATTAGCCCACATTGGTGAATAGTCATCATATTTAATTTTAGAGCCGCCTTGGTCGTTAGCTGGTTTAAATTCGGCCACATGATAACGGGTTTTTGCATCTTTCCATTTCATTCCCAATTCACATCCTTCAATCATAATAGCGGTATTAGGATCATCGGGTTGCATTTTTTGGTATTCCTGAAATTTTATTAATGCTTCGGTATATTTACCTGTCATTTTTAGGCACTCACCCATTTTATAATAAAATATAGGATCTTTAGCGCCTTTTTGAATAGCGGTAGAATACCATTTCAAGGCATTTTTATAATCGTGATTGTAATAATACGATTGCGCCGCATTAATACAAGACGAAAGTTTTTCTTTTTTTGTTGATTTTGCATTTTTGTAAACCTTGGAATACATATCTGCCGCCACTGCATACTCCTTCACTTTATAGCGGTTATTTGCATCTGAAAACGAAGGCTGACCACATTTGGCGCTAAGAAGCAAGACCGCAAATAATGAATAGAATAGTGATTTTATTAATGTTTTTGACATACCCTTTTTGGCTATTATTTTAATAATCTTCAAACATGCAAAAAATTAGACAATTATCAAAGAATTCCGAAAAAATAGCTGTTATAAATAACGAAGTTAAGTTGTAATTAGTGTTTAAATTAAAAGGCTGAGGTCAGAATAGGTTAATCTTTGAAGTTTTCTTCTTTGATAATTTTCCCTTCGCGGTCAAATAATTTAAAGGAACCGGTAAATGCAGGTTTAAAATAACTGTCTTTGCTATAAAATGCTTCTATGATGGAGGATCGCTTTTTACCTGAGTTGTCTCCGTTGTAAGGATGAATTTCAGGGTCTCCTTCTTTCATCGGAAATTTTCCATAATTGTAAATATTTAAAGTGCATTCCAAGGCAACTTTACCATTTTCATAATAACCTTTCCATTGGCCAATTGGGGCATAGTTTGTAAACAGAAAACTATCTATTAAACTCATTGGATAAGTATAAAGTCCTGCGAACATAAATTGTTCCCCATAATTTACAGCCATTGAATTATTTTTTACAACCAATTGCCCAAATGATTTTATCATTCCATTTTCATGGTAACTTTTTGCTGTTCCCATCGAGTCATTATTTTCGAAATTGAATCTCGCTTTTAATTTCCCTGAGGAGTAGTAGTATTTTTCCCAAAGCACTTTTTTATTTTGTCGATTAATTTCTAATTTCAATAGTGTATCTCCACATTGTATTTTATAGCCCTTTTCTAATATTGGTCCACTATTTTTAAATATCGTAGAATTCTCCGGATTATAATTTGTGTCAATCTTTGTAATATTATTTTCCCGATAGGTAAACGTAGTAAAATCGGAAATATCAAGTAATTTTTTTTCTTGTCCCATAATGGTGATAGCTATAGGAGGTAATCTTTTGTCTATTTCTCCTGGGCCAATAGCCGTTATATCATCCACCAAAATCTTATCGCCATGCCATGAGTATGCAATTAGCCGTTTTAATTCCAATGGAATTTGATTGCCAATTACAGAAAAAGCTACGGGATTACCACTTTTGGGAACAAATAGAATTTCACATTTTATAACTTTATATGTAATGCCTTGAAAAGAAAAATTTGGCATTACAGCCCGAATTGTATTTTGAGCCAACAAAGCAACAGCGGCATAGTTACCAGATTCCAATGTTCCAAACATGGATTCAGGTTTTGGAACAGATTTTACCCTAAAAAATATAGTATCAGTCTTTCTAAAACGTCTTTTTTTATAGCTAACGATTACTTTGCAGGTTCCAGTTGTTGTTGCTTTCAAAAAATAATTTTGAGAAGTTTTAACAATCGTGCAATTTTCGCAACCAACCGCAAGTTGGTTATTGGTATATCCTTCCACCGCTATTTGCACCGGATTATCCAACCCGATATAAACAACATTCATGGCCGGCAAAGCCACCACTGGTTTTTGGGCTTGGGATAAATGAATTAATAAAAAGGTCGTGATAAAAAGAAGAATTTTTTTCATGATAAAAAGAAAACGATTGGCTAAACGAAAATAGTACTTTTTGCAGGAAAATTTAGTTTAGAAGGAAGCACATCCCCCAGCCCCCTTCCATGGGGGACGGCTGACCTACCAGTATTGAACATTGAGAATTGAGCGTTGTTTATTGGATATTTTCTTTAGAAATTAACCATTAATAATTTAGCATTAACAATTATCAACCCCATCCTTGTGCCTTAATATCAAACTGACTTCCTGATGGAGTAATCAATTGGCATATATTGGCTTGATTGGTTGCAAAACCAATGACAGAGATGTCCATATTGGATTTTATTTTTTCAAAATCGGTTTGGTCAATGGTAAATAATAGTTCAAAATCTTCGCCACCATTTAAGGCACACATAGTGGCATCCAAATTAAATTCACTGGCCATTTCAAGGGTTTGTGTATCTACAGGAAGTTTTTCTTCATAAATAGAAAAACCAACATTGGATTGCAATGCCAAATGTTTCAGTTCAGACGCCAAACCATCACTAATATCAATCATTGAAGTTGGTTTTATATTTAACTCGGCCAAGAGTTCAATAACGTCCTTACGAGCTTCGGGTTTAAGTTGTCGGCCTACTATGTAATCGTAACCTTCTAAATCGGGCTGCATCTCTGGGTTGGCTAAAAAAACGCGTTTTTCGCGTTCCATGAGCTGATGGCCTAGGTAAGCGCCACCTAAATCGCCAGTTACACAAAGTAAATCATTGACTTTGCAACCTGCTCGAGTTACATATTTATCCGGCGCCACTTCACCAATAGCGGTTATTGAAATGGTGAGTCCCTGTGGCGAAGTGTTGGTATCCCCACCAATTAAATCCACTTCATATTTTTCGCATGCAAGGTATATTCCGGTGTAAAATTCTTCCAAAGCTTCCAAAGTGTATTTACTGGATAAGGCAATAGAAAGAGTTATAAATTTTGGGATGGCATTCATGGCATAAATATCACTGATATTAGCAACCACTGCTTTGTAGCCTAAATGTTTGAGAGGAGTGTAGGCCAAATCAAAGTTTATATTTTCTACCATCAAATCGGTAGTTATAACCTGCAATTTTTCAGAATTTGGTTTTAAAATAGCGGCATCATCGCCAATACCTTTAATAATATTAGGGTTTTTGGGACTGTAATTTTCGGTTAGTTTTTTAATTAGGCCAAATTCGCCAAAAGATTCAAGCGTAGTTTTTGATGAGTTTTCAAACATTCTGCGAATTTAGTTCACTAAAATGCGAAGTAACCAAAGCTAACTAAATAATTTTCTTTGAATTGTAATTATCCTTCATTTTATTTACATAAATATTCAAAGCATTATGAAGCTTTTTACGGGGATATTAGACCTTATATTTCCAGTGGTTTGCGTTAATTGTGGAAATTCCTTGGTATTAAATGAAACCATACTCTGCACTATTTGTATTGTAAAATTACCCATTACCAATTTTCATAAAGACCCTGATAATGATATAGCCAAAGCCTTATGGGGAAGAGTTAATATAGATTTTGCTACCGCATTTCTTTATTTTAAAAAAGCAGGAATAACCCAACAATTGCTTCATCAATTAAAATATCGAGGTAGAAAAGACATTGGAGTATATTTGGGGAGGCAATTTGGAAATAAGATCAGGGGTATAGATTTTATTTCAACGGTAGATTATATAATTCCGGTGCCATTGCATAAATCAAAAGCCAAATCCAGAGGCTATAATCAAAGCCAACTTATTTGTGAGGGAATGAGCGAGGTGCTATCCATACCTGTTTGTAATAATTTAATAAGAATTAGCTTCACTGATACTCAAACTCGCAAACGCAGATTTGATCGATGGCTCAATGTTTCAGAAAAATTTGTTTTAAACGAACCGGAACTCTTGGAAGGAAAACGTATACTTTTAGTAGATGATGTTTTTACCACCGGAGCAACGATTGAAGCATGTTGCCAAGCATTTAAAAATGTAAATAATATTAGTATTGGAGTGGCAACGCTAGCAATGGCGGCCCATTAATTCACTGTTATTTTTTTTGCAGCGTATCCTTTTGTCTGGATGATATATAGTCCTTTTACCATACTCATTGTAGATACACTCAACGTGCTTTCGGCGGCAACTATTTTTGATAAAATAGTTTGGCCTATTGCATTAATAATAGTAATGTTTATTGGTGACTTTAAAGGGTTAACAATATTAATATAATCATTTGCAGGATTTGGGTATATTGTTAATTGACCCATTGGTATAAGTGGTTTAACCCCGTTTTCCAATGACACAATATTTTTAGCAGTATTGGTAATTATAGCTTCCTGAAAATCGAAATTAATGAAAGCTCGATTGGTTATTTCGGTGCCAATCGGCAATGTGCCTGCCAAATTAAGTTTGTAATTTATGTAACCTTGGCTAGCAGATTCATTGGTTTTAGTATCGACCAATAAAATATTATTAAACATCCATGAGAACATATACTGATATTTTCCATTAGGTTGTTTCCAATACGTCATAACCGATTGGAAATTTTTTAAATGACTTGGATCTTCCTCTGTACCTAGTGGACCAATGGACAAATCAGAATCAATAGTGTCGGTAATTAGAATATTGTAGGCGGTGTCAATACCTGTATTTTGAAACCTTATTTTGTAATCAATAACTTTTGTATTAGGTTCAATAAAATATTTTTGTTGAGTTTTTTTGTCATTTGGGTCAATGGCTGCAACAATTTTTTGTTTTAAAATACTGGAGTTGTTGGTCATATCCTCATCTTGCAAATCACCAATAACGATTTTAGCGTCAAAAAGTATTTCGCTTTCTAGAGCAATCTCAACAGGTATAGTAACTTTTACATTTACACAATATCTTTCGTTTGCTAGTAATGGTTTAATATTCCACTTGGCCGTATTATTTATAAAAGTTTGGGGTTGGTCGCTAAATACCCAATTTGTTAGTCTGTCATCCGTTTTAAAAATCAGCTGTCCTGATTCTATTTTTTGAGTTCCTTTATTTTCAACACAAATTTTATAATTTTCATCAAACCCTTGTCTGGCTCGCCAACCAGTAAAGTCGCATACTTGCACTGCTGCATCCGTATGTGTTCCATTGGGTCTTAATCCAAAATCAATATTTGCGATGGTTAATTTGGACGTGATAATAGCGGGCTTAATACTTCCGCAAGTGGCCTCCCTATATTTAGGAAGTTGCAATTCGATAAGATGCTGGATTTTAGAATTGCTGTCAATAGGGAAGTAATAGCGACCGTTATAATCAGTCATTATAAAAATATTTTCAGGAGTTAATTTAACTATTACGCCCGGAGTGTTGCTTTCGCCGAATTCTTGAGTGCAGTTTTGGTTCACATCATTAAATACTTTTCCGGCAACGATGGCACTTCCAAAATCTAATTTTCCAGTGTGATTAAGCAGTAACCCTTGATAGTTTTCAAAAGCACCTGAAATGAATACCTGATCTTTTCCATTAAAAATAATGTCATTACCTATATAATCAAAGGTGGGAACGGTCCAAGTGTTGCCATTCCAAAAGGCCAAACTGGCAATATTATTTGTAATGGTATTTGTAAATTTACCTGCGGCCCAAAAGTTTTTTCCTATTTGGCGCAAGTCAGAAATTGAATTTATTTTCCAATTCGTTAATCCATTTGATATTTGCTCCCATGTGGTATCCGTTTTTTGAATAGAAAATGAATTTTGATTATCAAAATCAACACCAGCCATTACAAGCTTGTTCTGGAATTTTCCTATAGCAATATTTCCGTTAGCAAATGGCGCATTTGAAACTATGCTCCAAGTGTTGTTTTCAAATTTGGCAAAATATCGATTGTCTAAGTTAATGGGAGATGTGAACGAGCCAATAGCCCAAATGATGTTATCTTTATATTCGAAATTTGAATAATAATCATTGGCTCCATAATTCGCCGGAAGACCTGCATAAATAGAACAGTCGCTTTGTCCAATTTTAAGAATCGTGATTAATTGTCCTGCAACAGTAATCTTGCCACAAAGTAACAAGCCATTATTCGTGTTTAGAAAAGTAAGTTTCTTGGAAACTTTTGTTTCGGCTGTTGTTATGGTTTCCCATTTTCTTCCCGAATTTTTAATTAAAAGCAGCTTGTCGTTATTTTTATTGGTTAAAGCTAGGTATAACGTGTTATTAATATAATAAACAGCCTTGGCTTCAATGGATTGAGGAATGGTAGAAATTGTATTTAATAAACTTGTGGGTATGTCATTATAGCGAATCCAAAAATTACCATCCCACTTGTTTACAGCAAATTTTTCATTTTCATTGCTCACCACCCACATTTTATCTCCTTCTGAGCAGGAAATATTTAAGGAGTTTTTTTGACCTAAACCCATTGGTAAAATAACCTGAGCCTTAGTAATATTTACTAATACCAATAAAAGTATAAATAATTTTACAATAGCTTTCATTTTTTACTTCCTCCTATACTATAGTTAAGGTTCACATTTAATCCGTAATTGTAATATCTGGTTTTTACTGGATAATCTTTAACCCTTGCAGAACTTAACAAGGTTGAAAAATTGGGTTCAACTGTAAAAATAAGATTATTATTTGTTTTAATAAATACTCCTGTTGAAATAGACAGACTTGAATTCCATTTTTTGATAGAATTATTACTATTGATGTCTTCTAAATTTAAATAAGTTGGATTGACGGTTTGTCCACTGGCGCACCAAAGTTTTGAAACATTAACACCAACTTTGCTCTCAATACCCCATTTTTTATTAATATAGGTTCTGTTTCCCGCCAATAATGGAATCGAAATGTATTTAATGGACGCTTTGCTGATTTTTTGTATATGTAAATAATCGCTAGGGTTTAATGGGTTATACCCCGTTATGCCTCTTCCTACTATTACATTAGGAAAATCAGTTATAGTATAGTTAAAATCATTATTAACGCTATATGTAGTGCTATATATTCCCTGACGAATATACCAGTGTTTTCCAATGTTTACTTGCCCATGAACACCATTATTAAATCCGCTGCCAAATGAAGCGCTGTTGGCAATAGAAGAAAAATAGTTGTGGTTAATCCAGTTGTTTTTATTTTGTTTAATTGCGTCTATACCCATAGCAGGAGACACATTTATACCAAATTCATAACTGAAGCGGCTTGGTTTTTTATTGTTAGGTTTGGGTAATTCTAATTCTTTAATTTTTTCAACAATTGGTAAGGATAGCTTCCAGATATTACCTAGTGATTTTGATATTAAATAAATGGATTCAAAAGGATTGTTTGTTATTGCAGTATTAGCTTCAGTAATTTCAATTTTTGAATCCTTGTTGAGTTTATAAATATTGTTTTTCGCAAATGAGGTAACAGTTTTGGTCTTAATGTTATTTGTGCTATTGAATGATTGGGAAACAATTTTATCATTAGTTGCATCTTTCTTAACAATTAAATCATATGTGGTTTTTTCCTTTTGAACTGTGATTTTTTTTGTAAATGTATTAGAGTCTTTCTTTATTAGCAAAGAATAAATACTTAATCCGGCAACTAATAATAATGGTAGAGCTGCCCACCAAATCCAAGCAAAACGTTTTTTATTGTTTAATTTTTCTTCAATTGCAAACCAATCAGACATAGGAATTTCTCCCTCAAAGGAGGAAAACGTATCCCTTAATAAATTGTCCATATCGTTGCGTTGGTTAATCAATTTTCTTTTTCTTTAATTAAGTCGATAAGTAATTGTCTAGCTCTGCTCAATCTGCTTTTTGACGAACCAATTTGTATGTCTAATGCTTCTGCAATTTGTTGGTGTGAATAACCATCAATTGAATACATATTAAGCACTATTTTGTATTTTTCAGGCAACTGATTAATATATTCTAATACGGCAGTTACAGGTAAGTTTTTTATAGAATTTTCAACTACCTCCTCATTCCCAATACTATTCTCAGTAGTGTATTGTACGTTAAGGTCATTGATATCTAAATGTATACTTTTATTTTCTAATTTATTAATATGAGAAAGGCAGGTATTAATAAATATTCTGGTCATCCAAGTTTGAACTGCACTATCGCCTTTAAAATCATTAATTTTGGTGTATACCTTTACAAACCCATCCTGAACCATATCTCGTGCGGTTTCATAATTATAACAATATCTAAGGCAAACTCCCATCATTTTTTTTGAAAACAATTCAAACAACAACTTTTGGCAATTGCGATCATTTTTTTTGCATCCTTTAATGATTTCATCAATATTGCTGTTGTTCAAAGTGTGTTATATTAATAGACTGCGATTTAAACAAAGGTTGCATTTTTTATTGCAATTTTTTTGTTAAACATAAAAAAGGGGCCTATTCGGCCCCTTTTTTATTAAAGATAATTATATAAATTATTTTATAACAGAAACTTTACGGGTAGTTTGTCTACCGTTAGTTAAGATTCTTACAGTGTATAATCCGTTAGCCTCATTGCTAAGGTCAATGGTTTGAACACCATTTTGACCATGAATAGCATTGATTTGAGCAACCAAAGTACCAGTAGCATTATAAACTTGTACATCCATAGTTTCTGGAGTAGCAAAGTTGTAGCTGATATTTACTAAACCTTTAGAAGGATTAGGGAATACATTGATAGTTTTTTCTAAATCCATAGAAGCAACACTTCCTTGAATTGTAGGGAACATGCGGCTTACCCAGATATTTCTTTCGTAAGGTGCACTCCAGTTACCGCTCAAGTCAGAAACTCGGAACGTAACAGAGTATAGACCTTCAGCATATGTATTAAGGTTATTGCTTATTACGATTAAACGTGGACGCAAAACAGAAGGAGCATCATAGTTATCTGTAATAGTTAAACCAGCAGAAGCATCTACAGTAGAGAATAATCCAACGTTCATGGCAGAACCATTAATAACAGGAGCATCCATATCTACTACTCTCACCCAACGGTTACGAATAGTTATATTACCACTACCATCAGTTGCAGTATAAACATCACTGTATTTTCCTAATTTGTAAGGATTAACATTGCTTGTTTTTGTTAAAGATACTTGAGAGTTATCATAGTAGTTATCACCAGTACTTGCTTGAACAGAAGCATATGCTTTATTAACTGGCCAAATAACGGTATCAGAAGTGTTTAAGTTAATTGTTGGTCCAACATAATCGTCAACGATGTATTTGTAAGTTTGAGTAACAGCTTTGTTACCTGAGATATCAGTTGCATTGTAAACCATTGGGTAAGTTCCTTTGAAACGTGTATCTACAGTACCTGATGTTCCTGGAGTTACAACTAAAGTTGGGTTATCATAATTATCGGATACTTTAGTACGGTCAATAAAGATAGAAATGATTTGCACTTTTACCTCGCTGTTTACATCTGCATCAGAATTAGCTATAACAGGTTTTTGAGAGTCACGTACAATAACAATACGCACTTTTACTGCTTGATTACCAGCCACGTCATTAACAACATAATTAAGCTTGTAAGTTCCTAAAACGCTAGAATTAACTGAACCTTGAATTACAATAGCATTGGTAATGTTACCATCTTTGTTATCCATAGCTTTAGCGCCATCTTCAGTATAGGTACCGAAAACTTCCACAAAAACTGTATCACTACCGTTAAGTGTAAGTGCTGGTTTGGTTTGATCTTTTACTACATAAACCACACGAGTTACAGGCACGGCAGCATTTCCACCAGCATCTACAACACTATAGGTAACATAATATACACCAGTAAAAGCCATATCCACATCTGAAGTTTTGGTAATATTAATACTAATATCACCTTCTGTAGGATCAATAGCTGTAGCACCGTATTCAGTATAAGTAGAACCTACTTCTAGGTGAAGAGTATCTTTGTTGATAAGTTTTAATACCGGAGGTTTGCCATCATTTACAAGATAAATTTTATAATCTTCAAACTCACCGATACGGTTGGCATTATTAACACCACTCGCAGCACCACAAGGTTTGTTAGGGTCTGTTGAATAACTAGTACCAATTCTCATTCTAGTTTTGCCTAAGAAAGCAACGGTTGAGTTAGGTACAGTAAAATTAGCTGAGAAAGAAGCGGTTTTGGCAGTAGCTTCTGAAGCTACTTCTTCACCTGCATCATCAAAATCACCGTCAATATTGTAATCAATCCACACCTTACGGCTCATTGGGTTAATGTTAGTTGCGCGGCTAGTAAAGATGGTATAAGTACCACCATAAGTTAGATCGGCAGAAAGGCTAGTATTGGTATAATCATCATAACCTTGAGAGTTATTACCTGAAGTGTTATCAATTAGAACAACATTTTTATTATTTGATAATTTCACATTGTTAATAGCAACATCCGTAGATGAAGAAACACCTAATAAAGGAGTGCAATGTTCAACTACAATTTCATAATCTGCTTTAATATTAGAAGCTACAGTAGCAGCAGAATCTAAACTATTCCAACCTTTAAGAGAAACAGTGTATTTTCCTTTAGCATTAAATTTAACCGTAGCAACTCCCCATGCGTCTTGAGTTAATATTTGCACAGTACTGGCTGGGAAGAAACTCCATATAAATTTATTGGCTTTTATCGCTTTATTTTTTAGTGGGCAGAAAGGAGTAAGAGTTACTATTTCACCCGTAGTTGGACGACGGTTGCTGCTAGTAAAATCTAATTCCGCTTTTTTATGTGGAGTTACCACAACTACAGATTTTGTAAATGAACTATGACCTACACAAGTGGTAGCATCCAAGTTTACATCATATTTATTATCGGTTAAAAGAGCATAATCCAAATTTTTGCCATACCCTACTTGACCATATCCTGGTTCGATATCCCATATATAATCGGTTTTACCCATTACATTTTGAGACGTGTTGGTGTATGTATAACTAATAGGGTTATAAAGTGTATCAGGAACAGTAAAGCTTGCAACAGGCGCAGCAGTTGATCCTTTTTCAGTAGTCCAGCTAGCAATAAATCCTGAATCTACACCAGTACCGTTAGTACTGTAATAAAGATACATGGCACCTGAGGTTGCTACGATTGTAGTACCCATTGGTGAAACGCCTGCAGTAAATCCAAGACCTGGATGTAATGGTGTTCCTCCAGCATCGGTTCCATCATAAATTTTAAGATAGTCGCCGGCTTGAACTTTGAATTGAGAGAATTTTAGATTTATTTTTTTAGCACCGCAAGGAATAATAGTTGCATAGTCAATACGGTTATTAGAATAGTTACCTGTTCTTCCGCCGTCATCAAGAATATTACCACTTGATTCATAAATAGGCTGAACTGTACCGGCACCCATGTTATTATCTTTAAAAGGAGTACATCTTACATAAAGGGGTTTACACAACAAACTAGAAGGACCTTGATTGTTTGAAGTTTGCAAACACACAGTATAGTTACCAATTTTATTAAAGAATACACTTGGACTAGAGTTGGTATATGGATTATTACCCACTAAGTTAGAATTATATGTTTCAATATCTTGACGAGTTGCAGCCGAGTCGGCCTTGTCGTACATATACCAGCTCCAATAAGTTGGGCCGTTGGTAGAAAGATCTAAGAAATTAACTGTACCAAAACGCTCTACTTCGTTTGTGTTAGATGCAAAATCTACCACTGGTTTAGAAGATGGGCTAACAATATTAATACATTTTAAAACAGAGTCACGACCTAAACAATTCCAGCTTCTCAAACGAACACAGTTAGTACCTGCAGTTTTAAAGATATTGGTAGCATCGGTAGTAGTATATTCAATAGAACTGTTATCATCTACGTCCCAAGAGTGACCGATATAGCCGCTTTGGTTATTATTGGTCATTTTTACAGGAGTTCCAATATAAGCTTGGCTAGCCATGTAAAATCCAGCAGAAAGACTGGTTGAAGTACCAATTTTGATTGTATAATCTTCTGTTTCACCATAAGAAATACTACGACATGCGTCACCTGCAGCCCAAGCGCCCATTCCATAATATTCACTTCTCACTCTCATGCGGGTAGTTCCTGATACAATACCATTACAAGCAATTGTGGCAGTTCTAGACTGTACGTTTCCAACACCGTTAGAAATGTCAGACCAACCTGAAGATACCCATTCACCCGCATCATTAAAGTCATAATCTCCGTTTAAATCTACCCAAACACCAATGTGTATAGGATAAGACGGACCGGTACTAAATGAAAACGTGTAGTTGCCCCCACCGCTTAAAGCGAAAGAAGGTGATGATGACATCATTGTGTAACCACCTGAAGTGGTATTACATTGGTCATCCGCTTTGTTAAACAAAACATTAGACCCTTGTTGAACCCTAACTGTACCTACGTACATTGACCAAGAGGAACAAGGAGAATTGGTTGTAGGAGCCGAGCAATACGGAGATTGCGCATGGCTAAGATTGTAGGCTGAAGAGCCTAACATGCCAATAAGGATAAGTAAGTACCCTAACACTTTTGAGTTTTTGAAAGTAATTTTTTGTGTCATATAAGTTGTTATTATAAAAATTAATTTTTACAGCTTTCAAACATATGAATTCTGTTGATATATTTGACCGTTACTTAATGAATGGTTGCAAAAGATTTCTAAAATTAATTTTGATTAGAATGTAATAGCTTGATATTCAGTAATATTTAATTTATTTATGACATAAAAATGATACTAAATCCCGCACAAAATAAGGCTGTAGAAGCAATTGATGGTCCATTAATGACAATCGCTGGTCCAGGAACTGGCAAAACACAACTTTTAAGTGCTAGAGTTAAGAGTATTTTAGAA
The DNA here is from genome assembly GCA_947468275.1 of Bacteroidota bacterium. GTDB lineage: Bacteria > Bacteroidota > Bacteroidia > NS11-12g > UBA9320 > JABWCE01. Next base: position 56,663 of record CANIKO010000010.1, read on the forward strand.
AAAACGGATTTACATGCCGAAAATATACTTTGTCTCACGTTTACTGATGCTGCCGCTGTGGCTATGAGAAAACGACTCATTGATTTTATGAAGGCAAATGCACACCGGGTTCCAATTTTTACCTTCCATTCATTTTGCCAAAAAGTAATTACGGATTATCAAAATGAACTTGGTATACAATCGCTAGAGCCTATTTCGGAATTAGAAACCATTCAATTCTATAATAAGATTATAGACAATTTTGAATTTGGCAATCCCCTTAAAAATTATAAACTGCCATATGTTTATCGAAAAAATTTAGTGGAATTGAATCGCTTGTTAAAGCAGGAGCGGATAACAAAAGAGCAGCTTTTTGATATAATTGATAAACAAATGGAAGAATTGCCTTTTAATGAAAAGGTATTGTATAAAAGGGCTTATAAAGGAAATAAGGCTGGTGATGTAAATAAAAACAATTACGATAAAGAACTTGATAAGCTAAACAAATTAAAAGCGGCTACCGAAGCCTGTTATAGTTATCGCCAAAAATTATCAGAAAATGGCCGCTACGATTTTGATGATATGATTCTTTGGGTTATTCAATTTTTGAAAGACAATGAATTTGCGCTGCTTCGATATCAAGAGCAATATCTATATATAATGGTGGATGAATATCAGGATACCAACAAGGCACAAAATGAATTGATGCTTTTGTTGGCTTCGTATTGGGAAAGTCCGAATCTTATGGTGGTGGGTGATGACGACCAATCCATTTATAGGTTTCAGGGAGCCAATGTAGAAAACCTACATGATTTTAAAAGTCGGTTTGCTAAAGATTTACTTGAAGTGGTGTTAAGTGAAAATTACCGTTCATCGCAAGCCATACTAGATTCGTCAAGTGCGGTAATTAATATTAATACAACACGACTTATTGCCGATAAAAAATTAGAATCGAAAAGTAATAAACTTTTATCCAATGAAGCGCCATTAGTTATTGAATGCACCAATCAGTTGTATGAAACTGCATATATTGTAAATGAAATAAGTAAGGCATTAAATAAAGGTGTCCCTTTGTCTGAAATAGCTGTGATTTATAGAAATCACAGTCAGGTTGACTATTTAAAGACGTATTTAAGCCTAAAAAATATTCCCTTTTATCTTAAGAAAAGAACAGACATTCTTAGCATGCCGTTCATTTCCAATATTATTGAATTGCTATATTATATAAAGGATGAAAAAGCCAAATCTTACTCAGGTGAGCATCGATTGTTTAAAATTTTGCACTATGATTTTTGGGAAATAGCCCCGGCCGATTTGGCCAAGTTGGCTTTTTACCTCAAACAAGAGCGATTGCCTTGGCGTGATACTATGAATGGCTTAGGCAATAATGAATCTTTGCTTAAAATAATTTCAAATGAGTCGGTACAAAAAATAATAAAGCTGGCTTCGGATATCGAATACTGGATTGGAAAATCGTTTAATTTTACGTTGCAGCAATTGCTTGAAAAAGTGATAGCCAAAGGCGGCATTTTATCGTTTGTGCTGCAAGCATCCAACAAGCTATTTATGCTGCAAGCACTGCAAACATTCTTTGATTCTTTAAAAGAAGAAACCCGAAAAAATCCAACGCTGAGCCTTGAAGATTTTTTGAAAAATATAAAACTAATGCAGGACAATGCAATTGCATTGGAGGCCGAAGAAATAATTGAAAAAAGTGATGCTGTAAATTTGCTCACAGCTCATGCCAGTAAAGGGTTGGAATTTGAAATGGTATTTGTGATGGGGTGTAATGATAAAATTTGGGATAAAAGCAAAGATCGTTTGCCATTTAATATTCGTGAAGTAATTGTTGGGGCCTCTGCCGATTCGCTTACCGAAGAAAACCGCCGCTTGTTTTATGTGGCTTGCACCCGCGCCAAATCGTGGCTGTATGTTACCTATAATAACAAAGATTTAAATTTAAAAGATCTTCAGGAGTCGTTATTTGTTACCGAGTTTTTACAATCTGAAATTCCTCAAAAAATTAAAGCTGAAATTGACGATGAACAAATCCTAGAGATACAAACGTCTATTTTTGGGACGGATACTGCCGACAAGGATTTTGAGCCCATTGACAAGGAGTTCCTAAATAAGTTTACCGAAAACTATGTTTTAAGCGCTACGCATTTAGATAATTACTTGGAATGCCCAATAAAATTTTATTATCGCAATTTGTTGCAAATTCCATCGGCCAAAACCGGTCCTTTAAGTTTTGGAAACGCTATACACCGAGCCTTGGAATTGTTTTTTAAAACCATGTTAAAACATCCGCAAAAACTTTATCCATCCTTGGAACAAATGGTTTTATGGTTTAAACTGGATTTGCAAAAACATGCGGATTCGTTTAATAACGAAGATTTAATTCGAACGTTAGAATATGGATCTGAAAAAGTATTGCCACAATTGTATAAAACCTTTTTACCCGAATGGGAAGAAAATAAAAACCGTGAGCCTGAAAAAAACCTAGTGGACATCGTGGTAAACAATGTTCCGATAAAAGGAAAGTTAGATCAATTGGTATTTCATGATAGTCATTCGGTGCATGTAATTGATTTTAAAACCGGGAAATTTAGCAGCGAAAAAAAGAAAACACTTTTGCCGCCGGTAATTGGCGTAAACCCTGAAACTGCAAAATTTGAAGAATTATATGGAGGTAACTATTGGCGACAAGTAGCGTTTTATCATTTACTCATAAATAATGACCCATTGCATAATTATAAAACCCTTTCGGGCGAAATGTTTTTTGTAGAACCCGATAACAAAGGAAACTTTAATAGAGAAAAGATTTTTATACAGCCACATGAACATAAATTTATGGAGCAATTGATAGCCGAAGTTTATGAAAAAATCAAAAACCATGAGTTTACAAAAGGCTGCGGTGAAAAGGACTGTGAATGGTGTAATTTTAATAGCTACTATTTAAAAAGAGAAATTTATAGCAGTGAAGGATTGATGGAAAGCAGTGATGAATAGTTGGTTTTAACTATTTGACAAAAAACAAATCCGCCCGTCTCATGTTCACTATTAAAACAATTATTATATCTTTGTAGAATAATTCTAAATAACGATGGAATCAATTGATTTAGTAAACGTATATGCCGAAGCTACTCCCAATCCGGGCAGCATGAAATTTGTAATTAACCGTATGATTTGTCCTAACGAAAGTGTGGATTTTCGTAAGGCAGAAGAAGTTAAAAGCAGCCCGTTGGCCACCGCATTATTTGAGTATCCTTATGTAAAAGGAATTTTTATAATGAACAATTTTATAACTATTACCAAAACTGAAGAGCACGAATGGGTGGATGTGATATCTGAAATGCGCCAGTTTTTGAAAGATTATATTGAAGCAGGAAAAGTAGTGTTGGAAAAAAGGACCGATCTTACTGAAGAAGAAGAAACGGAAGTTATTACCAAAATAAAAAAATTATTGGATGATCATGTAAGGCCAGCTGTGGAAATGGATGGTGGTGCTATTGATTTCAAAAAATTTGAACACGGTGTGGTAACAGTTACCATGAAAGGTTCGTGCAGTGGATGTCCTTCATCTACTTTAACCCTAAAAGCCGGAATTGAGAATTTGTTAAAACGCATGGTTCCTGAAGTGGAAGCCGTAGAAGCTGAAGCAGTTTAGGAAGGAACGGGTTATTAAGTTAGAAGGGGTTATTAAGTTATTTGTTATTGGAAATAATATTCGGAGTAACTCAATAACCCAATAACAAATTACCGAATCAAATGAACAATTCCTCTTTGGAAATTCATATTCCCTTTGGAGCAATTTGATTTTACATTAAGACTCCAAATATACACTCCGTTTTCACACAGTTTATTTTCAAAATAGCCGTTCCAGGCCGCATTTGGGTCGGTGGTGTCAAATAATTTTTGCCCCCATCGGTCAAATACCAAAAACCGGTAATAATTATAGCTTTGGATATCTGAAACGGGTTTGAAGCTTACATTTATATTATCATTTTCGCCTGGAGTAAATGCATTAGGAATCCAAACATTGCCGGCACCTTCATATACTTTAACCACTGCACTGTCGGAAGCTTTAAAATTACACAACTTATCGCGAACGGTTACCTTATATGTGCCGGAGGTAGATATATAAATGGTAGAACTTGTTTCACCTGTACTCCACTTTGTGGCATAATTAACTGTATCGCGTATTCCGGTTCTCAAACTCACAGTATCATTTTCGCAAATTTCAAGTAAGGGGTTTCCAATATTTACGGTAAGTAGTTTTCGTTGTGCAATAGTAATAGTATCGCGGTTGGAACAATTTTTATTAATTGACAAAACACTGTATGGCCCAGGTTTTACAACATGAATCCGAATGGTAGTATCGCCCGTGTTCCAAATATATTTTGAAGCAATTTCTTTGGCACTAAGTATTAAATCTACCTGCCCACAAACGGTAGTGTCTTTTCCGAGATTAATTTTGGGCAATGGTTCAAGGGTCAGGATAATGCTATCTCTTTTTTTACACCCTCCTTTATCTATTTCAAGCCAATAGATTCCTGGTTTTTTAGCCATAATCGTATCACCGGTAGAACCATCCGACCATAAATAACTATCAAAGATTCTATTTTTAACTTCTAATTTCTTAATTAGTGAATCGCCACAAAAAGCAGTGTCTTGGCCTAAAGAAATTTCCTTTACCCCTGGTAATATTTTTTTCTTAGCTATAAAACTTCCGCAATCGGTAAATATTTCAACTTCGTAGGTTCCGAATGCGGTAACTTTTATTTTTTGAGCGGTATCGTTTTTTATAACAATGTTTCCTCCTTTGATATCGGTTCCCTTCCATTTTACTTTTCGGGTGGGGTTGCCGGCATCCAGTTCTAAATCAAAATTTTCTGCACAAATAAAGGTGTCTCGGCCAAGGCGGGTTTTGTGCTGAAAACTTCCGGCTTCAATAAAGACATAGGAATCCAATAATGGGTCGCCAACATCTGCAATGGCTAATTTTATTGTATATGTTTTACAGGGTTCTAATTTTAAATTAGCTTTTAAAATAGTGGTGTATCCATCGGCTTGCAAAGTCTTTTCTCCTAAATAATTATATCGGAAATATTGTGTATTTCGCTTTTGATTTATATTGTCAATACTTACCGGAAGGGTTTTTCCTGGAACCAATGCAACATTTTGTTCTCCAGTAATTCCTGGCCCACTAATAAAAAATCCGAAAATATCGCTCACTCCTTTGTCTACATATTCGATATATTCTTCCGAAGCAAAAATGTAGTTAAATTCAATATCTTCTGTCTGTGGAATAAAGTCAAACTGAAGTGTTGCCGCATCATAGGTAGGTTGGGATGCATATAAATCTAGCAAAGCGCTGCCGGATGATTTGACTTCAGAGGTAGAGGAACTTCCTGAATTATTTGGCCCCTTAGCTCCCACAGCGATGCCGCTGGAAAGTATAATTCCAGCTTCCATTTGTAATTTGGACTCCATTCCGTTTTCAAAAAAACCGCAGGAACGTTTGTATCCAGTAAAAACAATATTATTCGTGGTAATGCCTTTTCCTACTAACACATTAGTTACTAAAATATAAGGAGCAGCTTCGCCAATTATTATTTGCGAATGGACAAAAAAAGACACCAACAGTAAAACTATTGTGACACTAAATTTGCGCAGCCATATAAACAGATTATTCACAGTGATTTGAATATACAAAGAAACGTTAATTTTAGTTTAAATAAATGATGCGACCCATTCATAAATGCACTGCATATTGAATTATTGCAATTATTGTACATAATTGTGTTCAAACTATTCTGAATATGCATAAAAAAAGTATGTTTGTAATATGAAAAAAATATTTACTCTTATTGGACTGTTAATTTGTTTGAATAGTTACTCGCAATCTGTATTTGTGCCGGCATCGGCCTACAATTCTCATTTTTGTTCTGAATTTGATATTACTGTTCACAGTAAATTTACCAATAAGTTTGTTACTAATAAACTTGAATTTATAAGAATTCAAAAAACGGTAACCTCTAATTGGACCACTGCCTATTGTGATTGTGAATTGTGTCACGATATAAATACAGATACTGGAAAATTTTCTGTTGCCATTGGCCAAACCTGTGAAACTTCAGCGCATTTTTATCCTGATGGAGCCAAAGGTATAGGGTATATAAAAATTAAAGTTTTTCCTGAAGGCGACCCTGCTAATTTTGTAATAGGTGAATACAGTGCTAGCTGCTGGGGTGTTTCGGCCACGTTTATCGAAAACCAAAAATTAGCAGTTTCCCCAAATCCTGCCAATACAGTTTTAAACATTGGTTTTGGTGCGGGAGGTGAGTATACCATCAGTATTATAAACACCGAAGGAAAAGTAATTGTAAATGAAAAAGTAGAAAATTTAGTAAACACTTTAGATATTTCTAACTTTAACTCAGGCTTATATTCCGTAAAAATAGAAAGTGCCGGAAAGGTATTTTATTCTAAATTTATAAAGCTTTAAAAAAATAAAATAAGTTATAAAAAAAGAGGTCGGTAGTTTTTACTGACCTCTTTTTTGTGATTTTTTTTTCTAACTTATTGTTTTAGGAAGAGAAAAAACAGAAACTATAAAATAGTAATCCTTGCAATACCAAAAAAAATAATGTAATCTTTGATAAAAAATTAAACTCTAATTAAAAAATTATGAAAAAATTTATCTTACTCCTTACTTTAATCGGCTTTGGTTTTAGTAATAGAATAGAGGCACAGTGTATTAATTATAATTGGACAAATAATTCTGGTTGCGATTGGAATATTAAGTTCTACGATAATGCAGGTAATAATATTGCAATATCAAATGCTACTGCTACCGCCAGTAGTGGAACTCCTACCGTACCTTCTGGAGGAGGATGTTTTGGGTGCAATTCTCTGATGGCTGGAGGGAGGATTGATTTCACAAATAGTTGTGGGTGTACCATTTCTATTCCTTTGTTAGCTGGCACTACTGTTACAACCGTGATTGCAGATTGTGCCTTGCAAGGATGCAGTACTATAAGTTGCAGTGGAACTCCAGTTACTTCAAGCATTGCCGCAATTAGGTCTACTCCGGGATTTCCTTGTGCTAATTTTTATACTATAACCCTTAATTAGCGTTTAATAGAAAATCTTGGTTTGTCATTTGACAATTACTCTGAATAAATTTATTCAATCTATGCTTCGTTTTATCTGGGCGTTTTTATTAATATTTTTGATACAATTATGCCCTTTCAAATCAACAGCAGAAATAAATAAAATTTATGGAGATGCATCTTTAACCTATTTTAAATCTAATGCTGGACAGTGGGATAAAGATGTTCATTACAGGCTTATCAGTAATGGATATGCAATTAGTTTTTTTAACAATAAAGTATCTTTTGCTATAAGCCGACAATCTGATGATAAGATACAAAATACTTTTAAAGAAAAATTAAAACTACCAGAACTAGATTATTTAGTTTGGGAAATTGTCTTTGAAGGTTCTGAACACTGCATTCCAATTGGAGAAGGAAATATCCCTTCTATTTATCGTTTTTTTGGTAACGGTTCCTGTAATGGTAAAACTATAGATTTATTTAAAAAAATAGTTTACAAAAATATTTATCCTCAAACCGACCTCGTATTTTATGTTGATTCCAAAAAGCAAATTAAATATGATTTTATTCTTCATCCTGGAGGCGATATTTCTAAAATTAAAATGAAATATAATGGAATTGAGGGCTTGAAATTAAATGAACACAACGATTTGAATATTAAAACGGTATGGGGTGATTTTAAAGAAAACACGCCTTTTTCTTTTCAACAAATTAATGGGCAAGAAATGATTGTAGATGTTAAATATTTTTTGGCCAATAATAATACATTAACTTTTGAATCTATTAAGGATTTGGATAGAACAAAAACTTTAATTATTGACCCTGTTCTATTAGACTGGAGTACCTATTTTTATGGAAATTCACGATTTAATATAGATAATTCAAATCAAATTGTACAATATGTTGGTGGGGTAGATATTGACTCTAAAGGGTACACGTATGTTGCAGGAACAACCAATCAAGATTTTCCAAAAATACCAGGGTTACACAACTCAAAACCAGGTAATTTTCCTTCAAGTAAGACGGATGCTTATTATTGTAAAATATCTCCAAAAGGCGATTCGTTTTTGTTTTTTAATTATTTGGGAGGAGCTAATAATGATATGGTTAATACGCTTCATATTAATTCAAAAGAAGAAGCTGTAATAACAGGTTATGGAGGACCTGGATTCCCATTCACTAAAGGAGCTTTGGATACTAATTACGGAGGTTTTGTAACAACATTTAATAGCACAGGCGATTCCATAAGATTTTCAACATTCTTTCATCCATTTTCGGGAAATAATGCAATTATTACAGAATCGGGCGAAGTAATTATTGCAGGGGCGTGTTCAGGAGGAATGTTAGTTACTTCGGGTGCTTATCAAAATAAATATCAAGGAGGATCAGTTGATGGTTTTGTTGCAAAAATAAAGTCAGATGGTAAAAGTCTATCTTTTTCAACCTATATCGGTGGAGATGATATGGAAGAAATTTATGGTATTAGTATTAATTCAAAAGAAGATATTTATTTAGTAGGTTACACACGCTCAAACAATTTCCCAATAAATACATCTAATAATTCTTTTAAATACTTAAAAGGTGGTGCAGATGGATTTTTACTAAAATTGGATAATAGCGGCTCAAAAGTTCTTTTTAGCGATGTTATTGGGGGTAGCTATGATGATTTTTTGCAAAGTATTTTTATAAATCCCAAAGAAGAAATATTTGTTTCAGGTTTTACCAATTCTAATAATTTTCCAGTAAGTGTTTATCCTATTGCACATCAAGCTTCAAACGCAGGTAAATATGATCTTGTTGCAATGAAGTTTTTACCCAATGGTTCTAACTACAAGTATTCAACCTACATTGGAGGAAGTGATAATGAATATTGTAATAATTGGATTAATGGCATGATTACCCAAATAGCAGTAAATGCAAAGGATGAAGCGATAATTATGGGGGTTAGCCAATCTAACGATTTTCCGGTGACAAGTGATGCGCTTCAAAAAACGAATAAGGCAAAAGCGAAAATACAAGAACCGCTTAATTTAACATTAACAAAGTTATCCTTTGGAGGTGATAAATTGATTTATAGTACTTATTTTGGAGGAGGTTATTCCGATAATTTATTATCTGGACGAATTAAACGATTTAATTGTGTCACAAATATTGTAATCGCAGGAGCCACAATGTCACGCGATTTCCCTACAACTACTGGAAGTATATACCCAAATGCACCAAAGGATACTTTATTTGGCAATGGAAAACATTTCACATACGCTTATGTGAGTTTCATTTCCAAATTTTCAGATACACTAAAAGTTGAGAAACCAAGTTTTGGCAATAGAACTAAAACTCGGTGCAATGATTTTTTAGAGATATTGGACGGATTAAATCAGGGAAGTTATAGGCGGTGGAGCACGGGTGACAGCAGCCAGTTTCTTTTGGTAAATAAAGCGGGCACCTACTGGGTAGCAACCACCTATGGCTGCGATACAATTCGCGACAGCATTACCATTATTAACCCAATTAATAAAGCTAATTTTACGATTTTGGATACGGCCCAATGCCTAGCCGGAAATAGTTTTACATTTAAAGAAACTACACAATTTAAAAATACAAAGCATAAAGAAAGTAGTTGGTATTTTGATGATAGCACCAGTATAATGGATACTATTGCCAAAAAATCATTTACCACACCCGGCATTCATTTTATAAAACTAGTATCTCAAAGTACCGCTGATTGCATGGATTCCATCACCACAACAGTTCATGTGTACCCCAATACACAACCCAATTTTGTTATTAACGATACATCTCAATGTTTAAAAAATCAAAACTTTAATTACACGAACACCTCTACCGACACCGGCAAAATAAGCTACCAATGGGATTTGGGCGACCAAACCTTTAGCAACCAAAAAAATATTTCAGCTAAAACCTATCTAAAAGACAGCAGCTATGTTATTAAACTTATAAGCACCACCGACAAAAATTGTGAGGATACAGCTACCAAAATAATCTCGATAAAACCAAGCCCCGTGGCTGATTTTAAATGGGATATAGCCTGTAGCCGAACCGTCACAAATTTTAAATACACCGGTTCAAAACCTATTCAATCATTTCACTGGAATTTTAACAACGAAGCCACTTCCACCCTCGAAAATCCCTCCCATAAATTTGCCGCCGCAGGAACCTCAATCTCAACCTTAACCTTAACCTCAAGCAACGGATGCTCTGATACGCTTAAAAAATCCATTGACATAAAACCCCAATCGCAAGCCGATTTTACGACCCAAGATGTGTGTGAAAACACCACCACAGATTTTGTAAATACATCCAAAGATGCCACAAGCTATAATTGGAAATTTGGAGATGGAAATACCTCCAATCTTCAATCCCCCAAACACCAATATCAAATCAGCGGAAAATCTACTACCTTTAATGTTACCTTGGTAGCCATAGTAGCCAATGGTTGTTCCGATTCCATAAGCAAAGCCACCACAGTAAATGCCAATCCAAGCGCAGATTTTAGCTATACCACCGGCGGCAAGCAAGTAAATTTTACAGCTACCGAAACCGCAGCTACCCTATACCAATGGACTTTTGGCGATGGAGGAACCGTCAATACCGCAACCCCAAAAACCACTTACAACTACACCAAATTTCCTTCAGGCAAATACACCGCTTGCCTCAAAGTTATCAATGCCGCCAACTGTTTTTCAGAATCGTGCAAGGAAATTGTTATTACAGGTGGCATTGCAAACCTCTCAGAAAAAAGCTTTAAAATTTACCCCAATCCCAACAATGGAAGTTTTACCATTGAAATTGAAAATCCTGAAAACGATGGAATAATTAGTATTTACAATACGATAGGGATGCAAATTAAAACTATAGAAACCAATTCATCCCAAAGCCAATATTTAATAAAATTAGATTTTAACTCAGGATTATATTCCGTAAAAATAGAAAGTGCCGGAAAGGTATTTTATTCTAAATTTATAAAGCTTTAGTACCAAATAGCGTTTGAAATTTATATAAAAAGCCCCGTTTTGGGGCTTTTTTGTTGGATGTATAATTTCATTAGTATTGATCTCTTAAACAACAATGTTTTGCAGATTTGCTGGGATCAAGTTGAGTGGTTACTAGACTTAACAACTTCAATTCTTTATATATGACTTAAATCATATTTTTATAATAATTATTTTCATCTATTTGTTAAGAATTTAAACAAATTATCTATATGAAAACAACAAACAAAAGTTACGCAAAAGGATTAATTGCATGTGCCTTATTAATTTTCTCATTTCAACTTTCTTTCGCCCAATGGTCAACTTCAGGTAATTCATTGAGTACTGGAAATTTTTTGGGTTCTACAAATGCGACCGATTTAGTATTTAAAACTAACAATACAACACGGATGATCATTAAATCAGATGGAAATGTGGGGATTGGTACAACTAACACCAGCGGTTTTCTCCTTTCTGTAGATGGTAAAATCCGTGCAAGAGAGGTGAGAATAAATATGGACACATGGGCTGATTATGTATTTGCTGATACTTATAAGCCGATGAATCTTACCGAACTTGAATTATTTATTAAAAAAAATAAGCACTTGCCTGGTATTCCGTGTGAGCAAGAAGTAATTACTTCTGGAATTTCAATTAATGAAATAACGTTATCTTTAATTCAAAAAATAGAGGAAATAACACTTTATACTATTGAAATAAATAAAAAAATGGCTGATTTACAATTGTTGGTGGCTAAACAGCAAGCAGAGTTAGAATTATTGAAAAATCCACAACCTGTTAAACCTTAACTCTCAATAGTTATGAAAAAAAGGTGTCTTTTTTTATTTGTTTTTGGGATAAGTATGTTAATTGCAAATTTAACGTATGCTCAACCCAGATATGTAACTCCACAAGAAGGTTTTCGAGAACTTTTTTTGCCACTTACACGAGGGATTCCTAGTGCCCCTATTCTGTATGAAATGAACTTACATGAACTGGAAGATACTTTTTATAGGGCTATATGCCATAAATCAATTGATGCTGATGGGTGGATTACCTTAATGAATACGCTTTGGTGGTGTGCTTATGATACCCTTGATGTGCCCGATATGTCAGTAATGGAAGATACAGTTGAAAAAATTATTAAGGCCGACCCTTTAATGGTACCTATTGGCATAGCGGCATACGATTATCATAGATATAATGAAAATGTTTTTAATGTAAACGGAGAGTACTTTGATTGGACGGATAGTACAATTGTAGATCATGCTGGACGCATAGAGCCATTTGATGTAAATCCATTTGACCTGTCGAGAGGTATTCTGCAAGACTTATTTAGTGCATCCCCCCTTGTTACATCTCATCCTTATAAAAAAGTTAAATACAGGCTTGATCCTTATTTTTTTAATTTTGGATTATCTACTTTAGTAGGCTTACCTACTACTTTTACTTGGAAAATTGACTTTGGTGATGGTAATGGATTTATAACTTTTGATCCATCATCTTTAATTATTCAAGAAGTTAATTATACTAGTGGGGGAATAAAAACATTAACGGTTCAGGTTGAAAAAGATGCTGTTCCTATAGCCATTTCAGTTTCCGAAATCTACATTGAAGGGTTTGATAAATTAGTGCCAAATGAGAATATTAAAGTAGGTAATGTAAATGCCGACCTTTTTACAGCTTGCAATTCATCGGGGAAACTGGTAATGGTTGTTACGGGATTTGACCCTTTGGGAACAAATACAAATGAAAAGACTGCAAATAATTTAATTATAAATTCAAAAATAAATATGCTATTAAATTATGGTTATGATATAGCTGTTGTTGAATTTACAGAACCACACACCGGGATATTAGCTTTGGCCGATGAACTAATTGAATTTATTGAACATATGAAATGCCGTTATGATAATGACCACCCATTTGTTATTTTTAGTTCAAGTTTAGGTGGCCCCGTGACACGGGTAGCCCTTACAAAAATGGAAAAAACTGATTATATGACTGCTGCATTTGCTAATGCATCCATATGCAATCCTTTACGTATGCATAATACACGTCTTTGGATAAGCCTAGATGGTGAAATGGATGGGGCAAATGTTCCTATTGGACTGCAAGAATCAATAAAAGGAAGTGTGGAGGTAGCTAATTTTATTGAAGGATTAGGGAAAATAAAAACAGGTATGGGTGTAATGCTTCGGCAGGTTAAAAGAATAAAAATGCAAGAAAAATTTGATAAGGCGATAGCAAACCAAACCGCTCGTGAATTATTTAGTGTTCATGTGGATACTAAAAACGGCATGAATGAATATACTCACGACCCTGAATTTGACACAACATGGGCAGAGATAAGAGCACTCAACCCTGCCACAAATGGGTATCCTAAGTATTGTAAAAAAGTTGCATTATCTAACGGTTTATTTGACGGAAAAAGACAGGTAGCAATTGGTGATAGAGTAGCGCAAGGTGGTGATACTATGAATTTTTTAAGCATGAATACAAAATTGCGATATCAAAGATTTAACCCGCTATACCTATCGTTTACAACCATGCATTATGCCTATTATTTGGCTCCCAATTTTGCTACAGACACTGTTTCTCGCATTCATGTATCTGTAAATAAAGTTAATTTCAAGAAACTAATGAAGGCTATCGCTGCTTCTATTGCTTTAAATTCAACTTCCCCTTTTAATGCTATTTATAATACTCATGTATTTGATAGAACCGCAATAATGAATAACGACAGCCATAAAAGTTGGGATATTGTAGGTGGAGGCCGCGAGGGGCATTGGGTTTCAGAATTAAAAAGTGTTCCACCAGGTTTTAACATTAATCCAATAACCTTAAGACCATTTAAAAAGTTTCCGGGTTTAGGCTACACCATTTTTGACATAAATACAAGTCTTGATACTGTAAATGGATTTTTTGCAGCCACAACAGGTTGGCCAATAGAGTATTTTAACTTAAACAGCCGATGTGTGGCTACCGATTGGACACTTGCTTATACCAAAAACACCTTTGATATGGTAAGAACGGGTTTTGATACCGATATGGAAAGCGAAGGAATAGACAGCAACTTAGCCCGAACCCCTTTTGATGTAATAATAGCCGGAGTTACCAATGCTAATTACCCCAAAACATGGAGCAGCACGGGTGGCCGCCCCTATTGGCACAGAAGTGTGAGAACAACAGAAGCTGATAATGGAGCAGGTGATAATCTTACAATGATTGTTAGGGAAATTGGCGATAAGTATCATTATTTAGATAACAGAATAGTAAACCGCACGGAGATGTACAGATGCCATGATAGTATTGTTGCTGGAAGTTCTTCAAATCCAAAATATTATTATGCGCTTGGAAGTCCAGCCGGAAAATATCCTGCATTGCAATCAAAAACAAATCAATTCAATGTAGTTGATAGTGGCTTTTTACATTTAATAAGTACCCGCGAAATAATATTACGGCCTGGTTTTAATGTACTTGATAGTGGCGAAATGATAGCCGAAATAGACTCGGTTCCGGTTTGCAATTTAACCTATGAAGAGATAACAGAAATAATGCAAACGGAATTTGGTGCCTCCCCTTTAAAATTAGATGCCCTACCCAATGATGAACTGAAAAAAAGGGAAGGATTTAAATTATATCCCAATCCGGCAGGTAAAGTGGTGAATCTAATTGGAAGCTCAGTCAATTTTGAAGCAACGTTTATTGATTCACATGGAAAGAATATCAACAAATATCGAGGATGGAAATCAATAGAAATAAATCTTGAAAATTTACCACAAGGAGTTTATTATTTTAATATTACCTTTGATAATCAAGAGCAACATCTTAAATTTATTAAATTATGAGACCACTACTTTATGGTTTAACACTATCATTAGTTGTATTAACAAATTGCAAGCCTCAAGAGGATAGCACCCCGCAATTTACTTTTAAAGGCCAAATACTTAATGCTACAACCAACGAAGTTCCTGTAGGACTTTCGGTTACTCTTCAAGCCACATCATCTCCTGATTTGTTCACAAAATTTAAAAAAGAAATACTGGGAACCGCCATTACTGATAGTATGGGGAGGTTTTCTATTACTTATAAGAAAACTAGTTTACCCATTTTAACACTATTATCTCAATTTCTTACTTATAATGATCTTCCAATAAATAAAAATGTGGATACTATTTTCTATAGAAGTACAAAAGGTACAATTTCTTTTATTTTAACAGCAATTAACCCATTAAAAATTGAAGACACTTTATATTTAGCTATTCCAGCATTAGATATTGGAAAAGATGTAACCTTAGAAAAAATTTCAGGGCCATTTCCTCAAAAAAAGATTATTCAATATCGAACTCTCACGGATAGGGGTAGTTTACAATATTTCTGGGCAATAGGATATACTCAATGGGATAGTGTAATGAGGTTTTCACATCTTTATTCCAAGAATAAATTAATTTACAATATGCGCGGAGACCCATATATAGATACAATAAAGATAAAATATAGGTAGCCAAGATGGTCAATATTACTGGAAGCTCAGTCAATTTTGAAGCAACGCTTATTGATTCACGTGGAAAGTATATTAACAAATATCGAGGATGGAAATCGATAGAAATAAATTTAGACTGCTTACCTCAGGGTATTTATTATTTTTCCATTACCTTTGATAATCAAGAGCAACATCTTAAATTTATTAAATTATGAGACTACTAATTTATTGCCTTGTTTTTTCGGTTTTATTTATCTGTAATTGCAAGTCAGATGACGAGAGTGTTCCTGAATTTACTTTTAAAGGTCAGTACATTGATGTAATAAATAATAAAGTTCCTGTGGGGCTTGCAGTTACTCTGCAAGCCACCTCATCTCCTGATTTGTTCACAAAATTCAAAAAGGAAATACTAGGAACTGCCATTACTGATAGCATGGGTAGATTCTCAATAACTTATAAAAAGACTAATTTGCCAATTTTGACATTAATGTCACAGTATTTTACGCACGAAAATTTACCTATTAATAAGAATATTGATACAGTTTTTTACATTAGTAATTATGGTACTTTAATTTTTGTTTTAACAGCAGATATCCCATTAAAAAATCAAGACACTTTATATTTAGGAATTCCACCTTTTAAATTAAATCAAACTGAAAATATAGTTAAGCTTTCAGGGCCTTTTTCTCCTCAAGAAGTCATTAAATTTCGTCTAATAGTGGAAAATGGGGGTATACAACATTTTTGGGCAATTGGTCGTTCACAATGGGATAGTGTAACTTATTTTCCACATAAATATCTGGGAAATAAGTTGCAAATAAGTATGAGAGGAGACCCATATGTAGATACGATAAAAATAAAGTATAGATAATATGAGACTACTACTTTATGGTTTAATACTATCATTACAATGTATATAAATAAAGGCTGGTAATCAATTGCCAGCCTTTATTTTTTAGATAAAATTCTTAGGAAGAAAACTCCCCTCTCATAGAGGAGAGGGGCCGGGGGTGAGGTCTTAATACAACTTCTTAATAATATCATTGATGCTGATTCCTTCAGCTTCAGCTTTGTAGTTTTTTAATACCCTGTGACGCAATACCGATTCGGCTACTGCCTGCACGTTTTCAATGTCCGGTGAATATTTTCCTTGAATAAGGGCATTACATTTTGCGCCCATTATAAGGTATTGGCTGGCACGAGGCCCTGCGCCATAGCTCACGTATTTATTTACTTCGGCAGTTGCCATGGGGTAACCCGGGCGGGTTTTGCTCACCAGTTTCACAGCATATTCATACACATTATCAGCCACCGGCACTTTACGTATCAAATCCTGAAAGTATAAAATTTCGGCAGCACCAAATACTTTTGTAGGGGTGGTGGTGACATTGGTTGTTGTATTTTTTACCACCTTTATTTCCTCTTCAAAACTTGGATAGTCTAAAAAAAGATTGAACATAAAACGGTCTAATTGAGCCTCCGGCAAAGGATAGGTTCCTTCCTGCTCAATAGGATTTTGAGTAGCCAATACAAAAAATGGATTGGGCAATATATGATTGGTTCCTCCCACGGTTACGGTTTTTTCTTGCATGGCTTCTAACAAAGCTGCTTGAGTTTTGGGAGGGGTACGGTTTATTTCATCGGCCAAAATTATATTGGCAAACAATGGCCCTTTTGAAAAACGGAAATTCTTTTGGTCGTCTAAAATTTCGGAGCCTGTAATATCACCGGGCATAAGGTCGGGAGTGAATTGTATTCGGTTAAAACTTAAATCCAGAGATTCGGAAATGGTTTTTACCAATAAGGTTTTTGCCAATCCGGGCACTCCTACTAATAAACTATGACCTTTGCAAAAAATAGAAGTTAGCACCCCATCCACCACTTCATCCTGCCCCACAATTACTCGTGCTATTTCTTTTTTTAAGTTTTTAACTTGTTCTTTAAAAGCTTCGGCAGCTTCTACTTCATTTTTATATTCTTGCATTCTTTTACAAATATGTCTTTAATCGTTTGTTTTCCATCGATTCATTTCCTTACAATTGGTATAGCTAGGTTCAATGCGGATGTAAACGGTTTTTTTAAATTTTGCAGCCCAATCTTCCATCGCTTTTTGTTTCTTTTGTTCCAAAGCAAAAGCTTGAATTTTTTGATAATCATCTTTCATATTGGCACGGTGAGGTTTCATTTCCGACTTAAGATATAAAATACGATAGGCCGAAGAACCGTCCTGAGCCTGAATAGGGGTGGGCTTTGAAAAATCTCCCGGCTTCATTTTTTGTATTTGTAAAACTACATCTTGGTCCAATAATTCAATTTCTACTTTATTTGAACCTACATTAGGATCGGAAAAAAAACCGCAATTGGATTTGGTAAGTTCGTCTTCACTGTATTTTCCGGCAGCCTTACAAAAGGTTAATGAATCGGCCTTTATTTTAACAATTAAATTTTTTAAAAATGTTTCTGTTTCGGCTAGGTCGCGGGTAATAATAGTGGGTTTAATAAGAATATGGCGAATGTTTATTTTTTCTCCTTTTCGATCAATTAATTTAAGAATATGGTATCCAAATTGAGTTTCGACAATGGAAGAAATAGAGTCGGGTTTTAGTTTAAAAGCCATGGTTTCGAAGGCTGGTACCATATCTCCTCGTTTAAAATAACCTAGTTCACCACCGTTCAATGCTGAACCTTTATCATCACTAAAAATTTTAGCAGTGAGTTCAAAATTTCGTTTTCCCGCTATTATTTCTTCTCTGTACTTTTTTAAAGTATTATAAGCGTATTCTTTGGCATATTGATTGGCCTTGGGAATCATAACAATTTGCCCCAATTCAACTGTTGCCCCAAAAAGCGGCAAACTGTCATAAGGTATTTCATCAAAATATTTTTTTACTTCTGTTGGGGTAACTTTTACCGCATCCATCATTTTTTTTTGCACTTCCTGCACTTGCATTTGCTGCATAATGCGGGGTTTCATTTCTTCTTTATATTGAAGGATGGTTTTTCCCAAATATTCTTCCAGCCGCTTTTCATCACCAATTTGAGAAACAAAATATCTTATTTTTCGGTCCATCTCATAGCTTATCTGCTCATCTGTTATTATAACACTGTCCAATTCGGCTTTGTGAAGCATTAGTTTTTGCAATATAAGTTGGTTTAGAATTTCACATTTCAAATTGCCTTTGTAATTTGTGTATTGATCTTTAACCTGAAGAAATTCAGCTTCCCATTCTGATTTTAAGATAATATTATCTCCAATAAGTGCTACTACTTCTTCCAAAATTTGTTTGGGTTGTGCAAATGCTGATGTAAAAGATAACATTACCATCAACAGGAACAAAGCTCCCCATTTTTTAAAGGATTTAAGTTTACTCATATTGCGGTAAATTAATTTTGATTTTATTGTCTTTCAATGCCTTTTTCACTAATTGGTTTTCCAATTTTTCCATCAATTTTACTTTGCGTTTATTCAATAATATCTGGTTTATGTTTTCTTCTACAAATTCAAACGGCGAAATATTGTCTTTAATTCTGAAATTTAAAATATTAATGTACCATACAAATTTTGCTTCTTCAATTTTAAATACGCGGTTGTTATTAATAAAACTTTCCTGGTTATAAGTATTAATAGGAACCACCTTTAAAATATCATCAAATGCTAACCATTTATCTTTTTCAAGAAATGCGTTTCCCCCATTTTTTAAAGCAATGATAGCCATTTTGGTAATAGCCTCGTCATTAGCATTACTAAATTTGCTCCAAAATTTGTATTTATTTTCTAAATCTAATGGCATTTTAATAAATACGAATTGAATGATGTTTTGTTTCAATTCAAAATTTTCGGGGTATTGTTCATAATAGGCTTTAGTTTCGCCAAGCGTAATGTTGGTATCTAATTTTTCAGCCAATTTTTTTTTGAGAAACTCAAATGTAATAAGGTCTTGCCTGTAATTTTCTACTTTTTCATTGATCTCATCGCTATTGCCCATGTCGCTATTTTGAGCATTGTTTAAAATCACCTGTTTTTGAATCCAATTGTCAATAAATTCCTTAATAAAGAAGAAGCTATCTTGGCGGTTCATATTTGGACCCAGCATCGATTCGATTTCAGCCATATGAAGCGTTTCGTCAAATGCCGTAGCAACTATATTTTGGCCTGTTTCCTGTTGTTTATTGCCTTGGCATGAGCTTATTGAAAAAACCAACCCTATTGCTGTGATAAAGCATGAATATATTAAATATAAGGAGGTTTTTGGGATCAAAGATTTTACTTAAACAACCTATTTACACCGTCAGTATTTATAGCCACGGGGTATTTGCCTTTTAATTCTTTTATCCAGTTTTCTTCTAAATAGGCTTGATAATCAGAAGTTGCCACTCCCATAATTTCACTAAGTTCCTTTGGGGTAGGCTGCATAACTTCATATATTTTCACGAAGCTTTGTTTTTTTCCGTTAGGAGGTAAGTCGGTAATTCCTTCTTCCCAAACCAATTTGTCTACGATTTCGTTTTGTCCTTTTTCGTACTTTCCTCGTGTAATGGTAACTGCTAATGGATCTTTGGCATTTATTTTTTTATAAATAAGTGTGTCAGGTAAATTTTTCTTTATGAGTTTTTTAACTGCCTTGGCAACCTTAGCGTCAGCACAATCAAATACTGCTGCATTTGCTCTGGTTCCCCACATATATTTAGTTTTGTTTGATTCGTAGTAACCCTTAAGTCCAATGGTATCTTCTACCGATTTGCTCCAAACCATCTTGTCGGTTAGTTCAAATAATAAAATTCCATCTCGGTATTCTTTCATTAGATTTTTAAAGTCGGCATATTTTTCTTCTAAATGATCTTCTTCGTAAGCAAAGTTCATTTTTTCAACATAATCATTGTAAAAATCCTTTACCACAAAACCAACATTTTCAGATTTTTTAGGCGCCTGAAAATTCATTATAAAATTACTGAAATCATCAAATGTGTATTTCTGAGAAGCAATGGTAAATAAAGTTGCATTCGTTTTTGATTTAGCGTTTGGTACCCAACTTCCTCTTAACAAGGAGGTATCAACAGTTTCAGTAAATTTAGTTAATTCTTTATCGTTCGGAGTAAATTTATTATCCTTTTTCAAGCGTTCCAAAACCACTTTGCTGCTTATTTGAGAACGATCATCTCGGCTTACTTTATACTTCAAATTTTCCTTTTGTTCTGTTAAAGGAGCTACAGGTTTTAGTTCCAATCGTTTAATAATATGCCATCCAAAATCTGTTTTTACTGGGGCAGAATAATCTCCATTATTTTGCAAAGCAAATGCCGCTTCCTTAAAATCTGTAGGTAATTGACCAGTGCTTTTAAACCAAGTCATTTCACCCTTATTGCCTTTGGTGCTGTAATCTTCACTGTACTGTTTTACTAATTCTTCAAAATTTTCGCCTTGTTTCAGTTTCCCATAAATAGCGTCTATTTTTTCTTTGGCAGGAGAAACCTCTTTTTCATTATTAAAACGGATCATAATGTGAGCTACTTTTATTTCGCCTGGACTTCTACGACGGTCGTTTACTTTCAATATATGATAACCAAACTGAGTTCGAAATGCTGCCGAAACTTGTCCTTTTGGGGTATTATAAGCCATGTTTTCAAAAGGATAAATCATTTGAAAAGCTGAAAAATATCCCAACAATCCGTTGTTAGTTTTTGCTGATGGGTCTTCTGATAAATTATGAGCTGCTGAATCAAATGATATTTTATTATCTATTATCTGCTTACGTATGTCTGATATTTTTTTGTAAGCAATCAGTGTGTCTTTTGGCAAATCGTCTTTAGCGCAGCTAATTAAAATATGGCTCACATTTACTTCTTCGAGCAAGCGAGTGTATGCCTCCAATATCAATTGATCTGTAACTTGATTATCTATTAAATATGGTTGGGCCAATTGCTTGCGATAGCCCGCCAATTCTTTAATAAATGCATCGTTGGTGTCCATCTGACGCTTGTAAGCTTCTTTTACTTTAATTTTAAATTTTACATACAATTCCAAATACTCCTGAATTTCTTTTTCAGTCGGTTGTTTGGTTTTTACATCATTGTTTTTACTATAAACTCTTTCAAATTCTGATTTAAAAACGGTGTCAGATCCAAAGGTAAAAACAATAGGTTCTTTAGATTGTGCAAATGTAGTTAACCCAATAAAGGCAGTTACTGTAAATAAAAACAGTCGTTTCATATATCTATATTTTTTTGAGGTGCGAATTTAATGGATTAAAAGGATTTTTGGTAAATAGATAATTTGATGACAGAGAAGTGGTAATAATTAAGTAGAATTTATGTGAGAGGAAATGAAATAATCGACGTTTTTTGAAATAAAAATTACAATTTTGCTATTTATAATTAAAAAAACAGTTAATTGCATCTCCTTTTAAAAAAATAGAAAAATGATTCTCCGTAAGGTAATATTTATTGTGGCAATATTTTTTACAGCATATAGTGCTCAGGCACAACGCTGGATGCGTGAAAGCTCTCTCGATTTTGGCGTGTTGGTGGGAGGAAGTAATTATACAGGTGAGCTTACCAATTTTAAATTTTTTGAACCTAAAGGTACGCATTTTGCCGCTGGTATCCTTACACGATATAATGTTGGGCAACGTCTCACATTTAAATTGAATGCAACCCGAGGTAGTATTAGTGGTAACGATCAATGGTACTCGGATATTGAAGAAAACCGATTGCGCAATTTGCATTTTAAAAGTATTCTTTGGGATTTTTCGGGGGGCGTAGATATTAATCTTCGAATGATAGATCGGGGAAAACAACGAGGATTTGTACCTTATTTTACCACAGGTATTTCGGTCTTTAAATTCAATCCTCAAGCCCAGTTTTTTTATGATGCCAACAGCCCACACAATACTGGAACAAACGGATACGAAACCTTAACTGGACGTGATGGCGAATGGGTTAATTTACAAGCCCTAAGCACCGAAGGTCAGCAAACTGCTCAGTACAATGATTTGAAACGTTATAGCCTCACACAGTTGGCAGTTCCGATTGGGTTGGGTTTAAAATGCTATATGAACAATCATTGGATGGTAGCATTGGAATATACCGTTAGAAAAACATTCACCGATCACTTGGATGATGTTAGTGGAAAATATCCTGAGCCATTTTATGTTGAAAGTCAATACGGACCAATTGCATCCGCAATGGCCGATCCTTCAAGCCCTTTGCACGAACCAGGAACACTTCGAGGCAATCCTAAAAACAAAGACTGGTATTCAATATTTGGCCTTAGCCTTAGTTACCGATTGGTTACTAATAAGGTTAAGTGCTTCCAGTTTTGATAAATAACACCTTTTCAAACCGTTTTTTTTTAATACTTTTGCGATCTTACACCAAGGTGTAACTATAAGTTATATAACCTCGTATATAATACAGACATGCGAAATACCGTATTAAAATCACTTATATTTTTAGCTGCAGTTTTACCCGCTAATTTATCATTTTCCCAAAAATGGGAAGTGGGGGGAATGCTAGGGGCTTCTAATTATAATGGGGATTTAGCCCGTGAACTGGTATTAAAAGAAAGCCACTTGGCCGGGGGGGCATTTTTTCGTTATAACTTGGGTAAATATTTTTCATTAAAGCCAACTATCCAGGTCGGTACTATTAGCGCCAGTGATAAAAATTTTAAAGAAAATAAATATCGAAATTTAAGCTTTAAATCCAATATTACTGAGTTTGCCACCATGATGGAATATAATTTTAAACCTTTTGGTGCACAAGTAAGGACGGAGAGTTTTACGCCCTACATTGAATTTGGGGTGGCATTATTTCATTTTAATCCTAAAGCTAAATACAATGGTGATTGGTTTGAATTACACGCTTTACATACGGAGGGGCAAACAACAAAACAAATGTATAAATTAAACCAAGTTTCAATTCCTTTTGGAATGGGGCTAAAGTGGTCTGTTAATAATAATCTTACTGTAGGTTTTGAATTTGTATACCGCAAAACTTTCACTGATTATTTGGATGATGTTAGTAAAACCTACCCTGATTTGCCAGAACATGCAAAAAAATATGGTTCATTAAGTGCGTCACTTTCCGACCGATCAGCAGAAGTGACAAGTGATGGTAAACCACTGAGCACAGTTGGAGATATGCGAGGTGATACCGGCCTTAAAGACTGGTATGTGTTTTCAATGTTTTCCTTTTCTTATCGATTTACACCAATAATTTGCTGGCCTAATAAGCCTTCTACTGTATGGGATTATTAGAAAAGATTGACAAAAAAAACTTGCCAAAACATATTGCCATAATAATGGATGGCAATGGACGATGGGCTAAGAAAAAGGGTTTAATGCGCGTGTTTGGTCACGAAAATGGAGTAAAAGCAGTTCGTGAATCCTGTGAGAGCTGTGCTGAATTGGGGGTTTCATATCTTACACTATATGCCTTTAGTACCGAAAACTGGAATAGGCCACAGGCAGAAGTAAATGCCTTAATGACCTTGTTGGTAAAAACAATTAAGGCCGAAACACCAACGTTATTAAAAAACAATATGCGCTTGCAAGCCATCGGTGATTTATCCCAATTACCAAAAAATTGCTTGGAAGAACTAAACGAAGCCATTGATAATACAAAGCATAATACAGGAACCACTTTAATACTAGCTTTGAGTTACAGTTCAAAGTGGGATATTGTAAATTCAGTTAAAAAAATAGCACAAAGTGTAAAATTAGGTGAAATAGAGATTGAAGATATAAATGAAACCCTTATCTCAAAATCTTTAACTACGGAACCATTTCCTCACCCAGAATTATTAATTAGAACAAGTGGTGAATATAGATTGAGTAATTTTTTGCTTTGGGAACTAGCGTATAGCGAATTTTATTTTACCGATGTATTATGGCCTGATTTTAGAAGAGAACATTTATATGGGGCCATCATTGATTATCAAAATCGTGAACGAAGATTTGGAAAAACAAGTGAACAAATTTCAGCTTAATAAAACAATCACAAGCAAATTGAAGAGACTACTAATTATTGTTATAGCTGCTTTTTTCTTTTCTTTTAAAACATTAGCACAGGTAAAAGATACGACCATTGTCAATCTGAATTACCTATCTCCCAACAAATACACTATTGATAAAATAACTGTAACAGGAACCCTGTTTATGGACAGAAATATCCTGGTGCTAATATCAGGACTATCGCGTGAGCAAGTTATAAGCGTGCCAGGTGATGAATTAAGAAAGGCCGTGGAAGTATTATGGAAACAAGGATTGTTTTCGGATGTTAAGATTTTTTGTACCGGAGTTAATGAAAATAAAATTAATTTGGATATTCAATTGGTCGAAAGACCTCGATTATCTAAGTACGGAATTAAAGGCTTGTCCAAAGGTGAAACTAAAAATATTAAGGAAGAGTTAGATCTTGAGTCAGGCCAAATAATAACTGAAAATCTTACCACCAAATCACTCAATAAAATTAAAGCCTTTTTTTATAAAAAAGGATACTTTAACACTGCGGTAACTATTAAAACAGAACCTGATCCTGACCCCAAAAAGAACGGACAACTTATAATGAGAATCCTTGTTAGCAAAGGACAAAGGGTAAAAGTATATAACATGATCATTGAAGGTAATAATAAAGTAAGCGACCGCAAACTGTTAGCATCAATGAAGAAGCCTAAACGGAAAAAAAACAAGCTCAATATGTTTGCCTCGTCCAAGTTTATCGAAACTGCTTATGAAGAGGAAAAGCCTAAAATACTTGAAAAATATGCAACTATGGGTTATCGTGATGCCCAAATAGAAAAGGATTCAATTTATAAAATTAGCCCTAACCTCTTAAATATTATGATTAAGGTTAAAGAGGGTAAGCAGTATTATTTTAGAAATATTGAATTTATAGGCAATACAAAATATCCAAATGCTGAATTAGCTAAAATATTGGGAATTAAAAAAGGCGAAATATTTAATCAATCCAAATTGGAAAGCAGATTATTTATGAATCCTTCAGGGTATGATATTTCTAGCTTGTATATGGATGATGGTTACTTGTTTTTTAATGTAAGTCCGGTAGAAGTAAACGTAGAAAATGATTCTATCGATCTTGAAATAAGAATATACGAAGGTAAACAGGCTACTATTAATAAAGTAATTGTAACTGGGAATGATAAAACGAGTGACCATGTAATTTTACGTCAACTTAGAACCGTTCCAGGCGATAAATTTAGCAGAGCAAATATTCAGCGGTCAATTCGCGAATTATCGCAACTTAATTATTTCAATCCCGAAAAACTTGGCGTTAATCCTATTCCTAATCCACAAAATGGAACGGTGGATATTGAATATAAGGTGGTAGAAAAACCTTCTGACCAAATAGAAGCATCAGGTGGATGGGGCGGACAAGGTGGATTTATAGGTACTATAGGTCTAAGTCTTAATAATTTTTCGACAAAACGCATGTTTACTAAAGGCGCTTGGGATCCTTTACCTGCTGGTGATGGGCAGCGTGTTTCCTTAAGAGTTCAAAGTAATGGGCCAGGTTATAGGACCTATAATTTTTCATTCAGTGAGCCATGGTTGGGAGGCAAAAAACCTAATTCGTTTTCCTTTAGCGTGTATCATTCAGTTCAGACCAATATTCAAATTTATGGGTTGGTAAATAACAAGAATAATCCTAACTATCAATACCTCAAAACAACAGGGGTAACACTTTCGTTGGGCAAATATTTAAAGTGGCCAGATGATTATTTTACAATAAGTAATAGTTTAAATTTTCAGCATTATAACTTTAAAGATGCCGCATTACCCGCTTCTTATTTTGGTTTATCATCTGCTTTAGGCTTTAGTAAAGGGCATTCTAATAACATTAATTTTCAGAATGTCATTTCTAGAAGTTCCGTTGATCAGCCAATTTTTCCAACGGATGGCTCCACTTTTACCCTCACGACACAGGTAACACCACCATATTCATTATTCAGGCCCAACACCGATTATAAAACCATGTCACCCGAAGCTAAATATAAACTGTTAGAGTATTATAAATGGAAAGTAGAGGCTATTTGGTTTCATAAAATTGTTGGAAAATTAGTTTTGGCATCTTCCTTTAAATTTGGATTCTTAAACTATTACAATAAAGATGTTGGTTATTCGCCTTTTGAGAGATTTAAGTTAGGAGGTACTGGATTGGTCGGCTGGAATCTTTATGGTTCAGAGGTTATTTCACAGCGCGGATATGATCAATATACAACGGGAAGTGGCGCAGTAAACTTTAATAAATACACTTTAGAATTACGTTATCCTATAAGTACAAATCCTTCAGCTACAGTTTACGTTCACTCCTTTTTGGAAGGAGGAAATGCATTTTATTCAATGAAGGATTATAATCCTTTTAAATTATATAGAACAGCTGGTGTTGGAGTTCGTTTCTTTTTACCCATGTTTGGATTATTGGGATTGGATTGTGGATGGAGATTTGATGATGCACCGCATAATCAATCGGCATCTCAAAAGAAATTTCTGTTTCAGTTTTTCTTAGGTCCTCAATTCTAATTTTAACTTAATAAAAAAGGGAATAATAATTTAGAATTATTATTCCCTTTTAATCTGTAATGAGATGTTTTATTTTAAAATATCTCTTGCTATAACAACTCTTTGTACTTCTGACGTGCCTTCATATATCTGAGTAATTTTGGCATCGCGCATCAAGCGTTCTACGTGGTATTCTTTCACATAACCATAACCTCCGTGGATTTGTACCGCCTCAACAGTAGTTTTCATAGCTACTTCACTAGCAAATAATTTGGCCATGCTGCTAGCACGGTCATAATTAAGATGTTGGTCTTTCATCCATGCGGCCTTATGACAAAGTAAACGGGCAGCTTCTATTTCAGTAGCCATATCCGCCAATTTAAATTGAATCGCTTGGTGGTTTTTTATTTCAGTTCCAAAAGCTTTGCGTTCTTTTGAATAATTAAGTGCTAATTCATAAGCACCTGATGCAATACCTAATGCTTGTGCTGCAATACCAATACGACCTCCACTCAAAGTTTTCATGGCAAACTTAAATCCAAAACCTTCTTCACCAATACGATTAGCCTTAGGTACTTTTACATCCTGAAACATAAGTGAGTGAGTATCGCTGCCGCGGATTCCCAATTTATCTTCTTTTTTTCCTACAATAAAACCAGGCATGTCTTTAGTAATAATAAGGGCATTAATACCTTTATGTTTCAGTTCAGGATGAGTTTGTGCCATCACAATAAATGTATCGGCACTGCTACCATTAGTTATCCAGTTTTTTGTGCCGTTCAATAAATAATAATCGCCCATATCTTCAGCAGTGGTTCTCTGTGAGGTAGCATCCGAACCTGCCTCCGGTTCTGAAAGGCAAAATCCTCCGTGAATAATTCCTTGTGCTAAAGGAACTAAATATTTTTGTTTTTGTTCTTCGTTACCAAAGGTTTCAAGCCCCCAACATACTAAAGAATTATTAACCGACATAACTACAGAGGCCGAAGCATCTACTTTAGAAATTTCTTCCATAGCCAAGACATAAGAAATCGTATCCATTCCTCCGCCGCCATATTCAGGCGAAACCATCATCCCTAAAAATCCCAATTCGCCCAATTTACGAATCTGTGACATTGGAAATTTTTGTTCATTGTCTCGCTCAATAACTCCTGGTAATAATTCGGTTTGTGCAAACTCACGTGCAGCTTGCTGAATCATTATGTGTTCTTCGGTTAATTCAAATTGCATTTTTATAATATTTGTATTGGTGCAAAAATAATTAATTGAACAAGTATTTGTAAGCATTCCGTAATTTAAAGATAATCTATTAAAAGGCATTGGCCTTATTGTGTTTTTTTAAAATATTCTTTTAGGCTAATTTTATTGGATAATTGACAATAAAAGCAATGATATTGAGTAATTAATAGCCTTTAAGCAACTATTTTGGGAGTTGTATCGTCTGAATATAAAAGTTAATTTAACTATGATTAAAATCATGAGGGAATAATCAGGTTAAAATCAAAGGAATACAGATAATAATTATATTGCGCAATATTTCTAATATGAATCTTTTTTCTGCGAGCATAAAACTACTGATTTTTGTTTTACTGTTCCTGATTGCGTTCAATCCAACAAAGGCCCAAATATATCAAGGCGCAGAGGCAAATAGCAAACTAAAAGGTGCAGAAATAGTAAGATTAAACGGAATAAAAGGAAAAATTAAATATGCATTATTAAGCGATAGATTATTTATAACTAAAGAACAAACCATTCCTTATCTAATAAAGGTATTTGGCCTTAAAAGTGCTTATAAGTTTAAACTAATAAAAAATGATCATGATATAATAGGCTTTGAACATTTACGATATCAGATAACTTATAATGACATACCTGTTCTTGGGGGTATTATAATAGCCCATTTCAAAAATCAAAAATTGCATTCGTTCAATGGTGAAATTTTTGAAGTACAAACTGAATCATCCCAAAATTTTCTTTCCGAAAATGAATGTTTGTCAAAAACCTTAGAGTCGGTTGGTGCTAAAATTTATAATTGGCAATTGCCGGATGAAGAAGTATTAATTAAAGTCATTAAAGATAATAAAAATGCTACTTGGTATCCCAAGGGTGAATTAATATATTGTCCTAAAAATTTGGATTTTGAACAAGGCCCATTTGCCTTAACTTATAAATTTACCATATATGCTAATCTGCCGCTTTCAGCTGAAAACATTTATATTAGTCCAATAAACGGTGAAATAATAGCTCGTGAAAATTTATTGCATAACGTAGACGTGCCCGGTGTGGCAGTAACAAAATATAGCGGTACACGAAACATCAAAACAGACAGCATATCTAAATATAAATTTAGGCTTATTGAAAACTCAAAAGGTGGGGGCATATATACTTTAAATTTAAAAAAAGGCACTAATTATGCGGCGGCAGTTGATTTTTTAGACTCTAATAATTACTGGAATAATATTAATACCGATAAAGACGAAATAGCAACGGATGCGCATTGGGGGGCAGAAGTTACCTACGACTACTATTATAATGTTCATAATAGAAAAAGTTATGATAACAAAAATGCTAAAATATATAGTTATGTGCATTATTCAACCAATTACGACAATGCTTTTTGGGATGGCATAAGAATGACTTATGGCGATGGAAATAGTTTTAAGCCTCTCACGGCGTTGGATGTCTGTGGTCATGAAATAACACACGCAGTTACATCTAATACGGCTAATTTGACT
Organism: Bacteroidota bacterium; assembly: GCA_947468275.1. Lineage (GTDB taxonomy): Bacteria > Bacteroidota > Bacteroidia > NS11-12g > UBA9320 > JABWCE01. The sequence continues at coordinate 86,495 of CANIKO010000010.1, forward strand.
TATAGCTACGAATCCGGGGCATTAAATGAATCGTTCAGTGATATTTTTGGAAATACAATTGAACGTTTTGGAAGGCCGACTCAATATAATTGGAAAATTGGAGAAGACATTACAACAGGTGCTACCGGATTGCGCGATATGAAAGATCCGAAATCAAAAGGCAATCCCAGATGTTATAAAAGCACCTATTGGTATACCGGAACAGGAGACAATGGTGGAGTTCATAACAATAGCGGAGTTCAAAATTGGTGGTATTATTTGATAACCGAAGGAGGAGCAGGCACAAATGATGTAGCGAATACTTTTAAAGTAGATAGCCTTGGAATAAAGAAGGCTGAACTAATCACTTATAGAAATTTGTCAGTTTATCTAACGACCTCTTCCAATTATGCGGATGCTCGATTTTATTCAATCAGAGCAGCAGTAGATTTATATGGAAATTGCGGCAAAGAAGTTATTGCCGTAACTAATGCTTGGTATGCTTGCAATGTTGGTCCTAAATATGATAGCGGTTATGTAAAAGCAAATTTTACGGCCGATACGGTAATATGTAATACTTCAAAAAAAGTAAATTTCAATAATTTAAGCACAAATGCTGTCAGTGTAAAATGGTATTTTGGAGATGGATCAACCTCAACAACATTGAGTCCGGGTTATAATTATTCATCTTATGGTATTTATAATGTTAAGCTTATCGCTAAAAGTTGCTTTCTCAACAAAAGTGATAGCATTACCAAGATGGCTTTTGTGAAAGTGGATTCAACATTTGATATATGTAATTCAGTTTTAATGCCCCAAAGTGGAACGGATAGCACTAGTAAATGCCAAACCTTTGTTTATGACGATGGCGGCGAGGGGCCATATAAAACGCTGAATAAAACGATTCTAAAAATAAATGTTCCAGGAGCTGATTCCATTGTGTTGAAATTTTTAGATTTTGACTACGAAAATAAATTCGACAGTCTTTATATTTATAAGGGAGCTTACCCCGGAGGGACTTTACTAGGTGGTTTTACAGGTTCTACTTTACCTTTTGCAGGCAAAAAGTTTAAAGTAGTAGGCAGTTTAATTACGCTTCGCCACTTTGCAGATCCTTTGGAAACAGGTAGAGGTTTTAAAATGTTTTATACTGCTTTCAAGCAACCTGTAGATTTAAAAGTGTTTAAAGATACTACCATCTGTATTGGCAATACAATGTTATTACATGCTGAAGGAACAGGTGGGTATTTTAAGGATTATGCATTTTTATGGAAAACAATTTCCAGCAATGATTCAATTAAAGTGTCGCCAATTGTGCCAACTGTTTATAAAGCATATCTCACAGATGTTTGCACCAAATCAGTGGATTCGGCACAAATTTTTGTTAATGTTAGAAAACCATTATCAGTTTCTTTAAATAAAGACACCACCATCTGTGTAGGTCAATCTGTAATATTTAATACCTCGTCTTCAGGAGGGCAAAATACAACCTATCAATATTTATGGAATAATGGATTGGGAAATAATAGTAGTCATATAGTATCGCCATCAGTTACCACTCAATATCGTGTTATATTGTCCGATGGATGCACATTGTTAAACGATACCGCTTTTATTAATGTAACGGTTAGAAACCCGTTAAAGGTGAGTTTGAAAACGAACGATACTTTAATTTGTTATAACAGATCGGTTAGTTTAAATGCTACCGGTTCGGGCGGGCAAAGTTCTAATTATGTATATAATTGGAATAATGGTTTAGGAACAGGACTGCCTAAATCCATTAATTTAACAACTAATACTTGGATAAAAGTAACTTTAACTGATGGCTGTACTTCTTTGCCATCCAAAGATTCGGTTTATATAAAAGTTAGGCCAAAGCTTACCGTTTTATTAAATAAGGATACCATTATTTGTAAAGGAACCAGCGTATTATTAAAAGCAACAACCAGTGGCGGAGATATTAGTAAATATAACTATTCGTGGACTCAAGGCTTGCCGGCCACCAAAACTAATACCGTTAATCCCGCGGTTAAAACCAAGTATATTTTAACACTTACTGATAATTGCTCAACTAAAGCGTTGGATTCAATTACGGTGGATATTTTGCAAAGCTTAAAAATAGCAGGACTAATAGATACAACTATTTGTTATGGCGGAACTGCTTCATTCAAACCAATTATCACTGGAGGCAAGCCATTGTTATACCAATATCTTTGGGATAACGGATTGAATGGAAACAAAAATCAAACGGTTTCTCCTATAACTACAACAATTTATAGATTGCTTTTAAAAGATAATTGTACAATTTTTAATGATTCAATTACTGTTAAAGTAACGGTAAAAGCAGCACTTGTGTTGGGAACTAATTTGGCAAAAACCGTAATGTGTGTTGGAGATTCCTCTCGATTATTAATTAATTTTTCAGGAGGTGTTCCTGCACAATACAAGTGGTTTATTAATGGGGTTCAGGAGACTAATTCTTCCTTGTTTTTAAAACCTATAATTACCACTGCATACAAAATAAATTTTAAAGATTATTGTTCCAATGAAGACAGCGCATTATTAAACATTGTTGTAAATCCGCTGCCAGTGGTTGATTTTACAGCTGATAAACTAGCAATTTGCAGATTCAACGAAGTTCAGTTTGCCAACATCACAACCGGAGCTTTAGGTTACTTATGGAAATTTAGCCTTAGCGATCAAAGCACATCAATTTCGCCTAAATATAGTTATAAAAAAGCCGGGCTATTTGATGTGACCCTTATAGCAACATCGCCCAATGGATGTGTAAATTCACTAACAAAAGTGGGATATATTAAGGTTGTTGAATTGCCCATAAGTGATTTTACTTTTACACCGGATGAGCCAACCTTACCTATACCTGAAGTGACTTTTGCTAATCTTTCCAGCAACTACATCACTTTTGAATGGGATTTTGGCGATTTAATTAAGGAAACTATTGATGCTAATCCCAAACATACCTTTCCCGATAAAGGAGATTTTAAAGTAAAGTTAATTACTTTTAATTCTTTAGGGTGCAGTGATACCATCATTAAAAATATAACGGTAAGTGATGTCTATTATTTATGGGTACCCAATGCTTTTTCTCCTAATAATGATGGATTTAATGATTCATTAACTATTGTTTCAAAAGGTGTGGCCACTTCTGAACTGGCCATCTATAACCGTTGGGGCGAAAAGATTTTCGAATCTGACCTTAATTCAAGAGCATTTGATGGAAAGGATAAGGATGGAAAAACACTACAAAGAGGAAGCTATGCTTTGGAAATTAAAGTCCGTGATTTTACTGGTAGATTTCACATTGTAAGGAAGGTAATCGAGATTTTATAAATTGTTATGTATATTGAATTTCTGTTGATCTATTCCTTTGGAGTCATTGCCTTGGGATTGAGAACATTATTCTAAAAAATAAAAACCTTAAAATAGTCTGGTATCTTTTTCAAACTTGCCAAAAGTTGTTTCATAATTTATTTAATATTGTATCCCTCATTTAAAGCCAATGCAACCTATAAAAACTGTAGCCGAATATATGGCCGAAGGCCGAAGCCCCGAGATATTATTCTGGGTGGGCTGTGCCGGAAGTTTTGACGAACGTGCCCAAAAAATAACCAAAGCATTTGCCAAAATTTTACAACATTGCTCTATTGATTTTGCCATACTTGGCCCGGAGGAAAGTTGCACCGGCGACCCTGCAAAACGTGCCGGAAACGAATTTCTTTTCCAGATGCAGGCTTCCAATAATATTGCCGTGCTTAATACTTATGAGATAAAAAAAATAGTAACGGCTTGCCCGCATTGTTTTAATACCATAAAAAATGAATACCCCCAATTGGGAGGAAATTATGAGGTAGTTCATCATACTCAATTAATTCAGGAATTGATTGACATTGGTAAGTTGAAATTTGAAGGAGGGGCTTTTAAAGGCAAAAAAATCACCTATCATGATTCCTGCTATTTAGGTAGGGCTAACGATGAATACATAGCTCCTCGAAGGATTTTAGAAGCTTTGGATACGGAATTGGTAGAAATGAAACGCTGCAAGCAAAATGGTTTGTGCTGCGGTGCTGGTGGTGCCCAGATGTTTAAAGAAGCTGAACACGGAACCAAGGAAATAAACATTGAACGAAGTGAAGAAGCCTTGGAAACAGGAGCTGGAATTATAGCCTCCAATTGCCCATTTTGTATGACTATGTTGCAAGATGGAGTGAAACACGCCAATCGTGAAGATAATGTGCAAGTTCTTGATATTGCTGAGTTGGTGGCACAAGCTCAAGATTTATAATAACTTAAAATCCCAAATTCCCAAAGACAAATCTCAAATTTCAAAGCCAAAACATGAAACCTGCAATTTTAAATAAAGGGTTAATTGGCGTTTTGCTTTGTTTCGTTGTTCTAAATATTTATAAAACCAAGAATCTTTACAGTCATCCTGATTATCCTTACGACGCCCGAAATGTATTTATTGCCGGTAGTCTTTGGTTAGAAGGAAAAAACCCTTACAACGACAGTTTATTAAAGGCTGAGTGGCAAAACATTGCCGCTCAAAATAATTTAAATACCACCAAACCCCCAGGGTTTAAGGATTGTGGAATGATTTATCCGTTTTGGTCTATACCAATTTTAGTCCCTTATTACCTTTTTTCATGGTCGGTGGCCAAACAAATAATTTGGATTTTAAGTTGGCTTTTTATTCTTATCATTGCTTGGTTTGCCTCCAAATCATTTGGTATAAAAGCTTTAAATTTTTGGTTGTGGCTGGTCATTCTTATAGCTTTTAAATCATCTTTAGTAGCTGTGGCTTTAGGACAGCCTTTATTGATGAGCCTGGCAGCTATTATGGCTTCGTGGTATTTTTATACTAAAAATAAAGAGGCTCTTTCAGGAATATTACTTGGAATAGCTATGCTAAAAGTAACGCTTTGTATTCCTTTTGTAATTCTATTTTTGGCTAACAAAAAATGGAAACTTATCTTTTTTTTAAGCATTTTCCCAATAGTAGCGGCCTTAAGTTTTTATATGGTTTCAGGCAATTTAAATATTCCTGAAATGTTTGAAAATATGGCTACGCAAATGCAAATCAACTATGCTGGTCCAACACTTACAGCCATAAATACAAACCTTACCGAATTGGGTATTTTATTTAATTATTTCAATGGAACAGATTACAAATTTATTTCAATGTTGAATCTTTTTACGCTGTTGTTTGGCATCATAATTTTGGTAGGATTTTATTTGAAAGGTTTTTTAAAAGAGTATTCTTTTTTAGGTTTACTAATTCTTTGGAACTTCTTATTCAGTTATCACCTTATTTATGACTGCTTGCTGCTTGTTTTTTTGGTTCCATTGGTTAAAACCAACGGCCATGAAAAGTGGATTTGGCTTGTATTGTTTGCCCCATTGTTTTTACCAATCAATGGAATATTTAAAAACACAGATTGGGTGCAATTTCACCTTCCTATTACATTATTAGCTTTATTTTTGTACTTAGTTTATGAAATGACCAAAAATGAAATATCAAATCAAGAGCAAAATTAAGGATGGTCATTCCATATGACCTTGATTTAAAAATGAACATAAATTACATATGACAGCTACCGAAACTACTAAAACCAACGTATTTGACGGATTTAATCCGGAATCAAAAATTTGGATTTATTCATCCAACCAATTGTTAAGTGATGCTGATACTGAGAATATCAACCAACAATTAGCAATTTTTACTAAACAATGGTCTTCTCATAACAATGCACTTAAAGCAGCTGGTGCGGTCCTTTTTAATAGATTTATTGTTTTATCTGTAGATGATTCTATTGAAAATCCGGGAGGCTGCAGCATTGATAAATCCATTCATTTTATTCAGGATATAGAAACCCGCTATAAATTGAATCTTTTTGACAGACTTACTATTTATTATGTATCGGAAGATGAAATGAAATCGTTTCACTTTAGTGATTTGCAAAACAAAATTGCTTCGGAAGAAATATCTGACCACACCCTAATTATGGACACCACCATTACTCAACTGGGTGCTTTGCAATCAGAATTTGTAAAAGAAGCTGGCCAAAGCTGGTTGGCAAAGTTTATTAAATAGAGATAATTTTTTAAACGGCTACCGACTCCTGAGCCATATTAATAATGCTTTCGAAAAGGATTCGTCCGTCATTATTAAATAGATTTTTATCGGCACAACGCTCTGGATGAGGCATCATTCCAAAAACATTTTTACCGGCATTACACACACCGGCTATACTATTTAATGAGCCGTTATGGTTGGCATCTTCCACTACTTCACCATTTTCATTACAGTAGTAAAATAACACCTGATTGTTATCCAAAATTTGTTTCATAGTAGCATCATCGGCATAATATCTGCCTTCGCCATGGGCAATAGGAATTTTTAAAACCGCTTCCTTTTTTATGTGATGAGTTATAGGTAAATCGGTATTTGCAGGTTTTAAAAATACATTATTGCAAATAAATTTACGATTGGTGTTGCGCAATAAGGCTCCAGGCAATAATCCTGCTTCGCAAAGAATTTGAAATCCATTGCAAATTCCCATTACAAATCCTCCATTGGCCGCAAATTCACTAATGGATTGCATAATCGGGCTGTAGCGTGCAATAGCACCGCTTCTTAAATAATCGCCATACGAAAATCCGCCGGGTAAAAATATAAAATCACAATTTTTCAGGTTGGTGTCTTTGTGCCAAAGTTCAACAACTTCAGCACCTTTCAAACTTTGTAAAACACTTATTAAATCATGATCGCAATTGGATCCGGGAAATATTACAACTCCAAATTTCATGTGATAGTTTACTTCTATTTTTTAAATTTATTTTAAATGAAATGCTTTGCATTCGATTAGCACAAAGGTAATTTAATTTACGATTTTAGATTTACGATTTTAGATTTTTTGTTCATTTTCCAACTCTTTCCAATACTCAGCCGCTCGGCGTGTATGTGGAATTACAATGGTTCCACCCACAATATTGGCTACCGCAAAGGTTTCAAAAACCTCAGCTTTGGTAATACCGTTTTCATAACATTTGCCCAAATGGTATTTTATACAATCGTCACAGCGCAATACCATGCTAGCCACTAGGCCCAAAAGTTCTTTGGTTTTTACCGGTAAAGCCCCTTCGGCATAAGTATTGGTGTCTAAATTGAAAAGGCGTTTTAATACTAAATTATCACCGTCTATGATGGCTTCGTTGCCTTTGGTTCGGCTTTCGTTGAATTCTTTTACTTGGTTTTTCATGATTTTAAATTTTTTGAAATTCTACTCCCCAAAATATTTAGCTTTATATTTTTTATCCAATTGTTTTTGGCTGTTGTCTAAATTTATTGCCCGGCCATCAATCCAAGCCCTGGTAACTTTGGAGGTTTTCATATCTAAAATATCTCCTTCACTTATAATTAGCGTGGCACTTTTACCTACTTCCAAAGTTCCATAATTTTTACCAATCCCTAAAATTTCAGCTGTATTTTTTGTAACGGCCATCAGGGCTTGTTCGGGGGTTAGTCCAAAAGCTACTGCTGTTCCTACCTGAAAAGGCAAATTGCGCTGTTGCCATGCCCCAACATCGGCTATGCAATATAAAACGCCAGAATCGTGAAGAATTTTTGGAAGTTTATAGGGTAAATCCACATCATCTTCGGGTAATGATGGCAGATTGTGAGTTCGAATTAAAATTACTGCAATTTTATTGCCCCTCAAAAAACCTGTTATCAAATGGCTTTCATTTCCTCCAACTATTACAGGAGTAATACCATGGCGCTGCATAAACTGAACGGCACTTATCATTTCCCGTGCCCCATCGGTATGGATATAAACTTTCTTTTTACCTGAAAAGACCTCTCTAAACGCTTCTAATTTTAAATTGAGCAACTCCGGTTTACTGCTGCAATAGGTTTTTGCATTGCTAAAAATTTCATCCATTGCCTTTATTTCTTTATCTACCTGCAGTTTTTCAATATCTCCCGGCTCGGTCCACCAGCCTTTTTGAACATGCATTCTTGGCCAGTTCAGGTGCAAAGCATCATCTGTTTTTACTGCTGCATCCTCCCAATTCCAAGCATCCAATTGAACTATGGATGAGTTACCTGAAATACTTCCCCCTGATGGCGTTATTTGTGCCAGCAGAATTCCATTGCTTCTTATGGTTGGGGTAACTTTTGAATCGGCATTATAGGCAATTATGCTGCGGATATTGGCATTGTTTTCCCCCACTTCATTATAGTCGCGAGTAGAACGAACAGCATCTATCTCATTAAGACCAATGGTAGTATTAGGGGCTATTAATCCGGGATAAACATGCTTAGCCAAAACAATTACGTGGTCAGGAAAATCTTTGGTGGCATGACTTGTATCAATGGCTGTGATTATGCCTTTATCAAATCGGATGGAGACATTATTATAAACATGTCCATTTCCTAGATGTAATGTTCCGGCCAAAATCCACACCTTTTCTGATTGAGCAGCCGAGGGTGATGGCACTTGTGCTTCGGTCATAGTTCCAAATAGAAATAAAATTCCTACAAATAGTATTCTTCTCATTTTCAAATTTTCAAATTGACACATTTCCAAATTAAAATTAATCCTCACAATGATATTCCACCTCCAAAGTTTTGACTGCCTTTTGGGTATTTTGTCCATCCTTTTTAGCTTTTCTCATTGCTTCTATCAGCCGTTGTCTTTCCTTTGCTATTTCTGCTCTTTTCTTTAAATCTTCATTCCTGTCAAAATAAATTTTTCCGTCAACCCATGTAGTTACTGGTTTAGAATAGTTGCTCAATGGATTTCCATCCCAAAGCACCAGATCTGCATCTTTTCCAATAGTAATACTCCCAACTCGGTTATCAATATGAAGCATTTTAGCAGGATTAATTGTTACCATATTTAAGGCTTCAATTTCTGAAACATCACTGTATTTTATGGTTTTTGCAGCTTCTTGATTTAGACGGCGACCCATTTCAGGATCATCACTATTTATACCGGTTAAAACACCAACCTTATTCATAATTCCTGCATTGTAAGGAATGGCATCTGCAACTTCATATTTATAACCCCACCAATCCGAAAATGTACTGGCGGCCACGCCATGTTTTTTCATTTTATCAGCTACCTTGTAACCCTCCAAAATATGAGTAAATGTGTTAACTTTAAATCCAAACGTATCGGCCACATGCATCAGCATATTTATTTCTGATTGCACATAACTATGGCAAGTTATAAATCGCTTACTGTTCAATATTTCCAACAATGCTTCTAATTCTAAATCGATTCTATAACCGGACGTTTTTTTAAGTTCGCCGTATGCTTTTGCCCTTGAAAAACCATCGAAAAAAACTTGTTCAACGCCCATACGGGTTTGTGGAAAACGAACCGTTTGAAAATCGCCCCAATTGCTTTGTTTAACATTTTCGCCCAAGGCAAATTTTATAAACCGATGATCCGTAGGGAATTTTAATTTTTCCGGAGCTTCCCCATATTTTAATTTTATTAAAGCTGTTTGCCCCCCAATGGCATTGGCCGAGCCATGCAACAAATGCGAAGTAGTAACACCACCAGCCAATTGCCTGTAAATATTAACATCTTTGGCATTTATTACATCTTCAATTCTTACCTCACTGGTAATGGATTGGGTTCCTTCATTCACTCCTTTAGAAATGGCAATATGACTGTGTTCGTCAATGATGCCGGGGGTTAGGTGCATTCCGGTTCCGTCAAAAAAATCATCATGATCACTAAGGGTTAATCCCTTACCAATACTTTCCACCTTTCCATGTGCAACAATAACGTCCATGTTTTCCAGTTTTCCTTTGGTATCGCAAGTCCAAACTGTGCAATTTTTTATAATAAAATAATTATAATTTTTACGATTATATTGCCATGGCATCGAAAATTTAGGCATTACAACTTCTATTTTTTTCTTCATCGAATCTTCTTTTACCTCTACTTTCCCTGTGTATTTGGCTAAAATAGAAACACTTTTACCTAGCGAATCATTCGAAATTAAGTTTATATCATTTCCTGTTTTATAACCTGTGCCGGTGTATGATTTTCCATTTTTTAACATTAATTGATAATTGATAAACCCGTTTTTCAGAGCAATTTTAAGTTCGCCTTTTGTTTTAGGTTGCAATTCTGCTTTTGGCAACCAAGGCTTTCCGCTAATAGTTATCTTATATACCGAATCCTGAAAATTTAGGGTGTATTTACCTGTATAATCAGCCGTTTGCCAGTCGATAATTGTATTTTGTTTCCCCAAAATCCAGTTTTCTAGGATGGCCGTTCCTTCTTTAAAAACATTACCATCGGTAATAATAAAATTTGCTAATTTTCCAATATCTAGTGTTCCACATTGGGTTTCTGATTTTATAAATTTAGCTGGATTTGTGGTTAACGCCTTTAAAGCATATTCTTCGGGCAATCCATTTTCAATGGCTTTGCGAAGGTTTGGCCAAAACTTATCACGCTTTTTAATTCCATTCAGAGTCAATGAAAATTCAATTCCATTCTTATATAATATGGCTGGGTTAAACGGGGCCATTTCCCAATGTTTCATTTCAGTGAGACTTATTAATCGAGCATCTAAAGGGTCTTCCACATCATATGCATCCGGAAAGTTTAAAGAAATTACCAACGCGGCATTCGTATTTTTCACCTCTTGAGCAAATTGGTATTCATCGCCGTTTCCTTTAATAATATATTGTAGGCCAAATTCGTCGCCCAATTTATCAGCTCTCAAAACATCTTGAATATCTTCCGCTTCAAAAAAATGAGGCAGACTACTTGATAAATTATATGCTTCCAATGAAAGATTAATTTCAGCAGGTTTTGCCATTTTATACCATTTGGCATCATACTGAAATTGCCTTAATAAAGCAATGGCTCCCATCAAACTGGAAGGGTAATCCTGAGTTGAATTGCCTTTATGAAATGAAAAATAATTTCCCGAAGTAGAATTTATAACCTGCTTTTGTTCCAATTCATCACCCAAAGTGGCCAAACAACCTGTTCCTCTGGCAATACCATTTTGCTGATGGCTGGCCACCATTCCAAAGCCAATATCTCTTAAAGATTTTGATTCTTCATGATTAATACTAAATATTTGGTTGGCACTAATTTCGGGATGAATCGCTTCGTTCCAATACCAAGCCCCTTTTTTGGAGGATAGAAACTGGGGGCCCGGAGTATTGGTTTTGCTTTGAACTTTTGGTACACCATAATCCGACCAAACATCTATAAAAGAAGGATAAATCCATTTGCCTTGCAAATCAATAACCTTTGCACCTGCTGGAATTTTTATACTTGTGCCAGCTGCTGTTATTTTTCCTTTTTGAATTATTAAAACTGCGTTGGCAATTTTTGTTTGAGGATCTCTAATTAATGTGCAATTTGTAAAAGCTGTAATACCTTCATAATGATCTGCCGAACCATTAATTGGGGTTCCGAGTTGGGCAAAAATATCATAACGGGACAATAACAGAATTGCAAAATATATTATTCTCTTAAATGGCATCTTATAGATTTATGTATGGAATAGAAAAAATTTAAATAGTGTTGCAAAATAGCTTGTTATGAACAAACTTAATAATTGTAAAACGTAATAATTTAGTATAAAAACTAAATGTTATTATCGACTTCGATAATAACATTAATATTTGTTTTGAACTATTATATAAAAATCATACTTTTGCAGCCCTGTTTAAAAAACTGTGGATTCTTTAAAGAACTACGACATTGATTTCGTAAAGCTAAAATTAGGACAACATGATTTTGATTATAAAATTGATGATTCCTTTTTTAGTGTAAAAGAAAACTCATTAATTGGACATGGAAATGTTAACGTTCATTTAATTATTGATAAAAAAGAAAGGTTAATGAACTTGGACTTCACAATTGAAGGAATAGTTAAAACCGAGTGTGATGTATGTTTGGATATGTTTGATTTACCTGTTAAAAGCAATGAATCAATTGTAATAAAGATTACAGAAACTCCAAAGGAAAGCGATGGTGAAATTATTTATCTTGGTCCAAATGCTATTTCATTTAATGTGTACGATCACATTTATGAAATAATTTGTACAAGCATTCCAATGACCAAAACGTGCAAGGACAATTCAGAAACACCAAGGAGCTGCAACACTCAAATGTTAAAATTTTTATCAAAAAGTACGGACGAAAACACTAATATTGAAACCCCCACTGACCCCAGATGGGATAAATTAAAAAATATAATAGATTAAAAGATATGGCACATCCCAAACGAAAAATTTCGAGAACCCGCAGGGACAAACGTAGAACCCACGACAAACTTGGGTTTAAACAAATATTTACCGATCCTAAGTCCGGCGATACTTCATTGTATCACAGAATTAACATGGAAACCGGTATCTATCGCGGAGTTCAGGTTATTGAAGTAAAGACTTCTTAAAAAAAACACTAAAATTATGTCACGTATCCGAATAGGATTAGATGCCATGGGTGGGGACTATGCCCCATCCGAGGCTATTAAAGGCGCATTTTTGGCAGCTGGTCAATCTGACTTTGCCAACGTGGACATAATATTAATTGGTGAAAAGAAAATAATTGAAGAATCTCTTGCCGAGCAAGGCATATCTCAAACTTTCGAAATAGTTGATGCTCCTGATACCATTGGTATGAGCGAGCATCCTACCAAAGCCGTTTCTGCAAAAAGAAACTCTAGCATAATGGTAGGTTTAAAAATGCTAATGGAAGGTAAGTTGGATGGTTTTACTAGTGCAGGCAATACGGGAGCCATGATGGTTGGTTCTCTTTACACCGTCAGAACTATTGAGGGGATTTTACGACCTGCTCTTTCAACTATTCTTCCACGCCCGTCGGGCAATCATGGTTTAATGCTGGATGCTGGCGCTAATGCCGATGTTAAGCCAGACATGCTGGTTCAATTTGCCAATATTGGTTCCATTTATGCCAATTCTATTATGGGTATTGAAAAACCCCGAGTAGGATTGCTTAGCATTGGCGAAGAAAAAGAAAAGGGAAATATTTTAACTCAAGCCACTTATCCATTATTGGAAGAAGATCGTTATATAAACTTTATAGGAAATATTGAAGGCCGTGATTTATTTACCGATAAAGCGGATGTGGTGGTATGTGATGGTTTTACAGGAAATATTGTTTTGAAAGCCTGTGAAGGGATATTCTATCAGCTAATGAAACGCGGCGTTAAAGACGAATACCTTACACAATTTAATTTTGAAAATTATGGGGGCTCACCTATTTTGGGTGTTAATAAACCTGTGATTATTGGTCATGGCATTTCTAAAGCCAAAACCTTTGTGAATATGATAAAACTTACACAAGATGTAATTGTATCAAATCTTATTGATAGTATTAAGGCTCAGCTTTAATAACATATTATCTTATCAAATTTAAGCTTATCCTTTTAGTTTCTGTTTTAAAGAATCCTTTTTCTGAAGGATAGGTAACTTTTATAGATGTCATATAAATTCCAATAGGACATTTAGCATCTTTATATGTCCCATCCCATTCTTCAAGTGGATTTTTAGAATAAAAAATCTGTTCACCCCATCGGTTAAAAATCCGTATTTCGAATTCTATCACATTCTCACATTCAATTTTATAAGTTTCATTTAGTCCATCATTATTTGGGCTAAATGAATTTGGGAAAAAGCAATTACTAATTTCAGGGCAGGTATCTTTTGTTTCTAAATCTTGTTGCCATTCGCATTGTTTTGGGGAGGAATAAATAAATAATACATTGCCCGGTTTTATTAGTTTTAGTTTAGGTTCATACACTTTTTCATTAGTAAGCTGCCAATAGTAAGAGGATAAGCTGTCCGCTGAACTAAATGATACAAATCCTTTATTATCCAACCACGGGCATAAAAAGCCTTCTTGTTTTAAAAGTACTTCCGGCTTACTTTTTATAAATACATACGTTGTGTCATAGTCATTGTAATACTTCACTATTACTTGGTTTATGGCTTCCGTGCAGTAATGTGTTAAACCTACTGCCCACCCATAGTATTCTCCATTTATCCACCATTCCACATCTTTCTTTTCTTTGTTTTGTATATACACGCTATCTGGCTTGCAAATGGTAATTGGTGCTGGAAGTTTTGGGATATCAGCGATTGGCTCTATTTTTATATCATCTATGAATAAACCAATATTATCTGTTACTATATTTATATTCATGTATTTTATTTCTGAATCATCCCAAAAGTTACCTAAAGTTATGTATTTGTAAGCGGAATCAGCGACAAATTCAAATTCCATTATTCGCCAAGTACTATCTTGAAATAAATATGGTGTTCTGAATTGTGGTTTAATTTCAAGTTTACTATGTTCGCTTTTTTGTTTGGGTTGTCTTGTCCCTATCAAAACTCCAAATCCATCATGACCAAAAATTTTACCACCATATAAATTAAATTGCCCATTAGTATGTGCCAAACTCAATTTGTATTTCTTTCCTATTACTAAAGGGCTTAATAATCTGCCATATGCATAATCTCTTGATGCTTTTGGGAGAAGGGGATAATCATATAAATTTACTAGAATTAGTCGTATAAAGGCATCATCATTGTAAGGACTTTTAGGGAAAGTCCATGTTTTAGATTCATAAAATGGACGGTTAAAATAGTATCGCGGAGTTCCCATATAATCAACAGTTTCTGTACAAAAATCTTCCCAGCCAAGACATTTATGCAAAGGAGTAGATTGAAAGGCATAGTCAATCGAAGGAGGTCTTTCAATATATAATTCAAAAGTACCATTATAAACTAAATTTTGAGCTGATAATTTTATAGAGAAAATAAAAAATAGGCAAGCAACCTTAAAAAAGTTGTTTATCAACCAATGAAAACGTACTAGCCTATTTTTCATTCTAGATTTACTTAATAAATACTTTTTTATTTATACTGCCATTAATCCTCAGAATATATACTCCTTTAGCAGTATTTTCTACAGTAATTACCTCTTTATTAACATTGTTTTTTGACCACAGAACTTTACCTGTCAAATCCAATAGTTCCAATTTGATTAGTTTACCCTCGCTTTCCAACACCTCTTGCTCGTCTGTTGATGACCTTAATAGTTGGAACTGATTATCGTTCATATTCAAAAGTTCGTAACTATCACGATTTGGCTTAATAGGCAATTTAAAAGGTTCATTATCATTAAAACCGAAGTGACTATCTGGATTACCATAATCAAACAGAACATCTTCGGGGTCATCCCCATTCAAATCCCCTAAATCGCCTTGTGAGGCATGACTGCCAAAGCCAGGAGTATTAGGATTACATGCCCCTGTATCCACATACACTTTGTGTGGGGAATGTTCATAATAAATGTATCTATTCCCATTTTGTGATACGTATCGAGCATTAAAAAGGTTGTAGTCATCTAAAAATTTAATTTCTAATCCTCCACTTAAAACGCCAGGTTGAGCCGGTAATTTAATATGATTAAGCGTCATATTGTGCTGATGATAAGAAAACCTATCAAAAATATAATTAGCATCTGCCAATTTATAAAATTTACAATGGTACTTATTCGTATTGCTTCCAACATTTGAGGTGGTTAATACTTCACCTGTGGCCCTATCATAAGTAATTGTACCTGAACCAAGAATAGGATCATAATAAAATTGCCAAGTATATTTATTTCCAGACAATACAGCCTGATTAGAATAGTCGTTTTGAGTTACAAACCTAAATGGACGCATGGCATTATCACAATGGCAAATATCTAAATCAGGTGTTCCGCTAGGGGTGCATGCTGAATAAGGCGTTGTGAGAGAGGGTGGATAGGTAGCTAAATTATCGGTAATTTCCTTTGTATAACCACCCGGGCCTTTCCCACCTCCCTTGCCAGAGGATAAATCTATAGAGCCTACTTTTGGCGAAGGGGCATTTCCAAAACATTGGGATGTGGCAGCATCACGGTTATAAATAAATATGGTTCCTGCTTTTGCTCCATTACCTCCATCCCCCCCTTGACCAGCTTTTCCATAATCTCCATTTCCTCCATTCCCACCTGAATAATAAATATCTAATCCCACCTGAGCACCTATACCTCCATCACCACCTCTTCCTGAAAGACCTCCCGAACCACCCGATTTCCCATGGTCGCCATTTGCTCCGGCAGCAAGTAAAAAATTGTATTGTGTTGTAGGTATATATGGAGTAGCTGTTAGATCATTTTTTATTAACCCTACTTTCATTAAAATAATTCCACCTCCTTTTGCACCTTTTCCTGCATCTCCACCTAATGACGCGTCACCACCATCACTCCCGTTTTGTCCAGCATTATTAATATAGTTGTCACTTCCACCGATTCCTCCATGACCGCCACCTTGACCTTGTAATCCTGATTTTTGATTTGCAGGAAAATATCCAGCACTGCCCATAACAACTTTATGAGTAGAAAAAGAAGGGGTGCCATAATCATATGCTGTAGTGGATGAATATAAAGAAGTAGGTGTTCCAAGTATAGGTAATGACGAGAATGGAACGGGGTCACCATTTGTGCCTATATTGCCTAAAAATTCATGAATAGGGTCAGGAGTTGGAACAATGCAGGGAACTAAATTAGATAAACTAAATATTCCTCCTCCGCCATTATAAAAATTATCGCCAACGCCGGGAGTTCCTTTTATGGCCCAATTTACATTATCGGGGCCAAATCCCGTCCCCGAAACATCAAAAATACCTCTATCCATTACTACTTGTTCAGCAGCAAAACATAGTACGCCGCCTGTGTAGCCATCCCAAGGTTTGCATCTAATTACACCCTTATTTGTTAATTTGAAAAACCGAGGTATTTTTAACACTTGCAATCTTGCGCTGCTAACCGAGTTTTGTGTGTTGTAGGTGCGAGTAAGTTTATCTATATTTAAACTTGTACCTCCACCTGTTATACTTTGTATTGTGGTTTCTTCAAAATACCCTGTGGTAGAACCTGCTACTGAAATCATTTGAATAACCATTACCCTATCTCCTGCAGTAAATGAACCTGAGATGTGATCTAAAGATAAAGCATCCATTGTTGGGACAAGTGAACTTAATAACCAACAATGCGCCCGTGTATCATCCATAAAATAAATTGTTGAATAACTAACTGTTGTTGTAGGTGAACTTGAAGTAGGATATCCTGATAAAAACTGGGAAAATCCTTTTTTAGTTGATGCCAAAAGGATTAAAAGTATGAACAGAGCAGAAATAATTTTTTTGCTCGAAATTATTAGAAAAAAATAGGGGGGGGTAACTAACTGATAACTAAAATTTTGATTTTTCATAATAATTATTTTTAGTAGCTTAAATATTTAAAGTTAAACAAATCTAATCTAACATTTCACATTTGCAACGTTTATTTAAATTTGGAATAAGGGTATTATTATGAATTTTAAAATTTAAACAACCATTAAATTAAAAGTTGTCCAAGAATAACAATTATATTTTTAAGACTAAACAATTATCTTTGCCGCCTTATTTATAAAAACATAAATGTCTAAAATTCAGGCTGCAATTACCGCTGTTGGGGGCTATGTTCCCGAAAAAATACTATCAAATAAAGACCTTGAAAAAATGGTAGATACCACTGACGAGTGGATAATGTCAAGAACTGGAATAAAAGAAAGAAGGATACTTGGAGATGGAAGAGCTACTTCGGATATGGCTGTAATAGCTGTGAACGAACTCTTAAAAAAACGTGGAATAGGTGCTGAAGAAATTGAACTGGTTATTTGTTGTACCATTACCGGAGATTTAATTTTTCCGGCCACCGCTAATATTGTTTGTGATAAAATAGGTGCTAAAAATGCTTGGGGATTTGACTTGGCTGCCGCTTGTTCAGGATTTTTATTTGGTTTAGAGACCGGTTCTAAATTTATAGAATCGGGTATGTATAAAAAAGTAATTGTAATTGGAGGCGATAAAATGTCCGCCATTTTGGATTATACAGATAGAAATACCTGTATAATTTTTGGTGATGGAGCCGGAGCTGTATTGTTAGAACCTAATGATGAAGGGATGGGGATTTGTGATAGCATTTTAAGAACGGATGGTTCAGGCCGTGAGTTCTTGCACCAAAAAGCCGGAGGGTCATTAAAACCAGCAACTATTGAAACTGTGACTGCCCGCGAACATTACGTGTACCAAGAAGGAAAAACAGTTTTCAAATTTGCGGTGACCAATATGGCTGAAGTAAGCAAAGAAATAATGGACCGCAATGATTTAAAGTCTGAAGACATTAATTATTTGGTAGCACATCAGGCCAATAAACGAATTATAGATGCTACCGCCGACCGCATGGGAGTGGATTCTGATAAGGTATTGATGAATATTCAACGTTACGGAAACACTACCAACGGAACGTTGCCTTTATTACTTTGGGATTATGAAAAGCAACTTAAAAAAGGCGATAATTTAATACTTTCTACCTTTGGTGGAGGATTTACCTGGGGTGCTATTTATATAAAATGGGCTTATAATTCTTAGAAGATTTAAGCTTTAAAAAATATTTATCTTTAAACGTCCAAGGTTTTAAAAACCTCGGACGTTTTTATTTTTTGTACATTTGATAAAAAATTAAAAGCTATGAAACGGATTGCTTTATTAGGTTTTATATTAGTTGGATTGCCAATATTGTTTACAGCTTGCGACAAATGCAGGCCAGGTAAAGCATATTTTTACACCTATTCAAAAATTGAAAATCATTTAGTGAAACAAAATTTCATTGACTCCTACGAGCAAAATGATACTGTTACGGAGGATACCATTCGGGTAAGGATGCATTTTGAACATGATTTTATTGCAAAAAATGAGATACAAAATACCTCAAATGCTTATTCTGTGTTGGCATGTGAACCGGCAGAACCAAAAATAAAAAATAAGATACAGAATTTAATTTTTGGCCTTTTTTTAAACAGCGATACGCTAAACATTAATAGTGCATTGCTTAACTCTTTAGTGTTAAGAATTCCGGAGGCTAACTATAATTGGCCTCAAAATAAGGATGCGTTTTTTGCACATTTTAATATTGCAGAACCCTACAGGGTTAATGCTTATTTTCTTTCACCGCATAATTCCAAAAATATTCAGTTTGTAACTTGGGCTATTAAAGAAAATGGTGACACTCTAAAAGCCATTAGCCAAAAGGTTTTTTGTAAATAAATGTTCATCAACTTTGGAAAAGTTCCGAACTTTTTCAAAGCTTTAAAAAATGTTTACAACCTCCCCTTTATAATCTTCTCTACCACAGCAGGGTCAAGCAAAGTCGTCACATCTCCAATATTCTCAAATTCCCCTTCGGCTATTTTACGAAGTATCCGTCTCATTATTTTTCCGGAGCGGGTTTTGGGTAGCCCGTTTACAAACTGAATTTTATCAGGCTTGGCAAACGCCCCAATTTCTTTGGTTACAATGGCTAAAATTTCAGCTCGTAATTTATTTTCATCCTCCGGAGGTTCCAAGCAAATGGCGTAGGCATAAATTCCTTGTCCTTTAATATCATGAGGATAACCTACCACCGCAGTTTCTACCAAACCGTGGTGCATATCAATTGCATTTTCAACCTCTGCGGTTCCTATCCTGTGGCCTGAAACATTGAGTACATCATCTACACGGCCTGTTATGCGGTAGTGTCCATCGGCATCCCGCAGGCAACCATCCCCCGTAAAATACAGATTGGGATAGGTTGCAAAATAATTAGTTCGGCAGCGTTCGTGGTCGCCATAAGTGGTTCTTAAAATACCCGGCCATGGAAATTTTATACAAAGATTTCCGCTAACATCATTACCCAAAATTTCTTCGCCTTTTTCATCCACCAAAACGGGTTGAATTCCCGGCAAAGGCAACATGGCATAGCAAGGTTTGGTAGGTGTTATCCCTGCAATTGGGCTAATCATAATTCCACCGGTTTCGGTTTGCCACCACGTATCGGCAATCGGACAATCTTTATGGCCAATATTATCCTGATACCAATGCCAGGCTTCTTCATTTATAGGTTCACCTACCGAACCTAATTTGGTAAGGGAACTCAAATTTTTATTTTCTACATAATGATGTCCGGCCTGCATCAGTGAACGAATGGCTGTAGGAGCTGTATATAAAATATTCACCTGATGTTTGCCAACAATATCCCAAAGCCGTCCGGCATCCGGAAAGTTGGGAACTCCCTCAAACATGAGCGAAGTAGCCCCATTGGCCAATGGCCCGTAAATGATATAACTATGTCCCGTAACCCAGCCAATATCGGCCGTGCAAAAGAAAATTTCATCCGGCTGGTATTGAAAAACATTGGAAAAAGTGTAACCTGCATATACCATGTAACCTCCGCAAGTATGCACTACCCCTTTTGGCTTCCCTGTGCTGCCGCTGGTGTACAGTATAAAAAGTAAATCTTCAGCATCCATTATTTCCGCAGGGCAATCATTATTTACTTTTTCAATTTCATCGTGCCACCAAACATCGCGGTCAGGGGTCATATTCACTTCACTTTTTGTTCGGGCTAAAACGATAACTTTATTTACCGAAGGACAGGTTTTTAGAGCTTCATCAATAATGGGTTTTAAAGGAATTTGTTTGGCTCCGCGAAATGCACCATCGGATGTAAGAACCATATTGCATTGGGCATCCTGTATTCTATCGGAAATACTTTGGGCGCTAAATCCTCCAAAAACCACGGAATGAATAGCTCCAATTCTGGCGCAAGCCAACACGGCTATCGCCAATTCAGGAACCATAGGCATATAGATGCAAATGCGGTCACCTTTTTTTGCCCCATTATTTTTTAGCACATTTGCAAAGCGGCAAACCTCGGTGTGAAGTTCGTTGTAAGTTAGGTTTCGTATGGCTTCATTCGGGTCGTTAGGTTCCCAAATCAGGGCGGTTTTATTTCCCAAGGTTTCCAAATGGCGGTCGAGGCAATTTTCGGTTATGTTTAATTTCCCTCCTTCAAACCATTTTATAGTTGGGTTTTTAAAATTCCAATCTAAAACGGTGTCCCATTTTTTTTGCCACTTAAAATGTCCGGCTATCTCAGCCCAAAAAGCTTCAGGATTTTCGATACTATATTTATATATTTCCTCGTATTCCGCAAAGGATTGGATTTGGTAGTTCATGGATTATTATGAGGCAAATATAAATGAAGTATGGGGTCGCTGATAACGCTGATTTTTTATTAAAAGGAATTATAAAAAATCTTTTTAATTCTTAACTTTCAGCGTCATCTGCGTTCCCATTATAAAATCCCTTAAACGCATACTTCCCAAAAATAAACAAACCAAAAGCAATGGGTGTAAAAATGCCAATAATGATGCACCATTGCAAAATATCATTGACTGTGGAAGTTGGTATAGTCAAGCGTTTATATGCAAAGTAAATAAGTGTGCAAATAACCAATGGCCCTAAAAACATTAAAATAATTCCCATCCATTTTTTCAATGTTGGCCATAAAAGAGTATTTGATTTATTACTTAAAAACAAGGAGCCAATCATAAAACAAACCGACGCAACGCTTATGGGATACCACAATCCTGCCAAAGAGTCGCCAATAGGGTTTTCACCGGTTTTAGTGTATTCAATAATTAAAAGCCCTATAAACGGAACTAGTCCGCCAAATACCCCGTTGCCAATGTGGTAGGGTAAACTCATAGAAGTATACCGAATGCGGGTTGGGAATAATTCTACTAAAAAAGCAGCCATGGGGCCATAAACCATGGTGACAAAAAATATTTGAATAAAAACGAGGAAAACCATTAACCAATAGTGAGTATTACCGACACTTTTTTCAACTTTTACAATGGGTTTAATTGAAAATTTGCCTGCTGCATACCAAGTATCTATTTGCGAATATTTGTAGATAGCGTCGTCTTTATAAAATTTTAAAGTGTCGCTTTTTACCACAAAATCAAATGTTCCTTTTATTCGGGTTACAGTTCGTGTAACTGACGTTTTTTCTTTAATAATTTCTTTAGTGGATGTATTAGTAATATCTAAAAATTTCTGATAAATGGGTCGGTAACAAACTATTCCCAAAAACATTCCACCCAACATGATCCATTTTCTGCCCAGGGTATCGCTTAAAGAGCCAAACACCACAAAAAACGGTGTGGCAAAAAATATGGCCCAAAGTATGATGGTTCGAGATTGTTCAAAATCTACTTTGCATGTATTTTCAATAAACGATTGAGCGTAAAACTGACCGGTGTACCAAATTACTCCTTGGCCCATTACTGCCCCAAACAAAGCCAGCAACACCATTTTTAAATTATCGCGTTTTGTAAAACTCTCTTTTAATGGGTTGGTAGATGTTTTGCCATCTTTTTTAAGTTCGGTAAATAAAGGTGATTCCTTCATTTTAACTCGAATAATTATGGAAACTAGCACCAAAAAGGCCGAAACCAAAAACGGAATTCGCCAACCCCAATTATTAAAATTTTCAACCCCAATGGCATTTCGGGTAAATAAAATAACTCCTAACGAAAGGAATAATCCTAATGTAGCTGTGGTTTGAATCCAACTGGTAAAAAATCCCCTTCTTCCCTTAGGGGCATGTTCTGCCACATAAGTGGCGGCTCCACCATATTCACCTCCCAAGGCCAATCCTTGAATCAATCGTAAAATTAAAACTAATATGGGTGCTGCAATCCCAATGGAGGCATAAGTGGGGATTAATCCAATTAAAAATGTAGAGGCCCCCATTAAAACCAAGGTGAGCAAAAATGTATATTTTCGCCCGATTATATCGCCTAATCTTCCAAAAAATAGTGCTCCAAAAGGGCGGACAATAAACCCTGCAGCAAATATGGCGAGGGTTGAAAGAAGTGCCGCTGCACCTTGTTCCTGAGGAAAAAATTGTTTAGAAATTATAGTAGCAAGACTTCCAAAAATGTAAAAATCATACCATTCAATAAGTGTTCCAACGGATGAAGCCGTTATAACTTTCCAAATGCCTTTAGGGGAAACGGGTTTATTCATAAAAAATTTTTAAGCTTTAATCGTCGCTTTATATAACAACATGGGTATCCTACAATTTTAGTAATCGTTTATTCAACGTCTTTATCAGTTTTTTTACAACCAATGGGTCTTCAAAATAACTGTCACCACTTAGGTTTCTCACAAAAAATGGACTATCAGAAATCGGGTTTTGCATTTTATAATCATATACAATTAAACCCTGAGTACTTGCTCGGTTAATATCATATACGATGGCTCCAATTTTAGCAATAAAAATTAGGTTGGCATTGGGTAACTTAGAAAAAGAATCTAATGATTTTGACAATTCCGAAGCCTTAATAAAACCCACGTTACTAAAAGTATAATAGCCCGAAATTGTTTTATGCAAAATGAGTTTCGCACTATCCGTGCCATCTTCAATAAAATAGAGGGTCCCAGCTCTCAGGTTTTTTGTAAATACTTTTTCGGGAATAGGGGTGGTGTCATTGTTCCAATTTTTTATGTCTTTCGCTGTTAAGCGGTATTCTAATCCAAAACTTAATGTGCCTGGAAGCGTTGGTTTACCCAAACTTTTTGATTGTGGAATTGGCTGAATAGTTGAAATATTCAGAGTAATGTTAGGTCGGGGTTTAAAAATTATTCCGGCTTCTATAGATGGTATCAGTGTTTGGTTTGAGTTTAAAGTTGTATATCCTGTGCCTGATGTGGAAGTAGCCGATAAAACTGTCTTACTAAACGTATAAACATAGTTGGCATTTATACCTGTATAAAACGAGGAATTTGTAAATTTTGGATTTATCCATTCCGTCCCCAGATTTAAGTCTACTGTTTCCCAATTAATACTTGATGACTCTTTTTTGTAACTGATAGCCACTTCTCTATAACCCAAACCTGCTACAAAATTTAGTTTAGAATTTATGGGCAAATAGATATTAATACCACCGCTTAAAGCCGGTTTTCCTGAAAAGGTATCGCGCATTACCAAAGGAATTGATTGCTGAAATCCGCCACGGATACCAAAACCAACTTGTGCCTGTGTAAAATAATTTATAAATAAAAACAGTAGTATAATTACCTTTTTGGTTTCTTTCATTTTGGTTTTCAAACTTAGTATATTAGTCATAAACATTTCAAGTTGGTTTGTGAGATGAATTTTTCAGTTTAGCAAAGGAATTTTTATGTTTTTGTCTTATAAAAATTGTTACTTCCCCTATTGGAAATTTTCAATAATATCACACACATCTTTTGGGATTTAGACCATACCATTTGGGACTATTCCACCAATGCACGGCTCACCATTTTTGAATTGTATGAAAAACACGAAGTTCATAAAACAACGGAACACGGACCCGAAATTTTTCATAAGACCTACTGTAAACATAATGATTTGGCTTGGGAAAATTACCGTAAAGGCATTATTGATAAAACCGTTTTAAGGCAGCGGCGGTTTAAAGATACCTTTATTGAATTGGGCATGGAGCCGGAAGGAATGTACCAACTTTTTGAAAAAGAATTTGTAGAAATATGCCCCACCAAAGGCCATTTGATGCCAGGTGCTTTGGAGGTTTTGAATCATTTTCATTTAAAATTTGACCAACATATTATTACCAATGGATTTAAAGAAACCCAAGGCGTAAAAATGCAAACTTCAGGCATCCATCATTTTTTTAAAACCCTTACAAATTCAGAAGATGCCGGAGTTCAAAAACCGCATCCTGAAATTTTTAAGATTGCCCTTCAATCCGCCGGAGCTGAAATTGACAATAGCCTGATGATTGGCGACAATTATGAAGCTGATATAATGGGAGCTTATGCTTTAGGGATAAAATGTATTTTCTATAATCCCGAATCGGTGATTATTAAAAATATGCCGGAGGATATTGTTGTGATTAGAGAGTTGGGGGAGTTAATATAAAAGTAATTTTTACATCGCCCCAATCTCTTTCAAATACTCCTGATATTCATCCATCAGAGTATTGTAAAGCATTTCGCTAACATAGCGGGCTCCTTCGGTGCTAAAGTGGGTGAAATCTTTAGCCGCTAATTTATTACTTACCCAACTACTCATACTGTTTTGGCCACCCATGGCGGTATACAAATCCCAAAATGCACAACCATTATCAAACGCAGCTTTTTTCATGGCATCTCTAATGAGGGTTATATTAGGGTAGGATTCATATCCCTCAGCTGTTCTACGGCTCATATCCGATGGGCCTATAATAAGTATAGAAGCATTGGGCGAAGCTGCTTTAATAGCGGCTAATTGTCTGGCAAATGCTTTGGTATACCAATCGTAGTTGGTTCGTGGGTTAGGAACTAAATTAATTCCATATTGCAATACAATTAATTTTACATTCATTTGGCTGTAAAGTTGTGTAAGCATCGGAATATTAATGCCATCAAAACCTAAAGCTGAACTGCCTCTCATCGGAAAATTATCAACGGCTATACCTGTATTTCCATCCAGGGCTATCCCATAAAGAAAAGGGCTTTTGCCTGAAAAATTTAGATTAACGCCTGTGGTAACTTCTCCTAAATTAAACGATTTGGCTGATGCCAAAGTATTGGGTAAAGATTCATTTATTTCAGCCCCATCATTCACTTTTAATCTAAAATTGAAAGGCTCATCTGCTGTATAAAGCAATGTGAGTTTGTTGTATTGTCTTACCCTTGGATAACTTCCTGTGGCATTTAATATTCGCATCCAAGCACCCCCTGCCATTTTTAACGATGAGGTTTTAGAGGTGGTGGTATCGTAATAAAATTTATTTGAATCTATCAAGTAATAAATACTATCGTTAGCCGTAACCATTTTTTTCTTAAAGAATTTCTTAACAACTTCTGTCTTTTCGCCACCATCAGACTTTAATGCAATACCACCTGAATAGCGGTACGATGAAGCGCCAATTCCATAATACCCATTGGCTAATTTTTGGGTTTTGCCATAAATAGCATATTTAACCCAGTTGTTACTTTCGCTTTGTCTAACAGAAATACGTGAATTGGAAATATCATAAGGCAAAATAATGCCTGGTCCCCAACCGCCAAATCGCAATTGAAGACGGTTTCGCAAATAATCACTAATTCTATCTCCTTCCAATTGCGAATCGCCGTAATGTATAATGCGAATACTGTTTGCTTTTGTTTCTAACTCCGCCAAAGCTCTAAAAAATGCTGACATAGCTTTGCGAGTGTTGTCTGGGTATTGAATTTGCTTTTCTTCGGGAACTACAATTTTCTCTTTCTTAATTTTGGCTAAAGTTTTACTGTCGAGGGTTACTAAATTGGTGTCAACTGTTTCCACATTAGCAATAACCTTTTTTGCATCCACCACTACTTTGGTCTCTTTTTCAAACACCTTTTTAAGTGGTACAAAATCGATGGCGTATTTTCCAATAGGTATTTTACCGGTAGGAAATACTACCACAACCATTGCTAGCAGAAGATTTAAAAGAATTAATGCTCCAAATATTTTTATGGGCGATACTTTTGCCGAAATCTTTTCCTTGTCCATTAAGGATTATCTAATTTTTTTGTATTTCTTTAGTTTAGCTTTTGGAACATAAATTTTTAATTTCTGTCCCGGCTTGATATTATTTGACTTCATTTTGTTCCATTTTTTTATTTCAGTAATGGTACAATCATATTTGTCAGCTATTCTTCCTAACCCATCTCCTTTTTTTACTGTGTAGGTAAGGAGAGCCAAACCCTTTATGCTTTCAGTCTCAGGTTTAGGTTTAGGTTCAGGTTTAATGTGATTATTATCCTCTCCAGTTTGAGTAGAGTCGCTATCGTTTGAAGATGTATCTGTTGCTTGGGGTTTGGGTCGGTTGTCAGGGATAGTTACCAATCCAGGCTCCTTGTCTTGAAATACATAAAGCGAATCTTCAAGTTTTTTAAAGGTTTGAATTTTGCTTAAAGGGATGGTGATATAGTATTTTTTGGGGGTATAAGGAATAATGAATTTTTTAAAAATCGGATTGTAGTCTTTTAAAAATTCAACATCAATGGCCATTATCTTTTCTATTTGTGTGAAGGTGGTCCAGTTTTTTATTGCAATTGTATCAGTTTGAATTGGTTTGAAAGCCTGAGCAGATAATTTATGGTCTCTAAAATGGGTAAACAAATAAAAACTTGCAATAAACCTTGGGACGGTTATTTGAAACTCTTCAGGTAGGTAACTATGAATTTTCCAATAATCCAAATTACCACCACTTTGTCTTATGGCTTTATTAACATCTAGTGGGGATGAATAGAAAGCCGCAATAGTTAGGTTCCAATCTTCATAAATTTTATAAAGGTCTTCGAAATATTGGGCAGCGGCTTCAGTTGATTTTATAGGGTCGCGACGTTCGTCTATATAAGAATTTATTTTTAAACCGTAAGTTTTTGCTACATGGTATTTTAGTTGCCAAATGCCAGAGCCACCTTCTTCCGACACCTTGCGCGAGTCTAAATTACTGAGTGCAACTGCTACAAAACGCAATTCACCCGGAAGTCGATTTTTTTTCAATAATTTTTCTATTTCGGGCAATAGGTAAAGCCCTTTTCCAATTAATATATTGGTTTGAGAATTATCGTTTTTTAAAAACTCATTGATATGTTGTTGTACATATTGATTGTATTCAATGGGGATTGATGTTTTGATTTTTACAATTCTTTTGGCAATGGAATCATAATCATCAAAGAGGTTAGTTGCCTTGCCTTTTGAAATAGAAGGAAGGAAACCGAGAGTTAATAATAGAAAGAGTATTTTAAATTTCAAATTTTGTTAGTTTTTGGTCAGTTTAACTTTCCCAAAGTTATTTATTTTATCAATTCTGAAAGATATTTAGCAAAATCCAACATCTCTTTTTCTTTAAATAAATCAGTCATAACCTGAACGCCTATAGGCATTCCTTTATTGTCTGTTCCTGCCGGAATACTGATAGCCGGATTTCCTGCCAATGGTGCCTGAACTGTAAAAATATCGGCTAAGTACATGGCAATTGGGTCGGATATTTTTCCTCCTAATTCAAATGCTGTAGTGGGTGTAGTAGGATTTAAAATAAAATCATAACTATTAAATAAGGCTTTGGTTTGTTCACTTATTTCACGTCTCACTTTTTGAGCTTTTGAATAATAAGCGTCGTAATAATCTGAGCTTAAAACGAATGTTCCAGCCATAATACGTCGTTTTACTTCATCGCCAAATCCCTTGCTTCTTGATTTTTTTATGGTTGATTCTAAGTCTGTACTATTTGGGCTGCGATAGCCATATAAAATTCCGGAATATCGGCTGAGGTTGGATGAGGCTTCAGCGGTAGTTATCACATAATAACATGGCACCAAATAATCCAATAAATCAAAACTTACAGCATCCACGGTATGGCCTTCTTTTCGTAGTTGTTCAACAATTGATAAAGTCTTATTTTTTATTTCAGGCTGCACGCCATCAGCATTCACGTAATTTTCAAGATAAGCAATTCGTGCTTTTGGTTTTATAGGTGAAAAGGAAGAATAGGTTTCTACAGGTTTATCGGAAGCTGTGGCATCCATCCCGTCATCGCCTGAAATGATTTCCATCAATAAGGCCATGTCTTCAATAGTAGAAGTAATAGGTCCTATTTGGTCGAATGAGGAGGCATAAGGCAATAAGCCATAGCGGCTTATTCGTCCATACGTTGGCTTTATCCCAAAATTTCCGGTAAAGGCGGCAGGTTGTCTAACAGAACCGCCTGTATCTGAACCTAAAGTAGCAGTGCATAAATTAGCCTGAACGGCTACTGCTGCACCACCTGATGAACCGCCTGAAACTTTAGAATTGTCTTGAGC
Source organism: Bacteroidota bacterium (assembly GCA_947468275.1). Lineage (GTDB taxonomy): Bacteria > Bacteroidota > Bacteroidia > NS11-12g > UBA9320 > JABWCE01. The sequence goes on from CANIKO010000010.1 coordinate 115,284, forward strand.
ATTAAGCACAGGTCCATATGCCGAATTTTCATTGGAAGCTCCCATGGCAAATTCATCACAGTTTAATCGGCCAATAATAATAGCATCTTCGGCTAAAAGTCGCTCGGTAACGGTGGCTGAATATAATGATTCAAACCCTTCCAAAATTTTGCTGGAGGCCGAAACTTTATGGTTCTTGTAACAAATATTATCTTTTAGTCCGATGAACATTCCGGCTAGTTTTCCGGTTTTTTCGCCACGCTTCATGCGGCCATCTAACTCAGCTGCTTTTTGCAATACTTCATCTTTATATACTTCCAAAAAAGCATTAAGATGTGTATTGTCTTCAATATTAGAAAGATAGAATTGAGCCAAATCGGTGCAAGAATATTTGCCCGAGGCCAAATCAGGTTTGATAATAATAAATCCTTTGGGGTAATTCAAATCCGAACTATTTTTCGTCAGTAGGTTTTTTAGGTTCGTCCATGCCTTCACGAATTTTGTCTTTCACATCGTTTTTAGCATTGTTAAATTCACGGATTCCGGAGCCTAATCCTCGCATAAGTTCAGGTATTTTTTTACCGCCAAACAGTAAAAGAACAACAATGAAAATAAGAATCCATTCTGATCCACCTGGCATTCCGAATAAAAGTATTGAGTTCATGATATTTTTTTGCAAAATTAAACAATTTACACAAGGATACATACGGTTTTATGCCCTACCGCAGTAACGCTTGTCAAATTGTGTAAATCAATTATAAGTAGTTTTCCTAATTAACTTTCGTCAGAAGGTTTTTTGGTTTCTTTCGGTTCTTCAGCCATGCCTTCACGAATTTTGTCTTTCACATCGTTCTTTGCATTATTAAATTCCCTGATTCCAGAACCCAATCCTTTCATAAGTTCAGGTATTTTTTTACCTCCAAAAAGTAAAAGTACTACAATAAAAATAAGGATCCATTCTGATCCACCTGGCATTCCCATAATTTTTTTGTGCGAAGTTATGCTAATTTCTTTTTTGATTCAAATTTACATAACGTTTTTTTAAAGCTTTTTATCCAAAGCATTTAAGCTATTTTGCCGTTAAATTAAACAACCCTAACAATATTATACCAATATTAACATTCAATAATTATATGAACAAGCTACCTGCAATTACTCTCGCATTTTGGATAATGAAAATTTGTGCCACCACCCTAGGCGAAACAGCTGGTGATTTATTATCAATGACACTTAATATAGGCTATGCTTTGAGTTCTATAATTTTGTTTAGTTTTTTTATTGGCACCTTATTTATTCAACTTTTTAGTAAAAAATTTCACCCAATTGTTTATTGGTCTGTGATATTGGCTACCAGCACTGCGGGAACCACCATGTCCGACTATATGGATAGAACTCTCGGGTTAGGCTATGCCACAGGATCTTTAATTTTGGTAACATTATTGTCAGTTACCCTGATAATTTGGAAGAAAACTGAAAAGACATTGTCTGTAACCAATATTAAATCAAGACGAGGTGAACTGTTTTATTGGGTGGCCATTTTATTTTCAAATACTTTAGGCACAGCCTTGGGTGATTTTTTAGCCGATAATTCAGGTCTTGGGTTTTTGGGTGGTGCAATACTAATAGGAAGTTTATTGGCTATGATAGTTTTAGCCTACTATTATTCCAAAATTTCTCATGTGGTTTTGTTTTGGTTAGCATTTGTTTTAACGCGTCCCTTTGGAGCTACTTTTGGCGATTTACTTACAAAGCCCATTGAAAAAGGAGGATTGGATTTTGGAACTATTGGCTCTTCAATGATTCTTTTTGTAATTCTTGTGTTTTTGGTGACCAAGTCAATATTAAAAATAAAATCGGAGGAGAAACATCTTGCAGTCTGATAAAAAAATAGGGATTTCATTTCTTTCGTCTTATTTTGTAGCTTATTAATATGAGTATAAAAATATTTTTAAAACCTGGAAAGGAAAAATCGTTAAATCGTTTTCATCTTTGGGTTTTTAGTGGTGCTATTAATTATAAGGAAGGGAATCCTTTAGATGGTGATGTGGTTGAAGTTTTAACTTCTGACAAAAAATTTATTGCTCGCGGGCATTATCAAAATGGCTCTATAATGGTTCGAATATTGACTTTTATTGATGAACCAATTGATGCTAATTTTTGGATAAAAAGATTGACGGAAGCCATTGCATTAAGAAAAGCAATTGGATTATTTGAAAATAATTATACCAATGTTTTTAGAGTTTTTCATGGCGAAGGAGATCATTGTCCTGGTTTAGTAATTGACAATTACAATAATACTTTGGTGGTGCAAACGCATTCTATCGGTATGCTTCGTCAGGTGGATGAAATTGCAGAAGCTATAAAAAAAGTTTGGGGAAAAGCATTGGTGGGGATTTTTACCAAAGGCGATCAAACCCTTAAACAAAAGGAAATTTCGAGTGATTTAAAAAAGATTTTGTTTGGTGAAGTTGGTGAAACCGAAGTTTTGGAAAACGGTCATAAATTTAAAGTTGATATTTTGGAAGGTCAAAAAACCGGATTTTTTATTGACCAAAGAGACAATCGTTTTCTACTAGAAAAATATAGCCAAGGAAAAACCGTAATGAATTTGTTTGGATATACCGGTGGATTTTCGGTATATGCCTTGGGCGGCGGAGCTAAAGAGGTTCATACTATTGATGTTTCGGCCAAAGCCGTAGAACAAGCCAATGCTAATATTGCTTTGAATAATTACAAAGGAAAGCATGAAGGAATTACGGCAGATGCTTTTGAAATTTTTAAACAATTGCCAATTGATTATGATATTATGGTGCTCGATCCGCCTGCATTTGCAAAGCATCAAGGGGCCTTATCAAATGCACGTGAAGCCTATCGCAGGTTGAACAAATTAGCTTTTGATACCATAAAACCGGGAGGAATTATTTTTACATTTTCATGCTCTCAGGTTATTACTAAAGATATTTTTAGAACAGCGGTGTTCTCAGCAGCGGCCCAAAGCGGCCGAACGGTAAGAATTTTGCACCAACTCACCCAACCGGCCGATCATCCTGTCAATTTGTTTCACCCCGAAACCGAATATTTAAAAGGTTTGGTGCTTTATGTGGAATAGCAATTTTTAAAATAATTAAGCGTTAAGTAGTAATATTTGAAACCCAATTAATATTTAATAAAAATTAGATTTGCAGCCTCGTTTGAATTTTTATAAAACCATATTAGCTCTTTTATTTTTGGCCTACATAACCGGGTGCAAACCTGAAAAGTTTACAACCAATAGTGCAGACAAACTAAGTTTTAGTTACGATACTATACTATTTGATACCATTCTTTCGCAGTTGTATTTAGGAACGCCAAAGTCAGTTAATCGACAATTTGTAGTAAGAAACAAACATGATAAAAAAATTAAAACTACAATTTATTTAGCTGGAGGTGATAAATCCCAATTTAGATTAAATGTGGATGGTGACGCCGGCAATCGGTTTGAAGAAATAGAAATACGACCGCATGATAGTGTTTATGTTTTTGTAGAAGCTTATGCCAATCCTAACCACGACCCAGCCGGAAATGCTTTAATTATTCATGACTCCATAGTTTTTTTAACTAATGGAAATTATCAAAATGTCCAGTTAGTAGCTTGGGGGCAGGATGCTATTTATATTTACAAAGATTCAACTTTTACAGATATGGTATGGGCTGACAAAACCAAGCCATATGTTGTTTATGACTATTTCCGAGTAAAACCAGGAGCTACACTTACAATAAAAGAGGGAGTCAAAGTTTATTTTGCACCTTATTCTGATTTGCAAACTGAGGGAACTTTAATAATTGGTGGAACAATTGATGAGCCTGTAATATTTGAAGGAGATCGCACTTCAGATAAATACTCTGATAAATTTACTGCCTTTAAATATTGTAATATTCCCGGTCAATGGTCAGGCCTTACTTTTAAATGGCCATCTAAAGGCAATTTAATTAAATATCTTCGCTTGAAAAATGCTGCCTATGGTATATCAATAGATTCTTCTTCTTTTGATGGACAAAGTACAGTAAAAATTTATAACACCTTTATTCAAAATATATCTTCTTTTGCTGTAGTAGGAAATCGCTCAAAGGTGTATTTGGAAAACAGTGTATTAGCCAATTGTGGTTCAGCTTGCCTTTATACTTTTAAAGGTGGAGATTACGATTTAAGGCATGTTACCATTTCGGGTTATTGTGATTTTGGAGGAGGAAACGATCCCGCCTTGGCGGTTACAAATAGGCTTAGAGATGGTTTTGGGAGAATTATAGAAACTTATCCCGGACTGAAATTTAAGATTCAGAATTCAATCGTTTATGGGGATTTGAAAGATGAATTGTGGTTCGATATTGATGGTGCTGTTTTGCCAGAACCAATCACCGTTATTGGATCTCTATTAAAATCTTCTAATACAACACTTGTCCAAGCAGGAACCCAAAATATTTTAAGCTTGGATCCGAAATTTAAAGACTTAAAAAAATATAATTTTGATTTGGATACTCTTTCTCTAGCTCAAAATATTGGAATAATTTTATCTTCACCAATTGGTTTTGATTTTTTGGGGAGACCCCGTGACAGCAAACCTGATGCAGGAGCTTTCGAAAGGAAAGAGTAGGTAAGTTTAAGGATTTTTTATAGCTTTTTCGTGGCAAAAATTTCTCAAGAAATAATATTTTTGCCATGTGAACATTGCGCAGCTAAAAATAAAAGCTGCCGCTAAACACAAAGAAAATTCTGTGTTTTTGGCGAAACTCAAACAAAAACCTCCTAAAAAGTTGGATCAGATAATGGAGGGAATTCATGAAGAAGTATTTGAAAAAACAGACTGCTTGCAATGTCGTAATTGCTGCCGAACCACTGGCCCGCTTTTATTACCCAAAGATATTGAAATATTGGCAAGTCATTTAAAAATGAGACCCGGCAAGTTTATGGAACACTATTTAAGGGTAGATGAAGACAATGACACTATTTTTAAATCAATGCCTTGCCCTTTTTTAGGGGAAGATAATTCCTGTTCGGTGTATGAATATCGTCCCAAGGCCTGCCGTATATTTCCGCATACCAAACGCAAAAAAATTTACCAGATAAATCATCTTAACATTCAAAATGTGGCTATATGTCCTGCTGCATTTGAAGTAGTAGAACGGTTGAAAAAAATAATTTAAAATTTTTCTTCTTTAACGGGAACAAAAAACTGCCGTTTGTTTTTGCGCCAAATTTTGCCAATGGCAGCCATTACTTCTGGCAGTTTGAAAATACTGATACTGCGCGACCTTAAAGCTACAAACAATGACATAACAAAGCTTATTAAAAAATTAAATCCTCCAATTAAAAAGATTCCAATAAAGGTAAAAACCCAATCAGCTAATGACAAAATATTATCCAATCCCGCTAAAGCTACACCAAATGTGCCAGCAGAAAAAGTGATGTGACGAATGTCAATATTTAAACCTAAAAACTTTCCGATCACAAATGTACTTCCTAAAAAAAATCCTAAAGAAATATTACCTGAAATTGGCCCCGCATGAACTCTAAAAAATTGACTCATATTTTTTAATCTTTCTTTCGAAAAATTTCTAAGCAATAGAGGCTGGCGTTCTATTCGTTCCGGAATTTTATAATACACACTCATGTTTTCAGTATAGCCCGCTATAATACCTGACAAGAACAAATAAAATCCTGCAATAGCAGCATGCAAAAGTGCCAGGCTTATAAATGGATTTTGATCGTGAATTGAATGCATGGCTTTGTCTGGGTCCATAATATGGTTTCCAGTTAAATAAAAATAAAACGCCGAAATACAATAGCTAACGGGAAAAGCTACAATCACATTTCCTGCAAATGCAATAGTTTGTGACCTAGAAACTTTGGCCACCAAATGGGCAAATTTAGAAAAATCACCCCCTTTTTGTGCAGTTTGTAAGGCATGGCTTAAAGTAGAAGCTGTCATGGCGGGTTGTTTTGTGGCCAATGTAAATTTCCATAAATATATAGCAACAAAACCTATAGCGTAATTAAGGGAATAAAGAAGCGTTGTAAGAAAAGGAGAGGCATACATATAGTAAATGAGGGTTTTAAAAACCACCAAAAACCCAACCACCAAACCAGCTCCGCAGGCCGATCGAAATAGTTCCCAATATTCTTTTCGGTTACTAGTAATATAACGTTCGCCAGATTTACTATTGTGTTCGGTAATTTGATGTGCTAATACTCCCAAATTGTCATTTATTATTTGTGAAAGGCTAAAGCGGCGACTGTGCCAGGTAACCAATTCAATAAAAAGTTTGGTGACAGGAATTTTAAAATCACCGCGTTTGTCTAGACAGTTTATTAATAAAATAAGGCGATTATTAAGCTGGTGCATCCGTTGCAACTTATAAGTAATGCCCAATGTTATTCCGAATTTTGCGCGATTTCGATGAGCCATAGCAATAAAAAAATCAATCTGCCGATGTAGTTTCCGTATTTCGTAAAAAACAGGTTCAATAGCACTGGATTGGTTATTTTTTCTATGTTTTATTATTTCATCTGTATAATCATTCAGCAGAAAAAAAGGCGACTGAAGCGTGTTGAAATCGGGCACCATTCCTATAACCTGTGGGTCGTGGCCTAGGTTACAAATACGATTTGTTATGATTTCGAGGGAAGCAATAAGTTGAATGTCTAAAGATTCTTCGGTTTCAGAATTGGCATTACCCCAAAGCAATTCTAGCAAATTATGTAATAAGGAATCACTTAAGTTAGAAAGCCATTGCCCATCACTTCGCTGCGTGAATAATTTATCAAAAACATATTCTAAAGAATCCTTTTCAAGGAGTGGTGGCAATATCCTTCGGCCAATTCGGTTTTTGAGTTCCTTATTGAAAGCAGTGGGTGGCAAAATTCCATTTTCAGTAAGAATTTGGCGAGTGTTAAGGTAACTAATAAAATTTGCAAATTCAGAAGAGAATTCATTTTTTAGTTCAGTATTGTTTTCAAGAGCAGCAATTAATACTGTAAGATTTTTATTGGCAGCAGAAGCATCTGAAGCATCTGCAGGCCGCAAAATAGTTATTAATTCGGCCAGCACATTTAGCCTGTTTTCGGGTGCCTCACAAAAATTTCTTAATACCGATTCCAACAGATATAATTTACTACAATGATATTTAATAAAACCCGAATAAAAAGAAAGTGAAAGCTACTTTTTTGCTAATTTTCAAATTTCCGTTTTTTCAAATCATTCTTCCTAATTTTGCCCGATGCGAGTTCATTTTATTTCAATAGGCGGAGCGGTAATGCATAACATGGCTTTGGCCTTGCACTGCATGGGTTATAAGGTGTCAGGTAGTGACGATGAAATTTTTGAACCAGCCCTTTCCCGACTTAAATTACAAGGGTTATTGCCGGATCAATTTGGTTGGGACACCAGCCGAATTACTCCTGATATCGATTTTATCATTTTGGGGATGCACGCTCGGGGCGATAATCCGGAATTGATAAAAGCTAAATTGTTGGGTTTAAAAATTTATTCATTTCCTGAATATGTTTACGAACACAGCAAAAATAAAATACGGATTGTAATAGGAGGTAGTCATGGAAAAACTAGCACTACAGCAATGATAATGCATGTTTTAAACCACAAAAATATTGATTTCGATTATTTGGTAGGTTCTCAACTGGAAGGATTTGAACGCATGGTAAAGCTGAGCCATGCCCCAATTATTGTTATTGAAGGGGATGAATATTTAACTTCGGCATTGGATTTAAAACCTAAGTTTCATTGGTACAAACCACATACGGCTATCCTGACTGGTATTGCTTGGGACCACATAAATGTATTTCCTACTTATGATTTTTATGTAGAACAGTTTAAAATTTTTATTGACAGCATTGAGCCCGGCGGAACACTAATTTATTGCAATGAGGATGAGGATTTAGTAAAACTAGCCGGCCAAGCCAATTGCTCTGCTCTGCCTTATGAGGTTCCTGAACATACTATTGAAAATGGAACTACCACTATACATTTGAATGGAATGGATTATCCTTTGCAGGTATTTGGCAAACACAATTTATTGAATTTGCAAGCAGCCATGATGGCTTGCAAAACTATTGGAGTTTTGGAAACGGAGTTTTGGGAAGCTATTTCCAATTTTACAGGAGCGGCCAAACGACTTGAAAAAATTAAAGATACCGGTACCATAAAAATATTTAGAGATTTTGCCCATTCGCCTTCCAAACTAAAGGCCACCGTAAAAGCCGCTATCGGGCAATTTGAAGGATTTAATATTATTGGGGTTTTTGAACTTCATACCTTTAGTAGTTTAAATGCTGATTTTTTAAAGGAGTATAGAGATGCCATGAAGGGATTGGACACTTCAATTGTTTATTATAATAGCCATGTGTTTGAGCTGAAAAAGATGAAAATGCTAAGTCCTCATTTTGTAAGCCAACAATTCGGAGGTGTAATGGTGATAAACGAAAACTCACATTTGAAGGAAATCATTCAATCCAAACTCACGGATAGAAATATTTTATTGTTCATGAGTTCAGGTAATTTTGACGGAATGAATTTGTTAAATTTCGGAGGATAAAATTAAATATTGCGGAAATTCAATGTTAAAAGTGGCGCCTTCATTATTTTTACTTTCGAAAGAAATTTGACCATTCATCATTTCTAAATATTGCTTTACAATATTTAGTCCTATGCCTGTTCCTTGAATACTTTTGGTGTTACTGGCTCTAAAAAATGGAGTAAATAATTTGCTTTGATCTTTCTCTGGAATACCAATACCATGATCTTGAACAGTTAGAGTTACATTCTTATTTTCAATGAATGACGTAACTATTATTTCTGTATTTTCCTGAGAATATTTAATAGCGTTTGAAATAAGATTTATCAAAATATTTCTTAACAATTCATCCGAATTATCAATTACCAAATCTCCCCTGTGTTTATAAATAATTCTTTGATTTTTTTTATTGGCAAGCACATCCAATTCGTCAACTACTTCATTAATAAATTCAGGTAAATTAATTAGAGAATGGCCTATCGTGATCTTACCACTTTCAATTTTCCCCAACGAAAGAAAATTATTTAGGATATCGGAGAGGTTTTTAACATTAGAATAAATTCGGTTTATATGCTTTATTAATTTTTCATCTTTTTCATTTGCATTATACATTTCTATGATTGATGCACTCGAATTAATAGCCGCCAAAGGAGTTCTCAATTCATGAGATGCCATAGAAATAAAATTTGACTTCATTTCATTCAATTCCGTTTCTTTTGCTAGTAATTCAGTAAGTTTTGCAGTCCGCAATTTTACTTTTTCCTCCAAATTGTTATTTAATTTGATGATCTGATTTTGTTTATGATTAATTTTTAAAATCATAAGAGAACAAAACAAAACTCCAAATAATGCAAATAAGCGGTTAATAAATGCAACATCCGCTATAAGAATATTAGGATTTGATGGAGAAAGAAAAAAGCCTAAAATTATTAGAAAAATTGCCAAAATTGAAGTTATAATGATAAATCTGCTGTCAGAAAAAAAAAGTAAAAGAGGGATAGCTGTTATATAAAGCATTCCATCGGCAATACCCAATGGAGTATATAAATCAAGGCAAAAAAACATAATAAAAAAGGCAAAGAGGATTAAGTTAATGTAAGTTGACCTCATAATATAGTTAATTAGGTTTGTTTGAATAAACGGCTTTTATATTTACTAACTGCATCAGTAAATTTGAAAAGTATATTTATACATTTCAAAAATAAAAAAAAATCTCAAAACGTTGTATTTTTAAAAAGTTAATTTTTTTTTGAGTTTTAACTCTGGGGGTTGAACCTTAGATTACTTAGGTAAATATTCTATTTTTGTACTTCATGCGTTTGCCAAAAATTTTACAAATACTATTGCTGTTCCTCGTCATTTTTGTTTTGATTAATAGTGGTTGTAAAAGCAAATCACATAATCATAAAATAGTGAAACGTAAGGATAGCTTGCAGAATTATCCCTATTGGATAGGCATGATGAATGATCCGAATGTAAATTATTACAAGGCCGTAGAGGCTTTTGAAAAATATTGGGAACACCGACCAAAACCTACTGAAGTTGATGGAGAAGGAAAGGATATTTTTGGTAAAGACAAATCGAAGGAGGAAAAAGAAGAGGAAACTAATCGTTCCATTGCATACGTTTATGAATACAAGCAATTTTTAAATTGGATGCAAATCAATAAAAACTTGGTAAAACCTGACGGCACAATCATGACCTCAGAAGAAGTAATAGAACAATGGAAAAAACAAAACAACGACACTCTAAAAAGATGAATAAAATAGTAATTTTAATTTTTTGCGGCCTTTTGTCAACCATCGGTTTTGCTCAAAATTTGGCTAACTTTACACAGGTTGGTCCGGTAAAATTTCCGGATAACCCAAGTGTGCAAACAACCGGCATGGGAAGGGTTTCGCAGCTTGTATATCACCCCAAAGATAGTAATATCATGTTTGCAGTGACCTCATCGGGAGGAGTTTTTAAATCTTCAAACGAAGGTGCTTCTTGGCGACCAATCAGTGATTTTTTACCTCAAACGTATTGTGCGTCATTAGCTATTAATCCCCAAAATCCTAAAGTAATGTACTTAGGAACTGGAGATGCTAACTACGATGTAAATTACTATCGTGGGGGTATGGGAGTATGGAAAACGTTAAATGGAGGCAATTCTTGGTTTCAGTCGTCGTATGGTATTGGAAACAAACTGGTTTCGTATATTCTTATGACTCCCGGTGATAGCACAACTTTAATTGCTGCCTGTTCAGATGGAATTTATAAGAGCACAGATGCAGGTGCCTCTTGGACAAAAAAAACAACTGTTAATGTTAGTTATCGAGATTTAAAGTATCAGCCCCAAAGCAATAGAATTATTTATTCAGCCACCAATACAAATTTTTTTCGTTCCTATGATAATGGAACTTCCTGGATTCAATCAACGGTTAATAGCTCTATTACTTGTGCCGGTATAAAAATAGCCGTTTGCCCAAAAGACACGTCAAAATTATTTTGTTTAGTATGGAAAAATGGAGCAACAAGCCCTTTTGGTGGTGTTTATAAATCCACCAACAATGGAACTACCTTTTCATTGCAAGTAGATACCCCAAATATTTTGGGGTATTCCTCTAATGGCACTAGCATGGACGGGCAGGGATCTTACAATTTAGCTATTGCAAGTGACCCTTCCAATTCAAACACACTGTATTTTGCAGGAATAAACATTTGGAAATCTACCAATCAAGGTGTGTCGTTTACTTTAAAATCGCACTGGGGTTATGGGGTTCATGCCGATAAGCATGGGTTTCTTTTTTCACCTTTTAACCCAAATAAATTATTTGTATACCACGATGGCGGGATAGATCGAAGTACTGATGGTGGAACTACCTGGACCACATTGGAAGATGGATTAAGTGCCTCCGAATTTTACCAATTGGGAAATAGTGGCTTATATAATGATTATGTAATAGGCGGATTGCAAGATAATGGAATGGATGTGGCAACAGATAAAAAATTTCAAACTGTGCGAGGTGGCGACTGGGGCGGTGATTTTGCCTTTGATGCTTTTAACAGCCAATTGCTGTATGAAAATGGCGGAATTAAACGAAACATCGTGACGAATGCCACTGGTAATATTCACGGAAAAGGCGGAATTTACAGCGTTCATCCCAACGATAGCAACGTAATGTTTGAAGCTACTACCGATATTTTCAGAACCAAAAATTTAAGAGCCATTCCTGATACCAATGTGGCTTGGACCAAAATTTCAAGCTTTTCAGGAACCACAAAACAGGTGGACATGGCTTATTCAAAATTTTCGAAAGGAACTTTTTATGCAGCCTTTACCCCGCAATTTCTTTACAGAAGTGTTGATATTAACGCAACAACTCCTAGTTTTACAAAAATTACAACCTTTCCTTTTAAAAGTGGCGAAGAAATAAAACAATTGGAAACCTGTGATTATGATTCAAATATTCTTTATGTATTAACCAACCAATCCCGAATTTTAAAATCAAAAGATAAAGGTGCTACTTGGACCAGTTTGAATAAAAATTTACCTACTTCCACCATTATAAAATTTTTATTAGACCAAAAAGCAGGAGACTCAAGTATGTATGTCTGCAATGCCTTTGGTGTATATTACCGTAACAAATTAATGAATAATTGGATTTCGTTTTCACAAGGATTGCCTACAATTACCCAAATTACAGACATGGAAATTATGTGTGACGGCACATCGAAAAGTCGTTTACATATTTCAACTTGGGGTCGTGGAATTTGGCAAACGGATTTATATAAGAGCACCACTGTTCCTCCAGTTGCCTACTTTGAGGTTCAGCAATCATCAACACAAAGCTGTGTAAATACAGTAATTTTAGTTGACAATTCCATTTTTTCCCCGACTTCACGTAAATGGCAAATTAGCCCATCCAAAGGTTGGAATTATATAAATGGTACCGATTCATCTTCAACTCGGGCCGAAATACAATTTATAACTGCGGGTCCTTATTTTATATCACTCTTTGTTGCCAACAGCAAAGGTTCAGATATCAAAATCATAAATTATAATTATTCAAGCCTTTCTACAGCCGCCACTTGCACCACCACCACAACCCTTTTAGGCGGTTATGGTATTGGCATTTATCAATTTGAATTAAATACAATTAATAATCCTTCGGGAGCGGGAAGTTATAGTTATGAAGATTTTTCGTGTAAAGGCAATACATTTTTAAAAGCCTCAACAAGTTACACAGCTTGGGTAACGAGTGGAACCTATAATAATGAGAACGCCAAAATTTATATTGACTACAACAATAACGGAGTTTTTACCGATGCTAATGAATTGGTTGGAACTATGGCTAGCGGCAAAGGAAGGCGATCCTGCACATTTACAACGTTAGCAACTCCTCCGGTACTCAATAAATTTATCAGACTAAGAGTGGTTTCCGATTTTAATAATGTGACGGCTCCTTGTGGCACACTCGGTTATGGCCAAAGTGAAGATTATGCCATTTATTTAGATAAAGTAAAACCGTATGTAAATATTAATATTCCCAAACCAACAGTGAGCAGCAGTTTTACCGCCACATTTAAAACTTCTGAAGTAGTAAATGGATTTGATTCAAAAGATATAACGGTTAGCAATGCGACCATCAGCAACTTTATTCAGAACGATGCTTCCACGTTTACTGCCAAGATTTCACCCCTTTATAACGGACTTGTGAAAATTAATATTTTAGGAAATGGATTTACTGACGTAGCCGGGAATTTGAACAGTCCTACCTCAGATTCAACCCAATTTTTCTTGGGAATTAAGTCATTCACATTTGCTGGAGCTAGTGTTAAAGATAGCTTACTTCAAACCCCAACCGGTGGTAGTATTATTTGTAATGTTCCTTTTGAAACCTCATTAGATTCATTGGCAGCCACTTTTATATTAAGCGATACCTCAACAGCTTATCTAGTAGCTAGATTGCAAACTAATGGCGTGTCTAAAAACGACTTTAATAACCTGTTGACCTATACCATAAAAGCCAAAGATACTTTGCTTACCAAAATATATACAGTTGAGGTTATTGTAAATAAAAACCCTGAGTGTAAGTTATTAACCTATGGATTTGCAAGCCCGGCAGTGAGTGGCACAATTACCCAAATTTCTAATGGGGGTATTGTAAATGTTACGGTTCCGTTTGGAACATCAATAAAAAACCTCATCGCTTTATTTACAATAAGCGATAGTGCAAAAGCGTATATTAATTCAGTTAAACAAAACAGTAACAGCTCAGCTAATGATTTTACATTTCAGGTAGTGTATAAAATTATAGCCCAAGATGCTAGCTACTCAAACACCTATACGGTGAATGTAATCTTTGGCAAAAGCAAATCGTGCGATATGTTGTCTTATGCCACTAAAACACCCTCTGCTTTAGGAACTATAACACCTACAGGAACTACCGGCGGAACCATACAGGTTTCCTTGCCATTTGGAACTTCCTTAACCAATTTAATAGCTTTATTTACAGTGAGTGATAGTGCTAAGGTTTATATTAAAAAAGTAGTACAACAATCAGGAATTACCATAAATGATTTTTCATCTATAGTAACTTATAAATTAGTGGCTCATGATACCAATTTTTCAAAAACATATTTGGTAACTGTATCAATTTTACCCAATACAGCTGCAGATTTAATTACTTACAGTATCCTTAATCCTGCTGTAACAGGCACTATTACACCAGCTGCATTTGGAGGATATGTAACAATGACCGTTCCTTTTGCTACCAGCGTCACCAATTTAGTGGCCCAATTTACATTGAGCGATAGTGCCAAAGCATTTGTGAAAGGCATTGCGCAGCAAAGTACCGTTACCCAAAATGATTATACCGATACCTTGATTTTTGTGGTCACTGCACAAAACAAAATTGCCAGCAAAAAATATTTAATCACAGTAAATAAAAGCCCTGCTTCGGCTTCACAAATTACCAATGGGAAGCTTGAAATTTACCCTAACCCGGCTATCAATGAATTGAGAATTGGTTCTAATCCGGTGTTTAAGGCTAACACTCAATTTCAAATTTGTGATGTATTGGGGCAGATAATGATGTATAGCCAACTTAAAGCTTCCCAATCTGCCATTGATATTTCAAACCTTTCTGCCGGTATTTATTACCTTAAAATATTTACGGATGAAGGTTTTGTGATTGGTAAATTTTTGAAAGAGTAACCAGTGAAATTATTTAATGTTTTAAATTCCTTTCGCGAATGATACTCATTTTTTAATCGTCTAAAAAACAAGTAAGTGCAAAATCCATTGTTTCAACCGCCGCGAAATTAAAAATGTATATTTCTCTAAGACCATGGGCCATAGAAGATGCAGCTACTTTAACTGCTTATTTTAATAATATAAATATCTGGAATAATCTTCGGGATTATGTGCCGCATCCATACACTTTAGAGGATTCTGAAGAATTCATAACTTCCCAGTTAGCCTTATTTCCAACTCAAAATTTTGCAATTATTAACGAAGGTGAAATTGTTGGTGGAATAGGAATGGTGCTATTGGATGATATTTATAAAATGAATGTGGAATTGGGCTATTGGGTGGCCGAATCCTTTTGGCACACAGGTATAGCAACTATTGCCGTGGGCCTGATGACCAATTATATTTTTGAAACATTTGCTGTCAATCGTATTGTGGCTGAAGTATTTGAACCCAACAAGGGCAGTATGCGGGTGTTAGAAAAAAATGGCTTTTTTTTAGAAAGTGTTCGACGAAAAGGCATATTAAAAAACGAATTGCTCATGGATGATTTTGTATGGGTGAAACAGAAAATATATTAAGGTTATAAAAACTAATAAGAACTTAAAAATTATGATAAAAAAGAATATTGCCACCAATGAATTTGGATTTGTATTTAATCCTGCCACGGGCGATTCCTATAGCAGCAATCCCATTGCCGCTGAAATTATTCAGATGATGAAAGAAAACCTTTCTGTAAATGAAATCAAAAAAAACCTTCTCGATAAATACGAGATGGACAAAATGACCATTGAAAAAGATGTGGATGAATTTGTAAGTTCATTAAAAGAAAACAACCTTTTAAATAATTAAGCTATCACTATGACTGAAAACACAAAACCGCTTGTTATTGCCGTTACGGGTTTAAATGCCATTGACAGTCCGGGTCCGGGAGTAGCTGTAATAAGGGCTATTCGTGATGGGCTGAGCCGGCCCTTAAGAATTATAGGACTGGCTTATGAAAATTTAGAACCGGGAATTTATATGGATGATATTTGTGATAAAACCTATCAGATATCATATCCGGCAGCCGGAGCCGAGGTTTTATATAATTCAATAAAATACATCCATGACCAGGAAGGCATTGATGTGATTATCCCCAACTTTGATGCCGAGTTATTTAATTTTATAACTATTGCACCACGTTTGAAAACCATGGGAATCCATTCCTTTTTACCAAGCTTTGAAATGTTTGATGCCCGCGATAAACTAAATCTTTATGCCTTTGGGCAAAAACACGATTTATTGGTACCCAAAGACAAAGTGATTTACAGTGTGAATGAGTTGCCGCAAATTGGGGAAGAATTTGGCTATCCGTTGGTGGTGAAAGGGAAATATTATGATGCCGTGGTGGCTTATACTTTAGAACAAGCTCAAAAGGCATTTTATAAGATAAGTGCCAAATGGGGCTACCCTATAATAATACAGCAATATATTGCAGGAACCGAGCTTAATGTTGCGGCTTTGGGCGATGGAGAAGGAAATGCTATCAGTGTTATCCCGATGCGCAAAACTTATATTACCGACAAGGGAAAAGCTTGGGCGGGAATTACTTTGGAAGATGAGGCCTTGCTTGATTTGGCTAAAAAAATTACTGCAGGAACCAAGTGGCGAGGAGGTTTTGAAATAGAGATAATGAAAACAGATAAGGATGAATTGTACATTATGGAAATCAATCCTCGCTTTCCGGCTTGGATATACCTATCAGCCGGTGCTGGACAAAATCAGCCTGCAAGTTTGGTGAAAATGGCTTTAGGGGAAACGGTAGAACCATTTACAACCTACGACGTAGGAAAGTTATTTATCAGGTATAGTTGGGATTTGATTGTGGATTTAGGAAAATTCCAACAATTCAGTGCGTTTGGCAGTTTAGAAAACATTAAGAAAAAGTTAGAAAATTAAAAATGGCAAAATTAAAATATGAACGCCCAATCATCAAAAAGATGAATGCGGGTATGATGAATAAGTTTGGCGCACAGAGCGAAAATACACCTGTAACGCATATTGACGGTGTTTCAGTAAAATCACTGATTGAAAAATACGGCAGCCCTGTTTTTGTGTTAAGCGAACAAAAGATGCGACAAAATTATAAGGCTGCGGTTAGGGCTTTTAATACCCGGTACCCAAAAGTTCAATTTGCATGGAGTTATAAAACTCATTATAACAATGCTGTTTGTAATGTGTTTCATCAGGAAGGAAGCTGGGCTGAGGTTGTAAGTGGTTTTGAATACCGAAAAGCTTTGGGAAACGGTGTTCCCGGAAGCAATATTATTTTTAACGGCCCCGATAAACATGGAGATGAAATTCGATTGGCCATTGAAAACGATTCCTTAATTCATATTGACCACTTTGAAGAACTGTATTTATTGATTGACATTTGTTCACAGTTAAATAAAAAAGCCCGTGTTGCCATCCGTGTAAACATGGATACTGGAATTTACCCGATGTGGGATCGTTTCGGATTTAATTATGAAAATGGTCAGGCATGGCAAGCCCTTAATAAAATTGTAGAATCTGGTAAATTGCTGTTGGTTGGTTTACACTCACATATAGGAACATATATGCTAAGCACAGCGGCCTACGGAGTAGCCGCTGCCAAGTTGTGTGATTTGGCAGTAAATTGTAAAAGTCAGTTGCATACTCAAATTAAATATTTGGATTTAGGGGGAGGGTTTCCAAGTGCCAACACGTTGAAAGGAGCTATTGGCTTAGTTCAAACCCCATCGGTGGATGAGTTTGCTGAAGTCATTACCTCCACCATTTTAAATTATGGGTTTAAAACAGAAGAATTGCCTCTGCTTATTTTGGAAAGTGGCCGGGTTTTAATTGATGACGCCGGATATTTATTAGGCTCTGTTTTAGCTAATAAAAAACTGAGCGATGGACGCAAAGCTACCATTATGGATTTTGGAGTAAACATTATGTTTACTTCATTTTGGTACGATCATAAAATCAGCCCGGCACAGGAAGCCAGTCAGTTTAATGAAGAAACTGTAATGTACGGCCCATTGTGTATGAATATTGATATCGTTCGGGAAGCCGTAACTTTGCCATTGCTTAACAGAGGTGACCATGTGGTAGTGCATAAAGTTGGAGCATATAATATGACCCAGTGGATGCAGTTTATTGCTATGCGACCCAACATCGTTTTAATAGATACCAATAGCCAAACTCATATCGTCAGAAAAGCTGAAACCCTTGAATATTTGGAACAACTGGAAGTGATTCCTGAACATTTACAAAAAAAATAATTCATTACGAAAAAAGCTCTCCATACTATAATCTCCTTAGGAAAAGCAGTCCTTAATAGCTATTCTGTGCTGTTTTTTTCTAATAATAATTTCTTCGGGTTGCTTTTAATGGTCGTTTCATTTTTTAATCCTTTTGCTGGGATTACGGGATTTATTGCTGTATTTTTTGCTATTTCACTTTCCTATTTTACTGGGCTATTCAAACCGTATATTAAGAGCGGTATTTATAGTTACAATGCCCTAATCATTGGAATTGGCATGGGTTCCCTGTTTAATTTTAATTTAGCTTTTTGGGTATTACTAGTTATAATTACTATACTTTCTGTAATGCTTTCTGCCATTTTTCAAAACCGTTTAGGCAAAAACGGTTTGCCGTTCTTAACCTTGCCTTTTGTAATATGTTTTTGGATTGTATTATTGGTAACCAAAGATTTTGAGGCTATAAATTTTAGTTTCAGAAATATTTATTGGTTAAATGATGTATATGAAATTGGCAATCAAAATCTTGTTCAATTTGTCATGTTTATGGAAAAAATAGAGATGCCTTCACTGCTTTCAACCTTTTTTAGGGCATTGAGTTCACTTTATTTTCAGAATAATATTTTTGCAGGATTGCTTATCGCGCTAGGTATTTTAATTCACAGTAGGATTGTTTTTTCGCTACTTATTGTTGGCTTTTTTACTGCTTATACTTTTAATGCTATAGTGTTAGCCTACCCAGAAGGAATTAATTACTATTTGCTAGGTGGGAATTTTATATTGGTTAGCGTAGCCATTGGCGGGTTTTTTGTAATTCCTTCTCGTCACTCCTATTTTTGGGCCATCATTAGTGTTCCGATTACCTTTATCATAGCCATGGCTCTAGGTAAAATTACAGGACAATGGAAACTACCTGTTTACTCTATGCCATTTTGTATTACTGTTTTGTCTTTGATGTATTTCTTTTCTTTAAAAGCACAAAAAGGAAAAATAGTCCTTACCCCACTGCAATTATTTTCGCCCGAAAAAAATCTTTATAATTATTTGAATGCCAAAGAAAGATTGTTAAATAGCAATATTATCCGACTTCAACTGCCATTTATTGGAAAATGGTTAGTTTCGCAAGGGTATGATGGAACTTTAACCCATAAAGGCGACTGGAGTAAAGCCTTAGATTTTATTATTGTTGACAACGAACTTAAAACGTATGATAAATTTCCTGCTCAACCTGAAAATTTTTACTGTTTTGGTAAACCGGTTATAGCTCCGGCCAATGGCTACGTTCAGCTAATAGAAGATTCGGTGGATGACAATGAAATTGGCAAAATAAATCAACAGCAGAATTGGGGAAATAGCATTGTGATTAAACATGCCGAAGGCTTATATACCAAGTTAAGTCATTTGCGTCAATATTCCATAAGGGTTAAAGAGGGGGATTATGTTAAACGAGGCGACATAATTGCTGCTTGTGGAAACTCCGGACGTTCACCTGAGCCGCATTTACATTTTCAGGTTCAAACTACTCCTCATATCGGAAGTAAAACATTCGCTTACCCGTTATCATTTTACATTTCAAATATATCAGGAAATATAACGGTAAACGAATTTTCTGTTCCCCAGGAAACAGAGCTTATTTATAATGGTGCCCCTAATCCAACGCTAACCAACGCCTTTGACTTTTTGCCAGGTTATAACTTATCCGTTAAAGCTGAAGGTATGGAAGACGGTAAATGGGAGGTCTTTACAGATGCCTATAATGTATCATACATTTATTGTCACACTACAAAATCTATGGCTTTTTTCAAACAAACAGAAATGGCTTTTTATTTCACAGCTTATGAAGGCGAGAAAAACACGTTGCTCTATTATTTTTATCTAGCCTGTTATAAAATTTATTTGTCCACCGATCCCGAAGTTATTGCAACCGATAAATTCCCCTTGCAGTTGGCAAAAATAACTGTTATCAAATGGTTACAGGATTTTGTTTCGCCATTTATTATCTTTAGTCGGTTGCATTATGAATCCTTAAACAAAGCTGTAACAACAGACTTTTTAAATCCGTCTATAACTATAGAAAGCAAGCAAATTTTGCAATTTTTATCTATTAAAAAAACAACAAATCAATCGGTCATTGAAATAAATGATAATCAAATTTCTTCTTTTACTTTTCAAAAAAACAACAAACGGATAAAAGCTACATGTACCCCAAAAGAATACTAACTCTTGTAATTTTCTTTCTTTTTTTTGTAAAAGTTCATGCTCAGGTTGTTGAAACAAAGGATGAGGTGGATTGGCATTCTTCAATCCTATACAACGCCGGCCAATGGAATGAATTGATAACCTACGGAAAAGAAAAAATTTCATCAGGAATGGATTTTTCGTTGCTGCGAATGCGGGTTGGTTATGCTTCTTTTGTGCTTGGAAATTATAGCCAAAGTTTAAAACAATATCAGAATGTATTACAAACAGAACCCCATAATGCCATAGCCTTGTATTATGTTTACTTAAATAATTTGTACCTAAATAATATAACAGCAGCACGCTTTTATGCTGCTCAATTACCCGCTGAAACCAAAGCGTATGAAAAAATTTCTAAATTAAAAATTTACTCTGTGGAAACTGAATACAGTTATAAAATGCCAACGGACACTTTTCGTAAAAATGCCCAATATGCGCGAATAGGCTTAAATCTTCAACTGGGTTATCGGCTTCAATTGCAGCAAAGCGGAGCGTGGTTTAAACAATATATCAATGAACCTAACATGATTTATGTAGTCAACAACCAAAAGATAGATCTCAATATAAAAGAATACTATGGTAAATTGATTTTTGCAGCTACCGGAAAAGTTTCTGTTATTGGTGGTTTTCATTATATAAAAAGCCCGTTCAATAATTACAGCTACAATAATAGAGTTACCTTTGGAGGTGTGAAATACACAACGCCTTACTTTCAATTTAAAGCCATGGCAAATTTGGGAAACATTACAGATAAGAGCTACAATCAATATGATTTAACTGCTTCTGTTTATCCCCGTGGAAATACAAAATTATATACTATTTCGCGAATTGCTTATGGCGACCAATTCACATTTTCTCAGGTGGCTGGTTATGGAATAACTAAAGCTATTTGGCTAGAGGCAAACGTAACCCTTGGCAAATACAACAGCTATTATGAAAACGATGCCTTGTATGTTTATAATGACATTGACCAAAAAGAATTTAAAACAGGGGCAAGCGTTTATGCTAATTTATCAAAAAATGCAATGCTCTCGGTGAACTACACATTTGAGCAAAAACTTAGATATAAAACAACAACTAATTACTTTTATCAAAATTCAATCAACGGAGGTTTAACATGGAAATTCTAAAAAAATCAATTCTTGCCATCGTGGCAATCGGTTTCTTTGCATTGAATGCAAAAGCGCAAACTGCTGAGGAAACCCAAAAAGCGTTTAAAGCAAGCTATGTGAATGAGTACAAAGCGAATTATAGCGGCGCAATTGCTGATATACAAAAAGTTTATAAAGCTGATTGTTACGAATGCAATCTGCGTTTGGGATGGCTTCAATATTTATCAAAACAATACACAAGCTCAATGGACTATTATCAAAAAGCCATAGATTTAAGAAAGTATAGTGTAGAAGCTAGATTTGGATTTATTAAGCCCGCAAATGAATCCAAAAAATATGATAAAGCCTATACCAAATATGAGGAGATTTTAACCATTGACCCCTACAACAGCACCGCCAATTATTGGGTCGGAGTGGAGTATTACAATGCCAAAAAATTTGATATTGCAGTGAAGTATTTTGAGCTGGTGGTAAACATGTATCCCTTTGATTATGACGCTAACCACATGCTTGGCTGGACCTATTTGTCTTTGGGCAGAATAGCAGAGGCTAAAGTGGTGTTTAATCAGGCTTTAAATAATAGGCCAGGTGACGCTTCTTCTAACGAAGGATTGGGAAAGTGTAAGTAATACTATTTGATTCGAGAGGATTCGAATCAAAATGCAAGCAATTAAACAGTTCTTTTTACCAAATCCACAAACTTATCTATTTCATCTTTTTGGTTATAAAGATGGGTGCTGATGCGGATAACATTTACATTATTTTCAGGCACAGTTCTTATGGTAAAATTTTCTTTTACGGCTTGTTCCTGAAATTTTTGCATTGTCATATTTTTAAGCCTGAAAGCTGTAATAGCGCCTCGAGAAGAAGGCTCTTCGGGAGTTACTAATTCGATATTTGTTCCTAAAGTTTTCAATCCATCACGAAGATAACCTGCTAAATATTTTATACGATCTTCAATAACTTGTTTGCCTATTGTTTCATGAAATTTAATAGCCGCTTGTATGCCTTCATATAGCTCGGCACTTTGGGTGCCATAATAAAACCGATGCGCACTAGGAGTGTATCCTGACATCGTTGGTGGATTGCTCAGCATATCCCAACCAGTATCACTATAGGCTCCTACCATTATGGGTTTTAGTGCCTCAAGCTTTTCTTTTTTAACATATAAAAAACCAGTTCCCTTGGGGCCAAGCATCCATTTATGGCAACACGAAGAATAAAAATCACAATCTATATCATGCAAATCTAAATTGAGCATTCCCGGTCCGTGGGCCCCGTCAAAAAACGAATAAATACCTTTGGATTTTGCTAAAGCTGCAATTTGTTTGGCGGGTAAAACCTGCCCAATGGTGCAAGGAATATGTGGCAAAGCAAATACCTTAGTTTTTTTAGTAATAGCTTTTTCAATATTGGCTATGGTTTCGGCAGCAGTAGCCGCTAAATTGATCACTTTTATAACAATACCATCGTGTCTTGCGCGATTAAGCCAAGGCAATCCACCGCCAACATGCTCATGGGTTGTCATTATTACCTCATCGCCTTTTTGCAATGGCAATCCTTGAGCTACCAAGTTGTTTCCTTCGGTAACATTATGTGTAAAAGCTATTTCTTCTTTATCAGCCCCAACAAATCGGGCAATGGCTTCTATAGTTTCATGGTCACCGCCGCCGTAGGCCCCTTTGGTATTAATAGTTACGGATTTTTGATAAACAGCATCAATAACCGAATATGGAGAAACGCCCATGGTTCCATTATTAAGGTAGGTTATATCTTTGGTTAGAGGAAATTGTGACCTTACTAATTTCCAAAAGGTTTCATCTTCTATTGCATTAAAAGGCACTTGCGAAGGATGAATATTGGCATACGCCAAACCGGAAGTTAAAGCAGGGTAAGCCAAAATAGCGTTTTTTAAAAATTGTTGTCTGTTCATGATTTTGGTGATTTTTTATGAAACTAACCGCTTTGGTGTTTTGTGGTAAATAATACTTCACTAAAAGGCAAAGACACAAAATTCCATTTATTAGTATCTCATAAATGTTTTTCTATCGATTGCTTAATTATTTCCTCTGGGTTAAAACCAATCATCTGCTCTACCTGTTTGCCATCTTTATAAAAAAGCAATAATGGAATTTCATTCACTCTTAATTCATTAGATAAAGCCTTGCTGCCATCCACATCTATAGTAATTATTTTTACTCCCTTAGCTGCATAATCCGTGCTTATTTTATCAAGAACCGGTTTTAGCATTTTGCAGGGGCCACACCATACTGCACTAAAATCAATGATTACCATTTTTTCAGAAGTGATCAGTTTGTCGAATTCTGTTTTGGTAATTGTGGTGATTACTTGTTCAACAGGTTTTGGAATTACCAAAGTATAACCTGTCTTTTCCCAAGCCAATAAACCTCCTGCTAAAGCATAAATAGTCTTAAAGCCTTCTTTAGCCAATTGCTTCATGGCCTCTTTGGTGCGGCCACCCGATTTGCAATAGATGGCTAATGGTTTTTCTTTATCTAGTTTTGAAATATTGGCTATAAATGCTATATTGTAAAAATCAATATTGTCCGCCCCTTCAATATAGCCTAAATCATATTCGACTGGAGTTCTTATGTCGACTAATTGCACTTCAGGAAGTGCCAATTTTGCCTTAAAGTCTTTAGGGCTTAAAGTTTCCTGTCCATCAGCCATACAGCCAGTAATGCCTATTAAAACAGTTATAAATAGATAAGCTAAAACGGATTTCATTTTTGTTTTTTGAAAATATTTAAAAATAGTGATATAATTCTTCAATGATTTTACGATCATTGCTTAATCTTGGTACTTTGTTCTGACCTCCTAATTTCCCTTTTTCCTTAAGCCAATTATAAAATACACCTTCCTTGCAGGTTAGAACCGTTGGTAATGCAATAGCCATATTTCCGGTTCGTTTTGCTTCATAATCCGAGTTGAGATTTTTTAAATGATTATCTAATTTGTTTGTAAAATTATGAATGCATTCAGGATGTCTGTCAAATTCAATAATCCATTCATGACCGCCTGGTTGATCTTCTTTTAAATAAATAGGGGCTGCCGTAAAGTCTCTGACAATTGAATCTGTCTCCGCACAAGCCATAGTAATTGCAGCTTCGGCATTTTCTATCATCAGTTCTTCGCCAAAAGTATTAATAAATAATTTGGTTCGACCTGTTATATGAAAACGATAAGGTTGAGTGCTTACAAATTTTATGGTATCGCCTATCATGTAACGCCACAAGCCGGCATTAGTACTAATTATTAAAGCATAATTTACACCAATTTGAACTTCGTCTAAGATTAAAACTTTGGCATTCGTTTTTCCAAACTCACTCATGGGTATAAATTCATAAAATACACCGTAATCCAACATTAGTAACATGCCGTCACTACCAGGTTTTTCTTGTATTCCAAAAAATCCTTCTGACGCATTATACGTTTCCATATAATGCATATTGCTTGTTGGAATGTAATGATTAAACTGATCGCGGTAGGGTGCAAAATTTACTCCTCCGTGCATATATAGTTCTAAATTTGGCCAAACATCCAACATAGTATCTTTACCTGTAATTTCTAACAATCGTTTGAAAAGCAGCAGCGTCCATGTGGGTACTCCCGAAATGCTAGTTACATCTTCATTTGCTGTTTCTTGGGCAATCAGTTCCAACTTTTTTTCCCAATTCGCCATGAGGGCTATTTCTGGTTTGGGGGTGCTTAATAAATTTACCCAAAACGGCAGGTTGTTCATAATAACAGCACTTAAATCACCACAATATATATTTTCAGCCATCGGATTTACCTCATGACTTCCGCCTATTAATAATCCTTTGCCTTGGAATATTTTTGCATTGGGTTGGCTTTCACAATACAAGGTAAGTATATCGCGGCCACCCTTAAACTGGCATTCTTCAAGCGATTCAAAACTCACAGGTATAAATTTGCTTTTATCGGAGGTGGTGCCCGATGATTTAGCAAACCAATGGATGTCACTTGGCCACAAAAGTTTTTGTTCACCCTTAAGTATTCGGTTGATGTATGGTTTTAAGGATTCGTAATCCTGAATGGGAACGTTGTTTTGATAATCTTCAACACTTTGAATATTATTAAATCCGTGAAGAAGCCCAAACTCGGTTTTGGTTCCTTTGGAAATAAGATTGCGAAATATATGAAATTGGGTTTCGCCTGGGTGAAGCAAAGCATATTCAACCTGAGGCATTCTTTTTTTAAAATACCAGGACATGAAAGAATTTAATATTCCTGATTTCATTGCTAGGCAAATATATAAATTTTGGGTAAATGACCAAACCTTTACATCATTTTATAGTGATAATTTATTTAGATGATTTAGTTTCAGTTGATATCTGTAATGATAAAATATTTTTAAGAATGAAAATATTAAGAATTCAGGGCATTGCTTTAGGTTGCTTTTTAGTAATTATTATTGTTTTATAGCTTATTTCTGCGTAAGTATTTAAAATTGAGAGGATCATTGCAATACCATTTTGGTATAATGGTATCAATTATTTGAGTATTTGGTTAAGTTTTTTTAAAGTAGAACCCTTGGAAGGAAATGTGCCCAAATCAAAATTGCATTTTTCTTCTCTTCAGAATCTCTGTCCAAAAAAACTTTACTTGCCAACGAATCGCCACTTTGGGTTAGAAAAGTGGAGGGCAGGCTGTTTATTATGTAGATTATTTTTCAAACACTGTTATTTTTCCAGAGTCAACACAAAAACCGAGCCTTTATCTATAGGTTCGGCATACATCAAAAGGGCTCTAAAATTGGTTTCAAAAATGGGCTGCCAAAAAGGGTCGGTTTGCAACACATCAAAATTGGCGTAAATATAATAATCCGGAATGTTTTTTTCAGATGGCCTTGGTTGTTTGTCTTCGGAAGCAATAATATATGATTTTGAGGTTTCGGCAAACTGAAGCTTTAAAATATCCAATCCTAAATTGGTGGCTTGGGTTGAATTGGTATTATCCGCCATTTTTTTAATAAACTCTAATCGCAATCCGGGAAATGCTTTATATTTTTCTCTCACTTTAAGGGTGAGTCTAAATTCATTGTCCCAGTCTATTTGGGTGTATTCTTCGGAAGTAGAAATAGTATCTAAAACTTCACCATAAAAATGATGGAAAGGCTTGGTCAGTAATTGATATAAAGTGCTAGAAACAACGGTTGGGATTTGCTTTATTGAAGAAATGGCTTCATTGGTTAATGGCCAGCTAATTATGGCAATATCGGATGGTGTTTTTTGGGGAACGCCTAATTTTCCTTTGAGTTGGATGTCGGGCTGAACAAAGAAAATAGTAATTTTTGAATCTATTTTTTTAAAACCAATAAAAACTGTTTTGCCCAATGGGAGAAATGAATATTTAGCGATAAATTGTTTGCTAGGCTTAATAAATCCGTAAACCAAACTGCCCTTGGTTTTGGAATGTAGGAGCTGCTTGTCGGTTAGTTTTTTTGTTTTTGAACTAAAAAATTTAAACTCATCGACAGCGGGTTTGTTTCGCAATAGGGCTATGGGCCATTTGTATTCCAGATACAAATTATCTGAAATTTTGAATTGAGTAAAATGCTTGTATTTTTTTTCGGGCCATTTGTTTTGTTTAATTAAAGCGATCAATGCATTTTCGTTTTTTCCAATCCAGGCCACATTAATTTCATCCTCAGTTTGTCCAAATGCTGCTATATCGCCCATCGGATTTATATCTACAGTTTCAAAAATTTTTATAGCAATTGAAGGTAGTTTTGATGTTAGTTTTTGAAGTAAGGAATCTTTTTGAAGGAAATCTGATATTAGGGTTTCTTTAAAAAATTCTTTTTTATCAACCTTAAAACACCAATTTACATCGGCAGGTATTTTTTCAATTACCAATTTTGTAGGCCCATATATTTTATACAAAAACAGACCTATAACTGCAATTAGAATTAATGTCAGACCATATAATATATATCGTTTCAAAACCTAGTTTAATTAAAACCCTAGCCCCTAATTAAAAAGTTATTGGGTATGCTAAATTAACTTGCTAATATCATAATTTTTATCTTCAAAATTTAATTTTATTTATAAGATTGATATCATCAAATAATTTTAATAGTTCAAGTAAACTGCTGTTTTCGCGATTTTTCATTTCAAGGGTTACTTCAGTATTAACGCTATTCCCATTCATTGGTTTTGAAACAAAAAAACCTTTATTGATTTTTTTGCTCCATTGGTCAAGTTCGCTTGGTTTTTCAAGCTCTTGTTCTGGCCCTTCTGACATTAGTTTAAACATTTTAGAAGCATCCCAAAAACCAAAGGCGGAATTATTAAGATAGGAATTGTAATTATTGCCTATGGTCCTATCAGAGTTTAATCCTGCGAAAATTTGTTCAGTAGCCATCGGTTTATCATTGGTTATAAAAAGTAAGCTATCTTTAATTACAGCATAAAAAATGCCGTTCATTCCCTTGTCTTTTGATTTAAATGAATATACATCCGCTGAAACTTCCGTTAACCCATCCAATCGTTGAATCATTTTTATTATTCGTTTCACATTTACCATGTTTTCAATAGTGAGTATTGCTGTAAACTCCGGTATATAATTGGTTTTTGTTTTTTCTACCGTTCGATTTTCAAAGGTTAATGAATCGTATTCGTAGCTTGAATAGTTGCGCAAGTAAGACTTTATTCCTGTAAAAGCAATTACAGCATCGCCTTTAAATGTATGATGTATTGCCTTTTTATCCAAAAAAAGGTCGGTCATTTCTATTGCTGCAATAGCCCATTTATTAGGCATAATATTGCTTTCAGAAGCTCTCCTGAATAGTTCATAATATAGATTTGTGGCAGCCTCGGTGTTGATACTAAAGCTCATTAGCCCCATCAAATTATCGCTTTTTATATATTTAAAAAAATCAGCGTTTATGGTGCTGGCATATATTTTTTCAACAAAAGGTTTTGAAATAGAATTGAAACTGTTATAAAAATTCATTTTTATTTCACCTCGATTAAAATTACCCAGGCCATACATTGAATTGTTATCTAAAAATTCAGCCAATTGGTTTTTGGGCTGGTTTTTTGACATCACTCTCATCAAAGCGGTATCATAATTGTATGAATACCTCTCGCCCATTATATCAATTAATTGTTGTGAGTAACTTTGATAATCAAACCAATAAATAATATCATCTTTATTTGTAAAAACCTTTATAAATTCAGGGTTCGACATTATACAATTCGTTGGTTTCAGCTCATTAATATTTTTTTGCCTGTGACTCATTTTACGATCATGTCGGGCGTAAAATTCGTCTTCGTTAGCCTTTCTCTTGGCAGCCCACCTGCGTTCAAATTGTTTCATTAACGAATCGTTATCATAGGCATTATTGTAATATTCTGATTCGCCAACAGAAGAGGCCGCAGCATCAACTGCTGCTGCGATATCATCCACCATAATTGAATCAGGTACTGTTTCTTCTTCGGGCTTTGAAATTTCTTGTTCTTCAATTGCCAATGAATCTGACGGGGTTTTATCCGATTCATATTGTGCAGTATCCGCAGGCATGTTGGCGTATTTGGTGCTATCTATTACCATTACCACCTTGTTTCTTGCCTCGTTATATTCATCATAGTCGTAGTATGAATAATAGGGAAGCTCCCAATTAGAAATAATGACATAATCTTTGGTTATGGTAATACTGAGTTTGTGATTATAATTCAAAACCTTAATTTTTCCCTCTTTTTTAAACGAAGCATCATATTGCTTAGTTTTTAAAATATCGGACATTCGGGTTTCAAAGTTTTGTGCATTTGAAATTGTGATAAGATAGGTAATATTACTGATGCTGTCGTGATTTTCAGTATAAATAAATAACTTACCTGCGCGGGATATCCCTGCTTTATCAGGTAATCGGAACAATTCTTTCAAAATTGTATTTGGGAAAATATATGGTTCGCTGTCCAGTTTTTTCAAAAAATCATAATTGCCTAAGTCGTTAAAATTTACTTTTTGAGAAAGGGAATTGAGATTGAAAGATAACACAAATTTTGCCTCTTTTGGTATTCTCTTTTCTAAAGATAATTGTGCATTCAGCTGTATATAAACAGATGAAAATAAAACTAAGAGCAGATTACGGTTCATTTAGTAGGATATGGTTTTGTAGAGTTTCTTTTCCGTTTATTATGTTTAAAATATTGCTTTGAAGCATAATTGCTTTTTTGCTTGGCGATATTATTGCCCGAGTATTGCTGCTTTTTTCTATTGTGTTTTCAAAGCGATAAATGCTGGTATATTTAGCCTTGGCAAATATCTTTTTTTCTGTTGGTTTGTTTAGTTCTTTTCTTGTGTTTTCATCAATATATTGAGTTTCTCTTTGCAACGTTCTGCCATTATAAATTAGTTTATTCTTCAATAGCAAAGGCTCGCCTTCGGCAAACTCAGCGTGAACACTTTGCAATCCTTTTTCTAAATTTTCGCTATTTTTAAAATTTGATTTGACTTCAAAAATCCAATTTTTAAAATCTCGCTTTATACTCACATTACTCAACCCTTCCGTAGATTTTAGTGATTGCAGCACTCTGTTCAAATAGGAATTAATATCACTTTCGGTTGGTATTTTATAACCCGATGAACTATCTAATTTCATAAGGGTATTTATTTCATTTTTACTTTGACTTAAATTGAGAATAAGTTTAACAACACCCGAACCGTCTTTTTTAAATGAAATATCCTCAATTACCTCAAAACAAGAGGTGAGACCACAAAGAAAAAGGATTGCAAATACAGTTCTGATATTCATTAATTAATGGTCGAATTTAGGATGATTTATTATTAACAGCAAAGTGCTTAATTGATTTTGAGCTTTGATTCACTTTTCACTAAAATAATTTTACATTGTGATTAATAAAATATATGACTTTCATTCAACCTTTTTCCTTTGTTTTGCATTAAGTCAATGCGATCTGCTTTTTTTAAAATAATAGTGCCATTAATAGCCTTAATGGTTTCCTTGACTGCGAATGCACAGAACAAATGGGCCGGCGGTGGCATGTATTATCCTGGCTTTTTATTTGCTCATACGGATGATGCCAGAAATTTGGAAGAACACATCAAGGGCTTTGAATTATCGGTTGCACGAATTAATAATCAGGATAAATATTGGAGCCGTTTTTATAAAAATGCCCAAATCGGTTATGATTTTATATATATAGACCTTGGAAAACCAAAACTCAGTGGAAAGGTTTATGCTGTAGGGGCTAATTTTCAGTTCAGAATTGCGGGTAAAGGTAAAAATTATTTAGCATTGCGATTGGGTACTGGAGTTGGTTATATTACTCGAAAATTTGATTTTTATAATAACCGTCAAAATATGGCTATCGGCAGCAATTGGAATGGAAATATTCAACTTGGGCTTATTTATCAAACTAAAATTTCTTCTAGAGTCACTTTTAAATCAGGATTAGGATTAACGCATTATTCTAATGGAAGTGTGCGGACTCCTAATCTCGGTATTAATATGCCATCATTATTTTTAGGGTTGCAAGTGGGTTTTGGAAATGTGAAGGCCAAAAATATTGATACAACAAAATCATTTAAACCAACCACTAAACGGCATGAAGTATTAATAAACTATGGTTATAAGGAAAAGTTTGTTTCCAATCCACGGCAATTTAATATTGTAAGTATGGGCTATCGTTGGCTTCATCAAATTACTCCAGTTAGACGATGGTATCTCGGGGCTGATTTGGTTTGGGATCCTACACATCCCTATTCTCATTTTCTTAGCACTTCGAATCCAAGAGTGGGAATTGACAATAGTACTGAACTTGGTGTGCTAATTGGTCATCGTTATGATATTGGTAGGTTTGCAATGCTTACCGATGTAGGCTTTTATCTTTTAAATCCATATCAAACAAAGTATTTCACGTATCAGAGAATTGGATTCCGTTATGAGCTGAACAAAAACTGGTTTTTAAACGGTACACTTAAAGTGCATTTTGGAACGGCCGATTATTTTGAATGGGGTATTGGTTATAAATTTAAACGATTTAAAAAATGAGGTTTAGTATAAAAATTCAATTCGTATTACTCCTTATTTTGGTTTTTTGTGGTTGCCGAAAAGACCAATGGAACGATTGTTTTCAAGGAACAGGAAATGATGTAACCGTAACACGAGAGTTGGGTTCTTTTAATAAAATTAACATTGGCGAAAAATTTGATTTAGTATTAACTCAGGATACAAATCAAACTGAACAGGTTAAAATTACTGCCGGTAGCCATATAATCAACCAAATAATTACTAAGGTTAATAACAATACTCTGACCATTGAAAATAAAAATACTTGCAATTTTGTGAGAAGTTATGATCGAAAAATTACTATTGAAATTAGGGTAAAATATTTGAATGATATTGAGATATCTTCAGCTACAAACCTGAAAAGTATTGACACACTTCATTTTGAAAAATCAAATTATTTAAAACTAAAAAACTATGGGTTAGGAGATATCAATCTCAAGCTTAAACTTGGATATTTGGAGGTTCATAGTATTAATTCGGGCAATATATTTTTGGAAGGATGGTCAAATATCTTGACTTGCAGCATTGAAGAAATAACCGTTTTGGATGCTAGAAAACTGCTTTGCGATGATATCTACCTTGATTCTCACACGCCACTGGATTGCTTTGTGAATCCTAAAAATAAACTATCCGTTAAATTTTTTAACAAAGGAAATATTCGCTATCTCGCTGAACCCTCGTTTTTCAAAGAAATAACGGAACAGCGAGGAACGGGTCATCTGCTTAAATTGTGAAAACATTTTCTAATAGCGCTAAATTCTTAGGCGATTTTTTTCTGAAATACTTTTTCTTTTTTGTGGTTGCATTACTTGCTACCCGCCTGATAATAGTAGTCACACACTTTAATTTTGTTTTAACTGATAATGACCAGGTTTTATTTTGGTATGGATGCTATAATTTTTCGAAAGGAATATTTTACACACCTTTTATTTATGGTTGTGATTATGGTAGTATGCTCGAAAGTTTTATTGCAGTGCCTTTTTATAAAATGGGAATGCCTTTGTTTTATGCGCTTCCATTTTCAAATGTATTTTGGACATTTTTGTTAACCATAATTTTAGGTTATAACCTAAATACACTCTATCCAAAACATCAATTAGGCTCTTTATTTATTGCTATTTTTTCATTATTACCTGCCGATTGCTATGCCATTCTTTTTGCAGCCAAAGGGCATTTGGCAGGTATATTACTGGCTTTAATGGCCATGATATTAGTGACAAAATTTACAACAAAACCACTTTTGATTTTTTCAGGGTTATTGGCCGGATTGGCATTTCAGTTAAATCCAAATTCGGTTTTCTTGATCCTGCTTTTATTTCTTTTTATTCCGAGTATTAAAAATGCTTTTTTTATAGGGATAGGTATTGCTGGCTCACTTTTTTATAGCTTAATAACGTCTCATTATGCCAAAATTCTGGATTCCGAATTTCTTCATAAACAATGGAAGTTGACCTTTAAAATGTCATTTCTTATGGAGCATATAGATTATATGGATAAATACTTAAACAACGTTACTCCATTTTTTAGTAAACTTGGTTTTTTATCCCTTTTGCTGCCTTTGATGCTGACGATAGTGTTGTTCATAAAAAAAGATTGGATAAAAGGTTCACTAATATTGCTTTTTGTTTTAATGCTCTTTATGTCCTTTGGTTTTAGTAAGGTTTCAGATGGCTCCGTGGACGTGCTTTTTCATTATTGCAGATTTTATTTGGCTTTGGCATTTTGCAATGCGCTTATCATTCCTTTTATACTCCTATCATTACCTGTTAATAAATACTATAATTTCTTACTGGCATCAATTTTTTGTATAGCGGTTTTTTTTATTATCGAAACACCAAAACAAGCCACACACCTTGCTAATAAACAAGGAGAAACTTATGCTGTGGAACGAAAATTTGTATCGGATGTAATAAATCATACCGAATGGATGAAACATAAGCTTGGAGAAACAAAACAAAACATACCAATGATTATAGCTACTGATTATGTTTTTTTTAGCGAAAATCTTTTTTTAAGTACGATGAATCTTCCAAATGTTACCTGCTGTTTTGAAAATTATAAAAAATTTTATTGGCTGGCAGAAACGATGAAAAACAAGAAAGA